>DDIR01000062.1:92796-136582 GCA_002338715.1 Phycisphaerales bacterium UBA1845 | reverse complement strand
GGGGCGCTGGCTGCGACACTTGCGCGGATGGTCGCAGCGTATTCGATGGACAAGGACAAGCAGGGGGATGATCAGGATCCGGTTTGGCCGATCGCCGATCGGTTGCGTGCGCTTGATGAAGCACTTCGACAGTCCATCGACGACGATGCAGCCGCCTACGGTGCGTACGTTGCGGTTTCAAAAGACAAATCGGGAACACCTGAAGCAAAGGAGAAGAGGAAGCAGGCCATCCGCGGATCGTTGAAGGTTCCATTGGACATTGCGGCAAAGTCCTACGAGGTTCTTGAATCTCTGCGTGACCTGGTTCAACCGTGCAACAAGTGGCTATTCAGCGACTTGGAAGCCGCGGCCATTTTGGCTGAAGCAACCGTACGCTGCGCGAATCGCAGCGTGTGGGTGAATGCCAACTTGTTGGCCGATTCAGAAGAGGCCGACGAAGCGATGAAGCAAACAAACGAATTGGAACAATCGGGCAACAAGCTGCTATCTGAGATCGTTACGAGGCTCTGGCAGCGAGTGAAGCGTGAGCCCTGAGGCTGCCGATAGACACCTTGATGCATGACGAACCGGACTTTATTGTCGAGATTGACGGGCTGGGTGAGTCGGAGCCCATTTCCAGCCCGCAGCCGCGCGCCTGGATCGGCGTCCATTTTGAATGTTGCGATGTTTATGTTCGGATTTACAAAAACCCGGCTGGCACCGCCTATGAAGGCCGATGTCCGCGATGCCTGCAAAAGGTTCGCGCACGGGTCGGACCGGAAGGCACCAGTGCCCGTTTCTTTTCCGCGGGTTAGTTGGCCGCAGTTTCCCCATTCCAAATTTCGCGAATTTGTCGAATTGTCCGGCGTTACCATGCGTGGTTATAATCTGCGACCCTTGCCCCAAACCACCAGGCAAGTCTTCGAGGCGAACCCGTGCTGACGCAATGGCTTTACCCCAACAACGTGACCACACCCATGCTGCTTGGCGAAATGTTGATCGCCGCAGTTGTCGTCGTCTTGATCGCGATTCGCCTGACCAAATTGGCTGACCGCTTCGCCGACGAATGGAATCTCGGGCGGGCGTTCGTCGGCATGCTTCTGCTTGCGACGGTGACGAGTCTGCCTGAGGTGGTCGCCGGTGCGACGGCGGCTGCGATCGGTTCGGTGGACATGGCCTTCGCTGCGGTTTATGGCAGTTGCTCGTTTAACATTGTCATCATTGTCATCATGAATCTGGCCCTGGCTGGTGGCGGTTCCGTTTTGCGCGAAGCACGCCCGGCGCAGCTGCTCAACAGTTCGTTCGGCATCGTGATGATCGTGTTTTCGATCAGCGCGATTGCGGCCGTGCAGAAGTTTGCGGGCAGTCCGATCATTCAGCAGACGATCGAAGTCGTCTCGTCGCTTTCGATCATTGTGACGTACATCTGGTTCATGACGCTGTCGCAGCGATTTGAGAAACGCGATGCCGTCACCACCCTGTTGAAGGATGCGCCAGGACGATCGGCCGGTGTTGTGATCGCGTTGGTCGTCGTGTCGGTGCTGACGGTAATGTCGGCATGGTGGTTGACGAAGACGGGAGATGTGTTGGCTGAGCACCCCATCGAATACCTCGGGCGGCCGCTGGGCAAGACGGCGATTGGAATCTGCTTTCTGGCGATCGCCACGTCACTACCGGAAATCGCCACGAGCTTGACGGCAGTGCGGATCAACAACCTGGACATGGCCCTCGGTAACGTCTTCGGCAGCAACATGTTCAATATGCTGGTTGTACCGGTGATCAAGGTTTCGGCATGGTGTACGGGCGATTCGCTTTGCACGTATGGCCCGAACTTTTCGGCGAACCTGAATATTCTGGCTGGCTTGTTTGCCGTGATGATGATGGCAATCGCCTTGGCGGGGATTGCCTATCGCACGCAGCGCCGGGTGCTGCGGCTTGGCGTCGATTCGGTGGTGCTGCTGCTGGTCTATGTCGCGGGGATGGCCATCCTGCTGACGCAACAGTAAGCGAATGCTTGTAGGGTGGGCCGTGCCCACCATGTCGTGGTCGAAAGCCATTCAAACGACGGTGGGCACGGCCCACCCTACGGGATTATCGCAGCCAATCACCTTTAGATGATTGTTCCGTCGATGATCGCTGAGACGACGTCCGGATCATTCGGCAGTGCGGCGGTCAACACTTCCGGACCGGCGGAAGTCTCGCTGCCAATGACGACATCTTCTTCAATTCGAATACCACCGAATTCATCGTCAAGCAGTGCATCGACCGCCGATCGATTGACGACATCGTCAAACGGTTTGACCAATGCGTCGCGCTCCCAGATCGACGGAACCAGGTAGATTCCAGGTTCGATGGTCACCACCATGCCGGGGGCCAGATCGCGGTCGAGGCGGAGGAAGCAATCACCGAATCGCTCCGGGCGGCTGCGACCCGACGCATAACCGGCGAGGTCGCCAAAATCTTCCAGATCGTGAACGCCCATGCCCAGCAGATGCCCGACACCGTGAGGGAAGAACAACCCGTAAGCACCTCGATCAGCCAACTCCGCTGGCGTGCCTTTGAGCAGTTCAGCGTCGACCAGTCCTTCGCAGATAATCTGTGCGGCCAATCGATGAATATCGAGATAGCGCTTACCGGGCACGCAGGCCTTGATTGCCGTTTGTTCGGCGCGGAGGACCGTTTCGTACAGGTGACGTTGTACTTCGGTCCATTCGCCATCGACCGGGTACGTTCGCGTCATGTCGCTTGTATAGCAGCCGGTCTCTTCCGCGCCGGCATCGACGAGCATGAGCGAACCTTTATGAAGTTTTCGCCCGGCGCATTCACCGTGCAGCACTTCGCCGCGAATGGTGCAGATGGACGAGAAACTTTCGCGACAGTTGTGGCGGACGAGTTCGGCGACGAGGGCGGCTTGCACGTCGGTTTCGCAATTCCCCGTTCTAGTCGCGCGCATCGCGGCAATGTGGGCAGCCACACCGGCCTTTGCGGCATAGCGCATCGCCGCCAATTCGTGCTCATCCTTAATCAATCGCAGATCGATGATGGCGAGCGATTCTTCATCGGTGGGTTTGGCGAGTTTGAGTTTGCAGGCAAATGCCAACGTTTCCGGATGGGGCGGGCTGATGCAGGCAATGTTACCTTTTGAGGTGGCTGATTCGAGTGTGCTGTAATCTTTAACCTGAGATGCCTCGATCCCGATGGCGGCTGCACAGGTTGCGTCGGATGGCGTCGGTCCAAGCCACAAGGGATCATCCGGGCCGGGCGGGGTGCGAAACCACGTGCAACCGGATTGACCGTCGCTGCCCGGTTCGATCATCAGCGCCGCGTGTTCGAGCGGCGGTCCGCCAAAATACAGGTAGCAGCTTTCCGCGCGAAACGTGTGCGGGTTGGAAGCATAGGAACGGGCGAGCGCGTGTCCCGAAAAGATGACCATCGGGCGGGTGAGGTTCTTTGCCAACGTCGCCCGCCGCTCTTGATATGCCTTGGCCGGTGACGTCATGTGTAGTTGCGTGTCAGACATTGATGGACTCGTTTCGCCTGTGGCACTGGGTCAGTGATTGTGTTCCTGATTACTCTTCTGATTCGGTTGCTGTCGTTTCAGGCTTGGGTTCTGCCAGCGCTTTTTCGATGGCTTCTTCGATTTCCTTGCTTTCGGGATTGGTGCGTGGTCCGAACTTTGCAATCACGTCGCCATTGCGGTTGACGAGGTACTTCTGGAAATTCCATTTCACTTCGCCTGCGATGTCTTCGTTGGGGTGGTTGATCAGGTATTTGTAAAGGTCGCAGCAATCGTCGCCCTTGACGGATACCTTTGCAAATAGCGGGAAGCTGACGTTGTACTTCTCGCAGAACTTGGCGATCTCTTCGTTGCTGCCCGGTTCCTGCGACAGGAAGTTGTTGGCGGGGAATGCCAGAATCTCAAAGCCCTTGTCTTTGTATTTCTTGTAGAGCGGTTCGAGCTGCTCGTAATTCTGCTTGGTGAGGCCACATTTCGATGCGACGTTGACGATGAGCAGTACGTTTCCGCGGAACTTTTCAAGCTTGACGTCTTCGCCATTGATCGACTTCATTTCAAAATCAAGCACGGAGTTCTTCATCTTCGTTTCTTCGGTGGGTTTGTTTGCATCAGGGGTGTCGTCGGCCAACATCGTGTGCGCACCAACGAACATTGCGATCAACAAGCCAAACTTTGTCATCTTCATGTCATTTATCCTTCGCCGTAAGAGGTTGCCGGCCAATTTGTACTGCAGCGATTGCATCAACGTGCAATCCGCGTGGATGAATTCTAAGCGGGGGCGGGGTTTTGAGCCAATCGGCGCGGGGGCTAATTCGAATGGATGGAATTAAGCAGTTCGAGGATTTGATTGCGGCGGGAATGACCGCCAGGCGCGTCAAGTGACGCTTGCAAGTGCTGTGCGGCGAGATCGCGCTCACCGGCTTCCAGGTATGCGATGGCGAGATCATAGTGCCCCTCCGCGTCATCGGGGCGTTCCGCAAGAAAGTCCTTGAGATATTGCGTGTAATGGGGCAAATCGCCACGTTGCTTGTATCGGTCGGCGGCTTGGCGATATGCGGGCGCCAGCCAGGCGTCGGATCGAGTTGGGTCAAGCTTCGCGGCTTGTCTGACCAGGGCGATGTATCGCTCCATGTCGTCGAGGCCATACACCGCTTTCGCATAAACGAGATAACCGTCCGCGCGAGTCGATGGCGCGATCTTTTCGTCGTCGAGCTGATTCTTGATTTGCAGGCAGATGGCCTGGGCGCGGTTGTACTCACCGCGACGCATCCAGACTTCGGCCAGCTCCGTGCTGACATCGAGGCGCTTCACGCCCTCGCTCAATGCCAATTCGAGTTGATAAACGGCTGAGCTTCGCGGGGCGGCTTCGAATGTTCCGAGCACGACGCCGCTGCGTTTGATCAGATACCATTCATCGGTGGCCTGACCGGGTTCGCCGGTTGCGAGGTCGATGGTGCGAACGTGCCCGAAGTCGCGTCCGATGCGGGCGTACGCGAGTCCGAGCTCCGCATGAAGCTGCGGATCGTTGAATCCGAGATCATTGGCTTGCTCAAGATGTTCGAGGGCCATCGTGTGGCGACCTTCGGCGACGAGAAGCCGACCGATGTGAAAATGATCTTCCGGGGTCGGATCGTAGGCCAGCGCCTGGCGCAGATGCTTGATCGCCGATTCGCGCTGGGCGTGTTTTTCAAAAAGATCGGCCAACTTGCGATGGGTGATCGCCGATCGCGGGTTTGAGCGGACAATGCGGTCGGCGACCTCGTCGGCTTGTGCGGGCTTCTCTTCGGCCAGCAGCGATTCGACGCGCTGGTAGAGCGATTCAACGGACGCATGCCCCGATTCGTCGCCATTGTCGGCAGCGATGACCGCGAAGAATGCCAAGATCAGTAGACGGGTGAGCATGAATCATCCAGGGCAAGGCGTCGTGGAAATCAGGTGAGCTTCCAGGTCAATTTATATCTTTCACCGCCAATCTGTCGAGGGCGGAGGCCGTCGGAGACCTGCGGGCCTTGTCGGTTTGTGAGAATCGCCTTGGTTGGCTAGGATTTCCGTTTGGAAATTGGGTGGCAACGCCAATCCTCAACTTGGCAAACCAGCGATCTTGGAGGATCTTTTCTTGAGAAACGTTCACACGCGACGGCTTGGGGTGCATCGACTCATCATGCTCGTCACCATGGCCACAGGTGCTTCTGCGGCTGTTGCGGGCCCGATCGCAGATGCGTACCGCAGTCAAGCCGATCGGATTATCGATGCGGCGCTGACGAGTGACGACGCCTACACAAAATTGCAGCACCTTTGTGATGACATTGGACATCGCATTTGCGGGTCGGAAGCACTTGACCGGGCGATCGAATGGGCTTCGGCAGAATTGCGCAAAGACGGAATGAGCAACGTTCACACCGAACCGGTCGAAGTGATCCGATGGGTGCGGGGCAACGAGTCGTGCGAGATGGTGGCTCCGCGACGTCAGCCTCTGGTGATGCTCGCGTTGGGCAAGTCCGTCGGTACGCCACCGGATGGAATCACCGCGCCCGTTGTCGTGGTTGCCGACGAAGACGAACTCGAAAAACTCGGTGATGGGGCCAAGGGCAAGATCGTCCTCTTCAACAATCCGATGCCGCCATACGATTCTGAAAAGGGATCGGGATATGGGCACACGGTGCGCTTTCGCACGAACGGTGCAAGGCTGGCTGCTGAGAAGGGTGCGGTGGCGTGTCTGGTTCGATCGGTCACCGCCCATAGTTTGCGAACGCCCCACACCGGAACGATGAACTACAAGGACGCACCGGTGCAGATCCCAGCCGCCGCCGTCACCGTTGAGGATGCCGAGACCATCGATCGCATGACCAAACGCGGCATCGAGGTTGTGTTGAATATCAAGATGGACGCCAAGAACCACGGTCCCGCGATGTCGGCCAACGTGGTCGGCGAACTTCGCGGGTCGACGCATCCGGAGCAGATCGTGGTCATCGGCGGGCACATTGATTCGTGGGATGTTGGTCAGGGGGCGCACGACGACGGAGGCGGGTGCATCATGGCGCTCGCGTCGGTGAAGTTGCTCAAGGACCTTGGGCTTCAACCGAAGCGTACGATTCGCGTCGTGCTCTGGACCGGTGAAGAGATCGGGTTGTTCGGCGGAAAGCAGTACGCCAAGGACCATGCCGACGAGTTGGCCAACCATGTCGCGGCGATGGAATCGGACAGCGGGGCGTTTGCTCCAAAAGGGTATGGCGTGGATTGCAAGGACGAATCGCGCATGAAAGCCGCGGCTGACCAGCTTCGCGATATCATGACACTGATGGAAAAAATCGGTGCGACGGATGTGAGTGAAGGGCATGGCGCGCCCGATGTGAGTCCGTTGCAGCCCGAAGGGGTCATTGTGATGGGCCATGAAGTCGAAGGTTCAAAGTACTTCGACTATCACCACACGCCGGCAGACACGATGGATAAGGTCAATCCGCTCGAATTGAAGCAGAACGTGGCGATGATGGCCACCATGGCATATATCCTTGCGGACATGCCGCAGCGTCTGGGCGAAAAAGATTGATGGGGTTTGGGAGGGCACGTCCGACCTTGCAACGGCGCCTATTTGCCGGTGGTCATTTCCCTGACTTTGTCGAGCAATTCGCGTTCGGCCCGTTTGTCGCGACGGAGGGTTCGCCACACCGAATTCTGCTCGGTGGTGGTGGCCGCTTCTCGATCGGCAGGCGTGGCCGTGGCCGTGTCATCCTGCTGCATGTCGTGAATGAACAGGTTGTGCTCGTTGGATTCGTTGCGTTCGATGGCGACACGGCACCAGGCTTCGGCGTTTTGATCGTCGCCGGTGACGTAGGCGGTTACGACGCGTCGTACAGTGCGGGGAATTCCGACAAGATCGCCGACTCTTGGCGTCGCGGCTTCTTCCTCGGTCTCCTGCGGAACGCTGTGAAGCACCCACTGATCGCGGTCGATGGTGGCGATATCGTGGTTTTCGCGCATCGCGTCAACCGCGGCGCTAAATGCGCTCGTTCGATCAACGCCGGGGAGGCGAACGTAGCTGAATGTCTTGGTGGTCGGCCCCGATGTTTCGCAACCGGTGGCCAACAAACCTGCGAAAATTACGCCGATTAGTTTCAATCCGTGTTTGTTCATGTGGAAATCTCCGTTGCGGGATGTTAGGTTGCGCTGGAGCATCTCGCAAGGGAAAATGAATTGCGCGATTCGGGATGATGTTGTCACCCCGGGGCCCGTGTGCCCGAGACCAGCCCGCACCGATGGAGCGTCTTACAGGTGATTCGAATGCCAAAGGTCTTGCTGTTAAATGCGATCATTCCCGGCGCCGGGCTCGTGGTGCTGCGACGCGAATGGTTGGGGTTGGCGAATTCGATTCTTTTCGCGGTGTTTGCCCTCATCTTCATATTCTCGCGATGGATTACGCCCTCCGACATTCCCGCGTGGGCGTCGTACCTGTCCCTTGCAGGTGTGATCGTTGTCTGGATTGGTTCGCTGGTCTTCGTGGTGCAGCACGGGCGAGTCGTCAGCGACCCGGACTTCATTTCCGAAATTGAACATCTGCGGCAGGAAGGCCAAGCCGCGATCGAAGCGGGCAACCTACCGGAAGCACACCGCGTCTTGCTCGTGGCTTTGAATCTCAATGACGAAGATCCGGAGAGTTGGCTGCACTGGTCCCGATTGATGGAACTGCAAGGTGACGCCCAAGCCGCCCACGCGGGTTGGAAGCGTGTGTTGCGCCTAAGCCGGATTCAGGAACATCGCTTGCTGGCGAAGCAGAAGCTTAATCCCCGCTAGCGAGTTTGGAGCGACAATTGTGTTGGTTTCGCCGCGGAATCCAACGGTTCTCCCTTGTCGATTCGCTCCGAAAACCGTTAGAATTCAACGCGACAGGCGTTCGACGCAACGACTCAGACGTATACAACGCAGTCGGGAACGGAATCCCACTGCCGTGAACGCAAGCTTGATTGGGCACGAGGCCCACGATGTCACAGCCAACCGCCAATTCCCACTCGATGACTCGCCACTCGATCACTCGGATGGTCAGCCACCCCGGTTTGCCCGTCGCCATGGTCGCGACGCTGGCAGGTATGTCGCTGGTCATGTTGTGCGAAGCCTTTACCGAGTGCGCCTACCTGACGATGGATGCGTCGCCACTGACGTTTCGACTCGCGGTGGCGGCTGCGATGTTGGCGACTGCGATGGGTCCGACGGTGTTGGCCCGCGTGGTACGACTGCTTCGCAACATCACGTTTAAGAATTTCGATGCTCACCGCGTTTCAGAATCAGGACCGGCGCGGGCTTCTCAGCAGCAAGCGGAAGACCACGAACTTCGCTGGATGATCACATCGGTCGTGGCGATGATCGGATGCGTGATGGTGCTCGCGCTACCCGAGGTGTTCGCCTTCGTTCACCGCCTCAAGGCAACGGTTGTTCGGGAGTTTCTGTGGGCAGACATTTCGGTGTCAATGCTTGAAGGGCTGGTCCTGTTTGCGATTGCGGCGCTGCCCTTTTCGTTTCTGGGATTGCTTGCGCGTTGTGCACACCAGATCTCAGAAACCGACGGGCGATGGCGGTTGGCTGCAAGTGCCTGGTTGCTGACCGGTGCGGGGTTGGGGTGCATGTTCTTCCCGCTGTTGATGCGTGCGTTGGGCGACAGTTTCCTGCTGATGCGACTGGCGTGCGGGCCATTGGCGATGGTGGCTTTGATCGCGACGTGGCAGGTCTCTCGCAAGAAGGCTCGAAGCCGACATCCCGACGTGGAAAGTTTGACGGAACCGGAATTCGGTCAGCGTTGGCCCACGGTCTTGCGTTCGGCGCTTGCGGTGTTGGTGGCTTCGGTGGTGTGCGCCGGATTTGTTTGGGTTTACGTCGCGAGTACCGTTCGGTTGGATCAGGAAATTGCGACGTACGCGTGTTCCGGATTGTTCATCGCAGCCGCCTTCGGGATCTTCCTGGCGAACCGTCGCGCGCATGATGGAAATGAACTGGTCGGCGTGTTTGGCCAGAGCGCGGTGGCGGCTGGTATCGCGCTGGCTGCATCGGTCGCCGGTTTCAATCTGGTGCTGCGTGAATGCGATGCCCCGTTTGTGCAGTCATTGGGATTCGTATTGCTTTGGGGCATGTGTGGATGCGCTCCCGTTTTGTTTGCGGCGTATGCAATCGGGGTCGGTTCAATTTCGCTGCTTCGCCGCCATGCCTATCGCGGTCAGCAGGGTGCGACACTTCTTTGGATGACCTTTGCGGTGGTTGCGGTGGTGTTGCTGTTTGTGGCCCCGGCATTGATGCGAAGACTGGGGAGCTTTGCGACGTTGACCGCAGCCGCTTTGAGCATGGTGGCGACGGGCGGTATTTTGATTATCCATGGGCCCACGAGCCAGCAAGGGCCTTATCGCGCTCGGTTGGTCGGTGTGTTTGCCGTTGTGCTCATGATGATGTGGACAATGCCGCACTTTGGACGCGGATGGCTTTCGGATCAGCAGCACTCCCGCGAACTCATCGCTGAGTCCACGTGGATGTCATACTACTTTGATTCTTCCGGCAGGGGGCGGCCGATCCACGCGGGCGACGATGCGCGTCGTGACCGACTTCGCACCTCCGGCGCGTTTTCACTTCGCGGGATTGATCGAGCGCGTGAAGCCAGGGTCGGTGTGCTCGACCTGACTGGTGCGGGGTTTGAACTCTTGCCTCCGAGTTTGACCGACAACGTGGATGCATACTCGTTTGATCTCCACCTGCGCGAGCGCATTACCGGTCGGGGGGGCTTGGCGTCGCCGGTGATGTCCTGGCCGCAATTGCGATCGAGTTGCGATGCTTACGATCTGTTGGTCGTGTCGTTGGCAGAGTTACCGCCACGAGCGCTGCGCAAGACGGTTAACCGCTGGTTTCTGGAGACGTCGATGGCGCGGCTCAGCGGTGACGGGGTGCTCATGCTCGTGTTGCCGTTGGATGAAGCGGAGATTGTAACCCGCTTCGGAATGTTGGCCGATTCATTCGGTAAATCGAATTGCTATTGCGGCGTGTCTGCGGTTGAGGCCCAGGGCAAAACCATGGTTTCGATTTTCATGGGCAAGGGCGACAACGCAGAATCCAACATCCGCAATCTCTCACCCCGCCCGATTTACGAGCCGCGCGTGCTATTTCAATTCGCCACCGATCAAGCCACTCAACTGTCGCATGCAGGTGTGCCGGCCAAGTTGATTCCAAGGTTGGCTGCGGCTGAGTAGCGCTCAAAAAGCCGCGCAGAACAGATCGACCCCGCACAAGACAGGGTTGCCGTTTGCTCTGGCTGAACCTTTGATTGCAATGGGGCCGCAAGTTGGGTTCTTTCAGACCGCAAGCGGCAAGCATAACTGCCCAAATGAACGTCCTGCAGAAAATACCTCCAAGTTGGTCATCAAGTTCAAAACCGCCCAATCCGATACTCCAAGCAGTGTCGTCAAACCACAAGAATCAGTTTGCGGAGTCAAACTGTTTAGGGAAATTGAAGAATTCTAGGAGAGTGCCGAATGTCCAAACCACGAACCAAGACCAAGGCGTTTACGCTGGTCGAAGTCTTGATCGTTGTCATTGTGCTTGGAATCCTTGCCGCGATTGTCGTCCCTCAGTTTTCGACGGCGTCCGGTGATGCCAATCTCAGCGCACTCACCACAAACCTGCAAACGATCCGTGCCCAGATCGAACTCTATCGATTGCAGCACAACGATACGTATCCGACGCTGGCAAGTTTCGTGGCGCAGATGACCGCGGGGACAAAGGCGGACGGGACGGCTGGCACGGATTTTGGCCCATACCTGCTATCGATTCCGCCCAATCCGTTCACCGGTGTTTCGACCGTGACGAACACGGGCACCCCGGCTGATACGCTGGGTTGGTACTACAATGAATCGACGGGTCAGTTCGCAGCCAATGACTCGGTCGCCCACAAAGCGCTCTAGTCACTTACGGGCGCTACACCAAAGATTGTGCCGCTGCCAACCCGGCGACTCCTGCATCAGGATAGCGCCAAGTTGGTGGCGGCATTTTTTGTTTGTCGAGGGGGTTCGCGTGTTTCAACGGCATGATGCCGTTCGCGACAAGGTGTCGCGGTTTTCCAGTTCGGTCCATATCCGACGGGAGGCGGTTACAATGACAGTTCAAACCAAACGACGGAATCGGCAATTCTTGCGCGTCCTGCTTGGGGCGGTGCTTGTTGCGACCTGCGTGAAGGTCTGGTTCGGGCCGGTGACAGCGATGCCAACCGCCCAAGCCCAGATTCCCAATGCCGGAAACCAGCGTCTACAACTGGTTAACGAAGTCCGAAAATCCAATGAGCTTCTCGCACAAATCGCCCTGATACTGAAATCGCAGACGCTCAAAGTCGAGGTTCAGGGTACCGATAAAACCAATGTAGGTCGTCCGCGCACACCCATGGGTCCGCGCCCATAGTGCGCCGCAGTTGCATTCGAAAATTCGCATTCGGTAGAGGTCATCCGAATTGAGAGGACGCTCACACAACACGGGTCCGATTGGATTGGACATCGGTGCGCGCGCCATCCGGGCTGTGCAACTCAAACGCACGCGAACAGGTTTTGACCTGTTGGCACACGCACACATCGACGTGAGTCCAACCGACGTGGAAGACGAAAACCGTGTCTTCGAGCACGTCAAATCGATTCTCGGCGTTCGCGGATTCGTGGGACGCAATGTTGCGATATGCATTCCCGACCGGGCGCTGGAAATCAAGAACATGCGCATGCCCCAGATGCCCGAGTCGGAGTTGACAGAAGCCGCGCTCTTCGAAGCACGCGAGCGATTCGTGAATCTGCGAAACGGTTACATGATCCGCGCGCTGCCTGCCGGGATCGTTGGGGCGGATTCAAACGCCCAGCAGGAATTGATCGTGTTGGCCGCTCCGGAGCAGACCATCGAGACTCGACTGAAGTCCATGATGAACCTCGGCGTGCAGGTTACGAGCATCGAGCCGACGGCGACCGCGTTCTTCCGTCCATATGAACAATCGCTGCGGCGCAGTTCAGATGCCAATGTCCCCAATGCATTTGTGGACTTTGGCGAATGGAACACGCGCGTGTTGATTTCGTGCGGTGATGAGATTGCTTTCCTGAAAGTCTGTCCGATCGGTGGGTCGCATTTGGATGCGGTGATTGCCAAGGATCTGGTGATGCCCACGCCTGACGCCACCAAGGCGCGATTGCGTCTGCAGGCGAGCAGCGAAGCGCAGGAATCCGACGGTGTCATTGCGGCGACCAGGGGTGCGATCAAACCGGTCATCGAACAGTTGGCGAAAGAAGTGGCGCTGTGTCTTCGCTACTACTCGGTGACGTTCAGGGCAGAAAGACCCGAACACGTCACCATCGCAGGCGAGTCAGCCAACCCTGTGGTCGCCGATCTCATCTCAGAATCATTGCAGGTTCCGGTTCACGTGGGGAAGGCGTTCAGTGCCGGTTCGTGTGTTGGGGCGATTGAATCGTCCGAGTTGGATGCGGGACTTCCGCAGTGGACCACGGCGCTTGGGTTGGCCATGAACGAAATCCGCTTGAACGTGGGTCAGAAGGTGGCGTCATGAGGCCCGTCGACTTTACACCGCAGTGGTACCTCGACGTGCGTCGCGAGCATCGCTCGTCTCGAAGCCGACTCATCGGGCTCTTGATTGTGTTGGGGCTGGCGATTACGGGCGGGGTGTTGGCTGACTCGGATTCAAAAGCGGCGATGACCGACCTGGTCGTGCTTCGTGAAAGCTATCACGCGCAATCCGGATTGGTTGAACGGCTCGACGAATTGGATCGGAAGCACGCAGCCAGCGCCCATCGGGCTGACTTGCTCGAGGATGCGGGCGGCGGCGTGTTGGTTGCGCAGGTTTTTCGGGAACTCGCTCAGTTGATGCCGGAAGAATTGAGCATTCGACGCGTTGTCCTGAACAAGTCGTTGCGGTTCGAAGTGGACCCTGAGTCGTTGGCGGATGCGCCCAAAGACATCGACCCACCGCCGCACGTGACGCGGCTTGAGATTTCCGGATTCGCTCAAAAAGGGCGCGACATCGGAAGTCTGGTCAGCGCGATGAGCCGATCGGCGCTGTTCTATGACGTTCAGTTGAGATACGAGCGGTCGAATCGGGAGTTCGGCGTTGAAGTCGTCGAGTTCGTGGTGGACTGCAAGATGCCAGTATTTGAGTAACCGTGACATGAAGCTTGTGGGAAAGCCCATTCATATTGCCTTGGGGATTGTGGCGTTTGCTGCGATTTTTGCAGCCGGCGTCGTGGCTCCACATCTGCGTTATATGAAATCGGTCGAGCAGGGCGTCGATGTCGTGCAGGCGGATCTGAGCACGTTGGGTTCACGGATTGATCGTGCTCGCAAGGTGTTTGAAATGACGCGGGCCAAGGATAAGGCGATTGCATCGTTTGATGCGGCGATCCCTGACCGCGTGCAGCTTGGCGAGTTTTTGGAGGCGGTGGATCGGTTGGCCCAGGAAGCAGGTGTTTCGGACAAGAACGTCACGCCGGCAGAAGCGATCATGCAGAAGGACCTGGGTTGCCTTCCGATTCAGATTCGCTTCACGGGCAAGTTTGCCTCGGTGTACGAGTTTCTCGACAAGGTCGAGCGATTGCCCCGCGTTGCACGGATTCAGAAGTTGGAGCTCAGCGCCGACGACGACGTGCCTGACGAGCTTGTTTCAACGATGACGCTGCACGTTTACTTTAGAAACAGTTAGGCGAGAGAACGCGCGTGCCCAACGCTGGCGGAAATCTTAAAGCAGTCGTGATGTCCAACCTGAAGGCGTCGCCCGTGAAGTCGGCGATTTTGATGGTCGGACTGGTTGTCTTGACTGTGTTGATTGGAAGACAGGTTTGGGGCGGTCCCAGACAAGCGGCTGCTGACATCGCCGTGGCCGAACCGCTGCTTGTCGATCCCGACACGGTCAAGAGCAGTGAGCCTGCGGTCAAGCCGGTGGTTCGCGTACCCAAGCCGCGCATCGTCGAGACGCTGGTCCGTGATCCGTTTGCGATGGATTGGCTGGACCTCAGTAAGCTGGTGGTCAACGAAGAGGACGCCGAAGCCGAAGACGACGTCCTTCAGTTGCAATTGACGTTGACCGGGACGGATGAATTCGGCGAAGCGACGGCAGTTGTGTCGGGCACGGTTGTCCACGTGGGTGACCGCATCGCCGGATTTGTGATTGATCGAATTGAAAAACGCTCCGTGGTCCTGCGTAAGGGCTCGGAGAAACTCAAGCTGCGAATGCCGTAAGTAACGAAGGACCGCTTTGGTCCAAGACTGCGAGTGGAACTCGCGAACAATCAGTAAGGAGACGAACCGATGGCCAACAGACATCGGTGGTTTTGGAACGGAATCCTGACCGCGCTGGGCTTGTCGATCTTTGCGATCGATGTGACCCGTGCAGAAGAGCCTCCCGATCCGATCGCCCAAACCGTCAAGAAGTTGATGGAATCCAAGCAAGCCGGTGACGGCGACGATGAGCGTTCCGCTGGTGCGCAATCATCGATGGATGCGCCGGCGCCAGGGGCTGCGGGTCAACCCGTTGATGTGTCGGCCGCCGAGGTTTCGGTGTCGGATTCGGGCACGGTGACGCTGAACATCGTGGACCTGCCGCTCAACACGGTATTGCGTGTGTTGTCGCTGGAGACGAATCGCAACATCATCGCGACGCCTTCGGTGCAGGGAACCGTCAACGCGAGTCTGCACAACGTCACCTTTGAAGATGCGCTTGAAGCGATCCTGGCGATGAACCAGGCCTCGTTCCGCGCTCAAGGCAACTTCATTTACGTGTACACGCAGGCAGAATTGGCGGAGATCATTGCTTCAGAAAACCCGCCTATTTCGCGCGTGTTTCGACTGAACTATGCCCGGGCGGCTGACATCGAACCGGCGATTACATCGCTTTTGTCTTCCGTTGGAACGCTGTCGGCGTCGGCTGAAACCGATACGGGAATCGGTACGGACAGCGACAATGCGGGCGCGATGTCGCTCGCATCGTCGGACTACATCGTCGTGCACGACCGTCAGGAAAACATCGACCGCATCGCCCAGGTGATTCGCGAGCTGGACGTGCGTCCGCGACAGGTTCTGATCGAAACGACGATTCTAAGTGCCGAACTCACCGACGACAACGCGCTGGGCATCGACTTTGCGGCTGTCGGTGGCGTGGACCTTGAATTGCTCGGTTCGACATCGGTGGCGGTGCAGGACATCGACATTGGTCCGCTTCCGACCAATCGTTTTGAAAAATTCAATGCCAACATTTCGACGGACCTGACCGGCAACGTGCCCAATGGTGGACTTTCGATCGGTGTGATCAAGGACCATGTGGCTGTGTTCGTGCGGGCGCTCGAACAGATCACGGATACGACGGTGATCGCCAACCCGAAGGTTCTCGCCCTCAATAAGCAGAAGGGCTCGGTCGTTGTTGGTCGTCGCGACGGATACATCACGACCACGGTGACAGAGACGCAGGCGATTCAGACGGTCGAGTTTCTGGTGACCGGTACGCAGCTTCGATTCCGACCCTTTATTGGTGACGACGGATTCGTGCGCATGGAGCTTCACCCCGAAGACAGCACCGGTGGACTCAATGCGGCCAACCTGCCCTTCGAGCAGACCACGGAAGTGACCACGAACGTCATCGTGCAGGATGGGCAGACGATCCTGATTGGCGGATTGTTCCGCGAAACCGACACCGACACGCGATCGCAGCTTCCGGGATTGGGCGAGATTCCTGGGGTCGGTGAGTTGTTCAAATCGCGTTCGGACTCGATGACGCGGCAGGAAGTGATCGTGCTCTTGACGGTCAAGATTGTCAAAGACTTCGACGCTTACGCGAGACAGAGTTGGGAGCAGTCGGAAGACATCGAGCGTCTGCGCGTCGGGCTTCGCGAAGGTCAGATGTGGCACGGTCGCGAGCGGTTGGCACAGAACGCGTACAAGACGGCATTGGAGTGTTTTGCCGCGGGCGACTACGACGACGCGCAGTGGCACGTGCGAATGGCGCTACATCATTCGCCGCGGATGCTTTCGGCAATCAAGTTGCAGGAAGAATTGCGGGGCATGCGCGATTGGGATGACGATGGCACGGCGACGCGCAGCTTCATCCACGACGCCATCATGCGGGATCGCGGTGTCGAAGTTCCGATGTACGATCGGCTTGCACCCCCATTCGTCCGCCCCGAAGCGTTGCCCGAGGCGGGCGGTGATGAACCCATCGATGACGAAATGGATGCAATGATCATGGAGGCGATCGATGAATAGATTAAAAACGGCGATCAACTGGATGACGCTTGCTTCCGTCGGAGCGATGGTCTGTGCGACAACAGGATGTTCCGCCAACCATCAGCAGCGCCGCGTACAAGCCGAGCAGCATTGGAATGAAGTGCGGGGCAAGATCAAGCTCCAGTTGGCCCGGCAGCAATTTGAGCACGGACTCGTTGATGACGCCGTGAGTTATCTCGAAGAAGCGCTCGGTTGGGATACCAAGAACGTCGAAGCGTTCATGCTCCTCGCCGAATGCCGACTGTCGCAAGGTCGCATCCAGGCGGCTGAACGGGCGATCGAACATGCGTATGAACTGGACAATCAGAACGCGAAGGTGTTGTCCGTCCGGGCAATGATTGCGGAACGGACGAAACGGTTCGCCGATGCGCTTCGGGATTATCGGTTGGCCCGTGAGATTGACGACACCGAAGTGAGCTATCTCATCGCCGAAGCCGAGTGTCTTGTGGAGATGGGGCAGGCGGACGAAGCCTTGCGCTTGCTCGAAACAACCAAACTTTACTACGACAACAATCCGAGCCTGCTGGCGCTTTCTGGTGAAATCGCGCTCAAGATGGGCGACCAGGACGCGGCAGAACAATCGTTTCGCGCCGTGTTGGCTGCCGGTCATTACACCCCGGTCATCGCGGAAGAATACGCACTGTTGGCTGTTCGCTCGCACCGATTCGCCGAAGCGCTGACCGTATTGCAGCCGCTGTTCGACAAACACGGTGACGACCTCGCGCCGTCGGTGATTCGGGCGGTGGCCAAGTGCATGCTGGAGTTGAACCGTCCCGAAGCCGTCAAGATGACGCTGCGCGACGTGCTCAAGAATGACCCGGACGATTATGCGGCATGGATCCTGCTGGCAAAGGCAGGCATCAAGTCGGGAGACATGGGGTCGGCCCGTCGCGGTGCGAGCAATGCAGAACGGTTGGCGCCGAACGATCCGCAGACGCTGTTGATTTCGGCGTACGTCAAGCTTCGCGAGAAGAACTACGCGTCGGCCAATCGGGCCTTGAACCAACTTATCGCACAGAATGATCGCGACGTGTTGGCCCACTGTTTGCTCGGTTTGGTTTCGTTGAAGACGAAGGACTTTGCCAGGGCTCGCGCGTCATACGAACGGGCGCTGGCGATTGATCCCGATTGCCATTGGGCGCGGACCGCATTGAACAGGCTTTCGGCGCCGACGCATGCTGAGCCTCCGATTGATGCCTATGGTCAGAACGACAAGCAGGCCGACAGTCACAGCGAAGTGGCATTGGGATTGAACATTCCCTAGTTCCAACATCGGGTGGGCGTGAAATGACCAACAGCACGATGCACGACAACGTATGCGTACTGGCCGTCGAAGGTGAGTTGAATAAGTCGACCGTCGATCAGTTTCGTGAACTGGTGGACCAAGCCGTCGTTGGGGATATTCGCGACTTCGTTGTCGACTTTGCAGACTGCACCGGTGTCGACAGCGTTGGGTTGGAAGCGTTGACCCAACTCCACCGCGAATGTCAGGAACGATTGGGTATGTGCAAGCTTTGCACGCTCAGTGAACCGATCGAAAAAGTTATGGAAGTCACCCGCCTCGACAAGCAACTCGATTTGTGTGTGACGCTGGATGAGGCAATGACGTCACTCAGTTAGGTGTTGATTCATGTCCGGTTCGACCGAAACAAAAGCGGTACGCGTGGGTGATGTTCTCGTTGAACGAGGACTGATCACACCCAAGCAGGTCGATGAAGCGATCGCCGTTCAGCAGGAGGGCGGAAAGCGGCAGCTTCTCGGCGAAATCCTGATCGAACTGGGATTCGTGTCCCAGGAGCAACTGACCGCAGCGCTGGCCGACGCGTCCGGTATTCCATTTGCGCGATTGACGTCGCGATTGGTCGACCGCGACGTGTTCGGCGTCTTGCCCGTTGAATTTGTCGAGCAGTCGCAGGTTGTCCCACTTTTCAAGGTGGACGGAACGCTCACTGTTGCCGTCAGCGACTTGTCGAACTTCTTTTTGGTCGATGAAGTTACGCAGCATGCAGGGTGCCCGGTTCAGATTGTCGCTGCGCTTCCGGATGATATCCGCGGCGTGATTGAAGACGTCAGCCAGGACGAAGCCCCCAGCTTCGACGAACTCTTCGCGCAAACCGAAAGCATCACTGGGGGCGATGAGGGTAGTTCGAATCGCGCTGACGTCGAGGATCTTGGCAGCGACTCGCCCGTCGTCAAACTCGTCAACCATGCCATTCACAGCGCCATCCGCGAAGGCGCCAGTGATATCCACTTTGAACCGGACGAAGAAGTCTTTCGCGTGCGCTATCGTGTGGATGGGCAGTTGTTTGAAAAGCTTCGACCTCCGTCGCAAATGCAGCCGGCGATTGTTGCCCGTATCAAGATCATGGCTGGGATGGATATTTCTGAACGACGCCTTCCCCAGGACGGCGCGATTCGGGTGGCGTCCCGCGGCAACCAGGTCGATTTGCGTGTGTCGACGTTGCCCAACAAGTATGGCGAAAAGGTCGTGATTCGAATCATCGACAACTCGAACAGCCTGCTGACCTTCTCGGGTTTGAGGCTTGAGGACGAAACGCGCAAGTCGATGGAACGTATCTGCAAAGAGCCTTACGGCATCGTGCTCGTCACCGGTCCGACCGGTAGCGGTAAGAGCAGCACGCTCTATTCCATGCTCAACGAGATCAATTCGCCCCAGATCAATATCTGCACGGTTGAAGATCCGATCGAATTCAACGTTCTAGGAATCAATCAGTTTCAGGTGCACAGCAAGATCGGTCTGACCTTCGCGTCGGTCCTGCGAACGCTGCTTCGACAGGACCCGGACGTGATCATGCTTGGTGAAATTCGTGACGCCGAAACGGCGACGATCGCTGTCCAAGCCGCGCTGACCGGGCACCTGGTGCTTTCGACGCTTCACACCAACGATAGCGCCGGGGCGATCACGCGATTGCAGAATCTCGGAATCGAACCCTATTTGATCAGTGCGGCTCTCGTGGGCGTCGTCGCGCAGCGGCTGGTCCGGCGCGTCTGTCCCGAGTGCAAGGTTGAATCGCAGCCGTCCACGCATGTGCTCAATGCGGCTGAACGCGCGGGCATGAAAATTGACAAAGTCGCGAAAGGGCATGGTTGTCTGGTCTGCAATCAAACCGGATTCAAAGGGCGGGCCGGTATTTTTGAAATCCTGATACCGTCGGACGAAATGCGCGACGCGATTGCGGCAGGTGCGAATCTTGGTCGACTTCGATCCATCGCGAAATCGCAAGGCATCCGCACGCTATTTGAGAACGGGATGGCCAAGGTAAATGCCGGTGAAACGACGGTTGAAGAAGTCCTTCGCGTAACCAGCGCATAACAGGCTTGACGAAAGATCAAAGGTAACGACGAACATGCCGCGATTTGACTATTTGGCACGCAACGCCAGCGGGGAATCGATCAATGGTGTGATCAGCGCGCCCACCCCGGCAGAAGCGGCTCGCCTGATTCGGGCGGAAGGCAAGTTCGTCGTACGCATTCAGGAAGCCGCCCAGGTTGTCGAAGCCGCAGCCACCCAGATTCGAATCGGCGGCAATCGCGTCAAGTCGACGGACGTCATTCACTTCGTGACGCAGATGTCGGTGATGGTCGATACGGGCGTCTCAATCACCGAAGCGCTCGACAGCATCATCGAACAGACCGAGTCGGTTGGTTTTCAAAAGGTGCTCAAGCATATTCTTGCGGATGTCGAAACGGGAACGCCGTTCTCGACCGCGCTGGCGCGACATCCGAAAGTCTTTAAACCGCTCGTGGTCAACCTGGTCAAGGCGTCGGAAGCGTCCGGGCAATTGGGTCCGATGTTGGATCGATGTGCGACGTACCTTGGCAATCAGCGCGAGACTTCACGTAAGGTCGTTGGTGCGCTGATCTACCCGGCATTCCTGATGTGCATGTCCATCGGCGTCGTCATTTTTCTGATGACGTTCTTGATGCCGAAGTTCACCGGATTGTACAAAGGCAAAGAGCATCTGCTTCCGGTTCCGACCAAAATCCTCATGTCCATCAGCGGGTGGATGACCACCTATTGGATGTATTGGTCCAGCGTGCTTCTGGTTTCGGTCGTCGGATCGGTGCTTTTCTTCAGGTCGGAGCGTGGACAACGCCCCAAAGACTGGATCCTGTTGCACACGCCGCTTCTCGGGCGGATGTTTCACCGAACCTGTCTCACCCGTTCGCTGCGCACCCTGGGTACGCTGACCCGCGCGGGTGTTTCAATTCTCGAAGCCGTCGGTATCACCCGGGCGGTCGTTGGCAATCGCTACTTTCAGGACATGTGGGACCAAGTCGATGCCCGCGTGCAAGACGGTGAGCAGATGAGCGTACCGCTGCTCGCCACCAATCTCATGCCCCGATCGGTTACGCAGATGGTCCGCGCCGGTGAACGTAGCGGTCACCTTGCCGACGTACTCGATCGCGTCAGCTTGTTTCTCGAACGCGACCTCGAACAATCCATCAAGCGCGTCACGTTGATGATTGAGCCCATCATGATTTTTGTCATGGGTGGTATCGTCGGAAGCATTGTCATTGCGCTGTTGCTGCCGATCTTTACGATCTCCAAGACCATGGGCCACTGACTTCGTGGTTCTCGCGGATTTGTCGCGCCCCCGTACGTGCACTAAGATTGGCCGCTATTCGGTTGGCTGGTTTGTGCGCAGCGCTTGCGGGTATGGTCCATGGATTTTCGTCTGACATTCTTTACCAGGCCCAGTTGCGAACTCTGCGAAGCGGCTTGGTTCGTTGTCCAAAAAGTCGTGGGCAGGCGAAGCATTCCGGTGGACATCGTTGACATCGCGTCAGACGAAGGCAAGCGCTGGTCCGCCCAATACAATGAGCACATACCCGTCTTGCACATCAACGGCAAAGAATTCTGCCGACACCGCGTCGTGGAAAAAGAACTGCGGCGCGCATTGAAAGGGTGCGAATGAAAATTCGATCCAGTCTCGCCTCTGTTGTGTGGACATCGTTGCTGACAATTGTCGCGTCGGGTTGTTCCGCGCCGCACGCAACCGTCGAGTTGATTCATCCCTTCGAGTTCGGTCGCCAGCAATCGGTCAAACTCGACAGTGAGTGGGCGCATTACGATTGCAATCCCGGCGAATCGGTCGCGCGTTTGCTCTGCGAGTGGCCGCTGCCCGGTTCGCACTATGGCAAGAAGGAATACGAACTCTACCTGCAACTGCCCGCCAGTTCGGGCGTGTTCGAAGTCGGAGCGCCGATCGAATCGTTTTCCGGAGACACGATCGCCAGCGATTCGAGTTCGCAGTCGCTTGGATCGGGCGGGAATGTGATCAGTGGATTTCTAATTCAACGGACCGGACGACTTCGCGGGTTGACGCACATCACTGCGGGCCAGGTGGAGATCAAATGCGGAAGTCAATGTCGCGGCATGCTCAGTCTGGTCTGCGCCGACGAGACTGAAATTGTCGGTGAGTTTGTCGCCCGACCCGGGTACGACATGACCGCGTTCGAACGCGACCACCAAGTGGATATCGCCAACGCAAAAGCTGTCGCCCAAGGCAAGCCGCTCCCCGAACCCGCCGTCAAAAGGCCGTAGGGATCGCAACATGGGCCCGTATCAGGGTTGGGAACCCGGCCTGCCTGTCCTCAGCGACACCGTTGGAATACCAACACGAACGCCCATCGCCCGTGGATTTTCTGGCATCAATGCCCCCAGATTTCTTTGCCTGTGATTTTACTTGACGAAATTGCCCATTCCCGCCAGAATCCGGTTTTGACATTTCATGTGGCACCCATGGACAGGAGGTCCGCCGATGCGAAGGATTGCAACAACACTGGTGGCGCTGTGCGCGCTCGTCACTGCGAACGGATGCAAGGAAAAGGTCGAGCACCTCGACACGACACCCGTTCGGGACAATTCCTATTCTTACAGTTATCAGGAACCGGCTTCTTCGAATAGCAACTATTCGTCGACATCGTCCGGATCGCCGTCATATGACAATGGCGGGCGGGTCGACAACTACCCCGCGTCGCAGAACTACACGGTGACCGCCAATTCGAATCAGCAGCCGTACACCGCCAGCCAGCAGTCTTCCGCGCCGGCCAACGATTCGTACGGCGCGCCAAGCGGTGGCGCAGGTGGAACGCACGTCGTGCAACGCGGTGAAACGCTCTATGCTCTCGCACGCATGTACTACAACGACCAGTCGAAGTGGCGCGTGATTTACGAAGCCAATCGCGGTGTGATGTCCAGCCCGCATTCACTGCAGGCCGG
The DNA here is from genome assembly GCA_002338715.1 of Phycisphaerales bacterium UBA1845. Taxonomy (GTDB): domain Bacteria; phylum Planctomycetota; class Phycisphaerae; order UBA1845; family UBA1845; genus UBA1845. The sequence goes on along the minus strand of DDIR01000062.1, from coordinate 113,564 downwards.
TCAGGAACTGATCATCCCATAAGTGCCCGGCGCTCCCGCAGCGCCCCGCACCGAAGGTTCACAACAGAACACCCCCTCCAGCAGGCGACGTTCGGTCACGGTTGCGGAGTGGCAGTTACCACTTCGCCGTGGCAGTCACGGTTTCGCAGTGGGCTTGGACTTGTTTGCAAAAGCCCACTGCGGTACCGTCGCCTTATGCCTTCCGATCTGCTCAGCCAACCCATTATGTACACCAAAGGCGTCGGTCCGCGCCGCGCTGCGGAGTTCAAGTCGCTTGGCGTGCGCACCGTGGGCGACCTGCTAGAGCACCTGCCGTTTCGCTACGAACTGCTTCCGAAATCCAAGCCGATCGGCGAAGTCGAAATCGACGAGGTAGCCACCGTGGTTGGCAGCGTCGGACGGGTGCGCGCGACGCAAGGTTACCAGCGCTCGTCGGTGTTGATCGATGTAGTTGACGGGACGGGATCGTGTCGGGCTCGGTGGTTTAATGCACCGTATCTTCGCGATCGATTGGGGCATGGGCAGATCATCCGCCTCACGGGCAAAGCCATTGAAGACAAACGTTGGGTGCAGTTTGTCAATCCGACGTTTGAGATCTTGCCCGACGATGTTGATCCATTAGCCGACGATACCGACGCGCTTGTGCCTGTTTACTCGGCGACCAAAGCGCTACCGCCCAAGCAGATCGCCAAGGTGATGGACGCGGTGCTCCCGTTGGCCGTGGCGGCAATCCGCGACTTTCTGCCCGATGAACTGGTCAAACGTTACAAGTTGATCCCCCGGGCCGATGCGATTCGCGAACTGCATCGGCCGACAACGCTGGACAAAGTCCATGCCGCCCGCGAGCGTTTGGCCTATGACGAATTGCTGTTGATGCAACTGGCGATTCGTGTGCGTCGTCATCGCATGCGACAAGCCGACGACGCGCCGCCGATTGTCACCACGCCCAAGATCGATGAACGCATTCGTGCGCGGTTGCCGTTTGAATTGACTGCCGCCCAGCGGAAAGCGATTGCTGAAATCGTCGCCGACATGAGCCAATCGCGTCCGATGACCCGCCTGCTGCAAGGGGATGTCGGCTGCGGAAAAACCGCCGTCGCGATTTATGCGGCGCTCACCGCCGTCGCCAACCGCATTCAGGTGACGATTCTCGCGCCGACCGAAATCCTCGCCCGTCAGACGCATGACAAAATCGCCCGATACCTCAAGGGCAGCCGCGTCAAGGTTGGGTTGCTCGTCGGGCAGATGCGGGCCAGCGAACGCAAGGCGATGCTGGCTGGCTTGGCCAATGGCGAGATCGACATCGCCATCGGGACGCATGCGCTGTTGGAAGACGATGTGAAGTGGTCGCGATTGGGGTTGGTGATCATCGATGAGCAGCATCGCTTCGGCGTGGCGCAGCGGACGGCGCTGCGCTTAAAATCGCGCGGGCATCACTATTTGGTGATGACGGCCACTCCGATTCCGCGCACGCTGGCGATGACGGTGTACGGTGATTTTGAAGTGACGACGATCGATGCGCTGCCAGCCGGGCGCAAGCCGGTCGAGACGAAAATCGTTCCGCCGAACATGCAAGCCGCCTGCTGGACCTTCGTGCGAAAGCGGGTGGCGGCTGGCGAGCGCGTGTTTGTCGTGTATCCGTTGGTTGAAGAATCCGAGACGCTGGACTTGAAGGATGCGGTGGCGCAGGCGGAAGCACTTCGCAGCGGAGAACTTCGCGGGTTTGAGGTGGGCTTGCTCCACGGGCGAATGAAAAGCGACGAAAAGCTTTCGACGATGAATGCGTTTCGTGATGGGCGCATTCAGGTGCTGGTGTCGACGACGGTTGTGGAAGTTGGTGTTGATGTGCCCGAAGCCACCATGCTGATCGTCGAGCACGCCGAACGTTTCGGACTGGCTCAACTGCACCAACTGCGTGGTCGCGTGGGGCGGGGCAACAAACCGGGCATGTGTTTGCTGTTTACCGATTCCAATTCGAAGAAAGCGCAGACCCGCTTGAAAGTATTGCGGGAGACAAGCGACGGTTTCAAAATCGCAGAAGCCGACCTCGACCTGCGCGGCCCGGGCGAAATCGTCGGCACCCGGCAAAGCGGCATCCCGGTGTTCAGAGCAGCCGACCTGACGAAAGACGATGCGCTACTAAAAGCCGCAATCAAAGACGCTGACGCGATCACAAAAGACGACCCCGATCTCGCGAAACCGGCGAACAAGAAGCTATTGAAAGCCGTCGAGGAAGCGCATCCGTTGGCGATGAAGTAATCGCACGCAATTGAATTCGCGACGGTGATCCATGTGCGTCCGGGACGCACCCTACCCTTGTGTGATCAATCTGAATGACGCTTTGATGCGGATCTTGATCGGTATTTTTCCTTTGGCGATGCCTTCGCTCCCGCCGTCCGCGCTTTCGACTGTACGCAGATTGTTTGAGAACGTCGGCACCGGGTACATGGATTGTGATCCTGCATCTTCTTCGATCAGCAGCGGTTCGCCGATCTGCGAACCGAGGGTTTCGGCGAGGGCTTTGGCTTTTTCCTTAGCCGCGAGCAGCGCTTTGATTCTTGTTTCGTTCTGGTAATCGATGCGTTTGGAATGATCGTAACCGACGTAGTCGATGCTGACGTGTTCGTCCTGCGCCAACCCGGACCAAAGGGTTCGATACAGATCGAAGTCGGACATTTCAAACGAAACGCTGGTCGACGCGTAGTAGCCTTCCTTCACGCGGTTGTTGCTTCGATACACCCAGTTCTCGCCGAACGCCATGCGAGCGGTTTGAATCTTCTGTTCGTCGATGCCGCTGTCTTTGAGCAGTTTCAAAACGCCCGCGACGATGCGGTGATGGTTATCGGCCACCGGGGCGAGATCTTTGCCCTTGTTGGTGATGGTCAGGTGCCAGTTCATCAGGTCGGGCGTGACCTCGGTGGTGGCTGTCCCGTAGACGGTGACCTTGGGTAGCGCGTCGTCGTCGGCACGGGCGAGGGATGCGAACGCGATGAGGACGGAAGTGGCCAATACAAACCTTGCAGCGAACTTTGTCACGATGAAGGCTCCTTTCAAGGCTGGTTTCTAATCGGCGACGCCAAGACCGATTTTGCCGGGTATTCGAGCGCCAAGGCATCAGAACCGACGGTCGATTTTTGCGAAACTGTTTCTTGTTGTTCCAGGTCGGCCCGAGTCTGTATCTTCGACGATCGAAAGCCGCAATGGTTCACGGAGATTCTGCGTCCGGGGTCAGGAATTGCAATTGGAATCAGGGGAAAGAAAAAGAATGCTAGCGGCCCACGCCTCACTACATCGGGCCGGATGGAAGGAAAGGCATGTTTGGAATAGCCGCTAGCTGCTAAATATATACCCGTGTATTTGAACGCCTCAAATGAGGACTATTACCCAATTGTTTGGCACATGTTTTGCGCGACGAAGGGCAACGTCAAAACAAACGCGCAAAGCGAATAGTTGCAACCGGTGTGTGTCCAAACCTGAACGCATTCTTGACCGAAGTGGGGAAAAATTTTTTGGTGCGCGTCGCGCAATCTTGAACGTGTGCACCGCGCGCAGTTGCATATGCAGTGCGTCAACAGAGTTCGACGTGGATACAGGCGCCGGCCTTGGGCATGCGCTGCATGAAGTTGGCGCATTGTGGAGCCGCCCTGCGATCCATACCCCATTGGAACCACGATCCTGGCATAGGCCATCTGCCCCAAAACGTGCCATATGCCCCTGGGTTGTTTTGATTGATCCGGGTTTGGCGTCTGGATAAAATGAAGGTCGATGAATTCGAGACGATTCCAACAAGAGTTGTGGCATGTCACCCAGCCTCGACGCGGGCGTGCCCCAATTGCGCAGTCGCGTTCTGTGATATCCCCATCGGTCAGGATGTTGCCGTCGGCAGACCTGTCGCAACTGGTTGGCGTTCGACTTGATGGTGCACACGTCGCAAGTGGCGCGTGCCCAACCCAATTTCCGCTGAATCATGGTCAGCGACCGATGGCCCCTTTGGGCTGGCTTGTGCATGAAGGCCCGCGCTTTGCCCGTCGCCACTTGACCACACCGCTTAACGCCCGCGCGAGCCGTTCGTGCGATCTAGCCACAGTACGGACAAGCAAAGTTCGGACAAGCCCAGTTCGGACTAACACAGTACCGACAAACCGCAATTGCGGACGGTACGGCATCGTAAGCCTCTAGGCTTTCGCGTCCGAAACAAAATCCGCCCGTCACCTCGGTTCGATCTTTTTTTGGTGGTATTCGTATGAAAAGTCCAAGTCAAAACAGAAAAGCAGGTTGGCCCGTTCGACAGTTCGGGCTTTATGACCCACGGTTTGAGCATGACAACTGCGGCGTCGGACTCGTTGCCGACATTGGTGGACAACGATCCCTTCGCATTCTAAGACAGGCGATCACCGGCTTGGTGAATCTGACCCACCGCGGGGCCGTCAATGCCGACGGTCTGACAGGCGACGGCGCAGGCATCCTGACAAACATTCCCCACGCATTGATTCAGCGCGAACTGCGCTGCGGTGGGATCGACGTTCCCGAGGCAGCCGACCTTGCTGTCGGGATGATCTTTATTCCGACACACGTGGAAGATGCCGAGCGTGTTTGCGTCGAGATCATCAACCGCGAGATCGCACATTGCGACATGAGCGTGTTGAAGTGGCGCGAAGTTCCCATCAACACCGAAGTTCTGGGTAAGAGTGGGCAGGAAACGTGTCCGATCATTCGGCAGGTCATCGTTCGGCGCAACGAAACGCTCGACGCCAGTCAATTTGAACGGGCGCTCTATCGGGCGCGCAAGCGCATCGAACGAGCGGTGGCAAGCACCCACGTCGAATCGATTCACGTGGCGTCGCTTTCAAGTCGAACGATCGTCTACAAGGGCTTGATGGTCGCGCCGCAGCTCGATTCGTTTTACCCCGATCTTGTCGACCCGGAATATGACACCGCGATCGCGCTCTTTCATCAGCGCTTCAGCACCAACACGAACCCTTCGTGGGATCGCGCGCAGCCGCTTCGTTACCTCGGTCACAACGGCGAGATCAACACGCTGCGCGGTAACGTCAATCGCTTCAATGCCGGCGTCAAGCAGATGTCGAGCAAGGTGTGGGGCGATCAAATCGCCGATTTGCACCCGATCATCGAACCATACGGCAGCGATTCGTCGGCGCTGGATAACGTCCTCGAATTGCTGGTGAATTCCGGACGCGACCCGCTGCATGCCATGTTGATGCTGATGCCCGAAGCCTATCAGCAGATGGAAACCATGCAGGAGGATGTCGGCGCGTTCTTCGAGTACCACGCTTCGATGATGGCCCCCTGGGATGGACCGGCTGCAGTGACTTTCACCGATGGCATCGTGGCCGGCGCCATGCTCGATCGCAACGGGCTTCGTCCGCTTCGCTATTGGGTGACAAAAGATGGCACTTTGATTGCAGGTTCCGAAACGGGAATCGTACCGGTCGAAGTGGGGCAGGTGGTGCGCTCGTCGCGCCTGGGACCGGGGAGGATGATCGCGGTTGATACGGCGGCTGGCCGTTTGATGCTCGATGACGAGATCAAACAATATTACGCCACGCGCCGGCCTTACAAGCGCTGGGTCGTCGGCAAGATGATCAAACCGTACGCCGAACGCGAAGAAGCAACGCCAGAGGAATCTGCGCTCGACCTCGACGATCTGACCCGCGTGCAGAAGGCCTTCGCCTATGGCAAGGAAGACATCGACCGATTGCTCATCCCCATGATTTACGAGGGCAAGGAGCCGGTCGGTTCAATGGGCAACGATACGCCCATCGCGGTGCTCAGTCATTTTCCCAAAACGATCTATCGCTACTTCAAGCAGTTGTTTGCCCAGGTGACGAATCCGCCGATCGATCCGTTGCGCGAGCGGTTGGTGATGTCGCTGCGGACGGCTGTCGGTGGTCGCGCGGGCTTGCTCGATGAAAACGAGAGCGCAGCAGAATTGATCAAGTTCGCTTCACCGGTCATCGACTGCGCTCAGTTCGAATGGCTTAAGAATCTGTCGAGCGATCGCTTTCGCGTGGAGACGTTGTCATGCCACTTCAGTGTAGCCGGCGGTCCCGAAGCGCTTGAACCGGCGCTCGATGCGCTGAGCATTGCGGCAGAGCGGGCGATCGACGAAGGCACGCCGCTGATCATCCTGTCGGACCGCAATATCAACGCCGAACGCGCTCCGATCCCGATGCTGCTGGCGACGTCGGCTGTCCATCAGCATTTGATTCGCGTCGGCAAACGCACGCAGGTCAGCCTCATTTGCGACACGGGCGATCCGCGCATGGATCATCACTTCGCGTGCCTGCTTGGGTTCGGTGCGTCGCTGGTTCATCCGTACGTGGGCTTGGCGTCGGTGCGCGAATGGGTGCGCCGCGACCCGCGTGAGCAGGGCATCACCCTGGCTGAAGCGCTGCAGAACTATCGCAACGCGGTCAACAACGGCTTGCTAAAGATCATGTCGAAGATGGGCATCTCGACGATCAGCAGTTATCGCGGTGCGCAGAATTTTGAAGCCGTCGGCATAGCCAATTCGGTGATCGATCGGTATTTCGCCGGGACGGCCAGCCGCATTGGCGGCGTCGGTTTGCATGAACTCGCGGTGGATGTTTTGCGTTTTCATGCGGAGGCATTCGGCGATGATCCGGACCTCGCCGACCGTGGTATCTATGCCTATCGCAAGAAGGGCGAGTATCACTCGACCAATCCGATCATCACCAAGACGCTGCACAAAGCCGTTCGCACGCAAGACGCCGAGGCATTTGCGCAGTATACCAGCCTTGTCGACGAACGCCCGGTCTGCAACCTGCGCGATCTGATCGACTGGAAACGCAATGACCAACCGATCCCACTCGAAGAAGTGGAGCCAGCCGTCAACATCGTCAAGCGTTTCTGCACGCAGGCGATGAGCCATGGTGCGGTGTCGCGCGAGGCGCACGAAGTGCTCTCGATCGCGATGAACCGCATCGGTGCAAAGAGCAACAGCGGCGAAGGCGGCGAGGATCGTGAGCGCTACTACCCATATCAGGATTCCGATACGCGGCGGTCGCTGGCGAAGTGGCATCCGCAAGCAGACGATTGGGGCAACAGCCAGATCAAGCAGGTCGCGTCGGGTCGCTTTGGCGTCACGCCCGAATACCTTGTCAGCGCCCGCGAAATTGAAATCAAGATGGCCCAGGGTTCCAAGCCCGGTGAAGGCGGTCAGATTCTCGGCGACAAAGTGACCGAAGAAATCTCCAACCTGCGTCGGGCGATGCCGGGCGCACCGCTGATTTCACCGCCGCCGCATCACGACATTTATTCGATCGAAGATCTGGGCCAACTGATCTTCGACCTCAAGCGCGTCAATCAAAAGGCTCGCGTCGGCGTCAAACTCGTTTCGGTGGCTGGCGTCGGCACGATCGCTGCCGGTGTGGCCAAGGCTTATGCCGACTTCATCCAGGTGTCGGGTCACGACGGCGGAACGGGTGCGTCACCGCTTTCGTCGATCAAGAACGCGGGCTTGCCATGGGAGTTGGGGTTGGCTGAGGTGCAGCAGGTGCTGGTGCTAAACGACCTGAGGGGCCGCGTGACCGTGCGCGTCGATGGCGGTCTCAAAACCGGGCGGGATATCATCATCGCGGCGCTACTCGGTGCGGATGAATTTGGTTTCGGAACAACCGCGTTGGTCGCGGCTGGCTGCGTGATGGTGCGACAATGCCATTTGAACAATTGCCCCGTCGGTATCGCCACGCAACGACCGGAACTTCGCGCGAAGTTTCCGGGTGAGCCGGACCATGTCATCGCTTTGATGATGTTCCTCGCCGAGCAGGTGCGGATGGACCTTGCGGCGATGGGGATGCGTCGTCTCGATCAAATCATCGGGCGCTTCGATCTGCTCAAGCAGCGCGAAGGCGTGACGCTTCCCAAGACCAGCAACATCGATCTATCGGCGATGCTGACCGATCCGGACCCCAGCGGAATCAAAGCCCGGCGATGCCTCGTACCGTTTAACGATGCGACGGAAGCCGGCATTGAGTTGGACCAACGCATTTTGCAGAACTGTCAGCCGGCAATCCGCGAATCCGCGAGCATCATTCGCGGTTACGAAATCACCAATCGCGATCGCAGTGTCGGCGCACGACTGTCGGGCGAAATTGCGCGTCATCACCGCGATGTCGGCATGCCGCGCGATACGTTCCGATTGCATTTTACGGGAGTCGCCGGCCAGAGTTTCGGAGCATTTTGCAACAAGGGAATGCGACTCGTTCTCGACGGCGAGGCGCAGGACTACGTCGGCAAGAGCATGTATGGCGGATGCATCGTGATCCGCGCCCGCGGAAATTGCGAAGAGCAACCCGTTTTGATGGGCAACACCGTCATGTACGGTGCGACGGGCGGCGAACTGTTCGCGGCAGGCCTGTCGGGCGAGCGTCTCTGCGTTCGCAACTCGGGTGGCCGCGTGGTCGTCGAGGGATGTGGCGATCACGGTTGCGAGTACATGACCAACGGCGTCGTGGTGGTGTTGGGCAAGATCGGTCGAAACTTCGGTGCGGGCATGACCGGAGGGATCGCGTTTGTGCTGGGTGAGCCGAGTTACGTCAAGAGCATGGTCAATCGGCGGGATGTGGACGTTCGCCCGATCAACAGCGATCTGGAGTCGAACGTTGCCTTGGCCATGATCCGGCGTCATTTCGATCTGACCGGAAGCACGCGGGCGGCGAAAATTCTCGACAATTCCCGAGAGAGCCTTCAGCAGTTCCTGACCGTCACACCGCTGACGGTGAGCGAAGCGTGGGCCGAAAAACAGCGCCAGGTGTTGGAAGGCGTGCTTGCCGAATTGAACGATTTAAGGCAGGCTACGACGACTGTTTGAGTGGAACGAGATTTTCAATGCCATCGATTGACGCGGGCGAACGTGCACGGCGTCGATACCAGAGATTGACAGGAAGCCATGACCGAACCGTTGAATAAGTTTAGCCGCCGAATCACCCAACCCCGCGCTCAAGGCGCATCACAGGCCATGCTGATCGGCACGGGCCTCAGCGATGACGACCTCAACAAACCGCAGATCGGCATCGCCAGTTGCTGGTACGAAGGCAACACCTGCAACATGCATTTGAATGACCTCGCCGCGTACGTGAAAGGTGGGGTTGTCGAAGCCGGTCTCGTCGGCATGCGCTTCAACACCATCGGCGTCAGCGACGGCATCAGCATGGGCACCGATGGCATGAGCTATTCGCTTCAGTCGCGCGAGATCATCGCCGACTCCATCGAAACATCGATGGCCGCCCATTGGTACGACGGTTTAATTGCGATCCCCGGCTGCGACAAAAACATGCCCGGTTGCGTGATTGCGATGGGGCGGTTGAATCGACCGGCGATCATGGTTTATGGCGGAACGATCAAACCCGGTTGTCGCGATGGCAAGAAGCTCGACGTCGTGTCGGCATTTCAAAGCTATGGCGAGTATCTGAGCGGTAAGATCACCGACGACGAGCGGCGGGCGATCGTGCGTGAAAGTTGCCCGGGGGCTGGTGCGTGCGGCGGGATGTACACCGCGAACACGATGGCCAGCGCGATCGAAGCGCTGGGGATGACGCTTCCATACAATTCATCCACGCCGGCAGACAACGATGGCAAGAAAGAAGAATGCCATCGGGCGGGTCTAGCCATCAAGACCTTGCTCGAACGCGACCTGAAACCGCGCGACATCATGACCCGGCAGGCTTTTGAGAACGCGATGGCCGTCGTGATGGTCTTGGGCGGCAGCACCAATGCGGTGCTTCATCTGCTGGCGATGGCGCGGGCGGTTGATGTTCCGCTGACGATCGATGATTTTCAGAAGGCGAGTGATCGCGTGCCATTGTTAGCCGACCTGAAGCCCAGCGGTGCGTACGTGATGGAAGACCTGCACGACGTTGGCGGGACACCTGCGATCATGAAGCTCTTGTTGGAGCATGACCTGCTTGATGGAAACTGCATGACAGTGACGGGTAAGACGGTTGGCGAGAATATCGCCGATCTGCCCGGGCTGGCTGACGGTCAGAAAGTTGTCCGCCCGTTTGATCAACCGATCAAGAAAACCGCACACATCCAGATTCTGCGCGGCAACCTCGCACCCGAGGGGGCGGTTGCAAAGATCACCGGTAAGGAAGGCGAAAGTTTCAGCGGACCGGCTTGCGTGTTCGACAGCGAAGAAGACATGCTAGCCGCGTTGGAAGCGGGCAAGATCGCCAAGGGCAACGTTATTGTCATTCGATTCGAAGGGCCCAAGGGCGGTCCGGGTATGCCCGAAATGCTCACGCCAACGTCGGCGATCATGGGGGCTGGTATGGGCTCGGACGTGGCGCTGTTGACCGATGGTCGATTCTCCGGCGGTAGTCATGGGTTTATCGTCGGTCACATCGCACCGGAAGCGCAGAGCGGTGGACCGATCGCGCTGGTTCAAGATGGCGACCGCATCACGATCGAACTGGTCAACCGCACGATTCAAGTCGATGTTTCGGATGATGAGTTAGCCGCAAGGCGAGCAAGCTGGACGGCACCGCCGCTGAAAGCCAACCGGGGTACGCTTTATAAATACATTAAGAATGTCACGTCGGCGTCGGTGGGTTGTGTGACGGACGAATAGCGGTTGGTGAGATGAATAGCCGACGATGATTCATCATTCGCATGCAGCGCCGTCGTCATTCCCGCGAAAGCGGGAATCCAGAATCAAACGAAAATCTTCCCGTCTTTCACAACACGCGATTGCGATGAGTCTGCCACGCGCCGTAGCGCTTTTTACAGGGTTGTTGCATGCCCCTGGATTCCCGCTTTCGCGGGAATGACGGCACGGTGGGAATGGCGCGGGTTGTGCTCGCTACTTGGGATACCCATTCGGGTGTTGGCGATGCCACTGCCACGCGGTTTTCAGAATCTCCGTGATATCCGTGTACTTCGGACGCCAACCGAGTTGCGATTTGATTTTGGTCGGGTCGGCCAACAAGGTTGGCGGGTCGCCCGGTCGTCGCGGTGCGTCGGCGGCTGGTATCTCGCGTTCGGTCACTTCGCGGGCGGCTTCGATGAGTTGCCGCACACTCGTACCGATGCCCGTGCCCACGTTGTAGGCGTCGAACACACCGGGATGAATGTTCTGCAATGCCAGCAAATGGGCTTCAGCCAGGTCCTCAACGTGGATGTAGTCGCGCACACACGTGCCGTCGGGCGTTGGGTAGTCCTTGCCAAAGATGCTGACCTGCGGGCGCTGTTCCAATGCCACCTGAAGCACGACCGGGATCAAATGAATTTCGGGATCGTGGTCTTCGCCGATGGAACCGTCGGCCGCTGCCCCGGCTGCGTTGAAGTATCGAAGCGCACACGCGCCCAATCCCCACGCTTTCGCGCAATCGGATAGCGCCCACTCCATCGCAAGCTTGGTGTGTCCGTATGGATTGATCGGCGACTGGGGCATGCTCTCGGTGATGGGGAATTCCTTGGGCTCGCCGTAGGTCGCGCACGTCGAACTGAACACAAAGCGCTTGACGTCGCAGTCGCGCATGATGTCGAGCAATCCGATCGTGTTGGAGACGTTGTTTTGATAATACTTGAGCGGGGCGCGGACCGATTCGCCGACGTCGAGAAACGCGGCGAAGTGCATCACGGCGTCGAAGCCCTGCTTGAGTGTCGACGATAGTGTGGCGGTGTCGGCTAAGTCTGCGTGCACGAACGCGACGCCGTTGGGGATAGCCGCACGATGACCCGCGCAGAGATTGTCGTAGACCGTCACCTCGTGGCCGCCTTGCACCAACCGGCGAACACAGTGACTTCCCACATAACCAGCCCCACCGGTGACAAGAACTTTCATCGCAAATATCCATCTGTGGTTGGCGAATTCAAGAATGATTACGAACGCATCTGACTCTGTATTGCATCGTCGAAAACCGGCATGGAGGATCAATCGAATCGGTGAATCAACGGAGATTCTGCCGGTAAACGCGCCTGTTGTCGAGATGCTGGCAACCTGCCCTTCATCGATTCTGTAGGATATTTTAAGGTCAAAAGCCAATTGCATCGGGCTTGACGATGCATTTCCGCGCGGAAGAATGCCCCCATGGATTCAAATGAGGCAGCCGAACGATTTGTCGATCTCTTTCACAATGTCTTCCTGCGGTTTCACACGCGGCAGGGGGCGATGGATCGTGCGCTTTCGATGGAAGCGTTTGGCGTGCTGGAGCACCTAGCCGGCACGGGTCCGCTTACGGTCACGGAGGCGGCTCGACATTTCGGGCGCAGTCAGGCGGCTACGAGCGAGATCGTCGCACGGCTGGAAGCGCGCGGCTTGCTCGTGCGGTATCCGGATGAACGCGATCGTCGTCGGCACCTTGTGTGGATGAGTCAGGAGGGCGTCGATGCCTGGCGTCACGCGACCCGCGTCTTGAGCACGACGATGTTGTCCGAGGCATTTGCGCAACTCACCTCCGAAGACCGCGCCGATTTACTTCTATCGCTAAACAAATTGCTTGATTCAAAACCCAATGAAGGAGAACAGCCATGACCGATACCACACGATGTGAAAGCTGCACCATGCCGATTGAGTCCGGGACGCTTTGCGAACACTGCACGGATGAAAACGGCGCACTTCAACCGTTTGACGAGCGCTTCCCGCGGATGGTTCAATGGGCAATGCATCAGGATGCGAGCATCACCCGCGAGAAAGCCGAACGCCAGACCATCGAGTTCATGGCCACCATGCCCGCATGGCGCGACCATCCCGAAGTCACTGCACGCCTGAAGAACACATAAGCAGGTGTTTGCAAACGAACAGCGCACACGGGTTAGTCTCAAGTGGTTTGAGGCTGGCCCGCCACATGCGCGTTGGTTGCGTTTCGGCGAAGTTTCAAGCCAGGAATCAGCATCGGCGTTTCGGCACGGTACTTTGCGTAGCTGGTTCCAAGGCTCTTGAGCAGGTCGCGCTCTTCAAGATTCACGCCGACGAAGATGTAACCGGTCACCATCAGTGCGAACTGTAGATGTCCGATTGACATGACGGGCGTCGACCAGAACGCGATCAGAAAACCGAGCATGAGCGGATTGCGAACCAATTGGTAAAGCTTCGGAGTTGCAAACCCCGGATGCAGGTAAGCCATTCCGCGTAGATTGAGCGTGACCTGTCGAAGTCCGAACAAGTCGAAGTGGTCGATGCAAAACGTGGCGTACAAGACGAGCGCCCATCCACCTGCCGACATCGCTCGAAGAGCCGCCGCCAACGGTTCATTGGTAATGTGCCAGACGTTGGTTGGCATCGGTCGCCATTGCCAGAACATGATGATCAGCACGATGCAGGTGGCCAACACAAACGTGCTGCGTTCGACGGCAGGGGGAATGATTCGGGTCCACCGCGCCTTGAACCACGGACGGGCCATGATGGCGTGCTGAATGGCGAATAGTCCCAGCAGCAGCGCGTTGACCGCGATCGATGTCCATTGCGAACCGATCGCGCCCGAGTCGATGGACTTGGGGACGATGATGTTCGCAATGAATCCGATGGTGTAGACAAACGTTGCGAGAAATAAGGCGTAGACAGACAGGCCGTACACAAAGCACGCGACTCGGCTGGCTCGACTTGGGGCTGTTGAAGTCATGATCCTGAATTCCTGTAGCTGGCGACATCGATAACAAGGCGTGGGTTCAGTCGTTGAACCCCCGCGCACTGACGGCTTCAGGATTCATGCGACAGTGGGGGACTGGGATTCACGGAAGTAATCCAAAAATAAGTTGGTCCATAAAATCGGCGTTTGATGGGGCGTGGGGGCCGGTTGGAGCGCAAAAAAAAAGCCGCTCCCACGATGGGAAGCGGCTCTGAACACCGAGCGTTTGATGTATCAGTGCAATCAATCAGCTCCCGGTGAAGCTCTTCTGGAATTCGGCGAAGTCGCGGGCGTCGACGTCGCCATCGCTGTCCAGATCGAAGCACGCGCAGTCGGTTCCGATACCGCCAGCCGGTCCGCTCGCACATTCTGAGAAGCGTCGATAGTCGTACAGGTCCACGGTGCCGCTGTTGCCGAAGTCGCCGCCGCTACCGCAGGTCGTCGTCCCCTGGAATTCAAATGCGCCCATGTCGAGATAACGCAGCGGGCCAATACCGATGCCGGTATCAGTGATGCCGGTGTCGTCCCACAGACGCGGATTGAGGTTCAGATCGTTCGAGCTAGCGCCTGCGCCGCCGTACGCATTCAAGTTGGCTGCGTCGATTCCCAGTGAGCCACCAGCCAATCTGAAGTCGCCGTTGGATGCGTCGACGAATTCGGGCAGGCCGTTGACGTTGTTGCCCGTCGCTCCCGGGAACAAGCAATACGATGCCGCGATTCCGCTTTCGGGGACCGACGTTGCGTCATGCACGCAATTCGTGATTTCGACGCTACCGCCGGCCGCCTCAGCAAACATGCCCTGATTCAAGCTGTTCGCGAATGTGCAGTTGACGAACGCCATGCTCCCACCAACGCATTCGACGAGGTTCTGGCTGGTGCCGCCATTTCCATGAAACAGCGAATTGACAAATGTGGCTGACGTGCCCGAGTCATTCATTCCCACGGCCGATGCGAACGCGTCCGAAGTGTTCTCCGTGAAAACGCATTTGTGGAACGCGGTGGTAGAGCCACCGGCTAGAAATACGGCACCGTAGTTCGAACTGCCGTTGTCGTTGTTCAGAAATCGGCAGCGGCGGAATGTCGGTGCGGATTCGGTCTGGACTGCCAGTGCGGCGCCGCCGTTGCTTCCAGTTGCGACGGAATTTCGCAACGTGATGTTTCTGATTGTGCTCGTGTCTTCGTTCTTGATGTCGAGCAGTCGTCCAGCGGAACTTCCGCCATCGATGATGGTAGAGTCTTCACTGGCGCCGAGAAGGGTGATGTTCTTATCGTTGAGCTCGAGTCCGCTTTCAAAGAACACGCATTCACCCAACTCGATGACGTCGCCGGATTCGGCTTCGTTGATGGCATCCTTGATCGACGTGTAATAGGTGTCATTTGCTCGGTTTCGAATGTTTGGCGAGTTTGGACAGGTATCGCAGCCGTCTGGAATTGTGTCGCCGTCTGCATCGGGGCCGTCGTTGTGGAAGTTCGGGCAGAAGTCGCAGTCGTCAGGAATCAAGTCGCCGTCGACATCCGATTCACATTCGTCGGGAATGCCATTCCCGTTGCAATTGTTTGGCTGAGGGACCCTAAAGCGAACGTTGTCCACGAGGTGGTTGTTGGTCGCTGCACCGGTGCGAGCGCCGAACCCGTACTTCGCCCGAATCGGCGAGAATCCAGGGACCGGCAGGTCGTCAAAGACCGTCGTCGTGTTGAGGAACCCGTCGTCCAATACGAGCGTCAGTTTCCCATCCTCGAAGATCATCAGGGCATGCTGCCACTCATTGTTGTCCAGCTTGTGCGCAACCTGCACGCGAGAAATGGACACGCCATAGCTGAGGATCTCGGCGTGGTTTCCACCCTCGGCGTTGCCCTCATACGTGTCCAAAGACAGAGCCAGCGGTTGGCCGTCGCCGTGATCTTTCGGATTGACTTCACCAGGAACATCGGCATCGATCAACACGAAGCTCATACCGTTCGCACCGGTTCCGCCGCCCATCTTGTAATCGAACTCAACGGAGAAACCATCGATGGCATCTTCAAGGACCGGATTGAAAATAACTTTACCAACGCGATTCGTTGCGGCTGGCGTTAGTTTGACATATCCGGAATCCAGGGTCGCGGAACCACCCAGCGTGTATTGGCCAACACCATTCTCGAAGTCATTCAATCTTCCGGTGCTCTCAAGATCGCAATCATCGGGCACACCGTTGGCATTGCAGTCATTGCTGCTCACGCAAGTTTCGTAGTCGCTCGTAGCCAGGTAGAGTCCCTCGCCGTCTTCCCTCCCGCCATTGTCGCGACTAAGACGCTGGTTGATGGCCCACTCGGAGATGAAGCTACCTCCACCAGCGCCTTGGCGCCCGTTGTGTCCGCCACCACCACCGGAATATCCGCCACCTCCACCGCCGGCGTCGTTAAAATAATACGCGCTGCCACCGCCGCCAAATCCCCAGCCTCCGTGATCACCGTGTTCTGATCCACCTTGTCCACCCGTTGGGCAGCCTTGCTTTGCCTCGTCGCTCCCACTGTGCCCACCGAACGCGCCGGCGCCACCGCTGCCTTTCTTGTCCAAGTCGCCGCCGTCGTCTCCTTCTTGCCCGTTGCAACCTCCGGCTCCACCTTCACTTCCCCCTCCGGTACCACCGCACTCTCCGGTTTGTGCGTCGCCACCCGTGTGCCCAGGCCCACAGACGATCGTGACCTTTTGAGTCCCACCGCCACCGGCACCAGCGGCGACCAACACAATCCAATCGACGCCACACGTATTGGAAGTTACGCCCGGCGCTCTGTAGATGACACCGGACCCGCCACCGCCACTTCCGTTGTGGAGGGACGTTTGTCCCTTCTCGCCGACGATGAATCGAATTGTGCCGCCGGGTTCAAGTTCGTTGGCTCCGTATCCCACGCGAAACGTTCCCTCCGCAGTGCCCCCTTCGCCCCCGTCAGAGAAGCAGTCGGCGTTTGTCTCTGCACCGCCGCCGTCGCCTCCAAAAACGGTCAGGCGGAGATACGTTGGCGGATTAACTGTGGGAATGGTGAAGTCTTCGTAGGTACCAGAGAAGGGAATGCTCTGTTGCGATCCGACCACCAGATCGGCGGCATTGGCAGGCGTCAAACCGGCGGTGAGCAACAAGCCGGCAGTTACGGTCTTGAGCATGAGTCTGGGGTTCATTGTTCGATTCTCCTTGGTTGTCAAACTCCCAATCCGGCCCTTCATTGGGGTGGATTTCTGTCCTCACCCCAGACACGGGAGACGATCCAAATGGGGGACAAGGAGTTTCTTGAATTGCTGAAAATGCTGTTTGCGGACCGAGAAACGGGCTTTTGAGAGGCGCTTGGATGGGCGCGCAAAAGACGAGCCGCCGCGCGGTTGCGCGACGGCTCGCAAGGAGAATGACCCCACCGTGGGGCACTCGACCGGACTTGCTTGTTGGCGGACTTGCTTGTTGGCGGACTTGCTTGATGGACCTATCTGGAACCGGTGAAGCTTTTTTGGAATTCGGCGAAGTCGCGCACGTCGACGTCGCCATCGCTGTCCAGATCGAAGCACCCGCAGTTTGATTCGAGCAACACTTCCGGGCCCTCCATGCAGGGCGTGAAGCTTCGGTAATCGTCCAGGTCCACGCTGCCGCTGTTATTGAAGTCGCCACCACCACCGCACTGCGTCGTGCCTTGGAATTCAAACGCGCCGAGGTCGAGGTAAGCGGGCGCACCCGATCCGGTGTCAGCCGTGCCGGTGTCATCGTGCGCCCGTGGATCACCGTTCAGGTCGGTTGCATCGCCACCGGCTGCGACGTATGTGTCGTAGTCGGCTGCATCGATGCCCATTGAACCCGCCGCCAGTCGGAAGTCACCGTTGGCTGCGTCGACGAACGTCGGCAAGCCGTCGATGTTGTCACCGGTTGCACCCGGGAACAGGCAGCGGACAAAGTCGATGAACGTACTGAAGATGGTCGTGTCGTCGTGTATGGAGTTGTGAATCGTGAGTTGTCCACCGTGACTCGCTCCAAACGTCTGTTGGTTTTGATTCTCAACGAATGTGCAGTTGACGAACTCCATCGTGCCGCCATCGTTTAGGGCTGTGAAGTAAGCGCTGCCATCGTTGCCATGGAAAAGCGAGTTTACGAATCGGGCCGTCGTATTCGTGCCCACCAGAGAGACGGCGGAAGCCAAGTTGTCTGAGTGATTGTTTTCAAAGACGCAATGCTCAAATGTCGACACCGAACCGCCACCTGCAAATACGGCGCCAACTTGGCTCGTGCCGCTGCGGTTGTTCTGGAAATGGCATCGCTTAATCAGAGCGGTCGCCTGGCCGCCGATCCTCAGTGCGCCGCCAATGGTTCCGCTTGAAATGCCATTTTGAAACGTGATGTCCTCAACGGTGCAGTCGCTACCGTTTCGAATTTGCATGAATTTTGCAGCAACGCCATCACCGTCCAGAATGGTTTGGTCGGCGCCTTGGCCATGCAGCGCGATGTTCTTGTTGTCCAGTATCAAATCGTGCTCGACAAACACGCATGCTCCAAGTTCGATAATCTCGCCCGAAGTTGAGGCGTCAATCGCATCCGCGATCGTGTCGTAGTAGGTGTCCTGCGATGGGTTGTAGACGTTCGGCGAGTCGGGACACATGTCACACGCGTCCGGAATGCCGTCGCCATCTCGGTCGGCGTCAAGTTCCGGTTCGCAGTCGTCTGGGATTTCGTTGCCGTTGCAGTCGTTGCCGTCCAGCTCGCATTCGTCGGGCACACCGTTCGCGTTGCAGTCGTTGTCGGCCAACTCGCACTCGTCGGGCACGGTGTTGCCGTTGCAATCTGCGCTCGTGCCAAGGCTAATATCATTGGCGTCGTCCGCACCGTTGCCGTTGCAGTCGACGGTCGTGCCTTGGAATTCAAACGCGCCCATGTCCAAAAAGGTCAGCGCACCGGCTCCCGTATCGATGACCCCGGTGTCGTCATGCAAGCGCGGGTCGCCATTCAGATCGATGTCTTCGCCGCCAAGTGCGAAGTATGCATCGCGGTTGGCTGCATCAATGCCCAACGAACCTGCGGCCAACCGGAAGTCGCCGCTGGATGCGTTCACGAAAGTCGGCAAGCCGTCGAGATTGAATCCGGTCGCGCCGGGATACAAGCAGTGGGTGATGATTTGGGCAACGCCGCTTCCTGCATTGATTGCGCCGGCGCTTCCGTCGAATATTGAATTCGTCGCGAACAGCGTTGTACCGCCGTTTCGGGCACGGATGAAATCCTGGCCATTGAAGTCGGCGAACGTGCAATTCAGAAGCGATGCAAATGCGGTTGGTTCGATTCCTGCGACGACGTTGACATTCACAACGTGCCTTGGCGAGCGATCGCCATTGAACAGGCAGTTGCGGACGTACACTTCACCGGACTCAACCCGGATCGACGATGCGCTGCTACTCGTGTCGTCGGAGTCATTGGCGCTGAATACGCAGCGATCGAACTCCACGTGACTCGTCTTGACGTGCACGGCGCCGGTTGGCGTGGTGTCGTCACCGTTGTTTTCAAAACGACAATTGCGGAAGGTCGCGTTTCCGAACACAACATGGGCTGCGCCACCGTTGTTGGCCAAGCCGTTGCGCAACGTCAGGTCTTCGACGGTCACATCCGGATCAACCAGATTCAGAATTCGGTTCGACTGACCTCCGTCCAGTATTGTCAAGTCCGGACCCTGTCCGCGAATCGTGAATGCCTTGTTTGTGTCGTCAATGTTGGTTTCGTGGAACGTGCAGGCACCAAGTTCAATCACATCGTTGTTATTCGCGGATGCAATGGCCTGCGCGATCGTGGCGTGATACGTGTCTTGAGTTTGATTCCAGACGTTCGGCGCGTCGGGACATGTGTCGCACTCGTTGGGGATCGAGTCGCCATCATCATCCGGACCGTTGTCGTCGACCCCGGCGCAGATGTCATTGGAATCGCACACACCATCGCCGTCAGAATCATCAGGGTTATCGTTGGGACACGGGTCGCACTCATTGGGGATCGAGTCGCCATCATCATCCGGACCGTTGTCGTCGACCCCGGCGCAGATGTCATCGGAATCGCACACGCCATCGCCGTCAGAATCATCAGGGCTATCGACAGGACACGGGTCGCATTCATCCGCAACGCCATCACCGTCCGCGTCCACGTGATCATCGAATTCAGGGCACTGATCTTCGAAGTTCAGCACGCCGTCACCGTCGTCATCTTCGCACGCGTTCGGTACGCCGTCGCCATTCGAGTCCGTTTGGCAGTCATCCGGCGTTCCATTCGCGTCACAGTCGTTATCGAGTCCCACGACTTTGAAGCGAACGTTATCCACGCGATGTGCGTTGGTGGCTCCACCGGTGCGGGCGCCGAATCCGTAACCCGCTCGAATCGGTGAGAATCCCGGGACAGTAACCGCATCGAAGATCGTGGTTTCGTTGAGCCATTCATCTTGCAAAACAAGCGTCAGTTCACCGTTTTCAAACAGTATGTACGCATGCTGCCAACGGTTGTTGTCCAGTGTCTGGGCGACCGGGACGCGCGAAATTGACGTACCGTAGCTGAGGATCTCAGCGTGGTTTCCGCCGGCAGCATTACCTTGATAGGTGTCCAACGAAACAGCCAGCGGCTGACTGCCGCCGTGTTCGCCGGGATCAAGATCGCCAGGGGATTCAACGTTGAAGATGATAAAGCTCATGCCGTCCGCGCCGGTGCCGCCGCCCATCTTGTAATCGAATTTAACGGAGAAGCTGTCGATGGGGGTGCGGGTCGCCGGGGCAAATATGACCGAACCACTCTGACTCGGGGTCGCCGGCGTTAGCAGCACGCTTTCGCTGTCAATATCAGCCGAACCGTAGAATATGAACTCACCGTCGGGAGAGCCAAAGTCGTCAAAGCGCCCGGGACCGTCGAGGTCGCAGTCGTCCGGCACTCCGTTCTCGTTGCAATCCTCGCTGCTCGTGCAGAATTCGTCGCCGCTTATGCAGAGATACAGTGCTTCACCATCAGAACGACCACCGTTATCGCTTGTGATGCGACGGCTGATTCCCCACGGCGAAACGTAACTACCGCCACCACCGCCCTCGTTAACGAGATTTCCGCCACCACCGCCTCCGCCAGAGTATCCACCTCCACCACCGCTATGACTACCGCTGGCGTAACCACCGCCGCCAAATCCCCAGCC
>DDIR01000062.1:49122-92640 GCA_002338715.1 Phycisphaerales bacterium UBA1845 | reverse complement strand
CACCCTTTCCCCGCCGCTCCACTTGAACCGGATTCGCCAAAGGCGCCTGCTCCACCTCCGCCCTTGCCTCCATTGCTGCCACCGTTTTCTCCTTCCTGCCCGTCGCAACCGCCGTCACCGCCTGTGCTACCTGCTCCATCGCGGCCGCATTCTCCGGTCTGGGCATTGCCGCCATCGTGCCCATTGACGCATCCAAAGCCGGAGCCCTGTGTTGCGCCGCCACCGCCACCGGCAGCGACCAACACAATCCAATCAGCGCCACATGCGTTGGACGAATTGCCAGGCGCTCGATAGATGACACCGGACCCACCGCCACCTCCGGACGTGGCAACAGGTGAACCTCCGCCACCTCCATGGCTCCCGCCGTTGTCGTTTTCGTCGATAGTGCCCTCGCCACCGACGATGAACCGAATGGTTCCGCCGGGCTCGAGTTCATTGAAACCGTAACCCACCCGAAAGATCGCTTCGGCGGTGCCACCTTGACCACCCCGCGCGAAACATTCCAGATTCTGGCCGGCGTACGCATCACCACCGTCTCCGCCAAAAACCGTCAATTGTAGATACGTCGGTGGGTTGGTCTCAGGGATCGTGAATTCTTCGTATGCGCCTGTAAACGGAATGCTCTGCTCCGAGCCGACGACCAGATCGGCGGCATTCGCCGGAGTCAGGCTGGCGGATAACATCAGGCTCGCGGCCACAGTCTTGAGTATGAGTCTGGGGGTCATCGTTCGATTCTCCTTGGTATTCAAACGTCCGGTCCGGCCCATCAACGGTGGGCCCATTTCTGTCCACACCCCAAACACGAGAGGCGATCCAAACAGGGGACAACAAAATCTTTGAAATCCAAAAAACGCCGATTTCGGCCGCAGAAAAGGTTTCCGTGGAGGGCAGGCTGGGGGCGCAAGAGACGAGCCGCCGCGCGGTGGCGCGACGGCTCGCAAGGAGATACGACAGGTTTTTTGGTTCAACCGTTAGTCCGGAAATGCACCGGTGAACGCATTTTGAAACTCGGCAAAGTCATTCAGATCGACATCGCCGTCGGCGTCCCAATCGAAGCAGCTGCAGTTTTGACCGTAGCCGGCTGCCGGTCCGGCGAAGCAGTCTTCGAAGCGCCTGTAGTCGGACAAATCGACGTCGCCATCTTCGTCATAGTCGCCGCCGAACACGCAGTTGGTGTCGCATTCGTCGGGGAGGCCGTTTTGGTTTTCGTCCAGGCTTGTTGTCGAAAAGGTGAGACGCGTCATCACAATGTCATAGTCCGTTCCAATATTTCCACCGAGGTTTTCGCCGGAATACCACGCGGCCAACCAATTGCCCGCACCGTCCGTGGCCATTCGAGGAGCGCCTTCCTCAGCCGAATCGAAAACGGCATGGGTGCTTAAGGGGGCGGGGAACGTCCAGGTCACACCGTCATTCGTGCTTCGCGAGTAGATGACGTCGAAGTCGGTTCCAATCGTTCCACCGAGATCGTCTCCCGACTCCCAGACTGCAACCCAGTTGCCTGCGCCATCTGTGGTCAATTGAACCCTGTAATCACCTCCGGAGTCGGCATGCGCGTTTGCATTCAATGGGGCAGGGTCCGTCCAAGTCGCGCCCGCATCGGTGCTTCGTGAGTAGTGGATATCGGCGTCTGTACCGATCGTTCCGTCCAGGTCATTTTCAGAAGTCCAGACCGCGATCCAGTTTCCCGCGCTGTCCGTCGTCAAGTGCGGATCACGGTCACTCCCTGTGTCGGCAGCCGCATTGGAATTCAGCGGTGAAGGCGCAGTCCATGTGATGCCGCCATCTGTGCTTTTTGAAACGAGAATGTCGCGGTCGACTCCGGTTGATCCGCCGAGGTCATCTTCTGAATCCCATACAGCAATCCAGTTGCCCGCGCCGTCCGTCGCCAACTGGACATTGCCGTCGTCCTCAAGGTCGGTATCCGCATTGATGTTCAGCGGCGATGGCGTTGACCAGGTTGCGCCGTCGTCCGTGCTTCGTGCGTAGAGGATGTCGTCGTCGAAACCGATCGTCCCGCCGAGGTTCTCGCTCGATCCCCAAAGGGCAATCCAAAGTCCGGCGCCGTCCGTTGTCAGTTGGGGGTTGTAGTCATGACCGCTATCTGCAAAAGCGGAACTGTTTAATGGAGCCTGTGCAGTCCAGGTAAGGCCGGCGTCCGTACTTCGTGAATAGAGAATATCGAAGTCGAATCCGATTGTTCCGTCCATGGGGTCTGAAGCTTCCCAGACAGCGATCCAATTGCCCGCGCCATCCGTCGTTACTTGCACATCGAAATCGTCCGTAATGTCGACATCGGCTCTGGAGTTGAGCGGTGCGGGAGCGGACCATGTGGTACCGTTGTCGATGCTCCTTGTGTAGAGAATGTCACTGTCAGTTCCAATTGTCCCGCCGAGGTCGTCAGCCGAACTCCACACGGCCATCCAGTTGCCCGCACCGTCCGTAGCCAGTTTGGGTTCATAATCGTTACCGGTATCGGTATCCGCGTTGGTGTTCAGCGCCATCGGCGTGGTCCGATTGACCACGCTGTCCAATCCAAGATCGCACTCGTCCGGCACACTGTTGTTGTTGCAATCCTCTGACGTGCCTTCGGCGATGTCGATGTCATCGATGACGCCGTTGATGTTGCAGTCGGCTTCGCAATCGTTGGGGATGCCATCGCCGTCATCGTCGAGCGTGTCATCGAAGCCCGGACAGACGTCGTTCATGTTGCAGACGCCGTCGTGGTCGCTATCACCGCCAAGTGCGTCGCAGGGCGTCTGCGTGACCTCGATGGTCAGAACACCAGTCGTCGTGATGTCCTGCTGAAGGGCATAACCTGTTGGAGCGACGAGCGACCCGAACGATCCGGTGATCAAAGCCGCGTCAGTGAAGATCGTCCAACTGTCGCCCAGCGATGGCAGGTAGGACGATGTATCGAGTTCCAGCGTACTTGAGGAATTCAGATTGACCGTCTCTTGGTTGCAGTCAATCGTCGACAGCCCGGACGCGCCGTCGGCTGTGGGCGCGATCACCAGCGTCCCTCGGGAACTGACGGTAAAATCGACAGGGGCGGCAAAGATCCTGTCCAGTTCCAGCGTCGTGCCGCTACCCGCGATCGTCAGGCGACCGTCAAAGTTGGAACTTCCGATTCTGATCCAGTGGTTCGCGACGAGGCTTCCACCCGAAACGGTCATTAGGCCTGAGCCATGTGTTCCGACGTGCAACTCAACCACTTGCACTATCCCACCGGAAACGTTGAACTCGCCTTGGTTACCTTGGCTTCCGATGTAGAATCCGTTGTTGACGACCAACTCGCCCGATGGAACGAATAACGTTCCCTCGCCGCGCGTCCATCCAACTTGCAATTGGTTTGCATTCTGGCCATCGTCCGGCGCCAAGATGTCGTGGGCAATCCGTACTTGGTGGCTGAGGGATGCGTCAGGGACTCCCGCATCCCACGTAGTGGGGTCGTTCCAGTTACCGTCCTGAACAGAACTGACGAGCGCCCCGCCCGCCCGCGCCGCCTGCCCGAATGCCACGACAATCAAAGCCGCCATCAGGCCCGCCGTCGCGGAGCTGCCGGCAACTGGATTTCGCGAGATCCTCTTGCCCATAAGTCCCATATTGCGTAAGCGACGTAGAACCCGCATTCTTGATTTCATGGCCGATCTCCTTCGTTTTTCGTGCTTGTTTGCCGGGGCATTTCCCCTCGCGGCAGCGGACAAAGCCGCCCTTCACCCCGAACACGGGAATTGGGCCAGGAGCGGGACAAAAAAATCTCGACGGAACCAGAAATAGGCCATACGGATTCAGTTCGCGGGTTCTGCTATAATGAAATCGATGCCAGACATGCCCGAAGACAGGGACCGGGCCGGTTCCTCCCAGGATGTGACAGTACTTCTTGAACGGGTGGCCGCGGGTGACTCCGCAGTTGTGGACGAACTCTTGCCGATCGTCTACGCGGACTTGCGCGCGGTTGCTGGTGGGCAGTTTCGCGGGCAGCGCAGCGATCACACCTTGCAGCCGACCGCGTTGGTTCACGAGGCGTTTATTCGTTTGGTTCGTGCGCCCGGGGCAGGATTCAAGAATCGGTCGCACTTTATGGCCGTCGCCGCTACCGCGATGCGGCAGATTCTCAAAGATCACGCACGGGCTAAGTTGGCGGCAAAGCGCAATGCGGGTGGCGCCCGCGTCGACCTCGACCAAGTCACCACACCCTCCGGCGAGCGTTCGATTGATGTGATCGAACTGAACGAAGCGCTCACACGATTGGAAGAAGCCGATCCGGGCATGTCCCGCATCGTTGACCTTTGGTTCTTCGGCGGGCTCACCACCGAAGAGATCGCCGAGTTGCAAGGTGTGTCATCGCGAACGGTCAAACGCCAATGGCGTCAAGCGCGGGCGTGGCTCAATTCCGAACTCTCCAGTGCATAGAAGATCGATGAACGATACGAACGATATTCGCAGAGCGATGGAAGTATTCGATCGGGTGTGCGACCTGCCACCGGGGGAGCGGGCGGCTGCCCTCGACGAATATTGCGATGGGGATGCGAAGTTGCGCCGCCACGTTGAAGGGATGCTGGCCAGCGAAGAGGACGACCATGCGATCCTTGCTGAATCCAAGCACGGGGCCGGGGCCAAGATCATTTCCGAGCAAATTACTGCGGACACATCGGCCAGCAGTATCCCAGATCGCATCGACCGCTACAAAGTTATTCGAGAGATTGGCCATGGCGGTATGGGCGTTGTTTACGAGGCCCAGCAGGATTCGCCGAAGCGCCGCGTCGCATTGAAGTTGATTCACTCTGCCGCCATGTCGCCGAGTCTCATTAAACGATTCGAACGCGAAGCGTTTGCCCTGGGACAGTTACAGCATCCGGGGATCGCGCACATCTATGAATCTGGAGCCGCGGATCTCAATGGGCGTCGTCAGCCGTTTCTCGCAATGGAGTTAATTGAAGGCGAGCGCATCACCAGTTTTGCAAAGGAAAACGCCCTCGATATCCGTGCGCGCTTGGAGCTGACCGCCAGAGTTTGCGACGCGGTTCAACACGCACACCAGAAAGGTGTTATCCATCGCGACCTCAAGCCAGCAAACATCCTGGTTACAGAGCAAAGCACAAGGAGCGGAACCCGTAGCTCCGGGTCAAGCAGCAACATTTCGATCGCCGAAAACGGGCAACCAAAGATTCTCGACTTCGGCGTTGCGCGGCTGACGGATTCCGACGTTCATGCGGCTACTCTGCAAACCGATCCTGGGCAGATTGTGGGAACGCTTGCGTACATGAGTCCTGAGCAGGTTGCGGGCGATCCGCAGGGCGTGGATACACGTTGCGATGTCTATGCGCTTGGTGTCGTACTCTTTCAATTGCTTGTGGATCGTTTGCCGCTTGATTTGTCGGGTAAGACGGTGGCTGAAGCCGCCCGCATCATTCGCGATGAAGAACCGGAAACGCTATCGACGATCGATCGTTCGTTGCGTGGCGACGTTGAGACGATTGTCAGCAAGGCCTTGGAGAAGGAACCGGAAAGGCGTTACGCATCGGCGGCTGAGTTGGCTGCCGATATTCGTCGATTCCTGCGCGACGAACCAATCACGGCCAGACCTGCGAGCGCTATTTACAACATTCGAAAGTTTGCCCGCCGAAACAAGGGGTTGGCGGCTGGAATGGCGGCTACCTTCATTACTCTGATAGCCGGTTTGGCGAGCACGGGGTACTACCTTCTCGAGGCCCGCGCCCAACGAGACAACGCAATCGCCGCCCGTGACCAAGCCGACCGCCAGCGGGAAATCGTTGAGACCCAGCGCGACGATCTTCAGGCTGTGCAGGCGTGGTACGGCGAGTTGATCAGCGAGGTGGACATTGAGGAAATCGGGCAGCGGCTCATGCAGGATCTTCGCGGCCGCGTGCGCAAAGGCCTCGAAGACGCTAAGCTACCGGAAGAACAGATCGAATCAACGCTTGAAACGTTCATCGACGTCACGCGCTGGGCGAATGCGACGGACGTGGCCGTTGACTCCCTCGATCTTGCGCTGTTTGAGCGGGCCGAACAATCCATTGAGCAGCAGTTTGAAGGTCAGCCGGCAATTCGGGCCAGTCTGTTGACGACTGTCGGAAAAGCCTACAACGAGCTGACTCGGGGCGAACGGGCGCTCACCGTTCTTGGAAAGGCCGAAGCAGCGCTGGCTGACGTGGTCGAACCCGATCCGCAAACCGTCGGCGACATCCTGATTGAACGCGCCGAGGCATGCGCAGACCTCGGTCGCGACGCCGACGCGGTGCCGATTCTCAGGGCGTACCTCGCTCATTGCCGGGAGCACTTCGGCGAGGACGAGGCAAAGACGCTTCGGGCAGGCGCGTACCTGGCTTCGCGCCTGAACGAGGTCGGTGAACGGGAGGAGGCTGGTGAGTTGCTGGCGGACATGCTTGCGCTGCACGCTGCCCGTTACGGCGAGGAAGACTCGGCATCTTTGAGCTTGAAGCAGGTGCTCATTTGGATCGAGTTGGGACGCGGAAACGAGGAAGAAGTCGTGCGGCTTGGCGAGGAGATCATCGCCGCGCGCCGGCGTTTGGATGGACCGGATCATCCCCGGACTCTGACCGCTCTCTCGGAAGTTGGCCAGGTTCTCTCCAACATTGGACGAGTCAACGAATCCCTGTCGTTGATTCGCGAGGCATACGAATCCAGCGAGAGAGTGCTCGGCAGCGATCATGCCGCCACGATCAGGCGGCGTCATCGACTGGCTTCCAAGCTGAGCAGTCTCGGTAAGTATGAAGAAGCCGTCGAGCTAATGGGCAGGGTTCTGGAGTATCAGTTGAAGATCCACGGCCCCAAGGCATGGGCGACGCAAAAAGTTCAGCGGGGCATCGCACAGATTCACTATCGCAACCGCGAATACTCCCAGGCGCTCGCGCTGTATGAGGAGTGCCTGCCAGCCGCACAGCGGGAAGCGGGAGTCGACCATGAGGACACGCTCTCGGTCATGTCCGAGACGGGTATGTGTCTGAATCAGCTTGGCCGATTTGCCGAAGCCGAGGCGATCCTGCGCGAGGTGCAGGCGCTGTGCGTTGCCAAGAAGGGGCCCGATGATCGCGATGCCATCAAGACAGCGACGACCATCGCCGGTGTCGTGATCGCGCAAGGGCGGCTCGAAGAAGGAGTCGAATTGCTCACGACAGAACTGGCTCGGTCGCGCCGGCTCTTCGGTGATGAGTCCATTCGCACAATCATTGTGGCTCGCGATCTCATGTTCACATTGCACGATCTGGGCCGGTATCTGGAGGCTGAGCCGTTGTGTCGAGAGTTTCTGGCATTTGCTCGCAAAGTCGAAAACCGGCCGGCCACAGGAGAGGCGCTGATTGAGTTGGGCAGTATCGAGCTCGGGCTGGGCGAAAACGAAGCTGCCCTCGAAACGCTCGACGAGGCCGCCAGCGTGACCAGCGGCGCGACGGGAGCAACCATTGAGCGTCTGAAACTGCTTCGCGGGGCGGCTCTGGCTGCAAACGGAAGATTCGACGAAGCCGAGCCAATCATGCTGGCTGCCTATGAGTCGATCCGGTCAATTCAGGAGCGCATCAAAATCCAACGACGTCAGTACATCTTGAGAGACTGTGCGGCGCACATCTCCGCAATGTATGAACACTGGGAGAAACCAGAAGCAGCCAGGACATGGGAATCGCAGTTGGGCGTGAACTGATTCGGAGGCGATGTGATGCCGCGACCCATCACACACAGAAGCGCCCGCCAGTGTCGACATCAATTGACTGCCGGCTTCGAGCTTGGCGTTTGGTCTTGGCCGTCGTCAGGAGGGGGCAATGTCAAGTCTCGCGCCAATCACATTTGAGTGTCGTCGCGAGACTACGGTTTCGCTTACGGAAATCGTTGACAATATTCTCGTCCCCGAAAACTGGGTTGCGTTCACCGGTTGGGGCCCGCTTCCCGGCATCCGCACGGCGAAAATTGAACATCGCACACCTGATCTGGAGGGGACCAGGTTTCGTGTCATTTCGACCAATGGCGACACACACGCGGAAACCATCATCCGATGGGAATCCGATCGCGTACTGGAGGTTCGAATGGACGAATTTCCTTCACCGCTGAACAGGATGGCTACGCATTTCATCGAACGTTGGTCGACTGTGGGCAATCTCATGACGGCTGGTCACCATACGGTCGTCCGTTCTTTCGAATTGCATCCGAAACGGCGCGCCGCCCGTCCATTCTTGCGCCTGATTGGATTCATGATGCGCCG
This sequence comes from Phycisphaerales bacterium UBA1845, assembly GCA_002338715.1. Lineage (GTDB taxonomy): Bacteria > Planctomycetota > Phycisphaerae > UBA1845 > UBA1845 > UBA1845. Next base: position 84,404 of record DDIR01000062.1, on the reverse strand, counting down.
CGCGGTCAATCGACACTCTGCCGCCGTCCTTGCGTCGGCTTAGCCGCCCACCGCTCCCATCCTGGGAGAAAGTTTCTTCAAGAAATCGGAGGGACGCGTCACCGTCAAACGAAGGGATTGGTTCGACAACCTTGCTACAAACGGAGGAGGAGGGATTCGAACCCCCGGTACGGTCACCCGTACACTGGTTTTCAAAACCAGCGCCTTCAGCCGCTCGGCCACTCCTCCAGCACGCCGCAGCCCCGCCCAGACGTCGCCAAACGCGAAGTCGCTCGGCACCGGGTGAGTCTGTCGGCTGGATTGGTGGGCACCTTACCACAGACGATTGCGGGTTTCCAGATGCCGAATTCGCTTCGATTGGGTGGCGTGGTTCGCGACTTGTTCGCTGGTTCACCTTTCGTCCTGTCGGGTCTATCGGTCTGGTGAATGCCGACTAATTTGTCGAATTCGCCATTCCGCGGGCTGTGCTCCATGCGGGTTCGAGAAACGAGCCGCCTGATTGTGCGATGTACCCGTCTTTGTCCACGATGGCGGTATGGGGAATGCCCGCCACAGCGAAATCGTCGAAGAGTTTTCCGAAGCTTGCGTCTGGTGCATTGCCTCGTGTTTCGACGAAAATCGGATATTCGAACTTGTGCTCTTTGACGAATTTTTCGACGACGGACGCGTCACGCTCGGCTGAATGAATGCCGATGACGACGACATTGGTCTTATCTCGCAACTTGTTGAACTCATTCATCTGAGGCAAATGTGCGCGGCAGGGGCCGCATGTCGTGGACCAGAAATCGAGCACCACGACCTTGCCAGCCAAGTCCTTCCAGGTCATCGGCTGACTGTTGATCCAAACGCCTTTGGGAAACGGTGGAGCAGTTTTTCCGATGAGTTTCTGCCTAGCCGCATTGATTGCGCTTTCAAACTCTCGTCGCTCATCTGCTTCTTTAAGAATCGCTTTCCATTCTTCTTCGCTCATGCCTTTCTTGTATCGATAAAAGAGCCAAGGATCGTGCGTGTAGTCGGTTACCTTAGCGCCTTCTGAGATTTTAATGTCGAACATTTCATCCTTCAGGTCCGGGTTGATCTGGACTTCGACGACTTTGAGTTCACGTTGGGCTGATTCGTAAATGTTCCCCTCGTCGTCGAGATCGTTGACGCTATACCCCTGCGTCATGGGCAACCATTTTCCCGGCGCGATTTCGTTGTAATTGTATTGCCAGTATTCTCTCCGAGATTCACCATCAATGGTCATGTGCCTGATCAGTTGGCCCATATCAATAGAAACATACCATCGAATCTTGAATGGCCCGTTGTCGTTTTCCAGAACATGGCAATCAATGCCTCGATAGGATTCACGTCCCTTGTAGGTGAACTGGTCAGCATGTCCCCAAAATCGAATCGGTTGGTCGAGTTTGGGGTCTCGCCACCAGAACGTGTGTGGTCCAGCGCGTAGCCAACTGATGTCGGCAAAATAATAATTGCCGACCAATCGATGTGGTTTTGTGTCAATGACATACGACTCGCCCTGGTTGGCGAGGTCCTCTATCTTTGACAACGCTCTTGATCCATCCCAGTACGACTCCTCTCGGCGGTAACCGTGGTTTTCGTGGTACCTGCGAATGCGATTCTTATCAAAAGCCAGTTCAAGCGTTTCGGTGGTCTTGGGCTTGAGTGTCGGGAATCGGTTCGGATCGAGCTTTCCATCGATTGCCAAACCGGCCAACCGCTTGCGATTCATTTCGATGGACTTGGGCGTATGTGTCCAGCCGCCCTCGAAGCGAATCAGCAGGCCATCCACCTCGTGGATCCAGTTTTCGCCCTCGCGCACGGAGCGAACCATTGCCGCGACCGCATCGTCGGATAGGTGCGGCTCGTTTGCGTGTTGCGGGGGCGATGCCTGGGCGACCAATGAAGATACAACAGTGCATAGCAGGGCAATTTGCGTGACCATGATCCCGATCTCCTGAAGGGACTTGGGGTGCCAAGTACGATACGAGTTAGGTTCAAATGGCTTGCGCATCGGCCCGACCATTCATGCGACCCGGCAATTGCGTCCCTTGCAGGCAGCCCGCGAGTTGATATTGGGGTCAACCCGTGGAACAATTGGGTCAATGAATCTCGACGACAAGATCTGCTATTGTTACCACGTTCCGCTGAGAAAGTTGCTAAATTTTTCGCGGCGGACCAAACCGACTCGGCCGAGCCAGATGACGGAGTGCCTTGGCGCGGGGACCGGGTGCGGGTGGTGCATTCCATTTCTAAAGAAGATCGCCGATGCCCCCGATCGGTTTGAGACCGAAGAGGTCATCGGCGATGATTACGCCGAAAAGCGTTCTGAGTACATCAAGACCAAGCAGCCCAAGAATAAGTTCTAGTTTGGCTCTGTATTCGCCGCTTGGATCAAAATTGCACGCTCGTGCTTAATATAAACGTCCCCGAGCCTTCGCCGGTGATTGTTTCCTCAAAATCGATCTCGACGCCGTTCACCGTCTGCTCGGTCGATGAACTGTAGTTGAGCGTGTTCGGGTCCGACAACTCGCCTTCCAAAACGTAATTGCCGAAGAATGTGACGCTTGAGTCGGCATCGTCGTCGTTTTGGGGGTCGTCTTCGATTTCGTTGAAGAAGAACTGCTGCCCCTGAAAATCATACTCAACGCGGAAGCGCGTTTTCTCGAAAAGCGCACTGTTGATTTCAAACGTGGCATCGGTGCGGACATCGCGGAAACCTTCGCCAATCGTCTCGCGCGTGACCCAACTGAAGTTCTGCGTGCCTGAATTCTCGAAGAAATCGATTTCCGGCATGTCGGTCAGGTCGTCCGGCTGAGCTGTCGAAAGCTGGCCCAACATCAGCGGGAAGGACATCGGTTTGAAATCGTCGCCGAATGTGATCGCGTGGCGCGACGTCGACTCGACGTTAAACGGTTCGCTGTCGCCGCTTCGGGTTGAAATTGAATAGTTGGCGTCGCCTTCGAACGTTCCGAGCAAGCACGATTCCACGATGATGTCAATTGTCCCGTCATCATTCTCGACGACGCTGACCTGGCACGCGGCAAGCGACAGGCCAATCGCGCAGGTCATGCTCAATAGGTACAGTTTCCGTCTCAGCATTGAAGCCTTTCGCATCAACATTCTCCTGTGGTTAAGGATTTCGGCCCGGCGTTTCAGGGGAAGTATAAGACAAGAGTCAATGGGTGATCAAGTAGTTTGGCGATAGCCGGTCATCAACCTAGCTCTGCGACCATCTCGAGTTCGACCGATGCATTGAGCGGCAGTGACGCGACACCCACAGCACTGCGGACGTGTTTGCCGGCTTCACCGAACAGTTCACCGCACAAGGTGCTCGCGCCGTTGGCGACTTTCGGTTGATCGGTGAAATCCGGCGGGGATGCGACAAACACGCAGACCCGCACGATGCTCTTGATCTTGTCGATGCCGCCTGCGACCGAAGCAATTGCGGCGAGGGCGTTGAGCGCGCAGATCTTCGCCGCTGCCTGTGCGTCTTCAAGGCTGACGCTGTCGCCAACTTTGCCTTGATACAAAACTTCGCCACCTTGCAGCGGAATCTGCCCGCTGGTGTAGGCGAGGTTGCCGACGACTTTGGCGGGGACGTACATGCCCACCGGCTGGGCGACGGTCGGCAGCGACAGGTTCAGCTCTGCAAGTTTCTCTGAAGGCTTCATTCGACCGGTTCCTTCACGTCATCCATGGGTTCAGGTGACTCAATCTCGGGTTCTTCGTCAAACATTTTAACTTCGTCGTCCGCATCGTCTTCGACGTCGATCTCATCTTCGTCGTCAGGAATCTCGTCGGCGTAGTCGGCTTCCGTTTCGTGGAATGCATTCAACACGTCGTTCGGATTGGAGCGATAGTCGGATTCCTCATCGACGGTAATCGGTTGATCGTCGAGCAGTTGAATCTGGATTTCGTCAAACTCTTGTTTCTGCACGGCGCGGATGCGGTTCTTGCGAATGAGTTCGAGGACGGCGAGAAACAGTCCGATGAGTTGCGACTTGGTGCGGCCTTCGAACAGTTTCTGAAAAACCTGACCTTCCTTGTTGCGACTCAGGATGTCGAGAATGTCGGCTGCATGCAGCGCGATGGGTGTGTCGTCGTAGAGCACCTCGTGTTGACGATTGCGAACGCCAGTCGCGTCGAGCACTTTCTGGAACGCGGCGATGAGATCCCAGATCTGCACGTCGTCGAGGTCGACTTCATCGTCGCTGATGCGCGGGACAACCGGGACGCGTTCATGGCGTTCGGCCCGTTCGGTCATCGCGTCTTCAAGGGTGGCGGCTGCATCCTTGAACCGCTTGTAGTCGAGAAGTTGTCGGACGAGTTCCATCCGCGGGTCGATGAATTCATCTTCTTCTTCGACCACCGGCGGTTTGGGCAGAAGGGTCCGCGATTTGATTTCCATGAGCGTAGCCGCCATCACGATGAAGTCTGCGGCTAGGTTCGGGTCGAGATTTTCGAGCACGCGGACATAGGCGATGTATTGCTCGGTGATCTGGGTGATGGGGATATCGTAGATATCCACCTCGTTGCGCCGGATCAGAAACAGCAGCAGGTCGAGCGGTCCGTTGTAGGCGTCTACGTCAACTTTGTAGTCGGGCACTGCAAGAATCCGTGATTCGGGGTCGTGACGGCGGGTTTCTTCCATTTTCCGCCGAATGAAACCGCTATTGTGGTCTCAATCCGTGGCCAACGCAATTCGACGGCACGGGTTTCCGTCGACAAATCTGTTAAAATCAAACGTGGCTGGCTGGTATTGTCAAGACCACCGGGAATCTGGACTATTCAATTCTGGTCGCAAGTACTGCGAGTCTCATCGGCCGGTTCAGATTGAACAGTCGAAATCTGAAGAGAAGGAAACACTATGACTCTTCGCATGCGTTCGTTCTGCGCTTTCTGTCTGGCGATTTGTACCCCGCTCGCGGTATGGGCCGGTGCTGTTTGCGATGAAGACAGCGACGGTGTGACGGACGACCAGGACGTGTGCTGTGGCACGCCTGTTGACGTTATCGTCGATGAGACTGGGCGGCCGATCGGCGATCTCGACGGCGACTGCGATGTCGATTTAATCGACTATGGGGTGATGCAGGGGAACTTCACCGGTCCGCTTCCGCTATGCCCTCCTGGTTGCGTCGACAACAGCGAGTGCAATCCCGACGAAATGTGCCTCACCGAAGACGGTTGCGGTTCGACGGGCGCGTGCATTTTGAAACCGGATGTGTGCCCGGCGGTATTCGATCCGGTGTGTGGTTGCGATGGTCAGACCTACGGTAATGCCTGTAAGGCCAGAGAAGCAGGAGCAAACATTGAATTCGATGGGCCATGCGCGATCGAATGCCAAGATAATGTAGAATGTACGGGTTTCTTTGCGTATTGCGCCAAGGGCATTGGCGAATGTGACGGTGGAGGTGTCTGCGAGGCGACTCTGCAGTCATGCCCGCAAGTGTACGATCCGGTTTGTGGATGTGATGGGCAAACATTCTTCAATATCTGCGATGCTGCTTCTCAGCGTATCAACGTTGCTTATTTAGGGGAATGTTTGCCACCTTCGTGCGTGCAGAATTCAGATTGTGATCCGCATCATTTTTGCTCGAAACCTGATAGTGAGTGCGGTGGCGACGGCGTATGTGTTCCAACACCGCAGAACTGCCCTTCGGTATTCGATCCAGTCTGCGGATGTGATGGACAGACCTATTCAAATCATTGTGTGGCAAGCGAATCAGGTCAAAGTGTTGCGTCAGACGGGGCGTGTCCAGAGCAATGTCGTAACGATACGGAATGCGATATCGACCAGTTTTGTTTGAAGGAGGGCTGCTCAGATGAGTTTGGTGCGTGTGCTGAGAATCCTCAATCATGCCCACTGGTCTTTGATCCAGTGTGCGGTTGCGACGGATTAACTTACGACAATGCGTGCATTGCATTGCAGGCGGGAGCAAATGTTGATTGGGATGGGCCGTGCGTTTCAAATTGCACGAGCAACTTGGACTGCAGCGAAGTTGTTGCGATACTTTGTTTTCGCCCTATTGGCGATTGCGATGCGCCCGGAGTTTGCCGGGGAGGGGCACCATGTAACGATGCGTTAGACCCTGTTTGCGGTTGCGATGGAAAGACGTATCGAAACGCCTGTTCCGCTACCCTAGCTGACGTTGGTGTACAGTATAGTGGTCCATGTGCTGCGGCATGCGTCAGCGACACGGATTGCTTTGGTGATGAATATTGCAACCGACCTTCAGGGGAGTGTGACGAAATCGGCGAATGCACGCCGCCGCCCGGAACTTGTTCCCATATCTACGATCCGGTTTGTGGGTGCGATGGACAGACCTATGGCAATTCGTGCTACGCAGCCGTCGCGGGCGTCAACGTTGAGTACGAAGGTGAGTGCTGTGATTAGAGGATGATCGCGGAAACAGGGCGCTTAGCGGATGTCGCGGATGAGCTGGAATGCTTCAGCCGCCGCACATCCGCAAGCAGCGCCCCAGCGTGTGGCCTGGGCGCGAAGGGCCTGCGTCGAGCGCGGATGCGGAAAGTCGCGGGCTTCGGATTCGTACGCGGACATGGCCTCACACTTCGCATCGATGAACTTCTCAATGTCGACAAACACATTCGGCGAAAACGCAGGACCGGTCGCACCAAATGACCATTCGCTCGATGAGGCGACTTCAAACGCATAGATCGTTTTGACGGCTGACTTCGACATCGGCCGGGTTGCGGTCAAGACCGCGCGATGCGTGATGACGTGGTCGAGGTTCAAGTCACCGGCATGGTGGGTGTAGATAACGTCCGGGCGATGTTTTTCGACGAGGCGTTCGACGCGTTTGTTGATGTCGAGCATCGGCACGGTGTCGAAGCGGTTGTCGGGCAGGTCGAGCACTTCGACCGAGATCGCGCCGAGAATCTGACCCGCACGACTGGCGTGGGCATGAAGTGAACTGAGGGCATTGGGATTGGCATCACTTCGATCGCTGTGACGCGCGGTGATGCCTTCGCCCATGATCACGACATGCACCTGATTTCCCTCGGCGGACAGGCGGGCGATCGTTCCGCCGCAACCAAGCACTTCGTCGTCCGGATGGGCGGCGATGACAAGTACATTCACGTTCAATTCTCCCGGCGCGACAAAAGAAATTCCGCCCAAAGCAAATCCGCAGGTTCGTCAATGTCGACAGTTTCGCCCGGCGGCGAGGAAAACGCCAGCGTGCGCGGACCGACGAACGAGCGATGGGTTTCAAGATACGCCAGCTTGGCCATCATGATAAGCCCGTCACCGCGAACGGATTGCGGCAGTTGATTGCGCGGCGTGTTGTATGACAGCGGATCACAAGGTTTGAGCAACTGGTCTTTGACCGTCATCGCCCACTCGGGCGGGTGCTCCAATGGCGAGACGCTCATGAGGGCGTCGGCGTTTTTCTCTGAAAAGAGGTCGTATGCGCTGCGGATCGTCGCGGGGCTGCGAAACGGACTTGTCGGCAGCAGGGCGACGATGACGCGGTTCGGGTTCGGGACCTTGCCTGGATTGGGTTCGGTCATCAGGTCCGCACCGATTTCCGCACACACTTCGGCGACGCTGGTGGTGTCGTTGGCCAACTGCTTGTCGCGGATGTGGGGGACGGCGCCATACTCTTCGGCGAGTTTCAGGATCGCCGCATCGTCGGACGACACGTAGACTTCGTCGAATATGTCTGAGACGCGGGCGGCTTCGATCGACCACGCGAGCAACGGCTTGCCGCCTAGTTGGGCGATGTTCTTTCCCGGAAAGCGTTTTGATCCGCCGCGTGCGGGGATGATGGCGATGGGCTTGCACGATTCGTTCATGGGCACTCCTGCGAAACGTGGGCTTGGTTGAGCAGGACGTCGCGACTTGCGGGGCCATGATTGAACAGCAGATCGACGGCTGACATGTGTGATACGAATTCTTGCCCGCGCATCTGTGCGTAGGCCGGATGTTTGTAATCCTGAAAGGAAACGCCAACGCCCGCGTCTTCAAAAGGCTTGATGTCGAGATAGTCGCGTCCCAATACACCGGACACGTATTCATCCGCGCCAAGCGATTGGCACAGTTCGAGCAGCAGCTCACTGCGGCGACTCTTGAGGTTGAGCGTTGAACTCATGACGCATTTCGTATCGATGCCGAATTGATCGAGCAGGTATCGCGTCATGTGTTGGCAAAGGGCGCCGAGGCACGTCCACTCTTGCGCGTACGCGTCGGCGAAAAACGCAGCGTGCTCTCTGAAGTGCTCGGCTTGACTGTAGGCCTGCTGCAACGTCTGCCAATGCTTGCGTCGCCAGGGGAGTTGATTATCGATCTCGACGTCGCAGATGGGCAGTTCGCCGAAGCGGCCTTTGGTCTTGATGGGCACCGTCAGCCAGGTCGGCCCGTCGGCAGTGAGCACGCGGTTGCGATTGACGAAGCTGTTTTTTTCAAACTGCACATGGTCGAGAATCACGTGAACATCGCTGCTTGCGATGCGTTCAAAATACCCGAGCCAGGGCAGATACGCCGGCTGATTGATTGACACGATCATCAGCCCACCCGCTTTCGGCGAATCGAAATGCAAAAATCGTGCGGCAGATAGTCGTGGCGCAGGCAGACGAACGGCGAAAGCGTGCGGCAGAATTGCAGCGTTTTCATCGGGTCGGCGCGAAATTCATCGTCGTCTTCGATGTCGTGCCAGTTGCTCAGCGAGGTGAAGATGAGCGTTTCGCGGGCGAGGCCATACATACGCGAGATGAGCGCCTGCATTTTTCGTTCGCAGTCGCCCTCAAGCAAATAGAAGATGCCGTTGGCGATGACGATGTCGGCTGACGGTGCGCTGGGATCGGAGAGAATGTCCATGTGGTGCGCTTCGAATCCGCGCTGACGGGCTTGCTTGACCATCCCTTCGCAGACGTCGATGCCGGTGTATTGGGCGCTGGGGACTTGTTCTGCGAGCAGTGCGCCAAAGTCGCCCAAACCGCAGCCGACATCCAAAACTTCTCTGCCTTGATAGTCGCACGCGTCGATCAGCACGTTGAAACGGGCCTGTTGGCTGGCCTGCGAACCGTAATCCAACGCGGAAATGCCGGCGCCGAAGCGCTCGAGCCGCTCGCCAAAGTACGAGGCGACCTTTTGAATGTCATGCGTCAAATCGCATTGCATCGTGCTTATCCCACGCTCATCGTCGTCCGGTGTTCCAATTCAAAACGGTCGGCTACTTCTAGTTCGTGCGCATGGTCGATTGAATAGTCCCACGCAATCAACGTGCCGCTACCGCATGCGATATTGATCGATCCATCCGACCCAATATCGACGATCGTCCCAGCGGATGCGTCGGAATCGCGTTCTTCCACCGCGCATTTCCATATCGTCACCCGTCGCTCGCCTACAAATCCAAACGCACCGGGATAAGGTCGAGCCACGCCGCGCACGAGGTTGCAGATGTTACGTGCAGACTCTCGCCAATCAATCCAACCGTCCTCGGGCCGACGTTTCGGATAGACTTTGTGGTCCCCGCTCGGCTGTGGCGTTCGCTTGATCACGTTGCGGTTGAAGTCATCGAGCACCTGGGCGGCGATGTCCGCATACATCGGATACAGTTTTTCGAGGGCGTTGCCAACATCTTCGTCGGGGGTGAGTTCAAACGAACGCTGTGCGATGATATCACCCGCGTCGATTGCTTCGGATACAAAATGCGCAGTCAAACCCAGTCGCGATTCACCTTCAATAATTGCCCAGTTCAAAGGCGCTCGCCCGCGATACTTCGGCAGCAGGCTTGGGTGCAGATTGACGGTTCCATGCCGGGGAATTTCGAGTGTTTGTTTCGGAATGATGTATCGGTAGTCGGTCAGCCAGATAAGGTCCGGGTTGGCTTGGCGAACGAATGCCTGAAAGTGCTCATCGGTCGGCTGGAGGCGCTCGACGGTTAGTCCTTTCCCTTTCGCGAAGTCATAAACCGATTCGTATCGGACGCCGTCTTCGGCATCTTCCGGATGGGCGATGACGCCGGTGACGTCACACGATTGGCGCAGCGCATTTAGCGTTCGGACACCTACCGTATGATTTCCCATGAACACCACACGCATCGGCGGGCGGCCTTTCTGTTGCAGTTCGTTTCAACGTGCGCATCGCGATCAAGCGTCAGAAGTCGATCACCAGATCGAAGCGATGGTCGCAGTTGGGCGCGTTTTCGGGCAATCGCTCGACGCGCGCCGATCCGCCCAACTCGTTCGCCCACGCGACAAGCTCGTCGGCTGCGTACCAATGGGCGTTGGCCTGTCGGTTCAGGATCGCGGCTTTTTCCCCGTCACTTAAGTGATCGGCACGCCTGATCTCTTCGGTGTAATCGGATTCAAAAGCGGCTTGTTTCTCGCGGTCGGGTACCGAGAAAATGACGATTCGGCCCGGTTTTCGCAGTACCCGCGCCATTTCCTGCAGCATGCGGCGGACGGCCGCCGGCGGATTCAGTTGAATGACCTCGGCGATCAGGACGCGATCCACCGAACCCGATGGCAACCGCACATCATCGCCCGACGCCGTCAGAATCTTTGCGTTTTCAAACTCCGCGAGATTGCGACGGGCCAACTTCGCAAGTGCCTCGACCGGTTCGATGCCAACGTATTCCTGGCAGCATGCGATGAGGGTGCTTCCGAAGAGTCCATTCGCACAGCCGACATCCAAGACCGTGTGCGATCGCTCTATCTGAAGCAACGAAATCGCACGGCTTATCTCGTTGCGAAGTTCCTGCGCATCGTACTTACACCCGCGACCCGACTGGACGATGGGGCTATCGTGGGCGGCTTTTCTTTCGTATTCCGCTCGCCAGAATGCGGTGAGCGATTCTGAAGTTTGCGTGCTAGTTGACATCGTTCATCCCGATGGTTTCGCCAGCCCTCAGGTCGCGAACCGTTTGCCGTCCGATGAGGCGATCCTTGTGGGCGGGGGCGAGTCCGCTGGCCGGTCGAAGGAAAACAATGTCCGAATCTGAAAGCACGTGCCCCTCGCGCATCCGACAGGCGGCTGCACACGACACGCGAAACTGCGTCCGCGCTTCGGCTTCGATTTTTGAAGGGGCGAGCGCGGGCGATCCCATGCACGCTTCGATCTCGCGAATGCGCTGAACCATGTGCTCGAGTTCCATCGGGCTGACCGAAAATCGATGGTCGGGTCCGGGCAGGTTCTTGTCGGTCGTGAAGTGCTTTTCGATCCAGCACGCGCCGAGCGCCACCGCGCCGATCGATGCCGTCGATCCGATCGAATGATCGCTGAACCCGACGGGGCAGTTAAACGCCTTGCGAAGTGTGGCCATGCGATTCAGGTGGACGTCTTCAAACGCCGTCGGATAGGACGACGTGCAATGCAGCAGGATCAGTTGGTTGTTTCCAGTTTTGCGAAAGACGGTGACGGCTGACTCGATTTCGGCGAGGGTGGCCATCCCTGTAGAGAGAACCGTGGGCAATCCCGAACGCCCCATGGCCTCAACGACATCGAGCCGCGTCAAAAAGTCGGAACCGTTCTTGAGTACTTCGACACCAAGTTCAACGAGCCTTCGAACGCCCGCGACGCTGGTGGGGGTTGCGTGAAAGTTGACATTGCGTTCATCGCTATACGCCTTGAGCATTTTGAAGTCTGGCGGGGTGAGTTCGCATCGCTTGAACATTGCGACCTGCGATTCGGTGATCGTCTTGCCGCCGGATTCGTAGGTGTACGTCAACGAGCCTTCGCGGATGAAGTCGTCGGTTTCGTAGCTTTGGAATTTGACGGAGTCGGCGCCGGCGATTGAAGCCGCTTGGATGGATTTCTTCGCGAGATCAACGTCGCCATTGTGATTGATGCCGATTTCCGCGACGATGAATGTCGGTTGGCCTTCCCCGATGGTGCGATTGCCGATTCGGATGGGTTTCATGCGACCACCTCCTGTTTTGCGCGGAGCGTTTTGACAATCGATTGGGCGGCCCGCTTTGCGCCGAGTCCGTCGACGATGCCGCGACCAATTTGGGCCATCTCATTGCGGCGCGATCTGTCGTCGATCAACACTTGCACTGCATCAATGAATTGATTCTTGGCGACATGATTCCATTGACCCAGGTGAATTGCAGCCCCGCGGTTGTGCAATTCCTGGGCGATGCGCGATTGATCCGGCGACAACTCACCGATGATCATCGGCACACCGACGCAGCACAACTCCCAGCACGAACTGCCGCCCGCGCCGATTGCGATATCGGTATTTAGCATGTGCTCGGCGATGTCTGCGACGCCTGGAAGTATGGCGATGTCATGGGCGCTATCGCGATGCGATCGCCGCAAGATGTCTGCATGTTCAGCCGCGATGCAGGTGATTGAGCAGGGGGCTGATATGCGCCCAAGCCAGCCGAGGACACGTTCGCAAACGTCGCGGGTATCGCTGCCGCCAAATTGAATCAGAATGCGGGTGCGTCTTGCGTCGTGCTGACCAACAGCTGATTCTCGCGCGATCCGAAATTGCAGGCGAAGCAGCGCGTATTGCGGACCAATCAAAACTTCGGCGTCATCTGACACCTGGTATTCGCCGGCTGATACGCTTGGATTCGGGTTCAGCAGCCAACCAACACCGGGAAAATCGCGGATGGCTTGATCGTCAATCACGCCGAGCAATTTCGTGTGGTCGGACAGTGTTTCAAAGTACTCCGCGGATGCGCCGTAGTGATCCACGAGAATTGATTCAAGTTGGCGATCGGCGATCAATTGCAACATGGCGTTGGCGGCTGACTTGTCGAACGTAGAATTGGCCCCCGCAACGTCATGGACGCAGAATCCTTCGTCCTGAAGTGTCTGCGCGGCGAACGACGACAGTTCGCCCATGGCAAACTCGACGCGTACACCAAGGTCGCGGAGCGCTCCAGCGATGGCGAGACAACGCATCAGGTGTCCCAAGCCCACCGCCGCATCGGCATCGCATCGAATCAGGATGCCATCGCTCATGATTCGGTCCGATCGAAAAGCCACCAGGTCAGGTCGTCAAACGGTGTTTCGCCCTTCGCAAGGAAGCCGCGATCGATTTCCAAAAGTTCGGGAACGGCTTCCTTGTACGCCTGGCCGAAGTCGCGTTTGAACAGTGCGCCATTCATGCCGCGGTATGGCATTTCGGTCGGTTCGTCCGATGCGTATTCGCCGCACCAGACATATCGTCTTGAAACGCGGGCAATTTCGCGGAGGGCCGTCGACAGGTCGGACGGGGGAAGGTGAATGAGTACGCCGCACGTGAAGACCAGATCGAATGCGCCGTCGTCAAATGGCAATTGGTATGCGCATGCTTGCGACAGCCTGACCCGATTTAGGCGCTCCCGGGCCCGCTGCAAAGCCTCGCCGCCGATGTCGATCCCGTAACTGTCGATGGAGGCGTCGTGATCGATTTGCGTCAGGTTCAATCCGATGTTGCAGCCGACCTCAAGGACGGTGCGAACGCCCAATCGCTGGCACAGGTCATGATGAAATGCGCCGCTGCGTTCGTCGGCGTCGCAATTGCGGGCGACATACGCTTTCCCGAATTCGCCCGCCCACATGCGTTGCAGGTCCTGGGCGTGTTGGGTCGGTTGTCCCTGCGTTTTGAGCTTTGTTGGCATCATGCTTGTCTGAGTGTGCCCCGTGCGCTATACGTCCGACCAAGTCAGCAATTCGTTTTCAGCAATGTCGCGTTTGGCTTGTCGGCCCACGATTTGCGGAAGCAACTCCGGCGCGATCCCAGTACCCGGGCGTTTGCAGGCCAGCATTTTTTCGTTGATCGTCGTGCCAGCCGCGATGTTGGTGTTCGCAACGACGCTGACGAAGTACATTTCTTTCTGACGCAGGTCTTCAGCTGACGGTTTGATTGCATTGTCGCCCAGCATCGCCTCGCAGCGGCGGATCGTCTTGACCCAATCGGCGAATTCGTCCGGTTCCAGCGCCTTGATATGATGATGGCCTTCGTGCGTGCGGTCGAGCGTCATCCGCTTCTCGATCAGGTTGGCGCCGAGGCTGACAGCGGCTAGATCTGCCACGTGGTCGCGGTTGTCGGCGGAATATCCCACCGGACACGCGAACACGTCTTTCATGAACGGCACGCTTCGCACGTTGACGCCCGACGCCTCCTTTGCGTGGCTGCAATGAACCAGGATGACATCGTCCATCTCTTCAGCCCGAATCCAACCGAGCATCTTGTCGATGTCGCCAGCTGTCGTTGGACCGGTGTCGATCTGCAGCGGTTTACCTGCTTGCGCCATCTTGCGAATGAGCGGGACGTTGGCGGTGTCCCACGAGCTGAGTTTTAGAAATTCGGTTTGCAACTCGACCGCCAGATTCACGCCGGGCAGATAGTCGACGGTCGCGCCGAAAATGATGCCGCACTTTCTGCAATGCGCCGCGATGGTCTGCCATTCTTTGGTGGTGAACGTCAGCCCGCTGAACATCTCGAACATGTTTTCGTGACGTTGGCCCGACGCGCATTCGTATTCATACACGACGCTGCGGTCGCTCATGAAGTATTCCGGACCGATGATCATGAACTTGATCGCGTCGGCGCCGGCATCGGATGCGGCTTCGATTAACTTGAGCGATGCGTCTAGGTCGCCGTTGCACGTCGTTCCGACTTCGACCGAGATGAACACAGGTTGGCCGTCGCCGATGATCTTGTCTGCGATTCGTACGTGTTGGTTCATGGTTTTGTAGGGTGGGTCGTGCCCACCGCCGTTTGAATTTCGACGACATGGTGGGTACGGCCCACCCTACGTCGCGCCGCTTGTTGATTGTCTTACAAAGACTTTCTGACATGCCGCGATCACGTCGGCGACATCGTCGTCCGTCATCTTTGGAAATATCGGCAATGACAGCATCTGAGCGTAAACCGACTCAGCCCTGGGGCAGTTCGCATCCCCACAAGCCGCATCGTTTGCGTATAGAGCCAGCTGATGCACCGGGCGATAGTGCACGTTGACGCCGATCCCCTCTGCCCGCAGCGCTTCAAACGCCCGCTCCCGATCGATACCGGTCGCGGCTGCTTCGATGCGAATCACATACAGATGATAAGCATGTGTGCGATTGGCAAAATTCCTGAGTGGATCGATACCTGAGATTGATTCAAACGCCGCATCATACGCCCGCGCGATCTCGCTTCGACGATCAAGCCAACTGCCAAGCCTCGACATCTGACTGGCCGCCAATGCCGCTTGCAGATCGGTCAGCCGATAGTTGAACCCCAATTGCTCAATGTCGTATTCCCAGGTGGCTTGCGACTTTCGATGATGGTGGTCGCGGTTCATGCAATGGTTGCGAAATTGTCGCACCGCCGTCGCCAGCGATTCATCATTGGTGGTCACCGCGCCACCTTCGCCGGCTGTGACGTGTTTGACTGGATGGAAACTAAATGCCGTCATCTTCGCGATCGAACCGACAGGGCGATCGCCATAGGTCGCACCCAGCGCGTGACACCCGTCAGCCAGCAGTGCCACATCGTGACGCTCGGCCATTGCACCAAGCGCGTCGTAGTCGCAGGGCTGCCCGGCAAAATCGACGGCGACGATGGCCTTGACGATTTTGCCCGCATCGATCGCCCGCGTCAGTTTCGCTTCCACGTCCGCTGGGTCGATCAGCAAGCTGTCCGCATCGACATCGACGAAGATCGGAGTGCCGCCGCAAAACCGAACCGCGTTGGCGGTGGCTGCGAACGTCATCGTCGGAACCAAAACGAAATCGCCTTCGCCAACTCCGAGCGCATGCATCATCGCGTGAAGAGCCGCTGTCCCGCTGCTGACCGACACCGCGTACTTTGCGCCGGTAAGTTCGGTGAGCGTCTTTTCGAATCGTTCGACAGCCGGTCCCGTGGTCAACCAATCGCCGCGCAGCACCTCGACGACGGCTGCGATATCATCCTCGTCGATCCACTGCCGCCCGTATGGCAGCATGGATGTTCGCACGGGCTTGCCGCCGTTGATCGCCAGCATGTCACTTTTGCAATCGGTGGATGATTTCATCGACGGGTAAGTAGTTTTCGATTCGTTCACTGCTGTAACTGAAGCCTTCCTGAGCGCGCCGGCCTTTGTCGATCCACGTCTGCGCCGCGCCGGTGGGTTGGGCTGGCAAAAGGATAAACCGATCGCCCATGTCAATCGTGAACGGCGCTTCGTCGACCGAGATCAGCGATTCGTGCAGCTTTTCACCCGGACGGATGCCGATGATTTTCACTTCGCATTCGGGGGCCATCGCTTTTGCAAGATCGGTGATGCGGACGGCTGGCAGTTTCGGCACGAAGACTTCACCGCCTTGCATGTGTTCGATCACCGACGCGACGAAGCGCACGCCCTGGTCCACGGTGATCCAGAAGCGCGTCATGCGATCGTCGGTCACGGTGATGACGCCTTCGGCCTTTTGCCGTTCGAACAGTGAGATGACGCTGCCGCGACTGCCGAAGACGTTGCCATAGCGGACCGCCGAAAATCGCGTGCGATCCTCACCGCGGCTATAGGAGTTGGCCTGGACGATAAGCTTTTCGGCGACGAGCTTGGTCGCGCCGTAGATGTTGACGGGAGCCGTGGCTTTGTCGGTGCTGAGAAAGAGCACCTGCTTGACGCCGCAGTCGAGCGCCGCATCGATGACGTTCTTCGTCCCGTTGATGTTGGTATTGACGGCTTCGATCGGGTTGTACTCGCACGCGGGCACTTGCTTTAGAGCCGCAGCGTGGACCACGACGTCAACCTGCGACATCGCCCGTCGCAACCGCGGCAGATCGCGGACATCGCCGATGAAGTAGCGCACATTGTCGTGCGGGAAGCGCGACCGCATCTCGTGCTGCTTCCATTCGTCGCGGCTATAGACGATGAGTTTGGTCGGGTTGTGCTCGCGGAGAATGATCTCGGCGAAGCGCTGACCAAAGGAACCGGTCCCACCAGTGACCAGGATGGTTGACGATGACCAATCGATGACGAATCCCTCCTTGGATTCCGGTTCACGGTTACGCCTTCATGAGTACGGCTGCATTATCCCGTTTTCTTCAACAATTCCCAGCACATAGTCGGGCTTGGGGTGTTTTTTCACGGGTGGTGGGCTGATGCGCCCGCGCGATCAGTCGTGGGCCAACCGATCGATGATCTTCGCCCCGACGGCATCGCCCCAGACATTCGCCACCGTGCGGAACATGTCCACGATGCGGTCAAATCCCAGGATCAAACCGATGCCCGCCACCGGAATCGCCGGCGTTCCCAGGCTGCCGTTGACCGAATCGATCACGATCACCAGTGTGACCAGTCCCGCGCTGGGGATGCCTGCAGCCCCGACCGCAGCCAGGGTGGCAGTCACCGCGACGATGATGATTTGCGTCATCGACAGGTCCACGCCAAACGCCTGCGCCAAAAAGACAGCCGCCACCGCTTCGTAGAGCGCGGTTCCGTCCATGTTGATCGTTGAACCCAGCGGCAAGACAAAGCCAGCCGTCTCCTTCCCGACACCGCCGTATTCGGTTGTGCATTCGATGGTGACGGGCAGCGTCGCCGACGATGAATCGGTCGCCAGCGCGGTGAGCAGTGCCTGGCGAATCTGGAACATGAAGCGAAACGGATTCGTGCGGCCGAAGATCCAGAGGATCAGCGGCAGGACGATGAGTCCGTGGATGCCGATACCGATCAGCGAACCGACGATGAACTTGCCAGCCGGTCCGATGAAAACCGACAACCCGATGCGCGCGATCGTCCATGCGAGCAGCGCAAACACACCGATCGGGGCGAGCCACATCACCGCGACGACCATGCGCATCAGCACTTCGAAGACGGCTGAGAAAAAGTCGACGATGATTCGGCCCTTCTCACCGAGCGTGGTGACGATGACGGCGAAGAAGATCGAAAAGCAGATGACACCGAGCGGTTGCCCTTTGGCCATTGCTTCGACGATGTTGTCGGGAATCATCTGCCCGACGAGGTTGCGGACGGCGGCCATCAATCCCGCGTCGGCCATCACCTCTCCGCGATCGGTGATTTCGCGAAGGCTGTCGGTTTGCTGATCCTGCATCATCTGGGCGACGTTGGCGGTCTTGGCCAGGTCGTCGCCGGGACGGATGGTGGTGACGATGACGAGGCCGATGATGACGGCGATGAGCATGGTGCTGAAATAATAGAAGAGCGTGGCGATGCCGATGCGTCCGAGTCGCGAGAAGTCGCCCACGCTGGTGACGCCGACGATAACGCTCGACGCGACCAGCGGGATGATGAGCATCTTCAATAGGCCCATAAAGACCGTCGCGCCGATGAATTCAAAAATGCCCAGCGCACCAGCATGGGCGTGGACCGACGCCGGATCGTTGGCGTTGTAACTGCCGTCGTAAAGCATCTGCCCAACGACAACGCCAGCCACCAGCCCAAGCAAGATCAAGATGGTCAATAACCAGTCGCGGTTCAAAGCGTTCTCCGACGATCGCAAAATGTAGGGTGCGGCTCGCCGCACCTGCTAAAGAAAAAATGTGACGTTCAAAGCAAGGGCATCGTAAGTTATTGCTTTGCACGTCGCCAGCAAATGTTGATTTCGCAATTTGCCGCGATTGTCGCTAACTTTCTAACGGGGACTGATTGTGAACAGCTCGCCCAGGAACAATTCGATCAGGACTCCCGTCGATCCAAAGCCAATTGCGACCACGCACGGAAGTGTCACCAGCACATAGAAGAACCGGCGAACGCTCTTGCGGTACACCGCGACAATGCACGACATCGAAATCCAAGCGTACGCAAGCGAGACGACAAACAAATAGCCAGCGATGTTTGTGTATCGTCCGGTTTGCCAGATGATGTAGTCGACGACGAGGCCTAGCCCCCAACTCAGGGCACCAAGAAGGATGAATGCTGCCATCATACGCACCAACGCAAGATTTCTGCCAAACCGACCTTCATTCGGATCATCGATATTAATCGATGTCGTTACGACTGCAGCACTCAATACCGCGCTCAGCGCGAGGCCGATTGTCAGCCACAACAGCAGAACACCCAGTCGATACTGTACCTCTGGCGCAGGATTGATCATAAGGTATGGAAATCCAGCAATAAGCCCCGCGGGCAATAAGCACAGCCTGGCAAAGTAAGTCGGCCCGCGCGTTTCTGGATATTGCGGAAAGTTCTCGGCAAAACGAACTGGATGAAACCAGATTTCGCGGAGCGTCCAAACAAACGCCCGAAAAGTGCCAATGGTCTTCCGTTGAAACCAAACGGGGATCGGCGCTGGTAATCGTTGCCATGAGAACGCGACACCGCATTCCGGGCACACTTCGTCCGTCAAACCCGTCAGGTTGTACTCGCACTTTGGGCAGCGCAGGCCTTCGTCGTTGGGCGAGCCTGTAGTCGAATATGGAGTCGATTCGTTCGGCATGGATATTCGCAGGCGCAGTGCGAGTCGCTGTAGCACAAGTTCGCTGTGACGAGTCTAAAAAATCGCGACGTTAAAAAGAACACAAATACTGGCGATCAAGAACACGGCCATCATACCGAACACGTAGCTTAGGGCGACACACAAGGGGATCATGAATATTGCGAAAATCATGTTCTTGAGGCTGGCGCGATAATTTGCAGCGATGCATGACATACAGATCCACCAATAGATGGCGATCACAGTGGCCCCTTGCATAAACAAGGTGTCGGAATTCCATTTGCTTCCGTAAAGGGCAATACCCAAACCGATCAAGCCGCCCCATAGCGCGCTCATGATCAAGTACGCCCGAGTCATTTGGATAATACCGAAATTCGACACGAATTCCTTCGACTGGTTCTTGTCGTACCGAACAGAAACGAAAACGGCTTCAATCAGTATTCGTTCGCACATCAATACGCCAGTAAGTGATCCGACGCAGACGATCATTGTACGCTTGAACACCGAGGGGTATGAGCGAAAGACGAACATAAATGGAATCAAGATGGCCGCAACCGCAATCCCAAGGCACCAGCGCGAGAATACTGTTGCATCGCGCTGGTTGGGATTGATCGGAAATCGCTTTGCAAATCGGATTGGATGAAACCAGATATTGAGAACTGTCCGAGCAAATGCCGGGAGCAATCCGATCTCATTGCGAAGTCCCCAGATTGGAATCGGAGCAGGGGCGCCAGCCTTTTCAGCCAAGAGTTGTCGTCGATCGAACGCACATCCGCACTCAGGGCATACGCTTTCCTCCAGCCCCGTCAGGTTGTATTCGCACCTTGGGCAGCGCAGGCCTTCGTCGTTGATGGGTTGGGTCGATTCGTTCATTCGACTCGGCGATTACGGGCCCATGGCCCCTGCGATGACCATCATCAAAGCAAAGACGAGCCCAATGCTGATCGCCGCGACGACCGGTAGCAAAACAATCGCGATGATCACGTTCCAAACGCTTCGGCGATAAGCGGCTGCGATGCAGGTCATGCAGACCCACCAATACACCAGCGCGATCGGGCATCCGACGCGGGCCAGCTTCCATGAATCCCACTGGCTGG
Organism: Phycisphaerales bacterium UBA1845; assembly: GCA_002338715.1. Classification (GTDB taxonomy): domain Bacteria; phylum Planctomycetota; class Phycisphaerae; order UBA1845; family UBA1845; genus UBA1845. The sequence goes on along the minus strand of DDIR01000062.1, from coordinate 63,977 downwards.
TTAGAACGATTGATCCGATGGATGCAATCGAGATCAACACTGCGCTGTGCAGCAAGAAGGCCCGGGTCATGCGGACCAATCCAAGGCTTCGCACGTGCATGTCGTCGGTCGGGTGCTCGCCTTCGGGCGACATGAGCAATATCACGGTCGACAGTCGCTCGCAAATGTTGACACAGACCGGTCCCCAGACACACATGACCATCACGGATACAATGTCCATCGGTGAGGGCGAAGTGAAGATTATCGGCGGAGCTAAAACCAGCAGCATCGCGATCGCCAACGTGATTCGTGCGAAGATGACCGGCTCACGTGCGACCGGATTGAGCGGAAAGCGCCGCGCGAAATTGATCGGATGAAACCAGACCGCGAACAACGTGCGGATATAGGCGGCTGATGTGCCAACTTCCTTCCGTTCGCCCCAGATGGGTACGGGTGCCGGCGCACCGGCATGGTATGCGAGGAGTTTTTCGCGTTCAAAAAGCATCCCGCATTCCGGGCACGGGCCATCATTCAACCCGGTCAGGTTGTACTCGCAGCGAAGACAGCGGACGCCATCGTCGAAGTGCGCGTCCGCGGAGTTGTCCAATTCTTGCAGGTCAGTCGTCAAAGCGGTTCCCGAGTCAGTCTCGAATTCAGCGTATCCAAATTTGTGAAACCAAGGCAACTCTAACGCATCATAATGGAGATCCATATACCAAACATAACGATATTGACGAGTGAACAGACCACGGCGCAAATAGGAATGGTTAAGAGCCCGAGTATGAGATTGATGTTTCTTTTTCGGTAGCTCCCCGCAATTTGAGCCAGGCTTATCCACCAATAAACTCCGATCACAGTTAAGAGTATGATGGTGATCGATTCGGCGTCGCCGTTTGGGCCCATGAACAAGTAAGTAAACCAGCCGACACAAATCACGGAGGTGCTTAACGGAAGGAAAGCTCGGGTCATCCGTACCAGTGCCAAGCTTTCCGGGTACCACGACTTCGGCTTTCCAACCGTGGTGACCTTGAACTCGGGAACAAACACGACGGCTGTGATGGCCCGTTCGCACATGAAGGCGTTCAGGATCATCGCGCCACACGTCATGAGTCCGCTGAAGAATTGCAGCAGGTCGGGCATCATGCTGATCAACGGGATAAGCAGGATGCCCAACGCTATGATTAAACACCATCGGGCGAACTTGGCCGCATCGCCGCAATCAGGATTCTTGGGAAAACGCCGGGCATAGCGGACCGGGTGCGACCAGATTTCGAGGACGGTGCGTGCGAACGACCTCAGCCCGTCATTCTCAGTGCGCTGTCCCCAGATCGGTATCGCTGCCGGTACACCCGCCAGCTCAGCCAGTAATTTCTCGCGATCAAACGGCTGGCCACACTCCGGGCAGACGTCGTGGGCCAACCCGGTCAGATTGTATTCGCATTCGGGGCAGCGGAGGCCTTCGTCGTTGGTGGTCATCGTTTCAGACATGGAATCAACCCGGCACATCAGAGGCGCCCGCTGAATTCAATCGGCCGCGACGACAATCGTCTCACCCGGCAATAACAAATACCATCGTTGCGGTAAAGCCCACCAGTATCGAACTCAGCACGAACGCAACAAATACGCAGACCGGCAACATTAGAATCGACAGGATCAAATTCGCAATGTGTTTTCGATAGGTGGTTGCAATGCAGATAACACTTAGCCACCAGTAACCGGCGTAAGCATAGAGGCTCCACTCAAGGATATGATCGTAACTTCGTGACACGCCAAATACCGCGCGCGTGATGAAGTGGTTTGCGATCAATGGGGCACCAAGGATGAAATAGGCTCGCGACATCCGGGCGAGGGCGAACGCGTCATCGAACTCAAAATCGTTACCCGAAAATAACGTTGCGGTCATTCCCATCTCGCAGATCAAAATGCCGACAACGATTCCGATGGAGATCAGAAGGCAGGTCAAAGGCTCTGATTGCAATGCGTTTCTGGAGGCGAACGGGATGATCATCAATGCCAGCGCAAGACCCATGCACCAGTTTGAGAAGATAAACGCTTCGCGCGCGTCGGCATCGACTGGAAATCGTTTGGCGAAGTGGATCGGCCGAAACCAGATCGTGAGAATGGTCGCAAGAAGCGCGTGAGCCGTTCCGAGCTGCGTGCGTTGGCTCCAGATGGGGATCGGCTGGTTGACCGCGTCCAACTCGGCCAGCAGTTTCTTGCGATCAAACGGTTGACCGCATTCCGGGCAGAGATCGTTGTCCAACCCGGTGAGGTTGTATTCGCACAGCGGGCAACGCAGGCCTGTATCGGCTGCCTCATGCGTTTCAACATGTGCGAAATCGTTGGGCATTGGCTACTTGCTCTCGCGAGATAGGCGATGGCTGGCGATGGGGCTGCACGCGCCTAATGATACGCCGGGTTGGAACCGTATGTCGAATTGTCATTGACCTGGACTGCAAGTTTCGACATTGCCGAACGATTGAAGGATTCGATTGGTTCGGGTAAGTCTTGGCACACGCCACCCGTGTCGCTTCAGGGTGAAGTGGCTGACGCGTGGTCGGGGGGACGGCAGACGCCATCGTCTGGTTGAAGGGTAATCGGAGGGGGAAGGGCAATCGGGCCATGAACAAATTCCTGACGCTACCCAAAACGGTGCAATTGCTCTGCTTCGGTTCATTGATCAACCGAGCCGGGCAGATGCTCCTTGTGTTCATGACCATCTACCTGACGAAGAATCTCGGCTACAGCGAGACATTTGCGGCCAACTGTTTCGGCGTGTTCGGGTTCGGTGCGATATTAGCCGCCCTGGTCGGTGGGCACTTCGCCGATGTCATCGGGCGCAAGATCGTGATGCTTGTCGCGCTTGTTGGTGGGGGAGCGGCGCTCGTTGCGTTTTCGTACATGACCAACCAATACGCGATCCTCGCGACGATCACCGTGTTCGCATTCATTTCCGAGATGTACCGCCCGGCATCGCAGGCGATGATCGCCGACTGCGTCAGCCCGGAACAACGTCCGCACGCCTTTACGCTGATGTACCTGGCGATCAACCTGGGGTTTGCGATGGCGCCGATGATCGGTGCGTTGTTGATCGATCGCTTTTCGTTTCAAGCCGTGTTCGTATTTGACGCTTTGACGTCGCTGATTTTCGGCGTCATTATTTTTCTATTCATCGCCGAGACGCTGCCCGAACGAGAATCAGATGGTTCGACGGACATGGTCAGCGGGCATGACGGAGCAAAGTCACGGACGACGGAGCGAGTGCCCTGGCATGATGCGTTCGGCCAGATCATGCGCGACTATGTTTTCCTGATGTTTTGCCTCGCGACGTTTTGCGTGGCCGTCGTGTATCAGCAAGGTGTATCCACGCTGCCGCTGTATCTGGCGCGGCTTGGGTTTGGTGCCGACGACTACGGCCGCATCATCATGGTCAACGGCATCATGATCGTGTTTCTGCAGATTCCGATCACGAGCATCGTCGTGCGATTCAACCGTGCGCTCATCGTTGCGCTGGCATCGGTGGTGACAGCCGTCGGTTTCGTTTTGAAGGCCCATGTCGATACGGCTTGGGGATTTCGCATCACCGTGATGGTCTGGACGGTGGGCGAAATGATGGCGATGCCGCTGGTGGCTGCGATCGTTTCCGATCTTGCGCCGAAGCGGATGCGCGCCCGCTACATGGGTGTATACACGGTCAGTTATTCCGGCGCGAATATGATCGCGGCTCCGATCGGCGGGATGATTCTGGTCAAGTATGGTGGTAGCGTCTTGTGGAGGACGTGCTTTGCGTTGGGCATCACTTCGTCGATGCTGTTTGCCATCATAGGCCGCTTTATCGCGACGCCCAAAGTTTACGAACCGACTGTCAAACCCGATGCAGACCAATCAAGAGAGGAAGTGCAACATGCCGGCTGACGTAATTGACTATGAACTCATTGGCGACGATTTGCAGATGGTGGTCATCACCCTCGACCCGGGTGAAGCCGTCTTGGCCGAAGCGGGGGCGATGTGCTACAAGACATCGGGCATCGACATCGACACCCGCATGGACCCGCACGGGCAGGGCGGTTTCTTCAATTCGCTCTTCCGCGCGGGCAAACGCATGCTCACCGGTGAAAGCTTCTTTATCACCGTCTTCACCTGCACCTCGAACAACCGCGAAGAAGTGGCGTTCGCTTCGCCGTATCCGGGCAAGATCGTCCCGTTTGATCTCAAGGAGTTTGGCGGGCAAATCACTTGTCAAAAGGACTCGTACCTTTGCAGCGCCAAGGGGATCGACGTCGACATCACCTTCACCAAGAAACTCGGTACAGGGTTCTTCGGCGGCGAGGGGTTTATCCTGCAAAAGCTTACGGGCGATGGATTGGCATTCATCCATGCCGGTGGAACGATTGTGCCCATCGATCTGCAAGCCGGGCAGACGCTGCACGTTGATACGGGTTGTCTGGTCGCGTTTACATCGGGCGTCGATTACGACATCAAGTACGTCGGCGGGATCAAGACAGCTGTCTTCGGCGGTGAGGGATTGTTCTTCGCCCACCTGACCGGTCCGGGGCGCGTGTGGTTGCAGTCGCTACCGTTTAGTCGGTTGGCCGACCGTGTCATCGCCCATGCCCCAAGGGTCGGTGGAAAACGCACGGGCGAAGGGAGCATCCTCGGCGGAATTGGCGGCTTGCTCGATGGGGACAACGACTGACACCGGATCGGATTCGACCGAATCCGCGTACCAGGCGACGACCGGAAGGTCGGTGAGGTTGGACCAGCGTTTCTGACTGCGGGCGGCATGGGCGGGCGACATGTTGGACACGACGATCGCATCGATGTCGTCGCTCGAAACATCGTCGGAATGGACAATGGGAATGCCGCGATACATCCTCCCGCCGAGTGCGAAATAATCGTCGGCGATCGCTTTAACTTCAATGCCGCAATACTTAGCCGCCTGCACGAACGGATAGATGTTCTTGCCAAGGTTGGCCAGCACGATCCGCCGCACGTTGTCAGTCCGCAGTTCGCGCATGCGTTCTGCGACTTCTCTGATGCAGAACAGTTCTTCAAACACGCCCGGTGAAAGTCGCAGCGTGGCAAACCAATCGCGCTCTGCGTTGTAACGGCTCATCGCTTCGGCTTCGGCGTGTTGGTTGGCCGACATATGCCCTTGCGATTCGGCGATCCAGCGATAGCGCTGCAACACATCGTCGCGGTAGATCGACTCGAAGGCATCGGGGATATAGCGGGCTGTCACGAGCAGGTTGTTTCGCGTGTCGTAGAAACAGGTTCGTTCGGTCAATCGCGATCGCGGCGTTTTCAAATGGTCGACATGCAGGTCTTCAAACAGTTCGACATCCCAGCCCGCGCCCATCAATCGAAAGCAGAGGTCGTACTCTTCGGCTTGCATGAAGAAATCGCGGTCCAATCCGCCGACCCGTTCGTACGCGATGCGCCGCAATCCCACACCGCAGCCGACGAACACATGCGGCAGGGCGCTGCTTTCACGACGGCCATCGGGCAAGTGGACAGTGAACCCAGCAGCCCCGAGTCGCGGGTTCTCTTCAAAATGTCCGACCATCCGTTCGAGGCTGCCCTCGTGTGGGTGGGAATCGTCGTCGAGAAACAGTATGTATGTACCGTTGGCTTGCTCCGCGCCGTAGGCCTTGGCACAACTGCCGCAGTTTTCCTGCAGGCGGATCAATTGCAATTCCGGCAGGCACGACTCGATCTCGTCAGCCGTCCCGTCGGTGGAGGCGTTGTCAATGACGATCACTTCGACAGGATGGTTCGTGCGTAGTGCGGCCAACCGGTGCAGCGTCGAGAGGACGACCTCGCGGCGGTTGTGGGTGGCCAGCACGATTGAGATGTTGGGCAAATCTTGCATGTGTATTCACTGAGTTCCTTCAACGTATCGGCACGAAGTTGCTGGCGGCTTGACGTTGAGTGAAATGGCGCATTGAATGCGTTAAGTTTTGGGTAGATAAGCTCGTTTGCAATCGGTTCCTGGACCGGGGGATTCGGCTACTTTGACGACACGTGTGGCATTGTACGGTGGAAGTTTCAACCCGGTTCATCACGGGCATTTGATTATAGCGCGAAGCATCGCAGAGGCACTCGATATCGACCAGGTCGTCCTGCTCCCAAGCCACGCACCGCCGCACAAATTGGCTCAAGGATTGGCCAAGACCGAGCACCGCATGGCAATGGTGCGGTTGGCGGTCATGAACGATCCATTGTTTTCGGTGAGCGATCACGATGCAACATGTGTGGGGCCAAGTTACACCGTCAAAACAATCGAGCATTTCAAAAGCGCACTTCCCGACGATGCGGAGATTGTCTGGATTGTCGGTGCCGATTCACTCTTGGAATTGCACACGTGGTATCAGGTCGCGAAGTTGGTGGCCAACTGTCGGATTGTGACAGCCAACCGGCCCGGATCGGCGATCGGTTCTCTCGATGCGCTCGAAGCGATGATCGGTAAAGAAGCGACGCGCCGGCTGCTGGACGATGTGGTCGATACACCGCACATCGATATTTCCTCGACGCAGATACGAAATCGCGTCAAGGGAAACCGATCCATCCGCTACCTCGTGCCGTCGAATGTGGAGGAGTACATTCGACAGCACGGGTTGTACGCGGCCAACCAAACAACCGGCACGTCATGATCGTGTAGGGTGGGCCGTGCCCACCGCCGTTTGGAGCGTTAACAACTTGGTGGGCACGGCCCACCCTACAAAGCTACTTTTGCGAAGAACCACCGCTGCCAAGGGGGCCGACCTGGTTGCCCAGCAGTCGCGCGGCGCCCACTTCTTCAAAGCCTTTCAAATCCGTCCAGAACGTTCCTTCACCGGCGAAGAATAAACGGATCGAATCCGGTTTGAATTCGTTGGCGAAGGTGTACAGGTTAAATGCCCGTCCGCCGCCGAACGCATCGACCAGCATGCGGTATCCGTCGGCTTCGGCTTGGTTCTTGAACTTTTCAACATCGGCGCGGGCTTGTCCGAGGATCTCGGTTCGCTGCGCATCGAGCAAGGCGATTTCCTGCTGGATGGTGGCAACTTCGAGTTCGGCTTGCGCGTCGATCTCTGCCGCTTGTTTTTCGGCGTCGGCTAGGATGTTGGCCACCATCACGCGCGTGTCGGCTTGGATGGTTTCGCGGGCGATGTCGACTTTCTTTTGAGCCTCTTCCAACTCGGCGCGGACGACGGCTGCATCGCGCTGCTTTTCCTTGGTCAGGCGTTTTTCAATGGCGATGTAGCTTTGCTGGATCGTGCGCTTGAGGTCCTCGGTGACCTGTTCGCCCTCACTGCCGACATTGGGGGCGTGGACTTCAATTTCGCGGACCAATGCCAAGAGCACTTCGACCTTTTTGGCCTGGCAGACTTCCTGCAACTTTTCGGTGAGATCGCGCTGGAACATCTCGCGTTTCTCGCCGTGGATAAAGTCGCGTGCGTCATAGGTTGAACCGATGTTGCGGCAGATCGATGGCAATTGCGATCCGATGACCGTTTCCAACACGCGATCGACGTTACCGAATTCATTGATGATGGTCGCCGCATTCTTCGGATCGATACCCCAGATGATCGTGACGCCCACGCGAATATCGTAACCCGTGTCGGATGGGAACGATATCCGATTGTTCTCCATGTCGCTCACGCGGATTTGTGAGTATTCATTGAATCCGATCTCAATGAGCGTGACTTTCTTGAGCTTCGGGTTGATCAGATAGACACCCGGCTGCAGGACTTCTTCAACCGTACCGCGCTGCCCCCGTTTCGACAGTTGGCGCAGGTTCGTCCGGAAACCATCGCTCGTCACGTTGGCCGACGTGATGCCGGTGCCCGCATCCATTTCGTCGGTGTTGGCAAACATGTTGGTCACAACGCCCACGAAACCTGCCGGAATAACAGCGGCTGGGTATCGCTCGACGTCATAGACGTACGGATTGAGCTTGTACGTTCCGGGCGTCAACACTTCCTTGATGATTCCGCTGTAGTTGCTCGCCCGCGAAACGACAGGGCTGCCATCGGGCGATGGGTCGCCGGTGCGTCGGACGAGAACGCCAACTTCGGGAAACTTGCCTTTAAATTTGAACGTGCTCGTTCGCACCGCCTCGCGCTGTTGTGCGTCGAGCGAATGCACCCATTCCCATGTCTTGGGATCGCCCGATGAAATCTCGACGAGCGGATGACGTTCGATGCTCCACGTGTACGGGTTCTTGAAGTATCGACCCGGTCCAAGCACTTCGCGCTGAATACCTTTTTGACCCGGTTCGGTGGCGACTTTCTGGTTGGCAGTCAGCGCTGTACCCGTTTTGCGAATCAACACGGCGCACTCATTGGGTGCAACGTAGATGCGAAACGAGAACCAAAACAGTGCGATGATACCAACGGTGGCCAACATCGCTATCCCAACAACTGTACCCAGTAACTTGCGAATCATTGGTCACCCCCTTTCGCCAGCGGTTTAACCGGTGGCGTGAAATCCTGGAACGATCGGAAGATGTCTGCGAAAGGCCCTTCCGTGTTCGAAAGCACCGACTGAATCGACGGGGCAATCTTTTGCAGGAAGAAATGCTGCGCATACACCATGCCGCCGCCAAACGCTTCGACCGCATTCTTGAGCGGTTCGGCGCGGGCTTGATAGTCGTAAAGAATCACGTTCGCGTCGGCTTGGCCGCGTGCGATGATGGCTTTGGCCTGCTTGCTCGCCGATTCCAGATCGAGTCGGGCGACTTCAAGCTCCCGATTCGCCTGCGTGACCGAGATGATCTTCCGCTGTTCGGCTTCCTTGGTAAGGCTGACGGTTTGTCGCCGTGCATCACCCAATGCTGCGTTGCGCGTCTGCATTTCGCGCTGTTCAACGAGCATGGCCTCGGCTTTGGCTTCCTCGATCTGATTGCGGCTGCGCTCGATCTCCTGATCGGCTTGCTCGCGCTGACTGATCAGGCTGGCCACCTCGGGCGGCGGAACGATTTCGCGAACCAACGCGGAGTGGATCTTGATGCCGCGTTCTTCACCAGCCGCCTGCAATTGCCTCGTGAGCTCCTTTTGAAATTCCGAGCGCGTTTTTCCGCTGATGAAATCCCGGGCTTGAAGCTTGGACCCTTCAATTCGTGAAATGCTGCGGGCGTAGGGCAGGATGATTTTGTTGATGATATCCTCTTCGTCACCGAATGCGACCGTGACGTCGGCCACACGCTCCGGCATGATCGACCATTCAATGGTGCCCTCGATCGAAATGGTGAAGCTGTCGTTCGACGGGAAGTGAATGGCGTCATTACCAAGCATGTGGTACGTGCGGTTGCGCAGGTCGACGATGTCGATCTTCTTGTGATACGGGTTGTAGTATTCAAGGCCCGGCTCCAACGTCTGACGCTGCACACCTTGCTCGCCCGGTCCCACCGTGTAGGTATTTTTCACCTTCGGCTCGTCACCGCTCAGCAGTGTGACCACACCGACATGACCAGCCGGTATCTGAATCGCCGGAAACTTCTGCACTTCGTACGCCAGTTTGTTGATGTAGTGACGACCCGGTCCCAGCGTCTTGGCAACAGGCCCGCGTTCGTCCGGTTCGGTCGCAACGGTTTTCGGGAACTTCAGCGGTCGGCCAAACTTGCGTATCAGCACGCCGACTTCGCCCTGGTCAATCACCGTGACTTCCTGCCGTTCGCGCCGGTAGGTGTATGGGTTTGGGTAGTAGCGACCTTCCTTCAGTGGTTCGAGCACGACGCCTTTGTAGTGGTTGGTGACCTTGGCCCGCAGCGCGTCACGTTCCACCGGATCGCTGGGCAGTTCGCGACCTTCGTAGACGGCCAGCTTGTCGAGCAGCTCGGGATACAGCACGATCTGGTCTTCAAACTCTTCGCCCAACTCAGCCGGTATGGTCCGCCCGGTCTTGCGCACGAGCACCAACACCTCGTCGGCTTCGACTTCCTGGCGAATCACGAACCAGAGCGTGAACATGTACGCTGCGAACAGCGCCACCACCAACGCAACGACAATGGCGATGCGCTTCATCGTAGTCGTCGGCATCGATCGGCCGGCATCGGGATCTATCGTGTAAGACATAGTGCATTCTTCCTTTCAAGACCTGCTGCTACTTTGAGAGGTGACTGCCTGGGTGGCCCGAACTGCAACGAGGACCTAACCCAGTCTCTTTCCGCAATGACCACAGTACTTGGCCCGCTTCTTGTTGCGGAGGCCACACTTCGGGCACGCCCTTATTTCACTCGACGCGCTCAACCGATCGTTCGAATCGGATTGGCCAAACGCGCGCGTGAGGATCAGCGCAGCCGCAAAAACCGCGACGACTAAGCCGATGGTGACGATAAAGGTCATTGGTGCGTTCATTGCTTTCCCGAGTTCATTGAAAGCCCGATTCAATCCCCGATCGGCGTTGAATCGCGGCATTGGGGGCTCGTAACCCGGGTGAAATATAACCCAGAAACGCCCATCATGCCGCTATAATCAACACTCGCTTTTAGAACCAGCGACGATCGGTCCCCCGTTTTCAACGCTGAAACCGGATCATCCCGTCCCTATACCTTTAGCCTATCGTCAATTGCGGCATTGGTCATTGTTTGTTGTAATGGACCGAATCCCCCGCGCGAATCGCATCCGCGCCGCTGGGACTGATCAGGCAATCAGGAGTTGGCACTTATGGATCTGAAATCACGCGTCGATGTCGCCACGGGCCGAGTACCCGCCGACCTCGTGCTTCGCGGTGGACGCATCGTCAATGTGCTGTCCAATGAAATCCACGGGGGCGATGTCGCGATCTGCGGCGACCGCATCGTCGGCATCGGCCAATACGACGGCAAGGAGATCGTCAATCTTGACGGCCAGTTCATCTGCCCCGGTTTCATCGACGGGCACGTCCACATCGAATCGTCGATGCTCGCGGTTCCCGAATTCGCCAAGGTCGTCTCGGTGCATGGCACGGTCGCGGTCGTGACCGATCCGCACGAAATCGCCAACGTCATGGGCACCGAAGGCATCCGCTACATGCTTTCATCCAGCAAACACTGTCCGATCTACATTTACGTCATGTTAAGTTCGTGCGTCCCGGCATCGTGCTATGAAAGCGCTGGGGCGGAGTTGTCGGCCGTCGATCTCGAACCGCTGCTCGCCAACCGCTGGGTGCTGGGCCTCGCCGAAATGATGAACTATCCGGGCGTGGTCGGTGGTGATCCGACTTGTCTCGACAAAATCGCCATGATGATGAATCGCCCGGTGGATGGACACGCGCCGGGGCTGTCGGGTCGCGATCTTTGCGCATATGTGTCGTGCGGGATCGGCAGCGACCACGAATGCACGACGGCTGACGAAGCCCGCGAGAAACTGCGGATGGGGCTTTCGATCATGATTCGCGAAGGCAGCCAAGCCCGCAACCTCGAAGCGCTGTTGCCGGTGGTGACGCCCGAGACGCTCGATCGGTTCATGTTCGTCACCGACGACAAAGACGTCGACGATCTGCTGGAACAGGGGCAGATCGATCACATGATTCGCAAGGCGATCGGTCTGGGCATGGACCCGATCCACGCGATCAAGCTGGCCACCTGCAACACAGCTCGCTATTTCGGATTGAAAGACCTGGGTGCGGTCGCTCCGGGACGATTGGCATCGATCGCGGTGCTCGAGGACTTGAAGGATTGCAAGGTCTCGCGCGTCTATCATGCCGGTGAACTCATCGCCCAGGACGGCAAGTCAACGGGTAAAAGCGTCGAGCAGCAACCGTCGCAAACCCTGCGAAGCAGCATCAACCTGCACTGGGTCGAGCCCGAACACCTTCAAATCAAAGCCCCTTCGGATGGACCTTGCGACGTGCACGTGATCGAAGTCATCGAAGATCGCATCGACACCGAGCGCTCGGTCGAATCAATCACGCCGATCAACGGATGCCTGCAAGCCGATCCCAAGCGCGACCTGGCCAAGATCGCAGTCTTCGAACGCCACCAAGCCAGCGGTAAAATCGGACTTTCATTTGTACGCGGGTTCGGGTTTTCAAGCGGCGCGATCGCGTCGTCGGTCGGCCACGACTCCCACAACATCGTGGTAGCCGGCACCAACGATGCCGACATGTTGGCCGCGGTCATTCACCTGGTGCGGATTCGCGGCGGGTTCTGCGTGGTCAAGGATGAAAAAGTGCTCGCCGACGTGGCGCTACCGGTGGCCGGGCTGATGAGTGAGGTGGATGCCGAAACCCTCAGCGCACAATTACGGAAACTCCATGTTGCCGCAGAACAACTGGATGGCAAGCTGCGTCGACCGTTCATGGCCCTTTCGTTCCTGACGCTATCGGTCATTGGCCAACTTAAGCTGACGGACCAGGGCCTCATCGACGTCGATCAGTTCAAACTGATCGAGCCGGTGGTCGCGTAGGTAGGGTGGAAGTACCATCCGCTTGACAGATTCAAAGCCAAGCGGCAAGAATTTAGCGAACCCTCGCAATCGGTGGGTGGTCTGGGATGTGGATTTGGGATGTTGCGCCGGCTGATCCAGTCAATCGTATGGTGTCCAGAAGGCGAGGCCGATCATTCGCTGGCGGTTTGAGGCGCGATCAGCCGATTCTAGAGGAAGCAAAATCCGTCGCGGCTTAGTTAGTAGGAACCATCGTCAAGGATTCAATTGAGAATGACCATGCGCATGCAAAAGTCTTCGCCGATCTTGATCATCGTTGGAATGCTTGCCGCCAGCTTGGCGACGGGCTGCAGCGAGCAGACGTTCTCGTCATCGGTCTTGAATCCGTTTGATTTCAAGATGCCCTTCGTTCCGCAGAAGGAGCCGGTCCGCATCGGCATCGTCAGTGAGGGCGTGGGTTTGTTCGATCCATCCACATGGAAAATTGGGGAAGTCGGGTCGCCCTGGACGCCGTTGCGTTTGCGGTTGGAGCGCTACCTCAATTCGCCCGTTCAGATTTCTCCGCTCAAACCGTTTCAAGTCGCCGCCCACCTTCAGTCGGGGCGGGTCGATTTTGCATTCCTGTCGGCACGTGAATACGTCGACCTGTCCAAAGAGTTCGGCGACCTTGGAACGGTGATCGCGGTGTCGGATGTGTTGGAGCGGCAGGGATTGATCGTCGCCGACGCCAAGTCCGACATCCAATCGCTCAAAGACATCGCCGGTAAGCGCTTCTCATTCGGGCCAGCCGGCGATCCGGTGCTCGACACCAAAGCCCGCGAGACGCTGGTGGCCAACGGTGTTGAAATCGACTCGATCCAGAAAGAAATCCTGCCGATTCCCAACACGTTTCAGCATCACATCTCGTCGGCAGAGTCGGCGTACGAGATCGCATACGGGCTCGGCACGTCGGTTGGCGTGATCGAAAAATCCGAATACCTCGACTATCCGGAATCGGATGGAAGTTTCCTGCTGCGAACCTTTGGCAAGGACAATTTCCGCGTGTTGGCCCAGACCGAACCCGTTCGCGTCGACACGATCCCCGAAGGACCGTTCCTAGCCGCAAGCGACACTGACGAGGAATTGATCCAGCGCGTGCAGAAGTTCCTCTTGAGCGCTTCAGAAAACGATCAGTCCGCACTCAGCGCGATGGGGCTGGCCGGTTTCGTTACGCCGGTCGGCGATGTCAACAGCCAACTCACCCATCTCGCGGCGGCTCAGCCGGCAAGCAAGTCGGCGGGCGGGGCTGACATCATGAAGCCGGAAAAGTAATCGCCGAATTCCCCGCAGGTTTTGCCTTCAACACCAATAGCTGGCAAACTCTTCACGTCCAATCAAACGAGCATTCGTAGGGTGGGCCGTGCCAACCGCAGTTTGAATGCCGACGAGAAGGTGGGCACGGCCCACCCTACATAATCGGATCACAATGAGCGCATCAGATATCAAACGCTTTCTAATCATCGGCGCAGGTCGGCAGGGCTGTGCCGTCGCGGCATTCTTATTGGAGCAGTTCGACAACACCGCGATCGACTTTGTCGACTGCAGCGCCGACCAACTGTCGCAAGCCGTCAAGTTGCAAAAGGATGCATCACGCGTCGCAACCCACGAGTTGGGTGTTTCACCTGTGGGCGATGCGCTCAAAACGTTGATGTCAGATGCCGCGTGCGTTGTGTCGTGTGTACCCTATCGATTCAATCTCGAACTCACGCAAGCGTCCGTAGCCGTTGGCACACCGTTCTGCGATCTCGGCGGTAACGTCGGAACGGTAGCCGCCCAACTCGAATTGGACGCGGCATGCAAGTCGGCCAACATCGCGATCGCGCCCGACTGCGGACTGGCGCCGGGACTGCTCAACATCCTCGCGGAATACTGGACCGCGGAATGGGACTACAAGTCGGTGCGTCTGTATTGCGGGGGCCTGCCGCAGAATCCCAAAGGGGTGATGAACTATGCGCTGACGTTCAATGTTTGCGGATTGCTCAACGAATATCTCGACGATTGCGAAGTGTCGCGCGGCGGCAAGCTTGAAGTTATCCCCGGCATGAGTGAGCCGGAGCGCTTAAACGACCTCGCGCTGCCCGGTGAATTCGAGGCATTCGCCACCAGCGGCGGAACCTCGCGCGGGGCGAAGGATTATGCGGCAAAGGGCGTCGATTACATTTACAAGACCATTCGCCATCCTGGTCATCGCGACGTCATCGTGGCCATGTGGGAGATGGGCTTCTTCGACACGAAGGCATCGTCGCACATCTCAGCCAACGAATCGCATGAACTGGTGCCGTGGGATGTTTCGGGAAGCATCATGGAAATGAACATGCCGTCGGACGGTCAGGACCTCGTCGTCGCGCGGGCGGCTGTCGAAGGCACGAAGGACGGCACACCGGTCAAGGGCGAGATCAACCTCATCGACTACGCGGTGGATCGTTTCACGGCGATGGAGCGGACGACCGGATTTCCGACGGCGATCGTAGCGGCTGCGTTGGCGGG
>DDIR01000062.1:0-49015 GCA_002338715.1 Phycisphaerales bacterium UBA1845 | reverse complement strand
GTTGGCGGGCATGTACGAAAAGCAGCCGGTCGAACCGGGTGCGCGCGTCCCGTTTCAATTCATGGATCCGAAATTGGTTATCGACGAGTTGGTCCGCTCAGGGATCAACGGTATCAGCATTCGCTGATTGCCGATCACGCGCTCAAGTCAAACACATCGCCTTTTTGCGGTAGAAATACTTCGGCGAATCCGGCATCGCGCATGTGCTCGGCCATCACTTCGGCCTGCTCGGGTTCACCGTGGACGAGGAACGCCTGCTTTGTCGTGGATGCGAGCGGCGTCGTCCATTGGAGCAATTCCTCGGCATTGGCGTGGGCGCTGAAACCGTTGAGCGTTTTGACGTGGGCTTTGATTTCGTAAGTCTTGCCGAAGATTTTGACGTCTTTGACCTTCTCGACGATGCGCCGGCCCAGCGTGTGCATCGCCTGATACCCGACGATGAGGATCGTGTTGCGCGGGTTGGAGATGTTGTTTTTAAGGTGATGCAGAATGCGCCCGGCTTCGCACATCCCGCTGGCTGACACGATGATCATCGGTTCATTGCGAAAATGCAGGGCTTTGCTGTCTTCGACGCTGGTCGTGTATTCGCAAATGTCGCAGCGGAAGATCGCGCCGGCTTCTTTTCTGAATCCCGCGGCTTCTTCGTCAAAGACTTCCGGATGACGCTGAAACACTTCGGTGGCTTTGCTCGCGAGCGGACTGTCGACGATGATCGGAATCTGTTTCTTGATGAGTCCCTTGTGAACGAGCTGGTGATAGTAGTACACGATGACCTGCGTGCGACCGACGGCAAATGCGGGGACGATCACTTTGCCGCCGCGTTCAGTGGTGTCGTTGATGACCTTGGCCAACTGCTCCTGCATGCCTTCGGGCTTGGTAGTCATGCGATTGCCATAGGTGCTTTCGCTGATGAGGTAGTCGCATTCGGGAAGGGGAGCCGGGTCGCGCAAAATCGCCAGGTCAGGTCGACCCAGGTCGCCGGTAAACGTGATGCGAATCGGTTTGCCCGACGATTGCTCCAGCGAAAGACTCATGCCAGCCGAGCCGAGCATGTGACCGGCTTCGTGGAGTCGCGCGGTGATCCCCGGGACGACTTCAAAGGATTCGCGCAGGCGTCGCGACTCAAAAAGCTTCAGCGTGTCTTCGACATCGGTCTTGGAATACAGCGGTTCGATCGGTGCATCGCCGCGTTTGACCCGTTTGCGATTCCAATATTCGGCGTCTTCATGCTGGATGTGGGCGGAGTCGGCCAACAGGATCTTGACCAGATCGACTGTTGCCGACGTGGCATAAATCGGACCGGTGAAGCCTTCGCGGACGAGTCGGGGAAGCTTGCCGCAGTGGTCGATGTGGGCATGCGACAGCACGACCGCGTCGATCTGCGACGGTTTGCAGGGAAACGATCGGTTTTTTTCGTTGGCGTCCTTGCGCCGGCCTTGAAACAAACCGCAATCCAGCGCGATGGTCTTACCGTTGTGCTCGATCAAATGCATCGAACCGGTGACTTCGCCCGCTGCGCCGTGAAATTTCAAACGTGATGCCATTGGCGTGTGTTCCTGTTGGTAATTCTTGATTCGCCCCCGTTGGTCGGCGTTTGCAGGTTAGTGTTGGACGTCGCGGACCGCAACCGTTGCCGCGTTTGGTGGCGGCGATCAGAGATCGTTGATGCGCTTATGCACGTTATAGTTCTTGGTGAGCCACGGCGCGATCGCCGCAAGCCGTTTTCGGAAATCGTCCCAATTGCGATGCTTCGCGTCCGACCAGATCGCCTCGGACAGTCCGCACAATCGCGGCAGCACCATCATCTCCACCGTTTTCATGTCGGGCATGCGCTCGGTCCAGACGTTGGCCTGTCCGCCAAGAACATGGTGCGCGCTCTTCGCGTCGAGTTCGGATGGAATCGGATCAAAGGCGTAGACTTTTTCCAGGGTGATCGGATCAGCCCAGGTCGCGCCGTGTTCGTCCGGATCGTTGGTCTGCTTGAAATCGAAGTAGCAATGCGTGTGCGGCGACATCACGACTTTGAGACCCAACTTGGCGGCTTGAATGCCGTGCTCCATCCCGCGCCACGACATCAGCACATGGCCAGCCGGCAAACCGCGTTCGAGCACTTCGTCCCAGAACACGCCCACGCGGTTGACCTTTTTCAAATGCTCAACGACCCGCCTGGTAAAGTAGCCTTGCAGATCGTTCTCATCTTTCAGCTTTTCGTCGGCCCAACGCTTCTGGCATTTCTTGCATTCCTTCCAGCGATCGGTCGGGCACTCGTCACCGCCGAGATGGATGTAGCCGCTTACGAACAGCTCGGCGATTTCGTCGAGGACGGCGAAGACGAGTTTGAACGTGTCTTCATTGCCAACGCATAGCACGTCTTTGTGTATGCCGGATTTGGGCGACACTTCAAAGGGCCCACCTGTGCATGACAGCTTGGGATAAGCGGCTAGCACCGCTTGCGTGTGGCCGGGCAGGTCAATCTCGGGAATCACTTCGATGTGTCGCTGCGCGGCGTAGGCAATTACTTCGCGAATCTGCGACTTGGTGTAGAACCCGCTTCGCCCCGGTTCGCTGGCGTGCGGCGCGGAACCCACGCGGGTGAGTTCGGGATATTGTTCAATCTCAAGCCGCCATCCCTGATCGTCGGTCAGATGCCAGTGGAACACATTGAACTTGAAGGCGGCTAACAGATCGAGATAGCGTTTGATATCGTCAACGGGAAAGAAGTGCCGACTCACATCAAGGTGCATCCCCCGCCAGACGAAGCGCGGCTTGTCGGTCATTTCGATCGCAGGGAGGCTGACTGATTGGATCGAAGCGTTTGATTGATCATTGACCTGCTGCAAGGCGAGTTGATAAAGCGATTGAACCCCCCGCGTCAGCCCGGCATCCGTCGATGCGACGATTTGAATGCCACCATCTGACACTTTCAGTTCGTATTGTTCGGCGTTCCCGTCGCTCGCTCGTTTCTTGACGAGACGAATCGTGCGTTTTGAAGCGCTGTCCGCAAAGTGCGACACTTCAAGTGGAATATCAAATGGCGGTCGGACCAGCAGGCTATGGAGGTACTCGCCCACCAGCGTTTCGGCGTTTCCGTCGTCGGTTGCGCCGATGACGCATTCGCGATCCAGTTGAAACGAACCGGTCAATTGTTTGAATTCAAGTGGTTTGGGAATAATCATCGTGTGGTCATTCTACCGGTAGAGTTCGTGTGGGTGTAGGTCATCGTCGAATTAAGCGGCCCGGTCATGTCTTGATCGGTTGGCTCGAAGTCGGTGCGAGCGTGCCGTCGAACAGTTCAAAACCGCGTTGGCATCGCTCAGCCAAGGTTGGGCTATGGGTCACCATCAAGAGCGTACACGCGTCAGCCCGCTGCAATTCAAACAGAAGATCGGTCACGGCGTCGGCTGACTTGCGATCGAGATTTCCGGTCGGTTCGTCCGCGAGAAGCAGCTTGGGTTGATGAATCAGTGCTCGGGCGATCGCCACCCGCTGACGTTCGCCGCCGGAAAGCTCTGCCGGCAAGTGGTCGGTGCGTTGGGCCAACCCGACGCGATCGAGAAGTTCATTGGCCCGATCCGTCGCGCCCGAAACATCTGAAAACGCGAGCGTCGGAAGCAGCACGTTTTCCAGCGCAGACAATTGCGGAAGCAGATGATGATCCTGAAATACAAAACCAATCTGTCGATTGCGAAACCGGGCCAACTCCTTGTTCGACAGGGTCAAAGGCGACACGCCGTCGATGGAAAAATCGCCGCTGGTCGGTTTGTCGAGCGTGCCGATGATGTTCAGGAGGGTGCTCTTGCCCGATCCGGATGCGCCCATGATGGAGACGGATTCGCCGCCCTCGACCCGCATCGATATATCCCGAAGGATCACCAACGGTTCGCTTCGTGTGACGTGTTGTTTGCTGATCGCGTTTAGTTCAAGCATGTTGGTGTAGGCTAGCTTCTCAGGCGTCCGTCGTCGAGGCGGCGCTGGGTTTCACGAGCGTTTCGAACAGTGACCACGTGCGCTGCCGCATGAGCGTTGCCGAATAGTGGTTGGCCACCGCGGCTTTCCCTTGGTTTCCGAGGCTCCGGCGCAGTTCGACATCGTTTGCGAGCGTTACGATCTGCCGTTGGAGGTCGTTCATATCGTTGGGTTTGAACAGTAAACCGCCACCCGTTCGCTCGACCATTTCCGGAAAAGAACCATGGGCTGGCAGAACCACGGGAACGCCGCAGGCCAACGCTTCCAACACGTAGAACCCCTTCGCCTCCCGATAGATCGACGGAACGCAAAGGACGTCAAGGCTACCGAGGAATTCCACCTTCTCTTCAAACGTCGGCGATTCGACGTGCTGCACGTGCTGCTCAACGTTGCTGCGGCGCAAGTATCGCATCACGGAGTGAAAGTATTTCTTGTCCGAGCGTCCAAGATACCCGCTGATTTTCAGCGAAGCGTTGACGCCGTTTTTTCGCAGCGCCACGAACGCCTCTGCCAACTGCTTCAAACCCTTCTCTTCGCAAATGCGGGCGAAGTAACCGATCGTCAACGAGTCATTGCCATTGCGGTCCGGCGCAGCAAACGCGTCGACATCGATCCCCATCGCAATGACATGAAGGCGATCGCCCGGAAGCGAAAAATGCTCTCGGGCTTCGTTTGCGAAATATTCGGTGACGGAAACGTAAGCATTGACATCGCATGCAGCATCGGCAATCAATGAGAACGCCTGCTTTCGATGCGGCTGCGGGAGGCGGTCGAGGAAAATGTCTTCACCGCTAAGCGTGCAGACAATCTTGCAACCGAGTTCCGCTTTCAACGTGCGGGCCAACCCGACGAACATCAGGTTCGGCAGGTTGATGATATCCGGCGAAAGGGCTTTAAGGTCGCGCACCAGGTCTTCGAGTTCCTTGCGCTGGTTTCCGTCGGGGCCTTTGAGAATGGAAACCGTCAGTGGTCCGAGTGATTCCGGCGTGGTGCTGCTTGAAAACATTCCGACCATCCGCAGCAGCGCGGTGGATCGAAGCAGGCGATCGATCGGTCCGAGGTGTCGCCGGAAGATCGGCAGGACCTGCTCGAGGTAAACGCCAAGTCCGCCAAAGTGCACTTCGCTCGATCCGACGACTTTCTCGTCCGTCATGATCGGCGTGTACATCGGCCAAAGCGATACGTCCTTGCCTTCCGCGATCAGACCAGCCGCCAGCCGATTGTCGCGCAGGCAACTCCCGCAAAACATTCCACCCGCGCCGGCTGCCAGAAAAAGTACTCGCAAAGACGTCTCCATCTGTAGATTCAATCGAGCAGATTGCGCGAGCGACGCGTCAGCAAATGCCCGCGAGTTCGCTACATCTAGTCGTAGTTGGCTTTGGGCAATAGTCAATTCCAGCCGATTTGACCGAATCGCCCAAGGCGGTGGAGGATCCTGGATTCGCCCGAAAATGGAGGTAATTGTACCGATTATGCCGGTTATGACGACAGTGGAAACAAATTAGATACAATTCAGTATCGAATTCGATTCTTTGGGCTGGTATTGGACGCAATTGGAACTTAGACTATTTGCGTGTGGTAAAGGGAAGCGGCATGGCGCGCGGAGTGCATCCAAAGGGTGTGTACCGATAAAGCGCCAGTAAACGGAGGACTGGGGACAATGTACGCCCAGCCCACAAATCGGCAGCTGAAAACGACGAGCGCATTTACGCTGGTCGAATTGTTGGTGGTCGTCTCGATCATCGCGCTGCTTCTGGGTCTGCTCTTACCGAGCCTCCGTGACGCGCGCGAACAAGCCAAGCAAGTCGCCTGCAAGAAAAACTTCACCAACATGTGGAACGGCATTTTGGCGTACTCTTACGAGTACAACGATCGCGTTCCGTACATGGAACATGTCAGCGACCAACACGATCCCTTCGATCCGAAGAACCCGACCGCGGTTGGCGTGGTGCTTGGGCCTTACGTTGAATACCGCTCGTTTCAGTGCCCGTCGGCTGTCGCCGGATATCCGGAGACCGATCCGAACCGGCGCAACAAGTGGAAATTGACGTACGATTTCAATACCGCCGACCAGCGGACGCCAGGATATGGTGTTCCTTATGACAACTCGCCTGACGCCTACTCGGGAAAAGAGAGCGATCCGGCTGTTGCGAATGAAGTTTATTTTGACGGACGCCCGTTGACGCGAATCTCGATCAATCGTCCACCCAAAGATATTCCCGGTGGCGATGATGAAGAGAACCCAGGCGGTAACAAAGTCGAGATCATCTGGTCGTACGGTATGCCGATGATCGCCGATGCACTCGGTGAGCGCACCCCGGGTGATCGTGAAGCAGGCCGGCCTATCTATCCGCATCGGGGGACGGTTCGTCGTCAGTCGGATGTCTTCCGCACATTCGTTTCAACGTCCGACCCGCGCGTCATTTCAGCGCGCCGCCCGGGATATTTCCATCTTCAAGCCACGGGCGAACACAAACAGATTTACCTCACGCGCTATTCGCCTGACAGCGAACCGCTCGACTGATCCTCGCTCGTTTCTTCATCGCATCATAATCAGAAACTCGAAATGGTTGAGTTGCGCGCGTCGTGTACTTCGCCTATCGCGCGAGGACGGCTGACGCCCACATCGACGGGTCAACGTGCCAATACAAATCATCGCCGACGGTCAGGTACTGCTGCCCCCGCGCCAGATCTTCAAGCATGTAATAGAAACCGATGCGTGGGTGCTCGGCTGGATCGAATCCGCTTAGCACCGTTGCGGGCAGGACGGCTTCGATGGTGTAACCGCGCTTCGTGACATCCGCCGCAACGGGAATTCTGCCGGCGCTGACGGGTGGGGCGTTCTCCTTGGCGCGGTGGATGGGAGATGCGCCGCCCACGGGATCTGATATCTTTTTGCCGCTGCCGGTGGGCAGGATGAAAAACTGCTGGCAGTAGCGGGTGGCTCGGTGGATGTCGCGGGTGTCGCGCATGTCCGTGCAGATGCGCAGGTTGTCGCCTTTCCAGAAGGCGGATGGGTCGCAGCGAAATTTCTTGTCGGGGCATTCAACATCGCACGCGACCGCAATACCCTCATCATTCCAACACGCGTAGACTTTCGCGAACGGTTCCTGCCCATCGATTTCGCACAGATTCGGCAGCACGAATTCGTCCGACCAATCGGTCAGCTTGCCCGTCAGCTGCGGCAGTTTCGATCGGTGGTTCAGCCGAATCTCAAAATCCATCAGCAATCGATTGGGAATGAGCTGGCTCATCTGGATCAACCTTTCCGCGATTCGCCGTACGCTTCGACGTGTTTGAGGACCGTCTTCAATTGCTTCGGATCGGTGTCAGCCGGCTGAGCCAGCCAGAACTGCACTTCATCGAAATCGCCATGCTTTTTCACTTCGACGCTGGTCCCGAGTCGTTCGATTTGTGTTGGCGTCACCGTGTTGAGCGGCATGCGCAGATGGACGCGAATGCCCTTGGGCATGTTGGTGACGATGAGCCCGACGCGTTTGCGATCGTACTCGACGCGGATGCCGACATTCTGCGCCCAGTCGAAGGTGAGCTTGGGAGCAAACTTGCTGATCTTGCCGATGATGTCGAGCAACGTAACTTTCGACCAGCGGGCCGTCTTGTTGCGCCGTTTCATCGCTTCGTGATTGAGGTGCCAGTTTTTCGGATCAACCTTCCACGGTTCGCCTTTCTTCGGATTCTCTTTCACGTCGCCAATTTTCTCCAGATATGCGTCGGCTGCCTTCTTGAAGAAACGTTTCATGACGGGTTTGTCGATGTCTTTCTCGTCGTGCACCTGGATGCGGATGCTGTCCCAGTCGGTGTTGATGTTGCGCACGCGGACGCGATCTTCGTTGGAATAGAAGGGCAAGTCGTCGCGTTCATCGAGCGTCTTGATCTTCAATTGCTTTTGTAACGCGGCTTCGTCAAATGCCCCCTTGGGTACGCGAAGCGACA
This sequence comes from Phycisphaerales bacterium UBA1845, assembly GCA_002338715.1. GTDB lineage: Bacteria > Planctomycetota > Phycisphaerae > UBA1845 > UBA1845 > UBA1845. Next base: position 41,095 of record DDIR01000062.1, on the reverse strand, counting down.
GGTACAAATGCACGGATGATCGCGTGAGCGCATGCAGGAACCAGGGCGTCTTGCTGCCGTTTGCCTTGATTTCGATGTAGGCTTGATCGTTCCAGTTTGTTGGGGCGAAGTCGGCCAACGATTCGATCGTTTTGATCGCCCACGAAAGCACCTTTGCGTCCCACTTCGGCCGCTGGCCGTGATAGTCGAGTTGGTTTTCCAGATGCCATTTGCGGCCATCCACCTGCCAGGGCATCTCGACATCCTGCGCATCTTCGAGAATTTTCTCGTCGATGGTCGGTTCGTCGGTGCCGGCTGCCTCGGTTTCGATCTTTCGCGTTTCAACCGGACCCGCCTGAAGCAAGTCTTTGAGCGCGGCGCCGGTCAGCGACGACTTGCGTTCGACCAACGCCTCCGGTGTACAAGCCGCCACCAACTCGCCACCTTCATCGCCAGCTTCCGGTCCTAGTTCCATGACCCAGTCGCAACTCTTGATCACGTCGAGATTGTGCTCGATGCAGATCACCGTGTTGCCCATGTCGACGAGTCGGTGCAGCACGCGAAGCAGCTTCTTCAAATCGTCAAAGTGCAGACCGGTGGTCGGTTCGTCGAGAATGTAAACCGTTCGTCCGGTGGAAGGGCGACTCAACTCTGCGGCGAGTTTGACCCGCTGGGCTTCACCGCCCGAAAGCGTCGGCGCGCCTTGACCGAGTTTGAGATAATCGAGCCCCACGTCAGCAAGCGTTTGCAACACGCGTTTTAGTCGCGGGACATTCTTAAAATGTTCGAGCGCTTCAGCCACCGACATGTCCAGAACATCGGCGATGCTTTTGCCTTTGTACTTCACTTCGAGCGTGTCGGCAGTATAGCGCGTCCCGCCGCAGGCTTCGCACGGAATCCACACATCGGGCAAAAAGTGCATCTCGATGCAGCGCTTTCCGTATCCGGCGCAGGCTTCGCATCGACCTCCCGCGCGGTTGAAGCTGAAACGGTTGGCTGTGTATCCCCGGATGCGACTGTCAGCCAGCCGTGCGAACAGTTCGCGAACCAGATCGAACGCCCCCGTATAGGTAGCCGCGTTGCTGGCTGGACTGTTTCCGATGGGCGATTGATCGACGTTGATGACCTTGTCGACGTGATCAAGTCCTTCGATGCGGTGGTGTCCGCCAGCCACCAGTCGCGCCCGATGAATGCGAGCCGCCAATGCTTTGTAGAGCACTTCGGTGACGAGCGAACTTTTGCCGCTACCAGAAACACCAACCACGCAGACGAATCGTCCCAGCGGAAATGCCGCATCGATCTCCCGCAGATTGTTGTGGTACGCGCCTTTGACCGTCAGCCAGCGATCGGGCACGGGCGATTTGGCTTTCGGATCGACCGGTAAACGGTTGGCTGGCACTGCGATGGCGTTCTTACCCGATAGGTATTTGCCGGTTAGCGACGCACGCTTTTTCTCAAGGGCCTTCGGCGATGCCGCAGCCGTGATCGTTCCGCCGAATTCGCCAGCGGCTGGTCCGAAGTCGAGGACGTGATCGGCGCTTTGAATCACCTCGCGATCGTGCTCGACAATCATCAGCGTGTTGCCCAATGCTCGCAGCTTTTGCAGCGCTTCGATCAATCGCCCGTTGTCGCGCGGATGCAAACCGATCGTAGGTTCGTCGAGCACGTACAGCACACCGGTCAGCCCGCTGCCAATCTGCGAAGCCAGTCGAATGCGCTGCGATTCCCCTCCCGAAAGCGTTGGAGCCGACCGGGCAAGACTCAGGTAATCGAGCCCGACGTCAACGAGAAACGTGAGTCGGGCTTTGATTTCGTGAAGCAGTTCGCCCGCAACGGTGCGCTGCGCCTTGGTTAGTTTTAGATTCTTGAAATAGCCCAGCGCATCGCCCAAACGCATGCTGCACACGTCGTGGATGGTTTGAAGGCTCAATCGCGTTTCGCGGGCCTGCGGAATCAATCGCGTGCCGTGACACGATTCGCAGGGCACTTCGGTGACGAGGTCGGCTAGCTGCTTGCGATACTTCCATCCAACTTTGGTCGCGCGATCGATCGCCGGAAAGAACCCGCGCCACCGGATGCGAAGACCATCGTCGAGTTCGATCCACTCGTCGCCCGCACCTTGTAGAAACGCGATGCGCTGACCTTCACTCAGGCGGTTCCACGGTTTGGAAATATCAAATCCGATTCGATCGGCGACCGCGTGGGCCGCTCGGGTGAGCAGATCGTTGCCGCGCAATTCGCCCCACGCCCCGACGGCACCGTCGAGAATCGATTTGAGCGGGTGGGTGATGACAGCGGCTGGACTGGCGCCGCGCTGCGTACCGAGTCCTTCGCAAACCGGGCACCAGCCAAGCCGCGTGTTGAACGAGTAGTGGTGGGGCGTCAACTCTTCGTAACTCTGTCCGCACTGTTGACACGAAAGAAACTGGCTGAAGCGCAGGTCCTCGCTCTTCTTGCCACTTGGTTTTTCGATCTGAACGAGCATGAGTCCGCCGCCGATCGAAAGGGCATGTTCGATGCTGTCGGCGATGCGCGACTTGGATTTGCTGTCGATGACAACGCGATCGACCACAAGTTCGACATCGTGACGTTTGCGATGGTCGACGTCGATCGGCTGATCCAGGTCGAAAACGACGCCATCGACGCGGGCACGGCGGAATCCGTTTTTCTGCTCGCGTTCAAACATCGCCGCGTACGTTTCGTTTCCACTGCGGCGGATGGGGGCGAGGATGATGGCTTTGGTTTTCGCCGGCAGGTCCATCACCTTCGTGAGGATTTCGTCGGTTGTTTGCGTGCCGATTTTGATGAGACACTTCGGGCAATGGGGCGTCCCGATGCGCGACCAGAGCACGCGCATGTAGTCGTGAATTTCGGTTACCGTCCCCACGGTGGAGCGCGGCGAGCGACTCGGCGCTTTTTGTTCGATGCTGATCGCCGGCGACAAACCGGTGACGTGATCGACGCGCGGCTTTTCCATTTGACCGAGAAACTGGCGGGCGTATGAACTGAGCGATTCGACGTAGCGACGTTGCCCTTCGGCGTAGATTGTGTCGATGGCCAGCGTGCTCTTGCCGCTACCCGACGGTCCGCAGAACACCGTCGTCTTCTCGCGGGGGATGCGCACGTGAACGTCTTTGAGATTGTTCTGCCGCGCACCGGTGACTTCGATATCGGTGATGCGGTTGTGCAACGTGCTGCTTGTCTTCCGGCCCGCAGCTTTCTTTATCGACGCATTTGATTTTCTGCGAACGTCCAAAACGTCGCGTAGGATCGCGCCGGTTTCACTCTTGGACGATTTCGCCAACTCTTCAGGCGTACCCGTCGCAACAATCAATCCACCGCCGGCACCGCCTTCCGGACCGAGGTCGATGATCCAGTCGGCTGTCTTGATGACGTCGACGTTGTGTTCGACCACCACCACTGTGTTGCCCGCATCGACAAACCCGTGCAACACTTCCAAAAGCCTGCGAATATCCGCAAAGTGCAAGCCGGTGGTCGGTTCATCGAGCAGGTACAGCGTTTGGCCGGTCGATCGCTTGACCAGTTCGCGGGCGAGTTTGATGCGTTGCGCTTCACCGCCCGAAAGCGTCGTGGACGATTGCCCGAGTTTGACATAGTCGAGCCCGACATCGTGCAGCGTGCGGAGCATGTCGGCGATCTTCGGGATGTTCTCGAAATGGTTGAGCGCTTCCTGCACATCCATTTCCAAAACGTCGGCGATGTTCTTGCCCTTAAAGCGAATCTGCAGCGTCTCGCGGTTGAAGCGATGCCCCTCGCAGATCGGACACGTCACCCACACGTCGGCGAGAAAATCCATCTCCATCTTGTTCGCGCCGTTGCCGTCGCACCCGTCACACCGCCCGCCGCCTTTCTCGCCGGTCTGGACATTGAAACTGAACCGGGAGGGCTTGTACCCGCGGACCTTGCTGTCAGCCGTCTGCGCAAAAAGCCTGCGGATTTCGTCGAAGACTTTGATGTAGGTCGACGGGTTGGAACGCGGTGTGCGCCCGATGGGGGCTTGGTCGATGTCGATGACTTTGTCGAGGTGCTCCAAACCGACGATGTCGTCATGCGCGCCGGGAACAAGCTTCTCCGCACCGTTGAGTTCGAGGGCCAGCCGACGATACAAAATGTCGTTGACCAGCGAACTCTTGCCGCTTCCTGAAACCCCGGTGACGCAGACAAATCGGCCGAGCGGAAAATGGGCGTTGACGTTCTTGAGGTTGTGCCGCCGGGCTCCGAGAATCGACAGCCATTTCTGGGACGCGTTGCCATTCGCGGATGACGCACCGGTCACGTCAGCCGCGGGTTTTGATTTCTTCTTTTTGGTTCGGGTGGCCACTGTCACAGGTTTGTTTCAAGGGTTGAATCGATCTCGATGATTCTGCGTCGTTTGCGCCGTCGGCAGGTGGGGATTTTGACTTCCGGCGGCTGATTTGTCGAACCCGTTTGCCACAAACTTTCCATCTGACCATTCAGGAATGTTCACACCTGCTCGAAAATCCGCCGCGAAACGGTCGGTCAATTCGCAAGACAGCTTCTTACAGGTCAGAGTCGCGGCAATATGCTATAATCTGCCCCCAGCCGTGCGCGCAGGGCCCGGAACTTTTCTCCCTTTGGAAACGGTGGTTATGGTTCAGCTTGACGTTATCCAGAAAAATGCCAACACCGAGGTCGGAAGTTACTTCGTCGCCAACTACCCACCCTTTTCTGCATGGGGACCGGGGCACAAGCAAGCCGTCCTCGACGGTTTGGATCAGTCGGCTGGCCCCGACCCATCGCCTTTGGGGCTGTACATCCATATTCCCTTCTGCCGCAAGCGCTGCCACTTCTGTTACTTCAGGGTTTACACCGACCGCAATTCGAGCGAGATCGAGCAATACCTCGATGCGCTCACCCGCGAAATTGAACTCTATTCGCGCAAACCCTATTTGCAGAATCGTGATTTTCAATTCGTCTATTTCGGCGGGGGAACGCCGTCGTATTTGAGCGGCGATCAGCTGCGCGGGTTGGTCGATCGCGTCAACAAACACTGGCGGTGGGAGCAAGCCCGCGAGGTGACGTTCGAATGCGAACCGGGCACACTTAAGAAAAGCAAGCTCGAAGCGATCAAGGAGATCGGTGTCACCCGTTTAAGTTTGGGGATCGAGCATTTCGACGATGACGTGCTTGAAATCAACGGGCGAGCCCACCGTTCGCCGGAAGTTCTACGGGCGTATGAATGGGCCCGCGAAGTCGGGTTCGATCAAATCAACGTCGACCTCATCGCAGGGATGGCCGGCGATACCGATGCGAAGTGGGAAGACACGGTGGCGAGGACGCTGGCCCTCAAACCCGACAACCTCACCGTCTACCAGATGGAAGTCCCGCAGAATTCGACGCTCGCCCGCGAAGCCCGCGAGTCCGATGGCGAAGTCCCGATCGCGGATTGGGGCACGAAACGCAAGTGGGTTCAGCAGGCCTTTGATGCGTTCTGCAAGGTCGGCTACGAGGTCTCGAGCGCGTACACCGTGGTGAAGCGCGACAACAACAATGGCTTCTATTATCGCGACAGTCTCTGGCGCGGCGCCGACATGATCGGGACGGGCGTTGCATCTTTCTCGTATGCCAATGGTATCCATTTTCAGAACGAAGGCGGGTGGGCGGACTATCTCGACGCCATTTCAAACGAACAACTTCCCATCGCCCGGGCGCTGCCGGCAACGGATCAGCAGCGGATGATTCGCGAACTGGTCCTCCAGCACAAACTGGGCAAGGTGGATGCGGGTTATTTCCGTGATAAGTTCCAGGTCGAAATCGCGACCACCTATGCCGACGTCTATGATGCGATGCAGAAATCGAATTTCGCCCGGATCGATGGCGATCACATTCAACTTACCCCGCAAGGGCTCTTGCGGGTCGATGCGCTTTTGCCCTACTTTTTCGAACCCGAGTACCGGAGCCAACTGCCCGATGGAAACTGAGAAACTCCGCCTGGTTGAGTGCAAGAGCGCCGAAGACGCACTCGAATCTTTGTGTCATTGGTTCTACGAAGATCGCATTTCGGTCGAAGGTTGCGATCATGTCGAACCCGACAAGATGCCAGAGACCTATCGCAAACTGCTCGTCCACAACGAGCACATGACCGAGACGCTCAGCGCGCATCACGGCGAAGAAGTTGATTTGCAGGTGTTGCATAGCCGCACCGATGGCGACCTCTATAGCCGCAACGTTTTGCTGACGCTGCCGTCCGATCCCGAATTCGTCGTGGAATTCGGCATCATGCGGATGAACCTCGCGTTGGTGCGCGACGAAGTGCGTCGCGAGATCGAAGCCGGTGAAAACCCGTTGGGCAGCATCCTCGTCCGCCACAACGTCCTTCGCCGGATCGAACCGCGCTGGTATCTCAAGTTTGACGCCGACTCGCCGATGGCGTCTCATTTCGGACGCGATCTGGATAGCCCCGTGTTCGGTCGGGTCGGAATCATCTATTGCAATGATGAACCGGCGATCGAACTGCTCGAAGTGGTGCGTGACAATCGCATCGGGACTTAACAAGTTTTTGAATAGACAAACGATCGCGTCCTTGGCGGATCTTGTCGGGCGCAGGAAGTTAAGCAAAGCATGCACGACGGAAAATACGATTGCATAGTGGTGGGGGGCGGACCAGCCGGCGCGACTTGCGCGACCATTCTCGCACAGCACAACCGGCGCGTGCTCGTCCTCGAGAAATCACGCTTTCCCCGCCACCACATCGGCGAGTCGCTCATGCCGCACACCTACGGCATGTTCGAGCGGCTGGGCATGTTAAAGAAACTCGAAGCCACCAACTTCCCACGCAAACAAAGCGTGCAATTCGTCAACGCGACCGGTGCCGACTCGCAACCATTCTACTTCCCGCGCTGGCGCAACCATCCCAGCTCGACCACCTGGCAGGTACCGCGCGACGAATTCGACAAAATGATGCTCGACAATGCCCGCGAACATGGCGCTGAAGTCATCGAGGGCGTCAAGGTCAGCCGCGTCCTGTTTGACGGTGAGCGTGCAGTTGGTGTGAAAGCGGCAGTCGATGGCGAAACGAAAGAGTTTCATGCGTCGGTGATTGTCGACGCGACGGGCGAGTCGGCGATTCTCTCGCGGCAGTTGGGCATTCGCAGCGGCGACGCCAAACTCAAGAACGGTGCCATCTACGGATACTTCAAAGGTGCCCTTCGCGATGAAGGCGAAAATGCCGGCGCCACCATTATCATCCACATGCCCGATCGCGAAGGATGGTTCTGGTATATTCCATTGCCTGATGACATCGCCAGCATAGGCGTGGTTGCACCGCCGGCCTATTTGTTCACGGGCAGAGGCGATGATCCGCAGGCCACCATGCTGGAAGAAATTGCCCGCACACCCGGAATCGCCCGGCGTCTCGAACCAGCCACCCAGATCGGCAAGACTTATGTGACCAGCGATTTTTCGCAAATGTCCGCCCAGATTGCCGGTGACGGATGGGTTCTCATCGGTGACGCTTTCGGTTTTCTCGATCCCGTGTATTCTTCCGGGGTGATGTTAGCGCTGAAGAGCGGCGAGTTTGCTGCCGACGCGATCCATGCCGGGCTGACCGACGGCGACGTGTCGGGCGCGCGACTCGGTTCTTTCGCCGACGAGTTCATCGCCGGCATGCGCTCGCTCAAGAATCTGGTTTACGCTTTCTACGATCGGGAATTCAGCTTCGGCGAATTCGCCAAAGCCCATCCGCAATACAAGGATCATTTGATCCGCCTGCTGATTGGTGATGTGTTCAATGATGAAGTGGCTGAAATCTTCGACGCCCTGGGCAAGTACGTTGACCTTCCCTTTGACAACCTATCCAGCAAAAAGACCGCATTGATATGAGAATATTCGTTTACTTTTTGATCGTGCTGTTGGCCATCGTGCATCAGGACTTCTGGTGGTGGGATACAGAAAAACCGCTCATCGGCGGTGTGGTTCCCATCGGGTTGGCCTACCACGCCCTCGTGTCGTTGGCAGCCGCCATTTTCTGGGGGTTGGCTGCGAAATACTGCTGGCCCCATGATCTCGATGATGACGACGCAATAACTGCCGGCAACGAGGGGGCCGCCTCATGACGCAGTTTATCATCATTTGTGTTTATCTCGCATTACTTTTGATTTTAGGCGTGGTTACAAGCCGGATGTTCAAGGGCACGGCGGCTGACTATTTTCTCGCGTCGCGCGGGATCGGCTCATTTCTCCTGTTGATGTCACTGTTTGGCACCACGATGACCGCGTTTGCACTCGTCGGTTCGACCGGCGAATCGTTTCGCGAAGGCATCGGTGTTTACGGGATGATGGCCTCCTGGTCGGGCATCGTTCACTCGGCTTGCTTTTTCCTTGTCGGAATCAAGCTCTGGTCGTTCGGCAAGCGCTTCGGCTACACGACGCAGATCGAATTCTTCCGCGACCGCTTTGAGTCGGACAAGCTCGGCATCGTGCTGTTTCCGATCCTCGTCGGGCTCATCGTTCCTTACCTGCTCATCGGCGTGATGGCGGCTGGCGTGACGATTGAACGCAGCACGGGCGGTGCGTTTCCCAACATTTTTGCAGGGCACGGCGTCGGACCGGCTGCCATCCCTGCAGGGGCGATTCCGTTCTGGCTCGGATCTGCGGGCATCTGCCTGGTCGTTTTGATCTATGTGTTCTTCGGCGGCGTGCGCGGAACGGCATGGGCCAACGCATTCCAGACGATCGTGTTCATCGTTCTCGGCATCGTCACCTTCTCGGTAATTTCAGACAAACTCGGCGGTGCGAAAGCAGCCACCGAAATGGTCCTGAAAGACAACCCGCACGTCATGCGCCGCACGGTGCGCGAAGACGATCCGCTCACCCGCTATCACGGTGACCAAAAAGTCTACCAAAAGAAAATGACGGCTTGGGAATCCAAACCCGAAGACGAACGTGGACCAAAACCCGACGAAGTCCACAAGCCCGAAGGAATTAGCCCGCTCCATTTTCTTTCGTACATGTTCATTCCGCTCAGCGTCGGTATGTTCCCGCACATTTTCCAACATTGGCTGACCGCCAAGAGCGCCAAGTCGTTCAAACTTTCGGTCATCGCCCATCCGCTGCTGATCATGTTGGTGTGGGTGCCGTGCGTCTTGATTGGGGCGTGGGCGACATCGGCAGTCATCGAAGGCAAGCCGGTGATTCCATATGGATTCAGCAACCCCAATGCGGTGCTCGTGAAAATGGTATCCACATTGACCAGCGATGGACTCGGTGGATTGCTGACGGCTGGCATCCTCGCCGCGATCATGTCATCGCTCGATTCGCAATTTCTGTGCATCGGCAGCATGTTCACCAACGACATTGTCGCCCACTACGCGGGTCGTGATCGCTTTACCGACCAGCAGAAAGTCCTGTGTGGCCGCGTATTCGTGGTGCTCATCGTCGCGGGAACGTATGCCTTGGCTCAGCTTCGACCGGGCAGCGTGTTTACGCTCGGTGTGTGGTGCTTCAGTGGTTTTGCGAGCTTGTTTCCGCTGGTTTTTGCAGCCGTCTATTGGAAACGCGCGACGCGGGCTGGTGCCTACGCCTGCGTGTTGACAGCCGCCGCATGCTGGTGGTGGTTGTTCGCCAAGTCCGGTTACGGTGCGGGTGCGCAGTTTTTGTTCATGGGGATGATGCCCGTGGCGACGATCGTTGGCGCTTCGACGGCTGCCTTGATTCTGGTGTCGCTTGCGACGAAACCCCCCAGCGCTGAAACGGTCGAGCGGTTTTTCCCGCGTCGAAAGTAACGCATTCAAAAGGTTCAGGTTAAACGCGACCCAATGGCATTTATCCACAAACGCATCGTACAGTTCGCCGAAACCGATATGGCCGGCGTGATGCACTTTTCCAATTACTTTCGCATGATGGAAGAGGCCGAGCACGCGTTCTGGCGCTCCATGGGGCAAAGCGTCCACGCCACCCACGATAACAAGACGATCAGTTGGCCGCGGGTGGCTGTCAGTTGTTCCTACGTCGCACCGGTGCAGTTTGAAGAGGAACTGACGATCAGAATCACAGTTGCCAAGATAGGCCGGCGCTCGCTCACGATGCGTTATGACTTCTCCTGCGGCGAGCGCGAGGTAGCGTACGGCGAAATGAAAACCGTATGCTGCGAAGTGGATCAAGGTAAATTCGGCTCGATCGACATCCCGCCGCATATCAGAGCGCTCGTGGGAGCGCACCCAAGCGACCCGTAGGAAAACAAGAAATCACGCCGGGCCAACCGGCATCAATCTCGATACTGGAGTGACGCATGAAAACCTGGATGCTTTTTGTTCTGCTGACGGTCTTGACCTGGGGCGCATATGTTCCGACCATTCACCAGGGCCAAATCACCATTGGAAAAGACGCGGCAGACAAAGGCCCGCTGCGCGCGTTTCTGTTCGTCGGAATCGCGTATTTCGTGGTCGCCTGTGCGGTGCTCGTTGGCATGCTCGCCGCGAAGTTGGAGCCATGGTCGTTTCGCGCGGAAGGCGTCAAGTTTTCGTTCATCGCCGGAATTCTCGGTGCGGTCGGCGCGTTGGGCATTGTGTTCGCCTTCAAATATGGGGGCAAGCCAGCCGTCGTTCCGCCGATGGTGTTCGCCGGCGCACCGATCATGAGTACAATCGTGGCGATGCTCTGGCACAAACCGACAAAACCCGTCAGCCCCATGTTCTTTGTCGGCATCGTCGTCGCGGCGATCGGAACCGCGATGGTGCTGCGTTTCAAACCGTCCTAACCGATTGAATTGCACCCGATGTACCCGCTTGTTCGCGCATTCATGTTGACGTTGTTGCTTCTTTCGCCAACAGGTTTGCGCGCCGACGATAAAACCGATTGCAGTTGGCCGATGTTTCGCGGCGGTCCATTGCAGACGGGCGTCGCCCATTCGTCGATTCCCAACAAGCCCACCGTCAAATGGTCGCACACGGTCAAAGACGCTGCGTTTACAACGGCGGCTGCCATTGATGCACATTCGGTGTTTGTCGGCGACGATTCGGGCACGCTGTACGCCTTCGATCGATCCAACGGAATTGTCCGCTGGAAAATCAACGTCGGAGATTCCGTCCCGATCAGTTCGACCCCGACCATCATCGACGGCGTCGTCTATTTCGGCGATGAAGCCGGGGTGCTTCGGGCGCTCGACGTGCGCGATGGATCGGAGCGATGGACGTTCAAGACCGAAGGGGCCATCGTTTCGGGCGTCAATCACGTCGACCACCGACTGGTCTTTGGTTCATACGATGGCAGCCTCTACTGCCTCGACCAACCAACCGGCAAACTCCTTTGGAAATTCCAGACCGACGACAAAATTCACGGCACGCCCGCGATCATCAAAGATCAGATATTGATGGCCGGCTGTGATTCCAAAATGCACGTCGTGGACTTGGCCAAGGGAGCGGAGTTGTCGCACATTCCGCTTGGTTCCGTGTCAGGGTCGTCTGCAGCCGTCGCCGGTTCGATGGCATTCATCGGCACGTATGGCAATGAGGTCATCGGCATCGACTGGCACAAATCCGAAGTTGCCTGGCGTTTTTCCGATCCCCATCGTCAGTTTCCGTTCGTCGCCTCGGCTGCGTTGACCGATCGACTGGTCATCATCGGTGGTCGCGACAAACACATTCATGCCATCGATCAGAAGTCCGGCGAGGAAGTCTGGTCGTTTAACGCCAAGGGGCGTGTGGAAGGGTCGGCTGTCATCGCAGGCAACATCGCCATTGTGGGAACACAGCGCGGTGTACTGTTTGGCATCGACACGAACACGGGCAAAGAGGCGTGGCACTTTGAAGCGGGCGACAGCATCACGGCGTCGCCAGCCGTCGCCTGTCAATGCATCGTCATTGGCACGGACGATGGCGTACTTTACTGTCTTGAGTCGAAACCGGGCGGGGCATAGGTCGCACCTAATTGCGGCTTTGCAACACTGGGTATTCGTTGGAGCTTGTCATGAATTTTTCATTGGCGCATCGCAGCATTCTCAAAAGCGCGATTCTGGTCGGCGTATTTGCGTCGATTGTTACCCCCATCCGCGTTCTTGCGGGTTCGGATTGGACGCAGTGGGGCGGACCGCAACGCGATTTCATGGTGGAAGATTCGCCGAAACTCGCCGACCAATGGCCCAAAGACGGACCACCTGAAAAATGGTCGCGCAAACTTGGCGATGGCTACGCGACCATCCTCGTCGAAGGTGACCGACTCTACACGATGTACCGCGTCGAAAACGACGAGTTCACCATCTGCCTCAATGCCAAAACGGGCGACACCATCTGGGAACACAAAAACGCGTCGCCATTCACCGAGTTGATGGCCCAGTTCGGTCCCGGTCCGAGTTCCACACCGCTGATCGTTGGCGATCGCATTTTCAGCGTTGGCACGAACATGCTGTTGACGTGCTTCAACAAGAGCGACGGCAAGGTGCAATGGTCGCACAACCTTCCCAAAGAATATGGCGCTGAAGTGCCGGGTCGGGGCTACTCATCAAGTCCGGTCGCATTTGAAAACACGATCATTCTTCCGGTTGGCGGTGAAGGACAATGTCTCGTCGCCTTCAACCAAGCCGACGGCGCGATTGTCTGGAAGAAGCATGACTTCGACATCACCCATTCGTCGCCGATCTTGATCAAAAATGCCGGCCAAACCGAGCTTGTGGCATTCATGGGCGCCGAGGTGATCGGGTTGAATCCGAAAACCGGCGATTTGCTCTGGAGTCATCCGCACCACACGCAATACGGCGCGAACCTCGCGACGCCGCTTTGGACCGGTGACGATTTGATCTACACCTCTGCGGCTTACGATTCGGGAAGTCGCGTGATTCAACTCGTCAAGGAAGGCGACCAGACCAAACCGAAGGAGTTATGGTATAGCCGCAAGGTGCGCATCCATCATGCCAATGCCGTGCGCATCGGTGATTATCTGTACGCATCCAGCGGAGATTTTGGTCCTGCGTTTTTTGCATGCATCAACGTTAAGACCGGCGAACTGGCTTGGCGCAAGCGCGGTTTTTCGAAAGCGACGTGCCTGCTTGCGGATGGCAAGATCATCCTGCTCGATGAAGATGGTCAGCTTGCATTGATCCATGCCGATCCGAAAGGCATGAAAGTGATTTCCCAATGCCAACCGCTGGAACGCATCGCCTGGTCAGCGCCAACGCTTTCGGGAACCACGCTCTACCTGCGCGATCGACAAACGATCAAAGCGCTCGACCTGAAGTAAATGCCAACGCCTGATCTCTATTGTGAAAGCACGTCGGCTGATCGGGTTGCGTTTGCCGAAACGCTGACCGCGTCGCTTCAATCGAGGCTTGTTGACGACATATCGAATCGCGACGACGTGGTGCTGGCGATCACCGACACGCGGTTGGAGCTTCGCAGTTGCGGCAAGGGGGCGCCCGGTCCGGTGTACGTGGATTTCGTGGGCGGTTCGTTGGGATTCAGTCGAACGGTCAATCGCTTCGGTCAGATGTTCAAAGCCGTCGGATTCAAGAGCCAAACCGAACCCCCAACGATTCTCGACGTGACGGCTGGCCTTTGTCACGACGCGTACCTGTTGGCGTGCCAGGGATGTCGGGTGACCGCCGTCGAACGTTCGCCCGTGTTGTTTGCGATGATCGATGACGGTTTGAATCGGGCGATCGCTGCCGACGCCGAATTGGCGACGATCATTCGCGATCGACTCGAAGTGATTCATGCGGACGCGCTCGACGTGCTGTCAAAGATTGACGAGGCGGATCGGCCGGATGTCGTCTACGTGGACCCGATGTTTCCGCATCGGACCAAGTCGGCGCTGGTGAAGAAGGAAATGCGGGTACTGCGGTCGATCGTCGGGGATGACGAAGATGCTGCCGATTTGTTGCTGCCCGCCCGACATGCCGCTCAAAAACGCGTGGTGGTCAAGAGGATGCGGCACGCCCCGGAATTGGCTCCAAACCCGATGATCTGCTTCGAGGGCAAGACGACGCGTTTCGACGTCTACGCGCCTTTGCCAAGTTCGTGATACTTCCTATCATTCATGCCGAGAGTGACGCTGAGAACAAGACAACCGCCGCACCGATTCACGAAGGGAAATCATTCGATATGGCATTGAGCGCGACCATCAAAACCAACAAGGGTGACATCAACGTGGAATTTTTTGACGACGATGCACCGTTGACCGTAAGCAATTTCATCAACCTCGCCCAACGCGGGTACTACGACGGCGTTAAGTTTCACCGCGTCATCGACAACTTCATGATTCAAACCGGCGATCCCAAGGGCAACGGAACCGGCGGACCGGGTTATGAATTCAAAGATGAATGCACCCCGTCGCGCCGTCATGATTCTGCCGGCGTTTTGTCGATGGCCAACCGCGGTCCCGCGACCAATGGCAGCCAGTTCTTCATCACGCACCTTCCGACCCCGCACCTCGACGGAAAGCACACGGTCTTCGGCAAAGTCACCAAAGGTCAGGACGTGGTGGACTCGATCGCGCAGGGCGACAGCATGACGACAATCGAAGTGCAGGGCGATGCAGCCGCCTTGTTGGATGCGCAGAGCAAGTCCGTCTCCGCGTGGAACAAAGTTCTCGATCGCAACTATCCAGTGAAGTAATCAGGAAAGTTCTGCATCAAATAAAGTTTTGCACCAAACAAAAAAAGGCGCGTCGGTTGCATGAACCGTCGCGCCTTTCTTGTTTTCTTCGATGAGTCGAGGCGAGCGATTTGGCTATTTGTCTTTGCCGCCACCACGGCGTCCACCGCCTGGCCCCCAACCCATGTTGATGCCGCGTTCCTTTGCGCGGGCCATCATCTTTGGCCAATAGCGCATCATCTGGGCCATCTTTTCCGGGTTCCTGCTTTCCATCCGTTCTTTGCGCTGTTGAGTCGTTGGGCGCGTCCAGTTTTGACGACGCTCCTGTTGTTCTTTCTCGGCTTCCGGGTCGTCCTTGTGTTTGTCGCGATAAGCTCTCATCTTGTCGCGAAAAGCAACCATTTCGTCGATGTGCCGATCCATGATCGCCTGCTTGTCCGTCTCGGGGGCTGACAAGTATTCGTCGACCTTGCGTTCCATGTCTTCGCGCATCAGCTGGCCCATGTTTTCGCGCAGCTTGTCACGCTGTTCGTCGGTCAGGTCGTCGGAACGCATGCGATCAAACACCGATTCGATGGACGAATTCTTAAGTGTGTCGAGCGCCTTTGCCCGGGCGTCGCGATTGTCGGCAGACGCGAATTTCTCATTGTCAATCGACGAGAGTGCATTCATGACCTTGTCGGTGTCGCCACTTGCCAATTGTTCGTCCGCACCGCCGAATAAGCCCGTTGTTGCGGCAAACAGTCCTCCCGCCGCGACGAGCGCCACACAAACGACACCAATGATCAATCCCCGATTGCTCGATCCGGCTTTGGTCGTGCCCATTTTTAATACCTCCGTCACCTTTCAAGATCGCCGACGTGACCGTCAACGTATAAGTAGTTTGTGGATCCTGTTTGGCCGGCTTTCCCGTGAAACGTCCAATAGTCCGCCAATAACCAAATCTCTTCTTCTGCAGGTTTGCTTCCAAAGACTTGTTTGGCCCGTTCACTTCGCACGATGTCTTGAAGCTTCACGCGGGCGTCAGGATCTGGCGGGACGCCGGGGGTAAGCAAAAAGAATGAAAGCGTCGTGTGAAACTTGTAGCTGGAGTTTTCAGTTTGAAAGTAGCTCTTGCCGGCTTTCTCGCCTTCTCGTTGGAACTTACCCGGAATGTCGGCTGGGCATTTGAAGACCTCTTCGCCCTCGTCTTTCAATTCCTTTTCCAGATCGTCGACTTTCTTGTCGTCCTTGCGGATGAAAGGACGCAGCACCGTGGCGATTCCTGGTTTGGGCGGGTCGTCCTCTTCAAGACTGATCGATGGAAAGTCGGCGACAACTGGAAGGTAATCGTTGGAGTCGTTGAGGTACATGCGCATGCCGTGTCCGATGCTGCGCAGCTGCGCACCGCACGCCACCCGTTTTGATACGCGCCGCGCACCACGAAACGTCGGAAGCAAAATCGCGATCAACAATGCAAGGATCGATACCACCACCAACAACTCCACCAGCGTGAACCCACACCGATGTCGATCCCCAAGCCGACTCTTAAATTGAATTGGTTGCCCAGGCATAATGTCTTCTGGTCGGCTCGCCTGCACGGACGACATGAGCCAATCCCCAGTTCCCACCCATACTCTAACGCACTTTTGCTCGGGCTATTGCTCCGATACTAAAAAAACAACACAATTCGACAACTCCGCGAGCTTGGCCACAACTAAAGGTTATAGAAGTTGCGGTGGGCAACCCCGAGTCAGCCGCGGTTTCGCCACCCTGTCAGCGGTGTTTACGAGGATTCATACAGCATGTCTTCAGAGGCACTTGAACGCGATTACGTATTGCCTTCCGGCTCGGTTGCGCGTTACCAGCGCGACGGACACATCCTGCTTCGGGGGGTGGCGGACAATTCCATTCTCGCCGAATACCGGCCAGCCATCGCCGACTTTGTCAAACGCAAGAGCGTCAACGCCAAACCCCTCGATGAGCGAGACGCCTATCACAAGTCGTTCCTGCAAGTCGCCAACCTTTGGGAAGAGGACGAAACGGTGCGCCGGTTCGTGTTGGCCAGTCGCTTTGGACGCATCGCGGCTGAGTTGATGGCCGTGCCCGCCGTTCGACTTTACCACGATCAGGCGCTCTTCAAGGAACCGGGTGGGAGTGCGACGGCATGGCATCAGGATCAGTACTATTGGCCGCTCGACACCAACGACTGCATCACGATGTGGATGCCGTTTGTTGATGTGCCGGTGGAGATGGGCGTGCTGACGTTCGCGTCCGGGTCGCACACCGAAGGATCACTTCTTAGCGCGGCGATTTCCGAGGAGTCTGACCAAGGGTTTGACGATATCGTCCGCGAGCGAAAATTCCCGATTGCGTACGCGCCGATGCAAGCTGGGGACGCCACGTTTCATTCCGGCTGGACCGTTCATCGCGCACCAGCCAACAACACGCAGGCGATGCGCGAGGTGATGACCGTCATCTACTTTGCCGACGGAACGTATCTATTGGAACCCGACAATCCGCACAGGCCCGCCGATCTTGCCCGCTGGTTTCCCAATCAGAAGCCCGGCGAGTTGGCCGGCGGCCCGCTGACGCCAATCGTTTATTCGTCCGGGCATTGAAGCTTGAAGACAAGCGCGGCGACAAGTGCGCCCACGACCGGGCCAACCCAATACATCCAGAGATTGCCCAATGAGCCTTCGCCGACGATGGTCTGCATCAACAGCGGTCCGGTTCCGACGGCTGGGTTGAAAGCACCGCCCGAAATCCCACCAACCGTTGCGGCACCGGCGGTGACGGTGAAACCGATCGCCAGTCCGTAATAGGAGTTGCCTTCGGTTTTTTTGGCCGTGGCGACGTTGAGGATAACGAGCACCAGCGCAAAGGTCAGCAGCATTTCCGCGCCGAGCGCCTGCCAGGTACCGACATCCGCACCCGGTGCTGGGCCAAACGATTTTCCAAGCAGCCAATACACCGCAGCCGACGCCGCGAGCGCACCAGCGATTTGCGCGATGATATAGGGCACGACATCCTTCGCTTCGATCTTGCCGCGAATCAGAATTCCAATGGTGACGGCTGGGTTGTAGTGCGCACCGCTGACATGCCCGCCCATGTAGACCATGACCATCAGCATCGACCCGATCACCACGGGCGTCAGCGACGATTCACTGTGCGCGGTCATGCCAATCGCAAACACGAGAAAGAATGTTCCAACAAATTCAGTGATGTATTTGTTCATGTTCCAAGACCCTGATTAGAGATTAGCGTTCGCCCAATTCAACAAGGTTGCCTGATTGCACGTTCCTACATTGCGGAAGACGAAAGCACGCCGTGCATCATCGACCCGGATATGGTTCGAGAGGATAACCAAGGCGTCACTTTCCGAAAAGGCGAATTCTCAAGATTTGCCCAGACTGTGTTTTCCTTGAGCGAGTCTTCCACAAGCGGTTATAATCGCGACACTTTGGGTTGATTGGCCAAGTCGGGTCCGCCCATGTCAATGTGCCGAAATCTCTGACGCATTTCTCATTCGGCTTCGACCCTCGTGCAGTTCCTGTCGCGCACCAGCATGGCGTGATTCAAAACCGGATCATCTCGTTTGAAGTGGAGAATTCGCGATGGCTCAACTGGAAATTTATCAGCATTCGGGAAGATTGGGCATGGGACTGGTGGTTGTCCCGTTATTGGGCATCATCGCAGCCGTCCCGCTGGGCATCGCCTACAACTACGCCGATGTGTACATCCCGGTCGGCGGACCGGTGATCTCGTCGGTACTCGCGCTGGTGGTCGGCGCGCTGGTGGGGCTGGCAGTGTCTGGCGGCGCTTTGGTTTCAAAGTGTCGCAATACGAAGTTTGTCATTCTCATCGGCGTCGTATGTGGCTTCATCGCGCTGTATTCGGCGTGGGCCTCGTTCACTTATGTCTTGGTTCATCGGACGGCTGACGAACCGGTTGACCTCAGCCTCGTTTCCGTTTTCAGTCGCCCGGATCTTGTCTGGAAATTCGCAGCCGACATCAACGAAGAGGGCTGGTTCTCGCTGCGGAGTGTGACGCCGAAAGGCACGTTCCTCTGGATCATCTGGGGCTGTGAAGCGATCATCTTCCTGGGGCTAGCGCCGCTTACAGCGATCGGTCTGATTTCTGAACGCGTGTTCTGCGAGACGTCGGAGCAGTGGTGCGAAAAGAAAGAAAAAGTCGCGTCGCTATGTCTGACCGAAGACAAACAACTTATCGATCGCATCGCCGACGGCGACATCAACGCGTTGGCCGAACTGCCACCACATGACGGATCAGACTCCCCACGCTTTGAGGTGGACATCCATCAATCTCCAGATGAACTTGGCACCAGGGCGATGCGCGTCAGGGTGGTCTTGCTGAAGGAAGACGCCAAGGATGGGTCAGATGTGGTGTCGAAAGACGTCACGCCATTTTACGTGCTGTCCAAAGAGCAGTTCGAGCGCATCACGGCATTGGCCCATCGCGAACCACAGGTTGAGTCTACTTTGGAATCGTAGGGTCTATCTCGGAATCGCCGGGCGATCATTCGCGAATCGGTCTTTCTGCCGCACGCGGCGCTTGAGTTGTGTGGCGGAGAACTGAACGAGTCATGTTTTGATTTCTGTGTATGAGCGCGGATTGTGAAGCAGAAAACTGGGGAAACGATTGGTTCTGGTCGAACGGGCAAGATCGCACCGCGCTCGATCGTGCTTCTCATCGTTGTCAGCATCGGGCTTACGGGTTTGAGCTGTCTGCTCCGCGCACGCCGTGCAGACAATGCGGTCAGCGACTGGATATTGAGTCTGTATGATATGCCGCCGGACATGCGGGCATCCACACTTATTCCCATTCCTTATGATTCGTACTTCGAGGGGGCGGTAGAGTTGCCAGATGGCGAGATGCGCCATTTCGTATATCGGCCGAGCGACGACGACAGAGTGCTTTTGCAGCAGCAGAGAGATGCGCAACAGAAAGGGAGGAAATCGGAGCTATGTCAGTATTATGAATCACTTCGGGGCTATCCGTTTGCCATTGTGAGGTTGTATTTTAGGGGCAGCATCCATCGCGCCGGCTTTTCAATCGTGTCGGATAGCTACTATGCCCCGTGGCGGTTCGGGCAAGTGTTTGTCTGGCGATTGGTGGCGTCGGTCGCGCTATGGTTTGGCGTGCTTTTGTGGGCGCGGGTGTTGTTGCGCAGGGCGTTGCGTCGATTTTACGCGAAACGCGGGCGTTGCGTGGAGTGCGGTTATGATCTGCAAGGTGCTTCCGGTGCAGTATGTTCCGAGTGTGGGGCAACGCAGGGGGAAGGCGGAGATGACCGCCCAGTTGAGAACCCAGTTCAAGTCGCTGGACAAGTCGGCCAACCGGCAGATCGTTCGTGCGGAGGTGGCCAAACTCGGTCAGCGGTTCGGATTGGTTCAGCGCAAGCTGGAACTGCAGACTGACGATACGGTCATCGACTGGATCGTGCAGAAGTCTTTTGATCCAGAGCAGGGTGCCCGGGCAGTTCGTCGGGCGGTCGAACGGTGGCTGACCACAGAGTTGGCCCGCGTGATGGTTCAGGAGTTTCCGCCGGCTGACTCGTGCATCAGGTTGACGCTGAAAGATGGCAAACCGTTTGCGATCGTTGTGCCGAGTGATACGGAAGGGGCGGCCATGAAGTTCACGCCCGCGACGGTGGCGACGCACACCAACCACCGAAACCCGGCGGAGCGCACACATTCTCGAAGCGTCGCATCCAGATTGTGACCGAAGCGCCAAGCAGAACGGCGCTGAAACCATTGAGGGTCGGGCGATCACCAAGCGTGGCCGCCCGGCCTCTTTCATTGGCGAGATTCGCCCTCGTGCGTGTTTGAATCGACCCCAACATCAAAATCCACTACGATTTCTGGCAATTGAATACGAATCGAATCGAAGCACGAGGTCACGATGACACAGAACGCAACATCCCTGAAAACCCTTTGCTGGTGCGGTGGGCTTGACGGTTACGTTGAGATGATCGACCAGACACTCCTCCCCGAAAAGTTTGAGCTTTTGGAATGCCGCGACGTTGAAACCGTTTGGCATGCGATCAAGCGACTCAGTGTGCGCGGGGCGCCGGCGATTGGGGTGGCGGCGGCGATGGGCTTGGTGCTGGCGATTCGCGACACGCAAGGGGATCGGGCTGCGGTCATGGAACGGTTGGCGCAGGCTTCCGAGTACCTGGCGTCGTCGCGACCGACAGCCGTCAACCTGTTCTGGGCGATCGAGCGAATGAACCGAGTCGCCAATGAATCAGCCGACCTCGATGCCGAAGGATTGAAGAATCGATTGCTCGAGGAGGCGAAGACCATTCGCGATGAAGACGCGGCGATGTGCCGGGCGATTGGAGAAGTCGGTGCGCCGTTGATTGCGGACGGGGCAGGAATCCTGACGCACTGCAATGCCGGTGGACTGGCGACGGCTGAGTTCGGTACGGCGCTCGCGCCCATTTATGTCGCCCATGCCAACGGTCGAAAGCTGCGTGTCTTTGCCGACGAAACGCGACCGCTCCTGCAGGGTTCGCGGTTGACGGCATGGGAACTGGATCGTGCGGGGATCGACGTCACGGTTCTATGCGACAACATGGCCGCCAGCGCCATGCAGCAGGGGCTGATCGATCTGGTCATCACCGGCGCCGATCGCATTGCGGCCAACGGTGATGTGGCCAACAAGATCGGAACCTACGGGATCGCGGTCCTGGCCAACGCCCACAACATCCCGTTCTACGTGGCGGCTCCCAGTTCGACCTTTGACGAGAACACCAAGAGCGGCGCCGACATTCCGATCGAGATGCGGGGGGACGAGGAGGTGCGGCATGGGTTTGGGAGGCAAACGGCACCTGATAATGTGAAGTGTCACTGCCCAGCCTTCGATGTGACCCCGGCGCATCTGGTGACCGCGCTGATCACCGAGCGTGGGATGATTCAGCCGGTGTCGACGGAAACCGTGGCGGAAGTGTTCAAATAGACAGGAATTGCCCGTTTTCGCAGACGCAAAAAACCGTTGCCAGACACCCATGCCAACCGATAATGGCAATGTGACTTACGAAGTCGCGTAGTTGCGACGGGTTGGATGACGACCTATACTTGCGGGGTATTCGAGGCGTTGGAATCCCCAGCGGCTGGCGCAAACTTGCCGCAGGCGACTGATTCCAGCCGACCGATCATCGCAAATTTAGAACGGAGTAACCCATGCGAAAGAATCGCACACGGAAATCATCACGTACAAAAACTGCGTGGGTCTTGTGTATGGCGGCTGCTGCGACGATGGGAGCGCTAAGGCAGTCGGCATGCATCGCATTCGGTTCAGAGGAACTTTTGCGGACGATCGATTTCTGTTTCGTATTCGATTGCCAGAATGGATTGTTCGGTGGTGTGGTTGACCCATGTCCGGACCCGTTGATCGATCCATTGGATGGAACGTCCACCAACCTGTTCGTGGACTGTCCAACCCCGGATGGAACGTAGTCCGGGGACCAACGACCTCCGTCATTGTCGATCTGAGCAGCGCGCATAGAGCCGTTATGTTGACCCAAGAATTGCCAAAATGCGTCGCGGTCATGAGTTGCAGTTGCAACACGACCGGACGAATCATGGAGACCAGTCAGATGAGCAAAGCAAAATCACAAAGTCGCAGAGCAGGCACTTGGACAGCATTGTCATTGCTTCTGACCGGAACAGCTTTTCAAATCCCTTCATGCAGTACGCTGCTGACGGTGTTCAACCCCTGCGGAACCGTGTTCGCGTTCTGCAACGCCCGCGAGATTGACGCTCTATTCGGCGATATACCTGACTACAGCCTCGATCCATCCTGCACGATCCCGTTCTTCGGTATCGACAACGGTGCCACGGGTGGTACGACCGGCGGTGGCGCTGGTGCCGGCGGTGGACAGGTCGGTAGCTGTGCAACCCAGGAAATCTTCCCGACCACACCTGGACCGCGTCCATAAGCGGCAAGCCAGTGAATGGGCGATTATTCGGGCAGGTCACCGGTTACAAAATGATCTCAGATCGAAAAAAGAAATGGGCCATGCTCGTTCTTAGCGGTGGGGCGCTGCTGCAACTGGGCGGCTGCGCGGTCACGTTCGGACCCGTCATCAACAGCCTGCTGCAATCGATTGGATTGACCTACCTGTTTGGCCGCGGATTCTAAAGCGAGATTCTCTAAGGCAAAATCAGTTCAAACGAACCAACGCCGTCATTCCCGCGAAAGCGGGAATCGCAAAGAAACAAAGTCAATCTATGTGAATTGAGCACCAGTTCCTGCAAAGGGCTGGCGAGCAAAGGGCTACGTTCGGTACAGTTCGCTTTCCCTTTTTTGGCCGCAAGCTCTAATCGTTGAATTCAGTTTCGGTCATCGGTTGATCAGGACCGTCGTGTTTCCGCTTGGAGATGACCGGTACACGGCGAATTCGACCGTCGATTTCAATTGCAATTCCGCTGTCCGTAATCGCCCGCACGACCGCGCCGTCAACTTCGTCATCAATGCCAACGATTTCGCCGTTGATCACAGCCGACTTCCGCTCCCCACCCAGCATCACACCTTCCACCTTGAATCGATCGGAAAGTTTGCTGGATTGAATCGGAATCCGTGCCAGCGATCGTGTGGTTTCGGTCTGCGGTTTCTCGCGACTGACCCGTCGCCCCAATCGGGCCCGCTTCTTTGGCGTTGGTTTTTCGATTTCGTCGACAACTGGTTTTATAGTCGGCTGACTGACTGAAACTGCCGGTGCTTCGACGACGATGGGTTTGGATGCCTCAACAGGCGGCGCGATCGGTTGAACCTCAACTGCCATCGATGACTCGGGCAGCGTCGGTTGCAGCGGTGTCGGAACATCAGACGAAACCGTTTGACCTGATTTTGCGATCGGAGTCGCTCCGTGAGGGACTGAATGGGAATCGACCCATTCGGTGTTGGTCGATTCGACGGGAATCGATGGCGGCACTTGCACACGTTCGACTGGGCGGTCAACTGCGATGGCTACCTGCGGGCAGACAGGAAAGGACGCCTCGATTGTTGCAGGGGGCGCATCGACTGGCGGCGCGCTTTGATTGATCTGCATCGGGTTCGACGTCGGGACCGGATTGCTGGCGATCTGCACGACCGGCGTCTGGAGGTCGGGGAACTTCCAAAGAGAGTCGACCCAATCCGGGTAAACCGTCATGTATCCCGCGAAGCCAATGACCGCGACGAACAGCACCATGAGGACGTTTGAAAACCATCCGCCGCCTGCGGTTTGCGATTGCCGCGGACGGGCGATGCCCTTGACCGCGGTCTCGGCAGGTTCCGTCGCGGGCTTTTTTGAAACGCGCGTCGGTACAGGTGCCTTTTGTAGATTGTGGCCCGCCTGATAGTCGCGTTCGGCGCGACCGAGGGCATCCCCGATGACGCTCATTGACAGACGCCCTCCAATTCTTCGATTGCGACTTTCGTCGATTCGATGGACACGTCGGGTAATTCGCGGCTATACGCGGCAAGAAGGGCCATGTCGCACGCGGTGTTGACCTGTCGCGGAATGCCGTCGGAAAATTTCTGAATCAACTGGATGGATTGCCCGTCGAATGAAGGTGTGCCGTTGGCGCCCGCAACTTTCAAACGGTGGCGGATGTATGCGCTGGTGTCATTAAGTGACATTTTCTTGAGGTGATAGGCCACGCTGATGCGCTGACGCAACTGGCGCAGGCGGTGATCGTTGAGCATCTGCTTGAATTCCGGCTGGCCGATGAGCACGATCTGCACGAGCTTGCGACTTTCCGTTTCAAGGTTGGAAAGCAGTCGGATGTTTTCGAGCATGTCGCGCGACAGGCACTGGGCTTCGTCGATGATCAGCACGACATCGTTGCCATTGCTGGCCTGTTCGAGCAGGTAGGCGTTAAGCTGTTCGCGAAGGGCCAACTTGTCGCCCTTGGGGTCTGCGTGCCCCAGTTCCATGAGGATGAGGCGCAAGAGCTGAATTTCGGTCAGTCGCGGATTGAGAATCAGCGCCGTTTTGCAGCTCGGTCCCAGTTCGCGAAGCAGCGCACGACACAAGGTCGTCTTGCCGGCTCCGACTTCACCGGTAAGCACGATGAACCCCTTGCGCTGGCGTACACCAAACAGCAGGTGCTCAAGCGCCTGGCGGTGATCGTCGGTAAAATGCAGGAATCGCGTTCCGGGGGTCAGGTTAAACGGCATCTCACGAAGCTTGAAATGTTCGAGATACATCGCGTCAGGTCCTCAATTATCGGTCCAATTTGCCTCCTTTTGATTTCGGCAGACCGGCCAATGCGACTTGATGACTCCCTTGGCGTTCAATCACACCAAACAGCCCGCCCGCCTTCCGCTGCACCCGGTCTGAGTTTGCACCGCGCCTGCTTCCCGGTAAGCTGCCCGCATCATGACGGAATCACGGAAAATCAGACTGACGAGCTACGCCAACTGTGCCGGTTGAGCCGGTAAGCTCCCCGTGGAGCTCACCGCACAGGTTGTGCGAAGCTTACCGCCGCAGTCACACGCGCAGGCGATGAGTGGTATGGACCCGTTTGAAGACGCCGGTGTCTACCATCTCAATGCTGATATGTCGCTTGTGCAGACGGTCGACTTCTTCCCCCCGCTCGTGGACGATCCGTTTACCTTTGGCCAGATAGCCGCCGCCAACAGCCTTTCGGACGTCTATGCGATGGGAGCACAGCCAATCTCTGCGCTGAACATCGTGGGGTTCCCGGACAAAGATTTGCCGTCTGAAATCCTCTGCGACATCCTCGCCGGTGGCGCGGACAAGGTGAGAGAAGCCGGAGCAGCACTTCTCGGTGGGCACAGCGTTCGCGACGCCGAAATCAAATACGGGCTAGCCGTCACCGGAACGGTCCATCCCGATCGCATCATCTGCAACAATGCGGCCCAACCCGGCGACGTTCTCATCCTGACCAAACCAATCGGCAGCGGTGTGCTGACCAGCGCGGCGAAGAGCGACAAAATCCTGCAGGAAGACTTGGCCGAAGCCATCGCGGTGATGACCTGTTTGAACCGTGGTGCGTGCGAGGCGATGGTTGAAGTTGGTGTGCACTCCGCGACCGACGTCACTGGTTTCGGTTTGCTTGGACACGCCTTTGAGATGGCCAGCGGTTCCGGCGTGTCGATCACGCTGCGGGCGAACGACGTTCCGCTGCTTCAGGATACGCTCAAATTCGCGTCGCAAGGCATCGTAACGCGTGCCCATAAGGCCTCGCTGCAGTACCTGGCCGATCGATTGCGCGTGGAAGGCGTGGATGAAACACTCGTCAACGTATTAGCCGACGCCCAAACATCAGGCGGATTGCTCATCGCCGTCGAAGCCGAAAAAGCCGACGCCCTGGTGAAGTTGCTAAAACAAAAGAACACCCCAATCGCCGCAGTCATCGGCGAAGTAAAATCCGCCCGCGATCAAGCAATCATCCTAAGGTAGGGTGGGCCGTGCCCACCGCCGTCAGCGCACCAACGACATGGTGGGCACGGCCCACCCTACAAGGGCTTATTGTTTTGGGGGGACGAGTTCGTCGGCATTGGGCAGGTCGTCGAGCGACCCGAGGCCGAAGACTTCCAGGAACGTTTTTGTCGTTCCGTAGAGCATGGGGCGGCCTATCTCTTCCGCACGGCCCACGATTTTCACGAGGTTCATCTCGCGCAGGCGGTTGACCATCTCACCGCAGGCCACACCGCGAATCGATTCGATGTCCACGCGAAGCACCGGCTGCTTGTACGCGACGATCGCCAGCGTCTCCATCGCGGCTGGCGTCAGCTTGGTTTCCGCCCGAAGCTTGAGCACCTTGGAAAGCCACGTGTTGTAGACCGACATGGTGAGCATCTGATAGCCCTTGGCAATGTGCTCGATGCGAAAGGCGCGGCCGGTCTTCTCGTAATGCGCGTTGAGTTTTTCGACGTGGTTCTTGACGTCGGTTGCGGTACCCGATCCGACGATCTGCGCGATTTTGGCGGCTGGCACGGGCGCATCGGTCGCGAACAGAATCGCCTCGACGATGGATTCAGCCGACACGTCCTGCTCAGAAATCTTGCTCTGTTCAGACATGACCGGTTCCGGCTGAGCGGGTTCCTGCTCAACCGGTTCTTCCACCGCGACCGCTTCCTCAAAGGTCACGTCGTATTCAGGGTGTTCGTCAGCCGGCTGAACGGCGCCATTGGATTGCCCATTGGCCTGCCCGTTCTTCGGCTGCGACTTCTTCTTCGACTTGTTTTTCTTCGACTGTTTTTTGTTCGATTCGCCCATAGCCGCGTATGATAATCGCCTCGCCAAAAAAATCGAATACCCCTTACCAGCAAATCGAGGCGATACTTTGAGCCGACCCGTAAGGCGGCTACAATTCACAGATGCGCCGACACCAACGCGCCTGCGACCCAAAAGGAAAAACCATGAACCCAGATTTTTCAGCTTCCGTTCAATCAAGGTTAGCCGACCTGATCGCCTTTCGTCACGACCTCCACGCCCATCCGGAGACGTCCTTCGAAGAGACCCGAACTTCGTCGAAAGTGCTCGAACGCCTGCGCGACATACCCGGGCTCGACATTCGCGATGGGCTGGCTGGCGGGACGGGAATCTGCGCGACGATGAACGCCGAAAAATCCGGTCCGTGCGTTCTGCTGCGGGCTGACATGGATGCCCTGCCGATCGAGGAACTTTCCGACTTGCCGTACAAGTCCGAGCATCCGGGAAAGATGCACGCCTGCGGGCACGACGGGCATACCACAGCCCTGCTCGGTGCGGCATATGCGCTGTCGGATCATGCCGACGCTCTCGCCGGTCCGGTGAAATTCTGCTTTCAACCGGCAGAGGAGCAAGGTTGCGGCGGGCAGCGGATGATCGATGACGGCGTTTTGGAGAATCCGCATGTTGATGCGGCGTTTGCGCTGCACGGGTGGCCCGATCTGGAGGTGGGGCACATCATCAGCGTGCCCGGCGCGATATTGGCCGCGACGTCACCGTTTGAAATTGAATTTAAAGGCAAAGGCGGGCACGCGGCGTATCCGCACAAGGGCACCGACGTGTTGCTGGCCGTCGCGCAACTGATCACCAACGCCCAGGCGATCCGCACGCGCTTCATCGACCCGATCAAACCGATCGTGATTTCATTTACGCAGGTCAACGGCGGGTTCACCCACAACGTGCTGCCCGAGTCGTGCCATGTGAAGGGGACGA
This sequence comes from Phycisphaerales bacterium UBA1845, assembly GCA_002338715.1. Taxonomy (GTDB): domain Bacteria; phylum Planctomycetota; class Phycisphaerae; order UBA1845; family UBA1845; genus UBA1845. The sequence goes on along the minus strand of DDIR01000062.1, from coordinate 13,388 downwards.
TTCGTGCGCTCGATTCGCAGGCGCACGCAGCCGCCAAGCAGCAGTTGAGTCACTTCGTGCAGGCGACGGCCGCCAACTTTTCGATCCAAGCCGACCTGCGATTCATCGAAGACTATCCCGTGCTGATTAATGATGCGGATTGCGCCGCGCTGGTCGCGGAGGTTGCCACCGAAACGCTGGGCGCGGAGAACGTAGTGACCCAGGCGAACCCGGGGATGGGAGGCGAAGACTTCGCGTTCTACGCCCAACACGTGCCGGCTGCGATGTACCGCCTGGGACTGCGACCCAAGGGAACGCTGGAGTATCCAAACCTGCACAACCCGCACTTCAACTTCAACGACGACGCAATCGCCACCGGCGCGATCATGCAAAGCACGATCGCCCATCGCTTTCAGCAGAAGCGCGCCAGCTAGTCAATCGCTCGCCCTACCACAGGAGTGCCACTGCTCTGTGAGCAGTGCCAGAACGAGACAACGATTCCACAACGCAAGTATCAAAAGACAAGGTCCCGCCCTTGGAATAAGTTGGGAATGCGTCACGCGCACATGCACTGCTCACAGAGCAGTGGCACGTCGGTTGAATCATTTCGATTCGATCACGTGCTGTTCGGCGGTTGTGTAGTCTTCGTCTGACATGACCTTATTCCTGCGAAACGCGGCGTAACCACCAGACAGGATTATCCAAGACCAAAGGGCGGCTGCCACAACTGCAATGAACAGTTGCATCGCATGGTGCCTGCCAGAATCCTCAGGACGCCTTTGCATTGTTGCAATCACCGCTACGAAAACCGCCGTCGTGTGAATGAGAGGAATGGCGAGACACAGGCCTCGTACAAGTGCGAGGTGCTCCCCGTCGTAAGTGGTGTCAGGGATAACGAGCCAATGGGCAACAAGCGAAGCGAACGCAATCGCCAACGAAACGAACACAACCCTGCGGCGAGTCTTAGACCAAGCCATGCGTTCTTGACCGTGCCAGTTTTCCTTCAGTTCTTTACTTCTTGCCCGGCTTTGAATTCGGCGGTTCGCTCGATCTCACCGTTTGTTGAATAGTAGGTGACTGTGCCTTCGGCCAATCCATTGACATATGGCATCTTGACCCTTGGAGAGCCATCCTCGCGTAGGTAATAGCCAACCCCGCATCCATCCACGAACGTCTCGTTCGCGAAAACCGTTCCGTCCGGTCGGTACCATGTTTCTTCAACAAGCACGCCATCGACGTAGCGGTCCTCCTGCTTCAATTGCCCCGACTGATAGTGATAGTGCTTCGTTCCCGTCCCATGTGCCACTCCCGATGAGTCGAAGTAAAGCCGGTTCGAATACTTGACGGCCATCAAGACAACCAGCACAGAGGCTGCCAGCAACCCCAGAAGCCATAAGACGGTCGTTCGTTTACTCATGCTCGTCCCTCTGCGTCAACAACCAGTGAAACATTGAATCGCATCAGCGCGGTCGCGGCGAGTGGTCGTGAATTCTAATTGCTGGCCCGAGCGGTGAAATTGATCGCGTTATGCGATCAACTCTTGCAAAGCCCCAACGCGCTGGCGGTTGCCACGGTATCGGTGTGGCTGATTGACAGCATGACGCGATCGATGCCCAGATCGCGGGCGACTTTTTCGCACATCCCGCTCAATTGAACGAGCGGCGCCCCCATGTCGTCGTTGGTGATTTCGATGTCGGTCCACGCAATTCCGCTGCGCCATCCGGTGCCCAGCACTTTCAGGACTGCTTCCTTCGCCGCGAATCTGCCGGCAATGTGGGGGATGGGGCTGTGGAGGCTGTCAGCCCGCTCGCGCTCCCTGGGCGTCAGGATGCGGTCGAGGAATCGATCGGGATGCTTGCTGAGCAGGTCCGCGATCCGCTGACACTCTACAATGTCGATGCCGTGGCTGACGACGTTCATCACCCCAGCGTACGCATCACGTCAGCGCACAGCAAGTCGAGCGTTTTTGGCGTGCGGTTGACGCTTTTCAGCCAACCCTTCGTGCTGTATACACGACGCTATGGTTCACGCATCAAATACCGATCATCTCAGCGCGTTGCTCACCGATCTGACCGATCCGCAGCGGGAGGCTGTCTGCCACACGGATGGGCCTTTGCTGGTGCTAGCCGGTGCGGGTTGCGGAAAAACCCGCGTCATCACCCGCCGGGCGGCATACCTCGCCCGCACCGTGACCAAGCCGCGAAACGTCCTGGCGATCACCTTCACCAACAAAGCCGCGGCTGAAATGTACGAGCGGATCTCGGCGCTGGGCGTCGGGTCAGAGATGACCATCTGCACGTTTCACTCGCTGTGCTATCGGCTGCTGCGGATTCACCACGAACGTGCGGGCCTGCCCGAAGACTTCACCGTCTTCGATTCCGCCGACCAGCGCAAGGTCATTCAATTGGCGATCGCCCGGGCGCAACTGTCGGCAGACAACTGGTCGCCCGCCCGACTTCAGGGGGTGATCAGCAACGCCAAGAATGCCATGGTGACGGCTTCTCGTTTTGCGAACGACGCCAATGACTGGTCGGAACGCACCGTGGCGAAGGTCTACGAAGCGTATGAAATGGTGTTGGCTGAGCAGCACGGACTGGACTTCGACGATTTGCTGTTGAAGCTGGCGTTTCTGCTACGCGATGACGAGGAATTTCGCCGGCAGTTGGAGCGACGCTACACGCACGTATTGATCGACGAGTATCAGGATACGAACAGCGCGCAATACCTGATCGCCCATCTGATCACCGAGCAGAATAAGAATATTTGCGCGACGGGCGATCCCGATCAATCGATTTACGGCTGGCGGGGGGCGGACATCGGCAACATCCTGCGCTTCGAGGAAGATCACGAGCACGCGCAGGTCGTGCGGCTTGAGCGCAACTACCGCTCGACCAAGCGCATCCTAGCCGCCGCAAGCTCGGTCATCGAACACAACGTGCAGCGCAAGGACAAAACGCTTTGGACCGAAAACGAAGAAGGCGCTCGGGTCCGCGTGCTGGTCACAAGCGACAGCGACGAGGAATCTGAAACAATCGCCAGCGAGCTAGCCGAACGTCGCAACAACGGTGAGGACCTGTCCGATGTCGCGATATTTTACCGGTTGAATTCGCTGAGTCGTACGGTTGAAGAAGCGCTGCTGCATGGCGGGGTTCCGTACCAGGTTGCCCGCGGCGTGGAGTTCTACAACCGCAAGGAGATCAAAGACGTTCTCGCGTATGTGCGGCTTCTGATTAACGTTCACGACGAAGTCTCGCTGACCCGCATCATCAACACACCGACGCGCGGCATCGGCAAGACAACCATCGATCGTATCATCGCCCACGCGAGGGCAACGGGCAGGGAGATGTTCGAGTTCGTGTTTGAACCCGAGTCGGTCCCCACGCTTAAGAACGCGGCGATCGGTAAGGTACGTGCGTTTGCCGAATTGCTCGGGACGTTGCGCACGGTGACGCAGGAGTCGCCGTCCATCGCATTGGAGCGGATCATTCGCGAAAGCGGTCTGCAAGCCAGCCTCAAGGGTGAAGGTTCCGGTTTCGATTCCGATCCGATGGAGAACATCAACGAATTGATCAGTGCAGCCGCCACGTTCGAGCGCGACCGGACCGACGCGACCCTGGTCGATTGGATGGCCCACACGAGTCTGCTCAGCGATGTGGATGCGGTGGAAGATGGCTCCGGGCGGGCGACGCTGATGACCCTGCACGCGGCGAAGGGGTTGGAGTTTCCGGTCGTTTACATCATCGGGCTGGAGGATGGGTTGCTGCCCTTCCAACGGGAGCCGGGTGATCCGACGTACAATGAAGAGGAAGAACGCCGCTTGTGTTTCGTGGGGATGACCCGGGCGAAGCGTGAGTTGACCCTGTCGCACACGAAGTATCGGATGGTCCGTGGGGTTTCCGAGCGAAAGTCGAAATCGCCCTTTATCGACGAATTGCCGGGTGCCGATATCGAAGTGGTTGACCACACGGCGAACGGCGCAGATAGTTCACGTCGGGGCTGGCTCGACGATCTCCCCCACGACATCGCCCAATGGGGCCCGGGGACGCTCGTTCGCAACGACGACTGGGGCTTGGGGCGGATCGAATGGATTCGTCGAAACGGCGCTCAGGTCCATTTGGAAGTAACCTTCGCGAAGGGGCCGACCAAGACTTTGATTCTTCCGTTTGCCAATTTGGAACGGGTGGACTTTGATGAGGTCGGTGAGGGCGCGTTCGACTATTAGTTAAGCGCCGACCTTCAACGAAGTTCGATGGATGTGACGTGCCACTGCTCTGTGAGCAGTGGGGTTGAAAAGAGAATTGAATCGAAACGCACTGCTCACAGAGCAGTGGCACGGTTGATAGCGAATGATCCGGGCGGTTGACCCGGACGATGGGTTGAACCATGCGGCATGCAGTGATCATGGCAGGAGGGGCTGGGACGAGGCTTTGGCCGCTAAGTCGGCGCCATCGCCCCAAGCAGCTTCTCAAGATCATCGGCGGTATCAGCCTGCTGCGTTCGTCATACGAACGTCTGCTGGAATCGTTCCCGCCCGAGCGCATCTATGTCATCACCGGCGAAAAATATCTGCCGCTCGTCGCCAACGAGTTGCCCGAAGTCCCGAGTCAAAATCTATTTGGCGAACCGCAAGGGCGCGACACAGCCAACGCAGTCGGATTGGCGTCGGCGATCATCAGTCAGCGCGACCCGGATGCGGTCATCGGGGTATTCACAGCCGACCACCTGATCGCACCGGTGGAGCGTTTCACCAAGTGCGTCGAATTGGCGTTTGAGACGGTCGAAAAAAACACCGACGCGCTGGTGACATTCGGTGTCACCGTGCGCTCACCCGAAACGGCATTCGGTTACATTCGCAAGGGCGAAGAAATCGCCCCGGGCGTTTACCGCGTGCAGAAGTTCACCGAAAAACCCGACCCGATCCGTGCTCAGCGCTACGCGAGTTCCGGCGACTATTTCTGGAACAGCGGCATGTTCGCGTGGCGGGCCAGCACGATTCTCGACGAGTTGGAACAGAACCTTCCCGTGACGCACCAGGGCGTCATTGAGATCGCCCGCGATTGGGACACGCCGAAACGTCCTGAGAAACTGTCGGAGATTTATCCGAAGCTTCAGAAGATTTCGATCGACTTTGCGGTGATGGAACGGGCCCGCGAGGTGTTTGTCATTGAGATGAATTGCGAGTGGGCTGACGTCGGTTCGTGGTCGCAACTGAGCACCGTGTTGGATTCCGATTCACGCGGAAACGTCACCGTCGCCAAATCGGCGGTCCACCTGGGCTCGGAGGGCGTGACGGTCGTGTCGGAAGATGACGGCCACCTGATCGCGACGCTGGGTCTTAAGGATCTCGTCATTGTCCATTCGCGCGACGCGACGATGGTGTGCAAGAAGCGCGATGCCCAGGCGCTGCGCGAACTGCTCGCCAACATCGAAGCCAAGTTCGGCGACAAGTATTTATAGTTTCGCCGATCATTTCAGCGCCAAGTCAAGGTGAGTCCGCTTGAAGAAACTTCTCGGGATCGATTACGGATTGCGTCGCATCGGGTTGGCGCTGGGCGACACCGACGCCCGGATCGCGGTTCCCTTGAAGGTGCTGGTGCGTGACGGCGACATCCGCGGGCAGGTCGACGCGGTGATCGAGGTCGCCGAAGAATACGGAGCCGATGAGTTCGTTTTGGGCCTCCCGCTCAACATGGACGATTCGGTCGGAAAGCAGGCCAAAATCACGCAATCGTTCGGGAAGCTACTGGGAGAAGTGTCCAAATCCGTGGTCCACGAATGCGATGAAAGACTTTCATCCGCCGCAGCCGATGACTACATGCAGCAGACCGAGCTGACCCACAAGCAGAAAAAGGCGCGGCGCGACGCCTTGGCGGCTACGGTGATTCTGCAAACGTTTTTCGATACGCATACGGATGAAGGGACGCCTTCGCTTGATTGATCGGGCAGACGTGACACCGATTTGCCTCAGCCCTCAAACACCATGAACGCCTCCGATTCCCATGCCATCGAGCCGGCAGCCGACACCGGCGCAAGCACGTCAGACCTGACGGCTGACGCGCCCGAATCGCGAAGCGGATACATGTCGTTCGGCGATCACCTCGAAGAACTTCGTCGGTGCTCGATTCTTGCGATCATCGGGATCTTCATCGCAACCTCGCTGTCGCTGTACTTCGCGAAGAACATCTTGAGTTTTGTGCTTCAACCGCTCAGTGCGATCTTGCACGCTCGCGGACTCGACCCGCAAGCTCAGGCGATCAACCCACCGGATACGTTTCTGTTGTATTTGAAGATGGCGATCATTGCTGGCTTCGTGTTGTCGATGCCGTGGACGTTGATCCAGATCTGGCGCTTCGTCGCCCTCGGCCTATTTCCACACGAACGGAAATTCCTGAAGATTGTCGCCCCGGCATCGGTCGGTCTATTCGCTGCCGGAGCCACCTTCATGTTTTATATCGTGCTGCCCATCGTCATTAACTTCTTTGTCGAGTTCGGCGAAGGCATTACCATCGACAGCCTCGAACCGTCTTGGATCACCAGCACGCTTGTTGGCGACAATGCCGCCGAGCAAACCGACCTACCCGAGGACCTCAAACTCGGTCGAATCGCCATGCTCGCCAAAGATCCGGTCGATCCACCGGTCGGAAGCGAATGGTTCAACACCACCCGCCATCAGCGCTGCATCATGTTGGAAGATGGCATCTACACCACGCCGATGCATCCGTCGCAGAACGTCTCTGTTGTCAAGAGTCAGTTCGGTCTAAGTCAATACGTCAGTTTCGTGTTGATGCTGACGTTGGCGTTCGGGCTTGCGTTTGAACTGCCGCTGGTGATCATCTTCATCACGTCGATGGGCTTGATTTCGGTGGACGACTTGAAGAAGTACCGCCGCTACATCATCTTCGTGACGTTCATCGTCGCGGCGATCCTGACCCCGCCCGACGTCATCAGCCAACTGCTGCTCGCGATTCCGATGATGATTCTCTTTGAAGGCGCGCTCATCGTTTCGAAGTTCATCAACAAGCCCAAATCCGTCACTTCGTAGGGTCGGCCGTGCCCACCGCAGTTTGGACGTCAACGACATGGTGGGCACGGCCCACCCTACGCCCGTGTCGATGTCCAACAAGCGGATTAGCGCTTATTGGGTAGTTGAACTTGCCCGATGATGTTCTGAATGCTGTCAAGCTGGTGGCGCTGAAGGTATGACTTCATCCCATCGATGATCGCCAGCGGGCTCCGCGGATCGACAAACAAACTCGTCCCCACCGCGATTCCCGTCGCGCCGGCAAGATGAAACTCGATCGCATCGCGCCATGTGCGCACGCCTCCCATCGCGATAATCGGAATGTTGTTGGCTTTGGCGCACCCCTGATAAACCTGATGCACCATGCACAGCGCCACCGGTTTGATCGCCGGCCCGCTCAGTCCACCGGTGACGTTCGCGAGCATCGGTTTGCGTGTATCCACATGGATGGCCATCCCGCGCAGCGTGTTGATCAAGGACAAGATCTCCGCGCCGCCATCGACCGCACCCTTGGCCAACCCGACGATGTCGCCGGTGTTCGGCGTGAGTTTAACGATCAGTTTCGTGCGCGAGACCACTTTGCGCACGTCGCGAACCAGCGATGCCAACCGCGCCGCATCCGTACCCCATTCCAATCCGTCAGCCACATTCGGGCAGGACACATTCAACTCCAGACCCGCGATGCAATCGATCTCGTCGAGTCGCTCGCAGACCTTCACGTAGTCGCTCACTTCATGTCCGGCTACGTTGACGATTGTCGGGATCGAAAGCTCCGACAGAAATGGAACCTTTTCGGTGCAGAATCGCTCCAACCCCACGTTGGCCAATCCGATGGCGTTGAGCATCCCCGACGCCGTTTCGCACGTTCGCGGCTGGGGGTTGCCCGGGCGCTCGTGTAGCGTGACCGACTTGGTCACGAATCCGCCCAGCGTGTTGATGTCGAACAGGGGTGCGTATTCGGGGCCATATCCGCTGGTTCCCGATGCCGTCAGGATGGGGTTGGCCAACTTGATGCCGCCAAGGTCAACTTGAAGGTCAGGCGATGAGGAATCGGTCGCAGCGGTCATGGGGGCACAAGTAAAAGGCCCGCCAGAGATTGTCAAGCGTGGGCAATTGCGGTCAATCCTTGCGTGGCCGCGTAAGATACCTTAAAGCATTCGATTGCATCGAAGGCCATCGCCAATTCTGGAGGTTTACCGTGAGCGCAACGACTGCCGTCTTCCCCGGTTCGTTTGACCCCATCACCAACGGGCACCTCGATATCATCAAACGGGCGGGGGAGGTGTTCTCGAAGGTCATCGTGGCGATCGGTCACAACCCCGAGAAGGTGGACGTCTTCACACCGCAGGAGCGGGTCGAGATGATCCGGGAATTGGTGGCCGACATGTCGCACGTCAGCGTCGAGGCCTACAGCGGACTGACCATCGATTTCGCCAAACGCTCGGGCGCGACGGTTATCGTCCGCGGGATTCGCGATGCGTCGGACCTGCGCGACGAACTGCAAGCCGCAAACACCAACCTCATCGTGGGGGGAATCGAAACCGTCTTTCTGATGGCCTCCGAGCAGTTTGCCCTCACTTCCAGCACGTTTATCAAGCAAATCGTATCGATGGGGGGCAAGGAGTCGGCCCGGCTTTCAACACTGGTACCCCGTTCGGTCCTCGAAAAACTTCAGCTGAAGTTTGCGAAAACGTAATCGCAAAAACGGGCGGTGATCGCCCTCAATGAGCAGAATATGCGGTTACGCAATTGTGATTGGACGAATTTTGCCCAGATGACGACAATGGAATAGAAGGTTCGCAGACGGCGAAGCATGCCGATTTGAGCGAACCCGGTGGCTTACCACTGCGTTGGAATCTACAATAAAAGTGTGCGGCAAGCGTTTGGCTTGATACAGCGTTTGGCCAGAAATGCGATCATGCCGTCATGCGAGAAACCTTATGGTTGAAATCACGCAAATGAACTTGTTGGCGTTTATCAGTGGCTTGCCCGGCTGGGCTGAGATCCTTGTGATTGCCTTTGTCGGTTTGCTCCTGTTTGGCAAGCGCCTTCCAGATGTAGCCCGTTCGCTGGGTAAGAGCGTGGTCGAATTCAAGAAGGGCATCCGCGACGTACAGGACGACGTGAACTCAGCCGCGTCCAACGATCGCCGCGCCGACCTCGAAGCCAAGAACCAGCCCAAACTCGACAACGCCAACAAAGAAGCCTAAAGCGATGTCATTCCCGCGCACGCGGGAATCCAGGGGCAAAACGAAGTCAATCCACGTGGGTACATGGGCCCGTGCCGCGAAGAGTGAGCGAGCAAAACGCTGCGCTTGAATCAAGATCACAATAACCAACCATAAACCGCGCATGTCGAAGCGCAGCTTCTCACCATCAACATTCAGATTTCAATTCCAAATCAGCGACGGTCGGAGAGGATTTTGTACGACCCGTCGAAACCCTGTTCAAAATCAAAGACGTTGTAGAAATCTTCGATCGAATCACCGGGTTGCTTTTGAAGCAAGTCGACTTCAATCATCGCGAAGACGATTCGGCCAAAGTCGGCGGTGGAGTGGATGTTCCACTTGCTGAGCACGATGCGGGCCATCTTGCCCCAGCGCTGCTGGGCGTAATTGCGAAGCCCCCAGCAAAGGTCGCCACCGCTGACGTGGCGATTAATTTTCTCAAACCCACCGGCTTCTTCGATCGCCTCGATCACGGAGTCGTCCAAAGCGCCTTGCTCATGAAGTTCCGACAGATCGAGCAGATCGATCTTGTTCTTGAAGAGGTAGTGCATGACGGCTTTCTGGGCGGGCGATTCGGGACCATGCACGCAGTCGACAGCCACACCAAGACCTTCGCGAATGAAGTGGTATGCTTCTTCCGGAAATTCGCCGACGCGCTTCACGAGGGCGTTTAAGTTCTGTTGATATGCGTCAGCCATGAACGTTGTTGTTGAAAATTGCCCGTGGACCCGAACCAAGCTTTGTACCATCCCCGCGATTAAACTGAGGGGTGCGGAAACTGCCAAAGCAACCTGATTATAATTATTAGTCGGCTGACGGACCATTTCCAGTTGGAGGATTTCCAGAAGGTCGATTGCCTTCGGGTGATTGTCCGTCCGGACGTTTTGATTGCGAGCCCCGGTTCCTGGACCGGCCTCGGCGACCTCGCCTGGATCGACCGCGTCGGGCGGGCTTGTCCTCGCCGGAATCAGCCGACGAGCCTCGGCCCGATTCGCTGGAAGTGTCAGAAGAGGGACTTGCTTCCGGGGCCATCTCAGAGGTGTCCGCGTCATCCAAAACCGATATTTCGTCGGTGTCGGGTTGATCGGTCTGCGACGCTTCATCGTCTGTTTCGACGCGATTTGAAGGCCCGTCCGATCCGCGGCTTTTCTTCTTGTTCCCCGAACGCCGTTCGCCTCCGCGATCACCGGTCCGGCTTTCAGGTGTGGGTTGACTTCGCTCGGCCCCCGCCTCCGAGAGTTTTTCCTGGACGCTGGCGGGCACCGGTTTGCCGACTTCCCAGACATCTTCGATTGGTAAGGTCAGCCGGCCGCCATCATCCGTGGCGATCAAAACCAACTGCGTCAAAATCTGCCGGCCTATGACTTTGCCAACGCCTTGGGCGGTCTGCACCCGCTTGCCCATGTTCGGGAGCTTCCTGTCGAGTTCCTCGTACGTGGTGTGTTCGTACCGCAGGCAGCATTTCAGCCGGCCGCATCGCCCGGAGACCTTTGCGGGGTCGAGCGTGGCTTTCTGCATTTTGGCCATCTTCATGCTGACGGGCTTGAGCGATTTGAGAAAGTTCTTGCAGCAGCATTCGCGGCCACAGGTTTCGTAGTCAGCAAGCAAACGGGCCTCGTCGCGGGCGCCGACCTGCCGCATTTCGATTCGCGTGCGAAACTCCGAAGCCAGCCCGCGCACCAGGTCGCGGAAATCGACCCGGCTCTCCGACATGAAGTAGAAGATCGTCCGCTCACCACCGAAAAGGTGCTCGCACTCAAGCACCTTCATGGGCAGGTTGTGCTGGTCGGCGCGTTCCTGGCAGAATTTTTTCTTCTTGATTGTTTCAGCGCGAAGGTGTTCCCATTCGGCTTCGTCGTCGGGCGTCGCCAACCGCAGGATCTTGCCATTGCTGAAGTTGTAGTAGTCGGACCCGCTGGCCGCGACATAGTTCTTGATCTGCTCGCGGGAGACCGACTTATCGCAACCATCGCACGTCAGCGACACCATCTCGCCGAACTCGATCCCGCGACGCGTCTGGATGATGACGTTGGCCCCGCACCCGAATTTCATGTCGGGCGAGGCGTACCTAAATTCGCCCACCGTCCGCATGTAGCCATAACGGACCGCGACGGTTGGATAGACCTTCTCCAGCCCACTACCGCAAGGTTCGCCCGCGGAGCATCCACCACCCGAACCGCATGAGGCGCCTTCGGACTGCTTGTCGTCGTCGGGTTGTGGAAGATTGATAACCAAAGAATGCCAATCCTTAAAATCAAACCAAGTGAGCGGGCGACCAAAACAGGAGTGCCAACTATTGAGCCCGTGGATTCTAGCACCGTGGGCCCATACTCGCCAGAAGAACATGCGACACGTGGCAAGATCGCGCAGTTTGCCCTGTGTACCAGCCATCCTGCGGCCCATCGACCAGTCTCCTCATCGTCGCTGCCTGCCATTGACGGTGATCCGACTTGACGAACTTGCATCGCACGATCACTGTTTAAATCGGACTCGTTTGCCCTGGATCGCGAATCAATGGACACATCGACCCAACTCGCCCCCATTCAAACGCGCAACCGCATCCAGAGGATCGGTCTGATCTTCGGTGTCTTTGTCTTCGCGATCATCCTCTGTGGGCCTGCGCTTCCCGGTATGGATGCCCATGCCGCCCGGCAACTTGGATTGGCCGTCGACCATCCCGATGTTGTCAGTGTGGCGTACAGCGCGAAAGCCACGCTCGCCCTCACCGCGCTGATGGTCATCTGGTGGGTCACGGAAGCCGCGCCGTTTCCCGTGACAGCGCTTTTACCGGGATTGATGCTGCCGATCCTCCAAGTCACCGGCATGGACGAAGGTCAGACGTACGACTTCACCAACAAGATCGCCTACTCCGCATACGCAAGTCCCGTCATCTATCTGTTTCTTGCCGGGTTCTTGCTCGCAGCCGCCATGCAGAAGTCCGGATTGGATCGCCGCATCACGCTGACGTTTCTGACTTGGAAACGCTCCGCCCAAGGTCCGGCGATGCTGCTTCTCGTGATGATGGCCACCACGGCTTTCCTTTCAATGTGGATCTCAAACACCGCTACCGCAGCGATGATGCTGCCCATCGCAGTCAGCGTGCTGCACGCACTTGGTGAAAAGCCCGGCCAATCGCGACTGGGAAGCGCCATGCTTCTGGGCATCGCCTGGGCGGCTTCGATCGGGGGCATCGGGACGTTGATCGGCTCACCGCCGAACGGAATCGTAGAGGGCATCTTAGCCGACAAGAACGTCGTGCAGATCGACTTTCTCGGCTGGATGGCGTTCGGCATGCCGGTGGCGTTTTTCGGTTTGATCGCCGCGTGGGCTGTCCTGCTGTTGCTGTTTCGTCCGAGTATCACCGATACCAGCCGAGCGACCGAAGCGCTCGCGGAACAGAAACGATCGCTGGGTGGCTGGTCGATCGATGAAAAGATGACCGTAACCATATTTGCTTTGGTCGCGACGTTGTGGGTCACCCAGCCGCTTGGGGAATATGTGCTACCGAGTGGCTGGGTTGATGCCGTTGCGGGGATTGGCGTTCATGAGATTGGTCTTGGATGTGCGCTGCTCTTGTTCTTGATTCCGGTCGAGTCAGACACGTGGCGCAGCGTCTTGCAATGGAAGGATAGTCATCGGGTGGACTGGGGGACGCTCGTTTTGTTCGGCGGTGGTATCGCACTGTCGAGAGCGATGTTCGGTACTGGGCTCACCGATTGGCTGGCCAATGGATTTATCGATTCAATGGGGGCAGCCTCGCCTTGGGTTTGTTTTATCGCAGTCGTGCTGCTGATCGATTTTCTAACTGAGATCACCAGCAACACTGCCGTCACAACGATGATGAGTCCGATCCTGATTTCGTTGGCGCCGGGTTTACACCTTGACCCGATTGTGTTGTGTGTCGGTGCGGCGATGGCTTCGTCGATGGCGTTCATGCTTCCGGTGGCTACGCCCCCCAACGCGCTCGTTTATGCAACGGGTTATTTTCGCATTGGTCAGATGATCAAAGCCGGGTTTGTTATGAACATCATCGGGTGTGCGATTCTGGTGGCGGTGACATACGTGCTGGCTGGCAACGTGCTGCCATTGCTGTCACCGTAGGGTGGGCCGTGCCCACCATGTCGTTGGCGTTCAAACTGCGGTGGGCACGGCCCACCCTA
>DDIR01000056.1 GCA_002338715.1 Phycisphaerales bacterium UBA1845 | reverse complement strand
TACCGGAGGCGATGCGCCGGGCGATGTCGCAGGACGGTCAGCCCAGACGCGACTCGGTCGTTCGTTCGGGAAAGGTGATTCCGTCGAGAGCCTCTGCGGAGAATGCCCCAACGAACACAGCGCCGGATGCGCTCTTTGATGTCTACCGCCGTCTGATCGAGTCGGACGTTGCCCACGAAATTGCGAGCCAGCTGATTGCGCGCCTGGAAGAAGACCTGTCGCCAACCGACCGGGCGGTTGAAGCAAATGTTAAGACCGCGCTATCCAAACGGCTATTGAACATGCTCCCTCCGGTCTGTGAAATTGACCTTGCACCGAAGTCCGGACCGGTGGTGGTGGCGCTCGTTGGGCCTACAGGTGTGGGGAAAACGACGACGGTCGCGAAACTGGCGGCAGACTTTTCGCTGCGTAAGGATCGGTCGGTGGGTTGCATTGCGCTCGACGCCCGCAAGATCGGGGCGACCGCGCAAATCGAGGCGTATGCAAATATCATTGATGTGCCATTGCAGGTTATTGAGAATACGGCAGAATTACAGGCCGCGATCGCAACCTGGTTTGATCTCGATGTGATTTTGATAGACACGCCGGGTTTAAGTCCGCAGGATACAGCCGGTCTGATCGCGCTGACGAATCAGTTGGAGTCCATCGAAGTGGATGAGACGCACCTGGTGTTGCCGGCGACGATTGGCGGACGGGCGATGCGCGACGCGGTCGAACGTTTTGCGACGGTGGGGGCGGATCGTTTGCTTCTGACCAAACAAGACGAGGCGATCGGGATGGCTGTGATTCTCAACGCGGTCCATCAGACGCAGATGAAGATATCTTACATGACGACGGGCGACGACGTGCCGGATGGAATCAGTCTGAGCGCACGCGAGTCGTTGGCCGAATCGATTTCAGCGCAGGTCGCGCTGATGGAGTGAACGCAGTGACCCGTTTGCGAAATCCATTTTCGCTGAAACCCGATGCCGGTCGGAAACGACACGACGCGGCAGCACCGCAGCGCACTCACTCGCCGAACAAACCAATCACCATTGCGATCACCAGTGGCAAGGGCGGCGTCGGTAAGAGCAACATCGCTGTCAACCTTGCGACGAGCATTCAGCAGCGCGGCCAACAAGTCACGCTCGTCGATCTCGACATGGGGCTCGCCAATGCCGACGTTCTGCTCAACGCATCACCCGCGCACAACCTCGGACACGTCATTCGTGGATCAAAAAGTGTTCAAGAAGTCGCCCACCGGGTGGGGCAGGGACTGACGTTGATCGCGGGCGTCCCAAGTGGCGCCGAAGGCATTCGCAACACGACGCAGATTGACCAGCTTGTTAGCGAGATCAAATCGGCATCGAGTGAATTTATCATTTTTGATTGTGCGGCCGGCATTGGTTTCAATGTTACCCATTTTGCGCGGGCTGCCGATGTTGTCCTGGTGGTAACGACCCCAGAACCGACCGCTTTGGTCGATGCGTACGCTACCGTTAAAACATTATGTAAAGAGGGTTATGACGGTTCTGTTCGGCTTTTGGTCAATATGGTTGAGAGTCGACAGGAAGCTCGCAAAGCATTTAGTCGTGTGCGAGATGCTTGTGAAAAATTCATAAACTTTGATATTGCGGAAGCCGGCTACGTTCTGCATGATACTCATGTTGAACTTGCGGTTCGTCAACGCGAGCCGTTTGCTCAGCGGTACCCAAAATGCTCCGCCAGCCTTTGCATCTCTGTCATTGCGACACGATTGGTGGGAGCGCACGCTGGAACCAACGGACAAAACAAAGGTATTTTTCAGCGCGTCGCGGGAATGTTTTGATTGGGGCTTGTCCCTGTGATTTTACAAGATTCGACCGCATGAATGTTTGCGGTCATTGGAGTTAGGATCAGGCATCGCGAAATCGAATGAGTCGGTTTCGCCAACACCGTCGGCAAGGATGCTGACTGTCACGCTTGATCAGGCGAGTTCTTCGCCAACGAAGTTTTGGAAGTACGAAACACGGCTTGGTTGACGAGAAAGGATTCTCAATGCTGCCGCATCTCTTTGAGTTCGCCACCATAGCCCTATTCCAACGAAGGCCCGTCCGCTCATGATGTGCGCGGAGGATGGTGAACCATGGTCGCTCGTTATACAGGCGCGGTGCTAAGCCTCTTTGCATTTGGGTTGGCATCCATTGCTGGATTGATTGCCGGGAATCCGCCGGAGGTCGTGTTGTCGCGCGCGTTGTGGGCGCTGGCGGTATTCTGTGTCATTGGGTTGGCAGTGGGAGCAGCCGCTCAAATGGTGTTGGGCGAGTACGCGATCGAACGCGCTGCGGCTGTCATGCCGAATGAGGATGAAATCGCTCCAGCTATCGATCATGACGAGATTGTTGATGCCTCGGTTCTTGAACCAGAAGGCAAGGTCAAACCAGGGGCGTAACGTTTTTTGATTTGTATGGCAGTTCTTCTCGCGGTCGAACTGCAAATTCTGGACTTGGCGTAAACTGATTTTGCGACAACGGGATTGGCAGGGACGCCGATCTTGACAGCCCGGGTAAAAAATAGGCTGACGCGCAACATCGAAACACAAATGCAATCGTATCTCACGGAGGAGAATCGATGCCCGCTTTAAGAACCGGTTCGGATGTGCTTGAGGTTTGGAAAGAGTACAAGCTTGCGGGAGGTCGTCCTCTTCGCAATCGACTGATGGAAACGTATCTGCCCATCGTCAAGTACACTGCCGACCGCATCAGCACGAAACTGCCCGACGAGGTTGATGTCGATGACCTTGTGTCGGCTGGCATTTTCGGATTGGTCGATGCCATCGAAGCCTATGACATGGAGCGGGGCGTGAAGTTCGAGACATACTGCGCGCCGCGTATTCGCGGGGCCATGCTCGACGAACTGCGTGCGATGGATTGGGTGCCGCGCCTGGTTCGAAGTCGCGCCAACAAGTTGCAACGCGTATGCAGTTCGCTCGAAGCCGAACTTCGCAGGCAACCAACCGACAGTGAGCTCGCGAAAAAGCTCGGCGTCTCCAAAAGTGAACTCGCCAAGATCGTTCGCGATGCGACGGCTGTCTCGCAGATTTCGCTTTCACGCAAACACTTTGAAACCGATTCAAGCCGCGACGTCTGCGAGATCGATGTGCTCGAAGACAAGCGTGGCCGCAATCCCGTCGCTGAAGTGCAGAAGCGCGACCTCAAGAGCTTGATCACCCGAGGGCTCACCCGTGCGGAAAGGCTCATCCTGATTCTCTACTACTACGAAGAG
>DDIR01000064.1:20343-20611 GCA_002338715.1 Phycisphaerales bacterium UBA1845 | reverse complement strand
CTTCTGCTGCTGCTTTTTCTTCAGCGATCGCAGCCGCCATTGCTGCGCCCATTTCGTCCAGCGGTCGCCCTTCCGAGTCGAGCGCGGGCGCCTCTGCGGCAGCCGGTACGTTTTCTTTGGGGGCGCTTGTTGAAGGTTTACCACCCATCAGCGCATCGATATCGGCCTGGCTGAAACCGACGTCGTCGCCTGCGTCCGACGAATCATCGGATGCAACTGGTTGATTGGAGGCTCCGCCCATCGCGGCATCGATATCGGCTTGCGACAC
>DDIR01000064.1:0-20252 GCA_002338715.1 Phycisphaerales bacterium UBA1845 | reverse complement strand
CATCGATATCGGCTTGCGACAATTCACCCGAATCGTTTTCGTTCGGAGAATCGTCGCCCGAGTCGTCACCCATCAGCGCATCGATTTCGTTCTGATCCATTGGTGAATGGCTCGTATAAAGACAATAACGTGCTGGGCAATTGCGGCATTCGCAATCGCTCCGTCTGGCGCACGTGTATTATCGGTACTGCAGGTGGGGCAACCGTAATTAAACGTTTGCTGGCGACTGAAAGAATTTGGGAATCAGCAATTCTTCAATCAATTGATCGTCCCCCATAACATTCTCGAGCTCGTGCTGAAGCTGCCGGCGGATGGTCTTCAGCTCGGGTTCGTTGAGGTATTTGGAGTCCGCACTGCGGATAACAGTATTGAAACGGTCC
The DNA here is from genome assembly GCA_002338715.1 of Phycisphaerales bacterium UBA1845. Taxonomy (GTDB): domain Bacteria; phylum Planctomycetota; class Phycisphaerae; order UBA1845; family UBA1845; genus UBA1845. Next base: position 19,872 of record DDIR01000064.1, on the reverse strand, counting down.
TTTATGGTCGATTCCCGCATGCTGATGATCTCTTCAACCTGCTCTTTTTTATCAGATTGAACACGGATCGTGACCTGCACGTTGTACAGGAAAAGTCGCCCATCCCGCTTGTTGTAGGCGTTCAGTTCCGGTATCGCAATTTCGACGTGATCCTTGAGGGACTGGATCGTCTTATCCTCGTCGGAGACCTCTTTGGCCATGGTCGCCTCGGGCTTGTTGTACATCATCTTGGTCGCGAAAAAGATACCGCCACCTTCAAGACCCAGCAGCCCAAAAATGAGCAACATGACCTTGAGCTTGCTTTTCCCGCCACTCGCTGGCGCCACTGATAATTCAGTGTTGTCGGACTGGTCGGCCATTGGTCACCTCTCCTGAATGTTTTCCTGCTTGCTCGTCTCGTTGTAGTCGTCGATCGTGGCTTCCGTCACCACGATTTCAACGCGCCGATTCAAGGCAATCTCGCGCTCTTCGTACGCCTGCCGAAGCACCGGGGCTTCTGCACCTGCTGCCACCAGGCGAATGCGGGCGGGTCGAATGCCATTGCGCACCAGCACACGTTTCACCGCATCGGCGCGGGCATAACTCAATGCCCATTGATCGCTCCACGCAGAGTCCTTCGGCAATGGTTCGCGCGTCGTATGCCCGGTGATCTTGATAATCGTGTTGTGCCCCACTGTCTTTGCAGCCACCTGCTCAATCAGCCGCTCAGCTTCCGGTTTCAGCACATCGCTGAATCGATCGAACGTGATTCGCCCACCGATTTCAACATGAATGCCTTCACGCACGTCAGTGACTCGAAACACCCGCCCCTGAATCCCCGGATCGTCGGCATCACCGTGGGCCGGTTTGGGCGGAATCACGATCTCCTGCAACTTCTGCAGGAGCGAATTCGGATCCAGCGGTTCGGTCATCACCGCGTGAATCTCGCCCGAGTTTCCGAATGCCTTCCGCAATGACTGCATGACCTGCTGAAACTTCTCGTCCTTCTTGATTTCGCTCATCGACACGATGATGACGAAAAAGCACAGCAGCAGCGACATCATGTCGCCAAACGTCACCATCCACTCTGGTGCGCCGGCTTCGGGTTCAGCTTGTTTTTTCTTGCGTGCCATGAACTGTCACCCGCCTTATGCCGCTTCAGCCGCATCGTCCGCCGTCACCCGTTGCGAAACCGGCAGGAACGTTAGAAGCTTCTGTTCGACAACCCGCGGATTGTCACCCGATTGGATGGCCATCACGCCGCGAACGATGATGCTCTTGATCATGAGTTCCTCGGCGCTGCGACGACCGAGCTTTTCGCCGATGGGCAGCGCGATCAAGTTGGCAACCAGTGCGCCGTACATCGTCGTGAGGAGTGCGACGGCCATACCTGCACCAATCTTGCTCGGGTCGTCCATGTTCGCCAACATCTTCACCAGACCGATGAGCGTTCCGATCATGCCAAATGCCGGAGCGAATCGACCGATGTTGTCAAAGATGGCCTTGCCCTGTGCGTGTCGTTCCTCGATGGCATCGACTTCGCTTTCGAGAACGGCTTCGATAAGTTCCGGATCGGTGCCGTCGACAGCCATCTGAATGCCGGACACGAGGAACTCGTCATCCATCTCGCGGACGGAGTTTTCAAGGGAGAGGATTCCATCGCGACGGGCGACTTCGGCGTAATGGACCAGTTCCTTGATCAGCTCTGACTTGTCGCGCGTCTTGAACAGAATCGTGTGCTTGACGACCTTGGCGATCTTGAACACATCCTTGAGCGGAAAGCTGATCAGCGCCGTCGCGCTCGCACCACCGAGCACAATGGCGACCGACGGATAGTCGACAAACATCTCCAGCGAAGCACCCGACAACATGCCCCAAAGGACCAAGCCGCTGCCTGCAATCAGACCAATAATTGTGGCGATATCCATAAGACCTATCCAAAGTGCCGACCGAATCCGCGGCGGCGCACATCACTGTTGCTATCGACTGCCATTTCCTCGAAGGTTAGCTCACGACCAACGTCCGATTAAACGACTTGAAAGCTGCGAATACGGCGGGCATACTCGACCGCACGTTCGACGACTTCCTCAACTTCTTCCTTCACCATGAAGTGATCGCCTGACGTCAGCGTGATCAGCGTGTCTGGCGTCGACTCGATCAACTTGATCAACTCGGCGTTGACGACCACGGGTTTGCCATTGAGTTTGGTCACGACGATCACGGGTTCACAACCTTTCGACTTGCATCATCACGCCCCATTATCGGGCCAACAACAACAGCTCCTGCAACATGTCGTCGGCGCTTCGCACAACCCGACTTGCGGCAGAGAACCCCGTCGATGCGGTGATCAGGTTTACGAATTCACGCGACAGATCGACGTTGCTGAGCTCCAACGAATTCGACACGATCGCACCAGCCCCCTGCACCTGCGGCGCAGAAATCTGCGCGTCACCGGAGTTGATACCCACCGCATAATTGTTTTGATTGAGGGCAGTCAAACCGGCATTGTTGCGAAACGTCGCGACTGCCAACTGACCGTACTGCTGCGTGCGACCGTTGCTGAACGTTCCGACCAGGATTCCCTGGTTGTTGATTTCATAGTCGATCAGCGTTCCGCCCGGCGATCCGTCCTGGGTGGCCAGTACCAGCGACGAAGCGTTGTTGCCGAAATTCAAACCGGTGACGTTGTTCATGTCGATCGAAAAACTCAGCGGTGTCGCAGAGCCGGCCTGCGTCTGATCGATGGTCAAGTCCGTGCCCGAACTCGCCACCAACTGCCCGTCTTGATCGAAGGTCAGCGTCCCGGTGCCAAGCAGCGGCGTGGGATCTGAATCATTCGTGCTTTCAGCGAAAAACCGCCACACGGTTCCCGACTCGTTACGCGACTCCATCGACGCACGCAAGCGCACTTCAACCGGATTACCCAGCGAGTCGAACACAACCATCGCCGTCGAAACGCCTTCGCCCGTCGCCGGTGTCGTCGAAAATGCAAACGGCAGTCGGCCCGAAGTTTCATTGCGGATGTCAGATGCATCGATACTGATTGCATTCGGTTCGCCGGCATTGGATACGACGACCAACGCGCCGGTATCGTCCACCGTCACGCCCGGCGTCTGACCGTCAGCCGTCGTCAGCGATGTATCGATCGCCATCTGGTTTTGCAGGAACGTCGCAAAGTCACCCAGCGACGATCCGTCGGTCCCAACAACAAACGTTCCATCCGCAAGGTCGATTCCGCCCTTTTGAATGTTGCGAATTTGAATCACGTCACCGTCGGTGAAGAGCGCCACACCGTCATCGTCGACCAGCGACGTCAGCGCCGTTGATGCGCTGGCTACCCCGCTGGCAGTCAGCAACGGTTCGGTTCGAGATTCAGCCCCACGGGTCGACAGCGATGCACCGGCATCAAGATTGCCATCGAATTCCGCGACTGTCGTGGCGACGGCTGCACTCTCCGTACCCAGCGGAATCGTTAGTTCCGAAAGCGCACCAGTGATGATCTCGCCGTTGGAGTCGGCTGCGAAACCTTGAACGACATAGCCGTTGGAGGCAACGAGTTTGTTCTCGGCGTCGAGTCGAAACGAACCGTCACGCGTATAGAGCTGCGTGTTGTCCGGCGTCTCGACAATGAGAAATCCATCGCCGTCGATCGCGACGTCTGACTTCGACCCGGTGCCTTCGATCGATCCTGGTTCGAAGTTGCGATCCAATGCGGCCAATCGTGAACCCAATCCGGTTTGGCGCGGATTCGTTCCACCCTGGGTAGGACCATTTGGCGCGGTTCCGTCTGCGATCGTGTTGTAATGAACCGTTTCAAACAGCGCCCGTTGATTCTTGAAGGCGGTGGTGTTCACGTTGGCGACGTTGTCACCGACGGTATCGATCGTGTATTGATTGGATTTGATGCCGGTGAATCCAACCAGCATCGCGGAAGTCAATCCCATCTCTCTCTCCTGTTGATCCTGCAAACGACGCCCAACGCGGCGCGGTGATACGACCGTTGACTATGCCTCTGAACTGACGACTTCCGTTCCGACAACGTCACGCAGCAGAAGGTCGTCACCCGTGTCGAGTTCCAGCACAACGCGTCCTTCAGAATCGGTCGTCTTGCCCGTGACCACACCTTCAACAATCTGCGGATCTTCAGGATCGTCGCGGTTCAATCCGGTCACGTACTTACCCACCAGCGCGTCAGCCGCCCGATCCGCATCCATCACCGACGACACGCGATCAAGCGGAAGCGTCTCGCCGCCTTCAAGTTCGAGAATCGCATTGCCCTCGGCGTCAAAGCGGATGGCCGTCACCGTACCGCTGACCGGTGGAGCGCCTTCTTCGTCAGACTTGCCGTTGACGTAGCGTCCGATCAAGCCAGCCGACGATGCAAAGCGCTGTTGCTCGGTCAGAGAATTCAGCGATGACGAGAGATTCGACGACAACTCGATATCGCGGATCGAAGAAATCTGGTTGAGCAAATCCTGATTGCTCGTCGGTTCGAGCGGGTCCTGGTTGGTCAGTTCCGCAATAAGCAGCTTAAAGAAATCATCACCGCCCAACGCCGATGTCGCACTCGACGTCTGGCTGATGGGACTTGCACCTGCGACACTGTTAACCGTTTGCGTTTCCATGAATCTCGTTTCCCGTTTGTTTCTTAAAACCGCTGATCCGACAAACCACGTCGCCGGCTGCGTTTGACCTCGCCTGAATTTTTTAGACCAATACATCCAGTCGCGCATCGTGCGCTACCGGTGCAATTTCGTTTTGAACCGGCGACTCTTCCTGTCCTGCAAAGGATTGCGGAACGTCGCGATCGTTTCCTGTGTTCGTGTCAGCCGCCTGTCGCCCGTCGCTTTGTGCGGCCAGCGATTGGTCGGCGACGTTCGCCCCCTGCCCATTTCCCTGCTGGAAATCAGTTCGATCGGACTCGGGTCGAACCACTTCAAACCGATCCACATCGATCCCGCGTTCGCGAAGCGCATTGAGCAATTCACTCGACCGTTCATTCAGCAGTTGCCGCGCCTCCGACGACGAAGCCTCGACACGAACGCGGAGCACGCTATCACTCATCTGGGCGTGAATCTTCATCTTCCCGAGTTCGGGCGGATTCAGTCGGATCGTCGCCGACGAAGACTTTGTTCCGCGATTGAGGCGAATGCTCTTGATGAGATTCTCAAATTCGCTGCGCTTGGTTTGCTCCGGACCTTCCGCAGTCGCGCGACCTTGCGGCTGGCCATTTGTACGAACCTTCGCACTTTGATTCAGCGTTGCATTCTTAGCCGTGGGTTCTTTCCCGACTTGCGTTTGCACTTCCGTTCCCGAAGTCCTCGTCACCTGGCCCGACGTTTTTCCCGCGAGGATCTCACCGATCCGTTGAGCGGGCGACGCCTGTTTACCGCTTGCTTGATCGGCAGAAGCCGCGGCGGCTGCACCGGTGGTTGGAACGGATATGGCTTTTGACGGTGCGGTGTTTGAATTCGATCGATCGGTTCCGGACTCGGCGCCAGGTTGCTGTTGGTGATTGGACGTCGTGGTTTCGCTGGAGGCAACCGGTTGATGCGAAGCACCCGGCTGGCTTGTTACCTGAGTCGCGTTTTTCTCATTGACCGGTTTCGATTCGCCAGCGGCTGCGGCGGAGAGCAATTCTGACGTGCGAGGTGCTTCTGCGGAATTGGTGGCGAGCTTCGCTTCCGGCGAGGGCTTGCCTTCCGCGGCAAGTTTTTCCTGGGTGAGGACGCGTTCGTGTCGCTCGCTCACCACGCCATTTTGAACCGAACTGGGATCAGCGCCGCGCGTGCCGTGCGATGCCACTTCGGCTTGTCGCGCGGACTGGGTTTCCTGGTTGATGCGCGCTTCGCGTGCATTCCCGCCAGTCGATCCGCCAGTCGGATCAGCCGTTTCATCCGGTGTCATCGTCTGGACCATGCCCGTATTCGCAAACGCCGAGAACTGCAGCGATTGCACCTGCGCCAGCAGATCATCGAAGCGCGCCGAATCACCGCCGGTCGCAAATCGCGTTCCGCCGGGGCGATTGGGCGTGTATTGTCCAAGATCAACTGGCGTCATAAGACGAAATCCATCCAATGCAACTAGTTGTTTTGCGCCAACGGTTCGCTGACACTTGCCGACTCAGGTTCCGACTCGACGACCTCTTCAACTTCACCGTCAAGCGTGGTCGCTTCCCGCATCTTGTTTTCAATGGCAATCATCTGCGTCCATTTGCCGTCATCTTTTCGGGCGGCTTCCATGATCTTCTTGGCCTGCCGCGTTTCCATCAGGAGCATCATCTGTGCAGCATCGTCCACCGAACGGGCCAACAAACTGTCGAGGGCGATTTTTGGTTTCAGCGAAGAGAGAATTTCAAGATCCTTCTTGAAACCTTCCTTCGCCTTTTCTTTGGTCTGTTTTTCAACCTTGGTCGTCTGTTGCTCGGCCAATCGTTCCAACTCTTCGCGCCGACGTCGGACATCCAGCATCGCCCGCTGCGCCAACTCCCGGCGATGTTCGGCTTGTGTCACCGCACGCTGCAAACTTCGACGGGCCAACTCCTCCTGAACCGAATTCGTCACCGGCGCCGACGACTTGCCTTTTTGTGGGGAAGCCGCTTCGGTCGCCGTGGATTCGTCAGTGTCGGCTCCGTCGTCCGTCCCTGCGTCGTCGCCAAACCCCAACACGCCCGCGATCGCAAGGACGTTTTCCTTGTTGAGCTTTCCGGATTGGATCAACCAACCCACGCCCACCAGGATCGCGGCGAAGTGAATCAACGCGACGAGAGCGATGAACTGATAGAATTTTCCAAACCGCTTCATCCAGCCACTCGCCTAAACCAACTTTGCTCCGTGTTCCACTCTGCGGTGCATCTGCTGCGCCGTTTCATCCTGCTCAACCGTCTCAAGTCGTCTCTGCTGCAATTCATATGCCGCCAGCTGCCGTTCCTCGAGTTTATCGAGCGCCTTCACGGCGACTGAAGCCTTTACCATCGCCGCCCGTTCGGCTTTCAACTCGCGCTCGTGGGCCAAAATCCGATTCTCAGCATCAAGAATCTGCCCCCGCAAGTATCCAACCCGCACGCGGTATCGGCTGACCCCGTCAATATTGACATGACCGCCCGACAGCATCCGCTTGGTCTCTTCATTCATCGACTCACGCTCTCGCTCCAGGGCGGCAATGATCGCCTGTTCGCTGCCGATTTTGCGCAATCGATTTGCGACGATCCGCTGCTTCGCCTCGAATTCGAGTTGGCGCACACGTCGCACGGTTTCCAGCCGAAATTTGAATTTCTGAGCCACAGGTTTTCTCTAGGATGACGATCGGGTTACTGCGTCGTGAATCACTTCTTTTGTGTGCCCGTTCCGCCGGTTCGCCGCGCACGAATTTCGTTGATCATGCGGGCCAACCCACAGATGCCGGCCACGGTCGAATCGAGGTCGGGTCGTTCGTCGATGCCCTGCTGAAGGAACGCATCGATCTTGGGTTTCATCTCGACGGCGATGTCATAGTCAACGTTGCTGCCGGATGCGTACGCGCCGATGTTGACCAGATCTTCGATGTCGTCCCAGATCGCCAGGACGCGCCGGACATCGCGGGCGGCAATTTGATGTTCCGGTGAGACGACTTCGTTCATCACGCGGCTGATGCTTTCGACGGTCGAGATTGCGGGATAGTGCCCGCGGTTGGCGAGTTTGCGAGACAGCCAGACGTGCCCGTCAAGCGTCCCGCGAACCGCATCGCTGATCGGTTCGTTGACGTCATCGCCTTCAACGAGCACCGTATAAAGGCCTGTGATGCTTCCCTTTTCCGTACGCCCAGCGCGTTCGAGGATTTTGGGCATCATCGAAAACACACTCGGCGTAAAGCCCTTGGTTGCGGGCGGTTCACCTGCGGCTAGCCCGACCTGTCGCTGCGCCATTGCGACGCGCGTGACCGAGTCCATCATCAAGAGCACCTGCGAACCCTGATCGCGAAAATACTCTGCAATCGCAGTGGCAACGAAGCACGCGCGAATCCGCATCACCGGCGATTCGTCAGACGTACTGACAACCATCACCGTTTTCTTCATCCCCTCTTCGCCGAGATCGCGTCGAATAAAATCGCCGACTTCGCGGCCACGCTCACCGATCAGCGCGAGGACGTTGACGTCGGACGATGTGCCGCGTGCGATCATGCCGAGCAGCACACTCTTGCCCACGCCCGTACCAGCAAAGAGTCCGATACGCTGACCTTGTCCGATCGTGTGAAACGCATCGATCGCCCGGACGCCGAGTGACAGCGGTTCTTCGATGGGCAGTCGCGACATGGGCGCCGGCGCGTCGGCATGGACGGCATAATGCGATTCGACCGCAAACCCGCCCTTCCCGTCGATCGGTTCACCCAGGCCGTTGACCACCCGCCCCAGCATCTGTCGGCCAACCGGAACGTACATCCGCGCCGCACTCGTCTCGACGCGATCGCCATTGGACAAACCCTGGTCGCCACCGAGCGGCATCAACAGCGATTGACCATTGCGAAACCCCACAACCTGGGCATCGACCGGACCACCGTACCGCGGAAAGATCGAACACATCGTCCCGACCGGCGCGCGCAGTCCATCCGCGAGCATCATCAATCCGGTTGAACCAGAGAGCTTTCCCGAAACCCGCATCGGCTCGGTACTTTGAATCAATTGTTTTTGATGGGCGAAGAAACTCACGTGCGAACGTCCCCTCCATGGGCACTGGTGCGACGCATCATGCATCCGACGTTCCGCCGGTGACCAGCGCTTCGATTTGTTCAAGCTGTGTTTCCAACGTCGCGTCGACTTCAGACGTCGGCGTCGTCAACCGGCATCCGCCCGGCGCAATCGTCTCATCTTCTTCGATACGGAAATGGGCGGCATCATCCAATACGCCACCGGCAGTCTCGGCGAAATCCCGAATCGACTCGGCGTCGGCGGGGTTGACGTAAACGGTCAGGTCTGTCTTGACTTCAACGAGTCGCAGCGCGGCTTGCAGGTTCTCCTTCGCGGCATCTCGATCGACAACACCGACGCGCTTGGTCACGCGATGGGCAACTTCCATCGCCAGTTCCAGCATGTCGCCCGAAGCTTTGATAAACAGGTCTCGCTTATGTGCGTCGAACTGTTCAACCGTCGCGATGAACGTGCTGATGAGTTCGCCTTGGCGTTCGGCAAATTCCTCTTTGGCTTTTTCAAACGCGGCATCGTAGCCCGACTTCTGACCGGACTCGTATCCTTTCTTGAAACCGGCTTCAAACCCCTTTGCCCTGGCGACTTCCTGCGCTTCAGCCGCATCGATCTGTGCTTGGCGAAGGATTTCGCGGGCCTGCTCGCGCGACTTACGCAGAACGACCTTCGCCTCGCTAAGGTGGTCGGCGACGTTGACCGTCTCCAGCCGCGTGATCACGCGCGGATTCTGATCGTTGAGCTTGATGACGGTCGACTTGACGGTATCCATGGTGTTAGACAATCAAGTCCCTTTCGCCACCGCGACCCGAGATGATGATTTCGCCGGCATCTTCCAGACGGCGCACGATATCCACGATCTTCTGCTGGGCGTTTTCGACATCCTTCAAACGCACCGGTCCCATGTAATCCATGTCTTCGCGAATCAACGTCGCCGCACGCTCGGACATGTTGCCAAAAACCTTCTCCTTCAGTTCGTCGCTCGCCGTCTTCAATGCCAACGCCAATTCGTCGTTGTCCACTTCCTTGAGCACCGACTGAATACCCTTGTCGTCCACAAGCAGGACGTCTTCGAAGATGAACATCAGTCGCCTGATCTGTTCGACAAGATCCGGATCTTCCGACTCCAGCGTTTCCATGATCGCCTTCTCCGTCGCACGATCCGCAAGGTTCAGAATCTCCGCCACCGACTCCACACCACCGACTTTCATCAATCGCTGCGACGTGATACCAGCCAGTCGCTTTTCCAGCCCGATTTCCACTTCCTTGATGACTTCCGGATTCGTCGTTTCCATGTTGGCGACGCGCGACACGACCTCCAACTGCTTGGCCGCTGGCAGTCCCATCAGAATTTCCGCCGACTTGCTTGGCGGCATGTGGGCGAGCACCAAAGCGATGGTCTGGGGATGTTCTTCCTGAATAAACGTAAACAGACTTTCGCTCTCTGCCTTTTGAAGGAAGGCGAATGGCTGCTGATAAACCTGGTGCTCGATGACGCTGATGATGCGCTTGGCCTCATCGGGACGCAGCGCTTTCTCAAGGAGCGTCTTGGCATACCCAAATCCACCCGCGTCCACGTACTGCCGCGCCAATGCAAGGTGATAGAATTCGTCGATGACTCGGCCGCGCATCACCGGATCGACAATGTCGAGCTGGGCGATTTCACGCGTGATGTCTTCGATGACATCCGGGTCGAGGAATTTCAAGATCCGCGAAGACACGTCGGCATTGAGCGCCGTCAGCAAGATCGCCGCCTTCTTAATACCCGGAATCTCAGTTGACTCGGATTCAGATTGTTTGTTTTTGTCAGCCACCACCGAACCACCTCTTGTCAAAAATGACTAGTTCTCTGATTCCGCCCACCGACGAATCAATTCTGCCGTCGCTTCCGGATCGTTCTCTACCATCTCCGCGATCTGATCGCTCAATTGACCGATACGAAGCGTCTCTTCATCCAACTCCTGCCCGATCAACATGCCGTCGGACAGGTCGGCTTTTCCTACCGGCCCACTGACAATGTGCAAATCTTCTTCCGGGTCCAGCTTCTGATCGCGGCCCAATGTCGCCCGGGCAGCCGCCGCCGACTGACGCGTCATCCGCGACATCATCGTGAAGCTGATCAGCGCCAACACGATCAACCCGACCTGCATGCCATACTGCTTTGCATATCCGCCAAATCCGGTATCCGTCGATGCGACAGCCATGCCATCACCGGGAAACGCCCGGAGCGTCGGCGCGTCCTCTGCAAGGTCGTAGTAGATATCCACGTCCACATCGTCGGCTGCATCCGTCATCAGGATCTTCATCGCCGTCAGACGAACGCGTTCAATTTCTTCCTGGCGAAGCTTTTGAAATTCCGGTTCGTCGTCGAGCTTGGAGGGATCGGCGATTTCTCCGAATCGCGCCTGATACACCCCAGCCAGGAAACTTCTGGGAATGCTGATCGCCGCCATCGATCGAGTGACATTAAATGGCACCTTGACGGTGTTCTCGATCTTGGTCGCTTTGACATCGTAGAACTCGGTCTTGCTTTCTTCGGATTCGTTCGATGTGCCCGCCCCGCCCGCGTTGACCGCCAATCCCACGTTCGGATTCACGCCTGTTTCGCCCGGCGCGCTGACTTCCCGATTGTTTGAACTGGTTGAGGATTCCGACTTGGGTTGCGGCTTGTCCCAGATTTGCGACGTGGACTTGGTGTGCTGCACGTCCAACTCGACCGACACCGAAATCAACACGTTGGGGATCGACTGCAATGCGGTCGCCAACTTTTGGGCAATGTGCCGTTCGTTCTGCTTCTTCTCTTCAAGGAGTCCCGCACCCATCGCGTCTTCCGGGTCGGGCGGTGAGGCGGCCATGTTCGTCGCCGCATCCATCACGGTCACTTTGTGCGGACTCAAACCGGGGATCGCAGACGCCACGAGACGGGCGAAGCCTTCCACCATGTTGCGGGTCAGGGTTTGACCGTGGGCCATCTTCACGTACACCGATGCGCTCGGAACAATGTTGCTCATCGCGCCGACGTGACGTCGTGACTTGGACTGGGTGATCACCCGGGCTGACGTCACCGCGCTGCTGGAGGCAATCATCCGCGCCAATTCCACATCGAGCGCCCGCTGTCTTCGCCAGGCGTTTTCGTCGTTGGGTCGAAACGGATTCTCGTCCTTCATCAGTTCGGCGAATCCGACGCTGATGTCTTCGGGAAGTGCGTCGGCTTGGGCGAGGGCCATCATCGCCCGGCTGCGATCGTCGGGTTTGATATAGAGCTGACTGCCGATTTGCTTGATCGTGATGTTTTCAGATTTCAGCGCACTGACAGCGCCTTCGAGTTCGGTCCATTGGAAGTTCTCGCTCATCAGTGGAACCATCTCGGGCTCCACCGAATACTGCACAAGCCAAAAAAGCGAACCCATCACCAACACCGCGCACAACGCGATGGCGATGCGCTGCGAGCGATTGAGCACTTCCAATTGCCGCGAAACCTGGGCTATCGTCCGCCTGAGGTAATCCATGTCGTATCATCCATGACCACGACCAAATTGCTGGTTTACACGCTATTGACCCGAGCTTGGCGATCGGCGTTTCAACTCCATCTGAACACGCCCGACCGCGCCGCTGCGCCCGAAGTCAATCTTCGTTAGACTCTGATCTGCTGGATGTCGCGATAGGCATCCATCAGTTTGTTTCGCATTTCCATGAGCAAATCGAACGCCACGCCGGCTTTGTTAACCGCGGTAAACACGCTGGCCACATCGTCGGTCTTACCGCTGTACAAATCCTGCACGCCCTGGTCGGCTTCGGTCTGCAGGCGATTGACTTCGTCGAGGCTGTTGAGCATCACCTCGTAGAAGCCTTTCTCGCCAGCCGGCGTCACTGGTTGCGTCGTCGGACTTGCGGGTGCTGCCACCCTCGAAATGTCATTGATTCCCGTTGGATCAATCATGATCAATCTCGCTTCCACACGTTTTCTTTACTGCGTATGACTTTACTTCCTTACTTACGCCATCACCCGAAGGCTGGCCGCCGCGATCGTCTTGGTGATTTCCATCACTGTGATGTTCGCTTCATAAATCCGGGCAGCCATCATGCCGTTGACTATTTCCGTGCTCTGATCAACATTCGGATAGCGCACATAACCTTCCTTTTCGCCGCTCTTGATCGCATCGGGATGCGTCGGATCGTAGACCAATCGAAACGCATCCTTGCTCTCGACGATACTGTCCACCCGCACACCCGTGCCGTTGCGACCTGCACCGGGCGACCCATGTGCAAACAGGGCGATCTTGCGGCGGTACGGATTCGGGTTGCCATCGGCGTCGCGCGTCGCGTGCATGTTTCCGATGTTCTGCGCGATCGTGTCCAGATTCGTTCGCTGCGCCACCAGTGCCGACGCGCTGATATCCATCGTTGACATCAACATCATTCAAACTCCTTCAGACCAACCCGTTAGAGTCGGCCGCTGATTGCCTTGCGTAGCGAACCGAAGTACCCGTTCACCAACGTCGTCGTCATCTCGTGCAACATGGCGTTGGCCGCCAGGTCTGACATTTCCGCTTCGATCGACAGGTTCGTCCCATCATGAAACACACCGTTGCGTCCCGGCTTGATCGACGGCGTCGTTTCAAGCTGACCTCGCTCGTTCATGCGAAATTGATCGCTGGCTTTGAGGGCAAACGGGGTGTTTGGCTTTCCCTTTCGCTCTTCAAGTGCTTCACCGAGCGCCGATTGAAACTCGCCATAGTCAAGACGCTTCGCCTTGTAGTTGGGCGTCGAGATATTGGCGATGTTGTCGGCGATGACGCGGTGCTTCTGCTGGGCAAACGACCAGGTCGTCTGCAATGCCGGCATCGCCCCGCCGCTCGTCAATTCCGCAAAAAAGCTTCCCATCACGTTCACTCTCAAAAGATTCGCCCGCCCAAGCAGCGGACGTACCGCTCTCGCTACTCACTCCCAGGCTCGGCTTGCATGTTCCATTCCACCGGTGCAATCGCGCCAGTCATGCTGCCAAGACCTCTCCAACCCGCGCAATTCCTGCGCGATCGGCAAAAACTGCCGACTGTCACTTCGTCACCCGCGTGTCCGTTGGGTGGGCCGTGGCCACCATGTCGTTAGCCTTCGTCATATCATTCGTATTCAACTGCGGTGGGCATGGCCCACCCTACATCGCGCTCGAAACGAGCGCATTGCGATTCTCGTGACGTTCTTTCTCTTCACGCATCTGCTTCAGCTTCATGCCGAGCGTCCGAACGCCCATGCCCAGCGTCTTTGCCGATTTCTCGCGGTGCCCGCCGTGCTTCTTCAACGCATATTCGATCAACCGGCGTTCCATATCCTCAAGCATTCGACCCGGACGCAAACCCTCAAACGCATCCGTCGTCTGCCGCGTGTTCACCAGCCAACCTTCAACCACGCTGGCGGGGATGATTCGATCGGTCGCGACAGCCGCCGCCCGTTCACAGACATTTTCCAGTTCGCGCACGTTGCCCGGCCAATCGTATTCACTGAGAAGTGCCAGAGCGCTTCGATCAAAGCTTGCCGGTTCGCGTCCGTCGCGCTTGGCGATCTGCTTCAAAAAATGAGCCGCCAGTTGGGCAACATCGCCAACCCTTTCACGAAGCGGAACCAGGGTCACGGGCAAAACGTTGAGGCGATAGAACAGGTCTTCGCGGAACTCACCCTTGCGCACCCAATCCATCAGGTCGCGGTTGGTCGTCGCGATGACGCGAACGTTGGCCCGGCGCGTCGCACTGCTGCCAACTCGCTCGAATTCACCTTCCTGCAGGACGCGAAGCAATTTCGCCTGAAGCGGCAAGGCCATTTCGGAAATTTCATCGAGGAGCAGCGTGCCTTCGTCGGCCATCTCGAATCGCCCCTTGCGGGCGCGGTCGGCGCCGGTGTAGGCCCCGCGCTCGTGACCGAACAGTTCGCTTTCCAGAAGGTTGGCACTGAGCGCCGCACAGTTGAGACACAGCATCGGTTTTGCTGCACGCGATGACGACGCGTGAATCGCACGGGCCACCAGTTCCTTACCGGTCCCGGATTCGCCGGAGATCAGCACCGTGCCATTGCTGTTGGCCACCTGGGCGATGTGGATACGGGTTTCGATCATCGGGTCGCTGTCACCGATCATGTCGCGCGACGCCTGCATGTCGCTCACACTCGTGCGGAGGGCCTCGTTTTCCTTGACGAGTTGCGCCTGACTGATCGCCCGTTCAACCTGCACCACGATCATGTCCGCATCGAACGGTTTCTGCACATAGTCCGACGCGCCAAGTTTCATCGCTTCAACCGCCGACGCCACCGAACCGAACGCGGTCATCACGATCACCGGCGTCTCGCAGCCAGCCGCCCGCATCTCGCGCAGCATGCTCACGCCATCCATCCCCGGCATCTTCAGGTCGGTCAATACAAGTTCGTACTGACCGTCGGTGATGCTCGGCAGCGCATCTTCGGGGCAACCAAACGTCGTCACCCGATGATCCTCGCGTTCCAGCGTCGCGCTGAGTGAATCGCGGAGCAATTCCTTATCGTCTACAACACAAATACTCGCCATACCTTCAAATCTCCGACTATCGCTTTCTTGTGTTCGCTTTTCCCTATCGCGGCGACTTGCCAACCGGCAGCGACAGACAGAACTCTGCGCCGCCACCGTCGCGATTGCGTGCACGCACCGAACCTCCGTGCGCGTCCGCGATCCGATGCACAATCGCCAACCCCAATCCCGTACCGGACGACTTCGTCGTAAAGAACGGATGGAAGATGCGATTCATCAGGTCCGCCGAAATCCCCGGACCGCTGTCTGCAATCAGATAATCGCAGTGCGTGCCCGACGCGTTCAACCTGACCGAGATTCGAATCGATCCATTCGCGCCGGCTGCATCCACCGCGTTCAGCAGCAAATTCAACAGCGCTCTGAGAACTTGGTTCGTGTCCGCCTGAACGTAAAGTTCCCGATCAATGGGTTTAACCCGCAGGTCGCATCCACGCGAAGACACTGCCGGAGCCGCCAACCCGATCGCTTCTTCCAAAAGTGTCGCAGCGCGAACCGGTGCAACGTCCGGCATTGATTCGCCCGCAAATTCAACCACATCACCAACGATGCTTTCCAAAACACTGACGCCATCTGAAACGCGACGCGCGAGTTGCTGCGACTTCGGCATCTCGCAAAGGTCCTTGATCAGCAGGTCCGCGTACAACCGAATCCCACCGAGCGGATTGCGAATCTCGTGGGCGACGCCGGCAGCCATCTCTCCCAAGGCTGCCAACCGTTCGCGCCTCGCCAACTCGCGGTTCTTCTCGTCAAGCTGATCGTGAAGCCGCACAACCTCATCACGCAGTCGATCGTGCGATTGCTTGAGGCGTTCGGTCACTTCGTTGTACGAGTTGATAATCGCCCCCAACTCGCGTTCGCGATGGGTGATCTTCGGAGCCAACGAAGTTGACGACTCTTTGGAATTGTGCTGCATCGTTGTGGTCACTGGTTTCAAACCTCGTTGTGCAGACGATCAAAATGAGTCGGGTTATTGACCGTGATCTGATACGCAGCCACCGCCTTGCGGCGATTTCGAACCGTACCGAGATCCGTTCCCACCCGCTGCTTGCGTAGTTGAAGCAACTCCACGTCAGCCGCATCGCCATCCAGAAGGGTTTTCAAACGTGAGTTGACTTTGGAAATCAGATCATCCGCCATCGAGCGATCCTGCGCATCCAGTCCGTCCCGAACGGTTGGCCAGGTGTCGCGCAAAGGAGCCATCCGCGCATTGAGCGCCTCAAGCTCAATCGTCAGGCGTTGCCGCTGGGCCAATACTTTCATCAGCGGGCGGGTATCCTCTGCCGCCACCAGCTTTCGCTGCTTCTCTGCGAGTGACGTCAACTGATCGTAGAGCGAAAGCTGCCTCGAAAGCAGTCCAACGATCTCGGTCGCCTGCCGAAATGAGTTCTTGTCATCGTAGGTCATCATGGCCTCCTTGCTGCGCCAAAGTTAAGTGCGACACACGGTCTTGTATTGCGCCTGGTACTTTTCTTCTGGGTCGATTCTGATTTTTGGTTATTCGTCGGCGAGAACTTCGGCGACCCACTCAAAGTGTTCCCGCCAACTCTCGCGTGTTTCCAACTCTCCGGTGGCTTTGAAATACTTCTCGTCGATCACGTCAACGAGATACTGAGCGCGACGAAGGGCCGACGCCGCCTCGGTCGGTTTGCCCAACAGCACGTAGCAGTTGATCACCTGCACATACGCGCCGAGCGCCACCGGTCGATCCTTGTACACCCATGCAATGCGCTCGTAGAGGCTCAGCGCCTCCGTATAGCGCTCCAATTCGAATAGGCATGACGCTTCGTAAAGTCGCGCGTCCTGCAGATACACATAATCGAGTTCATCGAGATTCGATTCACGGACTGCCAGGTCATCAATGAGTTGCCGAAAGTGACCGGCTGCAATTCCCAACCGGCGATCGATTTCGTACCGCAGGCGTTTGCTTTCGCCGACAAACTCCGGTTGCAGGACTTCCTCTTTGATCGCCAGCGCACTCTGTCGATAGGCATCGGCCAACAGAAAGCGACACCGCGTGCGCCGTTCATCGTCCTGGTAGCGCAGGATAAACTCTTCCAGGACGGGGATCGCCTTCTCGTAGGCAGCTCGACGACCATACAATTCACCCAGCAGAAACAACGCATCGCGATACTCCACCGCATCGGGCGTGAAGATTTCTGAATCGCGTTTGATTTGCAGGAGCGCTTCTTCGGCTTGCAATTCGTACTCGCCGCCACGTTCCATGAGGCATTCGGCCAATGGAATCAGCGCCGAGTTGGCAAAAGGCGATCGCGGGAAACTGCTGATATTCTGTTGATATGCTTCGACGGCCTCCTCGCAGCGTCCCATCGCCTGCAATGATTTGCCCAATCGAAACAGGACGCGGGGAATGATCTCTGCATCTGCTCGATCGCGCACAAAGGCACGCAGAATTTCAATTGCCCGTTCGTGATTACCACCTTCGTCGAACAAGCCAGCCGCCGTCCACATCATGTCGCTGGCACGTTCCTCGTTCAGCGTGCTAAGCCAGGCGACTTTGACGAATGACTCACCGGCTTCGTCGAACATGGACTGTGCGGTTTCTGCGGACCACTCTTCGGAAGGCGCACCGCCAACTGAATTTGCGACTTCCGGGTCGCCTGACGTTTCCGAACCAGGGCGCAGTGCGTTGTAGGCGCGTGCCTTGATCGACTGAAAATGACCGAGGCGACTGTAAACACGGGCCATCGTGTCATTGTCTTCAGGATCAATAAGCCCGACTGCCTGCTTCAGGAATTCGATGGCATGATCAATGTCATTGGTTGCGTGGGCCAGGTCGGCACTTGCACTGATCGCGGCCAGCAGACCCTCGGGCGTCACCTGCTCAAGACCTTGCGGGCGTCGCAGTTCGTCGATGACTTTTGCGTATGACTTTGCGGCTTCGTCGAATCGCTGCAACAACGCCGAGGCTTCGGCCATCCCCAGCATGCTCGCGACGACATAGTCCCGGTCCCGTCGATCGGCGACGACGTTGCCAAAGATGGACAAGGCTTCTTCCGGACGTTGGGCCCCGCCATCGTTGAGCACGACCGAACCAAGCAGCCACGTTGCTCGATCCCAAACCGGATGATCGTCAGGAATGTCGTTGAGCAGCGCCCGCAAGCCGAGTTCCGCTTCGTCGTAACGTCCTTCGCTTCGCAATCCGAGCAACGTCAGATACCGAATGTATGGCTCGTAGTTCGTGTCCTGGAACTCACCGCGGTATCGATCCAGCAATGCCGCAATGTCCTCTGAAGCCCCCTGTCGATCGAGAAGTTTCACGCGCTGCTCGACACCCCAGTACAAATCGTCCGGCGAGTCGGCTGCGTCATCGCAATACGACGCCAGCAACGCAAACGTTTCGTCGTCGGAAACGTTGGAAAGTTGAATTCCCAGCGAAATGATCTTGCGCCGATCTGCGAATGCCGGCGGAACCCCCATGTCGACGGCGGCTTGGTAGTGTGATCGGGCGAGCAAAAGTTGCCCCAATGCTTCATGACACTCTGCAATGCGTCGATGATCCACCGCGCTGAGCGGGAATTTCAAGTCAAGGGCTTGTTTGTATTGTTCAAGGGTTTCGCCGGCTTCCTTCGCGGTGACTTTGCCGGAACTCTTCGCCCGCTCGAAAATCGCCCGCGCTTCGTAAGCGTTTAGTCGGCTACGATCTTCATCGCTGATGTCGTCCCAGGTTTGAATGGTGCGTGTCAAGTCGAGTGCGGGGACAAATAGCTGCGCATTGATCAGGCGATTGATGCGACTGAGATTCTCATCAATCCCGATCTTGCGCGTGGGCGATTCGAGTTG
The DNA here is from genome assembly GCA_002338715.1 of Phycisphaerales bacterium UBA1845. Taxonomy (GTDB): domain Bacteria; phylum Planctomycetota; class Phycisphaerae; order UBA1845; family UBA1845; genus UBA1845. The sequence continues at coordinate 868 of DDIR01000064.1, read as the reverse complement.
AAGCGCGACGACCGTCAACGCAGCCACCGAAAACAGGAACGCGGGGATCTGCCATTTCCCCGACACCTGTTCGGCAAACGTCATGCGAAATTCGTACGCGTCGCTCATCCTGAGCCCATTCCTCAATGAAGCATCCATGCTCGTGAGTCGCGTCCCCAGGCGGGTCCGCAAAGTGGTACAGGGTTGTCGGCAATAAATGCCGGTTGGCTTGATCGCAATCGCGATTGATGGAGTGATGAAGTACTTTTTTGAATTCGTTATTCTGTTGCATCATGCGCGGAATCTGCGCTCGACGTCGTGCGCCTTCCTTATGAAGGTGTATCGGTTCGTACTGTCAGATTGGAATTCGAGACGTTCGCAGCGATGTGACTGACCACCTTCACATTAACAAGATGCACCACATCGGCATTCATCCGCCAAGCCGCCACCCCGCGATCCAGCATTGATATGGCGGCGACACCGCGTTTGCACTACTGCCAGTGCGGTTGCTCCCCGTGTGGCTGGTCCCCGTGCAACTGGTCAACGCGTTCAATTGGATTTGATTCCCAGATCGGATGTCGTCATCAACGACTCGAAGCGAAAACCGGCTGACTCGATATTCTCACGGGCTCCTTCCAACCGATCGATCACCGCGACAATCGCAACGACACTCGCGCCGAGTTGAACGATTTGCTGGGCAGCTTCGAGCACTTGACCGCCCGTCGTGGCGATATCCTCGACGATGAGCACCTTGTCTGTCGTTTCGATCACCCCTTCAAACGCGTTGCTCGTTCCGTATTCCTTCTTCGCGTTTCGCACGATGACGAACGGTTTGCCCGACGCCATCGAAGCGGCTGCCGCCAGCGACACGCCCCCGAGTTCCGCACCG
>DDIR01000145.1:18587-18876 GCA_002338715.1 Phycisphaerales bacterium UBA1845 | reverse complement strand
CACGGAGCGCCCGTTGCATTGCAGCCCGCGACGCAGCCGATGTAAGCGGCTGCACATCCCGCGACCGCCGCGGCTTCACATACTGCGTAGAACACAAGCGACGCGACGCACGCTACAGAAACGCCCGCGATACAAGCGGCTGCCCCCGTGCTGCAACCCGCCCAGCAACCAATGCAGCCAGCCGTCGCTTCGGGATCGCTATCGTGCCCGTTGTCTTGCGGCGGTAGGCCGAGGACCTTGGCCATCTTGGCGCCGTTGGAGTTCGCGTCAGCCATATCGGGAACGGTGC
>DDIR01000145.1:1573-18496 GCA_002338715.1 Phycisphaerales bacterium UBA1845 | reverse complement strand
CAGCCATATCGGGAACGGTGGCCTCGCAATCGTCGCCAGCCGAGTCGGCTTTGGCGAACAATTCGTTGAGTGCATTTTTCAGATCGTCGCTCGCGCCATCATCGGGAGCCGGCATTCCGTCGGCGAAGGTTGTGTTGCTGGCGTCGGCGCCGTCGGCTTCCATCTCGTTGATGTCGCGTCCGTCGATGGTTCCCTTGATCATGCCGTTTTCGACAACGATGTTTGCGGCATCGACACCGGGCACTTCGTCGCCGTATTCGACGTCGACATTGACTTTGCCCATGCCGTCGTCGGTGGTGATGATGCGCATGACGAGTGCGCCGTCAGACATGATTTCGGTTTCGACCCGAAGTCCGTCATTCATGTCGGGCGTGGTGATGACCTTGCGGTTCATCGTGAGCATTTTACCTTGGGCCGACATGGTGCTGACTTCGGTTTCAAACTCGTTGCCTTCGTCGTCGGCTTGCTTGCAGGTGGAATCGTCACTGCTGTCGCCCATGCCATCCGACATGCCGTCATCGTTCGACGATCCGTTGCTGTTCATGTTGTCTGAACCATCCATCTGCCCGTCCCCGCCGCTGTCCTGTGGCGTGCAAGCCGTGATGAAGTATCCACCTCCCGCCAAGAGTGTGAAGGATAAGATGGCAAGCCAAGGGAACTGCCGTTTACCTCTGGACATAATTTCTGCTCCTGTTGTGTGAACTGCGTTTGCTTGGAAACATGAATTGGCCCGTGTCCAACTTTGGGGGGAGATGGCTTTCGCCGATTGGGATGCTAGCCACGCCCCATTCGCTTCGCAAGAAAAAACAATCGCGCTCGCGCGTGTCGCATCGCCTTGGAATTGCCTAGATTGACGTGAATCGCCCTTGGCGCGGTAGTGATGGGGGACTCCAATTGTTTAACCCAAGGCACAATTTATCTGGAGAAATGCACATGAGAGTTGGGTTGGTGACATGCAAGACGCTTCCAGAACCGGATCCTGATGCCGCGCCGCTGGATGCAGCGTTGCGCGCGCGAGGGCACACACCGGTGATGTTGCCTTGGGATGATGCATCAACGCAATGCGATGGTTTGAAGCGTGCGCAACTCGATCTAATCGTGGTTCGATCACCGTGGAATTACTTCACTGCCGCCGACGCATTTAAGGATTGGATCGAACGTGCCAATGATATCGCGCCGGTGATCAACGGACCGAGTGTGGTCAAATGGAACATGCACAAAGGTTACCTGCTTGAGCTTGCCGCGGCTGGTGTCGCGATCGTTCCCACCACGTTGATCAAGTCAGCTGACGCAAGCGCTGCGAAAGACGCGATCGCATCGTATGGCGATGTTGTGATCAAACCGGCGATCGGAGCAGGGTCGTTTGGTGCTGGGCGTTTTAAAAACAATGAAGCATCAGCCCTCGACCATGCGACGAAACTCGCGACCGGGCGGGATGTGTTGATTCAACCCTACCTTGCAGGCTTTGAATACCCAGGCGAAAGGTCGCTCGTTTGGATCAATGGCGAATGGACCCACGCGATCCGCAAGCAACCTCGCTTCGCCGGAGAGTCTGAAAGTGTTGACAGCGGTGAACCGCCAACCGAGGCGGAGCTTGCGGTTGCCGACGCGGCGATTCGTGCAGTGCCGCATAAGATTCATTATGCCCGCGCCGATCTGGTTGAAACTGAAAGCGGCGTGGTGTTGTCGGAGTTGGAGTTGATGGAACCGTCGCTGTTTTTCGATCACAGCGCGACGGCACTGACGCGGTTCATCGCAATGATAGAAAGTGTCGCCATGTAGGGTGGGCCGTGCCCACCATGTTGCTGGCATTCGAACAGCGGTGGGCACGGCCCACCCTACGTTGCGCTATTGGGGGTTTGTCGCTGCTTTTGGCTTGTACGTCGTGACGCATTCGGAGTGCCACGCATTGTCTTTGAACGTGGTGAGTGTGCTTGAAGAACTAAGGAAGTCGATCTTGTTGACCACCGGGCCCAGGCGTACCATCGAACCCATGATCGCTTTGATCGGTGCGGCTTCCGGTTCGTTCGGGATCATGCCAGCCGCAAACCCAAATCCGAAGAATGCAGCAGACAATTCCTGCCCGATGTTGCTCAGGTCCGCAAACTTTGCACCAACGATGGGAGCATCGGTGTGAAGTCCCTCTTTGATGAACCGTTCATTCTCGGTGATTGATGGATGCTCGCCCGAAGCAGTTTTCATCACCAAAGCGATGGATTGCTCAGACGATCCCAGCACAAACCAGTCATCCCAGATTCCAAAGCAAGGTGTACCGATGAACATGACCATCGTCGGAATTGTCGCGTTCTGAAAACCGTCGACCGGCAGATTGGTGGCTGGTGCGACGGACAGTTCCTGACCGGAATTCTTGAAAAACGTCACGCCGGTTTCGACCAACGCAGGTATTTTCTTGCGGGCCAACTCGGGGTCGCGGATGCGAAGCAGCGCAACCATGTCTTCGTTTCCAAACGGTGAAGGCGTGGCTGGCGGAAGCGTGCAGATGATGAATTCGCCGCTGACCCAGTCAAGCAGATCGTTGCGGATGTTGAACTCGTTTTGCGTCTGGACATCTTGCCATTTCTGGCACAACTGTTCGCCTTCTGGAATTTCAGTCCTGACAATCTCCAGAATTGTGTCGTAGATCATTCGCAAATCAAACATTGACGATACGACGTAAGACTTGGACTCCTTGGGGACATACTTTGCGAACCCGCTAATGGGCTTCTGGTTGATCATCGCCCGCGCACAGGGCTTCTGGCAACACGTGCTTTTCACCCTGGCCACGGTGTGCTGAATTTGCTTGTTACCGGAGACCTCTTGCGAGATGACGACGTAATCCATGAAATCGAGTTGATTCGTCACCGCGGCCACGACGCTGCTGACCGTCTCGATCGGTTTGGCGAGATCGCCCTTGCCCAGGATGAGTTCGGGAAGTTTGGCCACCCATTGAAAGACGCGGTCGACATCGAGGAATGTCATGGCGTACCCACGATTGGGGACTTCCTGGATGGCTTTCTTGAATCGGTCGTTGGCTTCAAAACTCGGAAATTTTGTCTCGCCGAGAAAGAGCGATCGCACTTCCACAAACGCGGATTGACCAAACACCAACGCGACCTTGTCATCCATGTGCAACATGTGCAAACCGATGTCCGCCGCTTCGGATTCGATCGACCAGGTGCGCAGACGGCCATGGACCTTCGCCGGGACTGGTTTGCCATCGAGATATGAATTGAAAAGGTCAAAGATGGCGGCTAACCCGTTGACGTTCTTTTCAAGCGTCGCCGGCTTGGGGCGAGCGATCAGTATGACGTCGGGAACAACGGAACGAAGTCGCTCAGAGAATACGACTTCGTCGCAGACGATATCGACCCACTCAACGTTGCCAAACGCCGTCGAAATTTCTTCCCACCGTTGGTTGAATAACGTCTTCTTGTCGTCGGGGGTTGCGGAGTAGAACGCGTTGCGAAGTTCCTGATCGATTCCGCAGGTCTTCAGCGCCGCGATGATCTCTTTCCAGTTCTCAAAGAGCTTGTCGCGACCGTCCGTACGCCAAGTGTGGGAGAAAAGCCAGACATCCTGCGGGACATACTTGGCCAATGAATCCTTCGGGTTGGGATCGGCTTGCACCGGGCTTGCCCACAGACACAGCAAGGCAGCCACCGTACCACACCAGACGATTCTCTTGGGTTGAAACACCAAAAGCCTCCTGCGCACCAGAACAGTCAAATCAGTGGCGACCCGTTTCATGTGCCACCCCGACCACGCATCCCACTATTCGACAATATAAGGGCTATCGGTCGGTTACCACCACCGTGATGTTGAATCTTGTTGGATATTGTCTCTCGACTCAAGTTGTAACACGGTGTGCGGCTGACACAAAGTCGTCCACCACGTTCACTTGCCAACCACCGGCCGGCCGATAGCATGTGACCGCCATGGTGATCCAGCCGATCGCCGGAGACAACAAACTCACAACGCTGGCACGACAAATCGCCGATCACCAGGGGGCGGTCGCGGTTTCCGGCTTGTGGGGATCGTCTGCGCCGATGGTGGTCGCCGACCTCGCCCAGCGAACCGGGCGGACAATCCTCTATGTTTCCGCCCATCTGACCGAAGCCGAAAATGTCCGAGAAGACCTCGAATTCTTCAGCGGTGCGCCCGTTGCGCTGCTCAGCGCTTGGGAAACGCTTCCCGGTGATGGACCTGCGGCTGGTGAAATCCATGCAGAACGGCGGCGATTGTGTGTCTCGCTGACGAATGGAGCCGCACCGTCGATCATCGCATCGTCGATTCAGGCGCTCCTCCAGCCCGTGCCCTCGGCGAAGTCGCTCGCAGCCCACACGATATCCGTGAAGGTGGGGCAATCAACCGAACTCGACGCGCTCACGGCATGGTTCGTCGACCACGATTTCACGCGGCTGGACCTGATCGAAGCCCCGGGCGATTTCGCGCGACGCGGCGACATTTTCGACGTGTTCGATGCCGACCGCACCCATCCGATCCGCATCGAGTTCTTTGGCGACACGGTCGAATCTATCCGCCTGTTTGATGTCAGCACCCAGCGATCGATCGAGCGGCTCGACGAAATTTCCATCTGTGCAGCCACCCGGGTGGCCGACCGGGGCAGTTCCGAAGCGGCGTGCTTCATCGATCTGCTGCCAGCCGACACGATCGTTTTTCTGGACAATCCCGCCGAGATTCAGGAACTGGCGGACCTTTATCGCGAACGTACCGGTGGGGGCACGGCGCTCTTTGAAACCGGGACGCTGCTAGCCGACCTTGGAAAATTCGCCTCCGTGCATTCGTGGCGGTTTGGTGCGCCGGCAGTGAAGGACGATGAGGGCGTTCACTTTCCCGTGCGGTCGCTTTCGCGATTTGAAGGTCGATCAGCCGAGGCCGTGGGAGAACTGCTCGACCTTGCCTCGGATCGCCAGGTGTTTGTCGTCTGCGAGAATGAAGGCGAGCGCTCGCGCCTGCTGGAACTACTCGAAGATGCGGACGCGAATTCGTCAAAGCGCATCGAAACGCGAATCGGATTCATTCATCGCGGGTTCGATTGGTCGGACACGAAGACCGTAGTCGTCGGGCATCACGAAGTCTTCCATCGCACCCGCCAGCGCCGCCGCATCAGAAAAGCCGTCGCATCCCATCCGCTTGATGGTTGGATGGAACTCGAACCGGGCGACCTCGTCGTCCACGCGACCCACGGCATCGCCCGATTCCAGAAGATGGAAACGATGCGGCGGGAAAATTCGGAGAAAACCGAAGAGTACCTGACGCTCGAATTCGACGAGAAAGCTGTCCTGCATGTGCCCGCATCGCAAATTGATCTGGTCCAGCGATACGTGGGGGCAGGTGCGCACAAACCGACGCTGTCCAAACTCGGTGGCACGCGTTGGAAAAAGTCGAAGGAAAAAGCGGGAGAGGCGGTCATCGAGTTGGCTGAAGCCCTGCTTCGCACGCAAGCCGCCCGTGAAGCGCACGAGGGCGTGAGCTATCCGGCTGACACGTCGTGGCAGCGCGAGTTTGAAGACGCGTTTCCGTACGACGAAACCGACGATCAGATTGTCGTCGCCGACGAGATCAACAAGGACCTGCAGCGCGCACGGCCCATGGATCGCCTGCTTTGTGGCGACGTCGGTTATGGCAAGACGGAACTGTCGATGCGGGCGGCGTTCAAGGTGGCGGAATATGGCAAGCAGGTGGCTGTCCTCGTTCCGACGACCGTCCTAGCAGAGCAGCATTACAAAACCTTCAGCGAGCGGTTGGCCGACTATCCGTTTTCGGTCGGATGCCTGTCGCGTTTCCGCACGCCCAAGCAGCAGAAGCAGTTGATCGAAGAAGCCCGCAAGGGTCGCGTTGACATCGTCATCGGAACGCATCGCCTGCTCAGTAAGGACGTTGAGTTTGCCGATCTTGGATTGTTGATCATCGACGAGGAGCAGCGCTTTGGCGTGGAGCACAAGGAGCGCCTCAAGTCGATGCGCTCGACGGTCGAGGTGTTGACGTTGTCGGCCACCCCCATCCCGCGCACGCTGCACATGTCGATGCTCGGCATTCGCGACATCTCGTCGCTGCAAACGCCGCCAGTCGATCGCCGCAGCATCGCCACCGAAGTCTGCCATTACAACGAAGACCTCATCCGCCAGGGGATCATCCGCGAGCTGAGTCGCGACGGGCAGGTGTACTTCATCCACAACTTTGTTCGCGACATCGAAGGGGTGGCTGACGACATTCGCCGCATCGTGCCCGACTGTCGAGTCCTCGTCGGTCACGGTCAGATGAAAGATCGCGAACTCGAAGACGTGATGCGGCGGTTCATTGACGGGGAAGCCGACGTCCTCGTCGCCACCACCATCATCGAAAGCGGCATCGATCTGCCTTCGGTCAACACGATTTTCATCAACATCGCCGATCGTTATGGACTGTCCGACCTGCACCAGTTGCGCGGGCGCGTCGGGCGTGGCAGTCATCGGGCGTATTGTTATCTGCTCCTACCGAAGAAGCGCACCATCACGCCGAAAGCGGCGCGGCGACTCAAAGCCATCGAGGAATTCAGCGAACTGGGCGCAGGGTTTCGCATCGCCATGCGCGACCTGGAAATCCGTGGCGCGGGCAACATCCTCGGTCCGCAGCAGAGCGGGCACATCGCAGCCGTCGGTTATGAAATGTACTGCAAGCTGATGGAGCGGGCGGTTCACGAACTTCGCGGCGAGCCGCTACCCGATCTTGCGCAGGTGCATCTGGAAATCGGCGTCAGCGCGTTTATTCCGAAAAGCTACATCCCCAGCGCCCGCGCACGCATTGATATCTACCGTCGCGTGGTGATGTGCCAGAAGCTCGACGAGTTGGAGCGGTTGGCGGCTGACCTGACTGATGCGTATGGACCTTGCCCCAAAGCCGTTTCGACGCTGCTGGATCTGGCTGAGATTCGCGTGCTGGCGCGGCAATGGGAGATTCGTTCGATCGTCGCCGACGAGCCCGATTTGATTTTCTCGGTACGCGATTTGTCCGTCGCACAAGCCGCTTTTGTCGATGCGCCCGGTTCCGTGCGCATGCCCGACCCGAAAACCATTTACGTGCGGCTTCGATCAAGTTACTTTGAAGGGCCGACGCTGTTGGCATGTCTGCGCAAAATGTTATCGAAAACCCCAGCCTCCACGGAAGCGGCTTCATGATGCTTAGCAAGACAACATTCGCTTCGAATCACACGATCGCCTCGAACCACACGATCGCCTCGAACCGCACGATCACACGTCGCACGCTCTTTTGTCTGGTGATGGCGCTTGTTATCACCGGTTGCAGCCACCAATCGCGTTATGGCCGCAACCCCGACAAGCTCAAGACCAAGACGCCGCCCAAAGACGAGCGGGCGATTCGGTTGGCCAAGTCGGAAGCGATGCTCGACGCGGAGAACGAAGACCTCAACAACCTTTCACCGGTGACGACGTTGTTCGTCAATGGTGTGGCGATCGGCGTGGACGATGTGCTCAAGTGGGTGCGGTTTGATCTTGCGAAGATGGCCCGCGAGCTGCCCCCGCAGGAGTACCAGCGGCAGATGATCGAGATTCTGCGCCGGCAGGTGCGCTCGGAGGCGGAGAGTACGCTGCTTGAACAGGCGGCGAAGCGGCGCTTGGGCGACGAAGAGATGAAGCGGTTGGAGCAGTTCGTCGACGTCCGCATCCGCGAGATCATCAACAAGGATCATGGCGGTAGACAGACGCGCTACGAGGAGTGGCTGCGTGATCGGGGCGTGTCGATGCTCGAAGATCGCCAGCGCATTCGCCGCGACATGATGATCATCGCGCACTTGCAGCGATCGGTCGGGCACAAGGTGGCTGAACCCACGCGCCGCGAGATCGAAGAATTCTACGAGCAATACCTGGCTGAGTTGAAGCTGGGCGATCGTCGAAAAATGTCACTGATTGACATTCCGTTTGGCCGCGTCGATGCGGTGGGCGAGCGGTTGATCCCAGCCGTCCGCAAGGAAGACGCACGCCAGAAGATCGACGCGGCGCTTCGGCGGGTGAGAGGCGGCGAGGATTTTGCATCGGTGGCCAAGGACGTTTCCAAAGGACTTTACGCTGCAACCGGTGGCGATTGGGACTGGGTTTCCAAAGACGGCGCAAGGGAGCGATGGCAGCCGGCGATCGACGCGCTCTATTCGCTCAGCGCCGGCGGGGTCAGCGAGGTGATCGAAAGCGATGGGGCGTACTTCATCGTCAAATGCACCGACATGGAACGCAGCGAACCCAAAAGCTTCGTCGAAATCCAAAAAGACCTCATCCAAAAGTACAAAAACCGCCAGTTCGACATCCTCACCCGCGAGCTGGTGGCCAAACAATACGAAAACGCCGACGTAAAACCCACCAACCCAGGCCGATTCCTACGAGCAGTAGTAGAAGCCGCCCCCAAACCAGGCGAGTTGGCGTCATAAGGGAGTCAATCAAAGTGTGCCACTGCTCTGTGAGCAGTGCCAGAACAAGAACCATTTCAAGTACGCAAATGCGCCACAATGAAGACCAAGCCGCGAAAGACCAGAACATCGTGGAACGAACCTGGGCAGGCGCACTTCGTAACCTATTCAACATTCAATCAGTATCCTCTACTAACCAAGCCACGGACAAGACAGTGGGTCCTTGAAGCGATGGAAAGCGTGCGTCTAAATCAAGACGTTGCGATATGGGCTTACGTCATCATGCCCGAGCATGTTCACGTTTTGATTTGTCCCCGCAGATCCAACTACGAAATGAGGCAAATATTGGCCGGATTGAAACGCCCCGTGTCGAAGAATGCCCGCGCCTATCTTGAAGACATAGGAAGCAATGATTGGCTGAAGAGACTCAGTACCGTGCGTAGGCGGGCAAACGGGGGAACACATTCCCAATTTCGCTTCTGGCTACCCGGTGGCGGATTTGACAAGAACATCTCAAGCGAGCGAAGCGTGAGAGAAGTTGTTGAGTATATTCATCAGAATCCGGTTCGGCGTGGGTTGTGCGATGTTTCGGTGGATTGGCGTTGGTCTAGCGCCAGGTTCTGGGATGGGATGACAGACGTACCGATTTCGATGGACCACCCTTCTGATTTTTCGTTGACCGCTTGAAGTTTACGAGTCGTTTTCGTTTTCTGCACTGCTCACAGAGCAGTGGCACATCTAATTGCTGCCTTGCACCGTTGGTTTTTCTCTTGGGCGCATTGGGGCGGTTTTTGTTAAATACAGGAACGGCGTGTCGAGCAGTGCTACCGCTATTTTGATGACGTAGGCGAACAGTACCGCGTCGCGGAATTCGGGCCAGGTTGTGATGACCGTTCCCCACAATCCGGCGAACGTGAAGAACGTGGTGTCGAAGGCCTGGGCCAGCCAGGTGGATGCGTTGGTTCTCAGCCAGAGTTTCTTTTCGCCGGTGCGGTTGTGGAGTGCTTGGTAAATCTGCACGTCAAGCAGTTGCGACAGCAGATAGCTGGCCATCGATGCGCAGACGATGCGCGGGTAGGCCGTTGCGTTGAAGAAAAACATCATCGGTTCTTGCGCGGGGTCGCCTTCGATGGGCGCGTATCGCAGAACGAACTGCATCATCAGCACCACGAACAGGTTGGCCGCAAACCCGACGAACACCGCATTGCGCGCGACGCGTTTGCCGTAATGCTCGTTGAGAATATCCACGCCCAGAAACACCAGCCCGAACAGGACATTGCCGCCGGTCACGGTCATGCCGAACAGCGACATCTGCTTCTGGACAGCGATGTTCATCAGGATGGTGCAGGTGACGATCGCCCCGACAACGTAGAGGCGTCCCAACCGAGCCGCCGCAAGGAGTGCGACGCCCCCGACGACCGCGTGCAGGAAGAATAGAAATTCGTTGGACGCGATCATGAGGATGGACGAAGGGTAGGGCGCGGTTTACCGCACCGGGTTATCGCGTTGCGTGAATTCCAAACAGGTGCGGTGAACCGCACCCTACGCCACCTGCGCGCACACCTTCTTCGCCGCGTCGGTCAGGTCGTCGGCTGGGACCAGCACGTCGATGTTGGCTTCTGCAAGTAGCTCGCGAGCACGTTCGACGTTGGTGCCTTCGAGTCGCACCACGACCGGCACTTTGAAGCCGATTTCGCGGGCGGCTGCGATCAGCGCTTCGGCGATCGTGTCGCACTTGGCGATCCCGCCGAAGATGTTGACGAGGATGCCCTTCACCTTGTCGTCGGCGAGGATGATCTTAAACGCTTCGATCGCACCGTCTTTGGTCACGCTGCCGCCGACGTCAAGGAAGTTGGCCGGCTCGCCGCCGTGAAGCTTGATGATGTCCATGGTGGCCATCGCCAATCCGGCGCCGTTGACGAGGCAGCCGATGTTGCCGTCAAGGGCGATGTACGTCAGGTCGTGTTCCTTGGCTTTGAGTTCGGCTGGGTTCTCTTCCGACTTGTCGTGCATCTCGGTGAGATTCGGATGACGGAAGAGGGCGCTGTCGTCGAAGTTCATCTTCGCATCGATCGCGAGCACCTTGCCATCGGGCGTGCGGATGAGCGGGTTTATCTCGGCGAGGCTGCAATCCTGTTCGAGGAACACTTTGACGAGTCCGCGAATCACCTTCGCCGCATCTTTGGCCTGCTGCTTGTCGGTGAAGCCGAGTGCCTCGACCAACTGCGCCGTCTGGAAGTTCATCAACCCGAGGTGCGGGTCCAGCCACTTCTTGACGATCGCATCCGGATTGCGGGCCGCAACCTCTTCGATCTCGACGCCGCCTTCGCGCGACACCATCACCACGGGGGTGCGCTTCGCCCGATCCAACACGACCGCAACGTAGTATTCCGACTCGATGTCCACGGCGTCCGCGACCAGCAGCTTCTTCACTTCGATACCTTCCGCACCGGTCTGCTTCGAGACCATGCGGTTGGTGAGCATGAACTGGGCGGCTTCCTTGACCTCGTCAGCCGACTTGCAAAGTTTGACGAAACCGGCTTTCCCGCGACCGCCCGCGAACACCTGGGCTTTGACGACCACAGTGGAGTTGATCTTGTTGAATGCCGCGACGGCTTCCTCGACGGTTTCGACGACGGACGAGGGGGGAACGGGAACTCCGGCGTCGGCCAATAGGTCACGGGCTTGGTATTCGTGGATTTTCATCGCAATCGCTCCTGGATTGGTGGAGTTTCTGTGTGTCGGTATCTCGGTCCAAGTCGCCCGAGGCACGATTTGGGGCGGTGCCATGTGGGGCGTGGCTTGACCGAAGGGCATTTTGACAAGAATAGCCCACAACGCAACGGTGAGAAGGCGGTGAATGTCGCAGCCGATTTTGGTATTCGCAGAAGTGGCTCTGTGGGGGCGTGCAAATTCTGAGAGATGTCGTAGAATCAGCGGCGTGGAAGAGATCCAACCCCAACCCGAAATCCTCTCGCTGGTCGTCTGCGACCAGATCATCACCGATCGCGTGACCGGAAAGCAGTCATTGATCGGGATTTTCAGTGCGATCCATGCGACCAACTTCCCGGTGAATCACCCGCAATTGTCGGTGTACACGTCGCTGACCAGTGGGCACGGTGCGGTCGAGTTGATGATCCGCATCGTCGACTCCAACGAGAATCGCCCGCCGTTGGTGCAGGGGCAGGGGAAGGTCGAATTCCATTCGCCGCTCGCCGTCGCGAACCTTGCCCTTCAATTTCATGGATTGGTCTTTCCGGAAGCGGGCCAATACCGCGTGCAATTGCTGTCCAATGGTGAACTACTTCGTGAAGCCCGCCTTCACGTGATGCGTGCGAAACCCCGCCCGCATCCGCCGAATCCCGGAACGCCGCAGCAAGGTGGCGACCCGCCAAACCTCGGGTAGAAACACCGCAAACGCGACTCGTCGCAATCCGCTCAAAACAACTCACAGCGCCTTGCATGACAGGTTGAACCAAGAGTTCAATTTGTAGCTGTATGTTCATGTCATCCTCGAATCGATCGCGTGAAGTTGGTGCGTCTGAGGCGTTGACGTAAGGTAGTGGAGCGAGATATAAATGAGCTATTGGGCAACAACACAAATGGGTCTGGTTGATTGGCCCACACACCGATAACGCGACTCCAAACAAGGAGGTTTGAAGACATGGCTGATCCGAACAACGACTATCCCACCGTCATTGGTCCCGACGCTTCGTTCAAAGGTGAACTTAAATTCGAAAAGGGCATGCGCCTTCTCGGAAAGTTCGAAGGCGAGATCGACAGCAAGGGCGACCTGCTCATCGCGGAGGGTGCGAACCTGGCTGGCGATGTGAAAGCCGGTACGGTCAAGATCGACGGTGTGATGACGGGCAATCTCGAAGCGACCGGCAAGGTCAAATTGAGCGCGTCAGCCCACCTCGAAGGCGACATGCGAACCGCGCGTCTGGAAGTGGCGGACGGTGCGATGTTCAGCGGACACGTCGTCGTGGGTGCCAAGGACAACAAGTCCAACGGGCAAGCTGCATCGCAACCCGCCAAGGCCAAGCCGACTTCATCGACGCCCGAACCTGCAGTGGCTGGCAAGCGCTAGATCGCCTGATACCGTTGACCGGTTGGCCGACTGATCGATGCCGTCATGGGGATTCTGCCTTGACGCCTTGCACGGTCGGCTGACGTAAGACGGTTGCAGGAAAGTATTTAGCCAAAAATCTCCTTGTCATGCGGGGATTTCCCTGCTATTGATGATTGGGTGACCTGTGGGATTTGGGCGGGGCGAGTGGTTTTAGAAGTCGAACCGCTTGAATCCGGAGGCATCGGGACAGAATCGCCAAAGCAGTCGAACGGTCGAGCTTTGGCGTCGCGTTGGCTTGCCGTACCCGGAATGGATGCCGGTGAATGGGCTAAGGACAGCCAAGACCAAGATTGTGAACTGCACGCATTGCAGCGGGGCCAATGAAGTCGCCGCCCGTGCGATGTCGGTCTTTTGCGCCCACTGTCGTAAGCGGCTCATCCTCGAAAACTACGTCATCAAGTCATACCAAGCCGTCAAAGGTTACGCGACCTGCGGTGATGTTTCGGTCGAAAAGCGCGGGCGCGTCGCCGCACCGATTCAATCCAACAGCCTCACCGTCAAAGGCATCGTCAACGGTAAAGTCGAAGCACGCGGCAAAGTCGAAGTGACCTCCACCGGATCGCTCGAAGGCACTTTGAAAGCGGCATCGTTGATCGTGGTGCAAGGTGCGCAGTTCAACGGTTACTGCGAGATCCGTCCCGCATCAACGTCGGATGTTGAAGCAAAGCCGGCAGAACTCGCTGCACCCGCGCCCGCGCGCGTTGCGTCGTCGAATGGCGTCAAGAAAGTCAGTACGTCTAGCACGAGTTCGGGCAGCGCGGTGACGACGGTGAAGCGTGCGTCGGCGACAACGGTCGCGGAGACAGTTGCCGAGGAAACAAAAGTCAAGCCAGTGAAGAAGGTTGTGAAAGCGCCATCCGCCGTCAAAAGCGTCAGTACTCGTAAGTCAACGGCAACCATATCAACCGCCAAGAAATCCACCGCAAAGTCCGCGTCCAATTCAACCAAGAAAGATGCGGACGCAGAAACCGGTGCAAGCAAAGTCAAAGCCATCAGCACCCGAAGAAAGACCGCTGCTGCATCGAAATAGTACCGTTGCCTACCGTACTCAGCGTTTCTCGATTAGTATTCCCTTAGAAGAAAAGTGTCGATGCATGCGCCATCGGCACGTCGAACTCCATTGGGACGAACCTGAACTTTGGCAACGAGCACACTTTCCAGCCTGACGATTTTCTTTCCCTTCTACAACGAAGTGGACCACGTTGAAGCGTTGGCCAACACCGCTTTGCAAGTCGGGCGGAAATACACCGACGATCTCGAAGTGATTCTCGTTGACGATGGTAGCCGGGATGGTACGGCTGAGTTGATCGATCGGTTGGCGGCAGAGCATCCTGACGAAGTGCGGGCGGTGCACAACGAAACGAACGGTGGATATGGCTCGGCGCTGAAGTTGGGGTTTCGCAGTGCGACGAAAGACTGGATTTTTTACACGGATGGTGACGCGCAATTCGATTTGAACGAACTCGATCGCATCGTGACGTTGGCTGGTGAGAAGCGGGTGGTCAGTGCGTATCGGTTGAATCGCAAGGATACGCTGCTACGGAAAATCAATGCTGGACTGTGGGGGCTTTTGATTCGGACGCTTTTTGGCTTGCGGGTTCGTGACATTGATTGTGCGTTCAAGCTCTATCCGCGTGCGTTTGTTAAAAGCGTTGAGCTGAAAAGCGATGGAGCGCTGATTGATACGGAGATGTTGGCCCGTGCTCAGCGACTTGGATACGACATCGTTCAGACAGGTGTTACGCACCATCCGCGCACAGCCGGCGAGAGTTCGGGCGGGAATATTCGCGTGATTTTTAAGGCGTTCAAAGAGTTGTGGACGCTGCGCAGGAACATTCTCAAGGGGTAGGGTAGGCCCTGCACATCATGTTGCTGGCATTCGAACGGCGGTGGGCACGGCCCACCCTACGATTGGCCATTCGTTAATTCCCAGGTTGTTCCGCCGGCACGATCTTCCAGCGCCACACCGATCCCTGCCAACCGATCGCGGATCATGTCCGATAGCGCGAAATTCTTGGCGGCTTTGCAGGCCAACCGCGTTTGAATGTGCGCATCAATCAGGTTCCCTTGCAGATCGTCCGATTGTTTTTCGATCGACCACGTCGCGCCTGTGGGCTTGTCTTCGACCACAACGCCAAGGGCGCTGAGTTGATCGCGCACCTTGTCGGCGAGTTCAAAACATTTCTCGGTGCGACAGGCGCTCCGTACTTCCAAGAGGGCATCGACCAACTGACCAACCAGCGCGTCGCCGCCTGATGCTGCGGCTGGCGCTGACAGGAACACGCCAAGCGATTGCCCCAGCGACGCCAACGCCTGTGCGGCTTTCAGTGCGAAGGACTTACCAGCCGCATCATCCGACGACTCCAGCGACTTGGCTTCAATGAAACGGTTGACGCTGTTGGTTAGTTCAAAGAGGACCGCCAGCGCCGCGGCAGTGTTGAAATCATCATCCATCGCGGCTTGAAAACGATCGCGGGCATCGGCGATTGAAGCGGCGAGCTGTTGGGCTTCATCTCCCAGCGCCTGTGGATCAAGTTTAAACGTATTGGCGTTGGCGGCAGATGGTGCGTCGTAGACATCGCCCACACCAAGATCATTGACCCGTTTGAACAAGCGATGAAACGACGTCAGTCCCTTTTTCTTGCTGGCTAACTCTGCGGGCGAGTATTCGATGGGGCTGCGGTATTGCGTTGAAAGGATGAAGAAGCGAAGCAACTCGCCGGAGTATTCTTCAAGCAGCGTGCTGAGGGTCATCGCCTGGAGGGCGGCTTGCATTTCAGGGTCGGACTTGCTGACCTTCTTGGTGTTGAAGCGCGTCAGCCCGTGATGCATCCAATACTTCGCGAACGGTTTCTGCGTGCACGATTCCGATTGGGCGATTTCGTTTTCGTGGTGCGGGAAAATCAGATCCAACCCGCCACCGTGAATGTCGAACGAATCACCGAGCAAACGCTTCGACATCGCCGAGCACTCGATATGCCAGCCCGGCCGACCTTTGCCCCATGGCGAATCGTATTTGACGGCATCCGGTTCGTCCTCGCGGGCCTGTTTCCATAGGGCGAAGTCGCCCGGGTGTTTCTTGGGACCGCTGGCCAACTCGCGATGTCCGGTCTGATCATCCGGGTTACGATTCGATAGTTTTCCGTAGTCATCGTCCTTGGTGACGTTGAAATACACGTCGCCGCCAACCACGTACGCATAGTCGGTCGAAATCAGCGTCTCGATCATCTCGATGATCTGGGCGATGTTCTCCGACGCCTTCGGAAAGTGATCGACGCCGTCGACCGCAAGCGCCGCCAGGGCGTCGTGGTAATTCTTCTCAACGCGCTGAGCCAACTCAAACACGCCGATTCCCTGGGCATTGGCTTCGGCGATGAGTTTGTCTTCCACGTCGGTGATGTTGACCACCCAGTTGACCTTGTAACCGTGAAAGATGGTGAGGTATCGCTTGATCGCATCAAAGATCACCGGTCCGACCGCGTGTCCGATGTGCGACGGTTTGTAAACCGTTGGCCCGCACAGGTACATACCGACCTTGCCCGGTTCGATGGTTTCAAACGGTTCCTTGGAATTGCTCAAGCTGTTGTAGATACGGATCGACACGTTCGTCTCGCTGTTGATTTTGACGTTGAGTTCTATTGGCTGATCTTGACCACCGTGGCCACCGCCGTCGTGGCAATCGCGTCAAACGAACCGACCGGACCCATGCCTTCGTTGGTCTTCGCTTTGACGTTTACGGAATCGACGGGGATTCCGACGATGGACGCGATCGACTCGGCCATCGCTTTCTTGAACGCGGTGAGCTTGGGCTTTTCTGCGTGGACGATGCAGTCGATGTTACCCGGTCGATAGCCAGCCGCCTTCACCTTCTCCATCGCCCGCTGCATCAGGATTTTGCTTTCGATGCCTTTGTACATCGGGTCGGTGTCGGGAAACAGATCGCCAATGTCGGGCAGGCTGCAGGCTCCGAGCAATGCGTCGGTGATCGCGTGCAGCACCACATCGCCATCGCTGTGACCGACGAGCCCCTTGTCCGATGGAATCGTCACGCCGCCAAGCACGAGCGCACGTCCCTCTGCCAACCGGTGAATGTCGTATCCAACGCCAACTCGAAGTCCCTCAGTCGTCGCCAACGTGAGTCTCCCGCCAATTGCCAAAACGCCCGTGCCAGGTATCAGCCCTTACTTCTTTCGGACCGATTCGGTCGCCAAGCCCGTCGCCTGCGACCCTGTCGCACCACTTGGATGCGATCAGGCAAGCTATTCAACACCCGGTTGGAAATCAACCCTTCGATCGCGTGCTGTCCTCGCCCGCGGGATTCCGGCCTTAATGCGAATCGAACACTTTGGCGTTAGACTGTCTGAGTCGTGGCCTC
>DDIR01000145.1:0-1455 GCA_002338715.1 Phycisphaerales bacterium UBA1845 | reverse complement strand
ACGCCGATCGCGACGCAAGATGGTGGCTGCGTCGTCCAGCGTGTCGGCGGATTCACAAATGGAAATAGGCGGTGGGGGCTGTAAATATGACAAAGCCGAAAGTGCTTTTCGTGTGTACCGGAAACTGCTGCCGATCGCAGATGGCCGAGGCGATTGGCCGAAGCGTGGCGGGGGACAAGTTCGAGTTCCTAAGCTGCGGGAGCAACCCGGCTGGTTTCGTTCACCCGCTGTCGCTGATGACGCTCGAATCGATGGGCATCCCCACCGACGTTCTCGAATCCAAGAGCTGGGACCAATTCCTGGAACAGGACATCGCCATCGCAATCACCGTCTGCGACTCTGCCGCCCAAACGTGCCCGGTCTTCCCAGGCGGAGGCGTCAAAGTCCATTGGCCACTACCCGACCCGTCGCAATTCCCCGGCGACGACGAAGAGCAACTCGAATTCTGCAAGCGAATCGCGGCCCGCATCCAACTGAAAATTCAGCGGATGGCGGCGGTCTACTCGAACGCAAAACCGATTGAGGAATTGAGGGCCAATCTCACCCAACTGGCAGACTTGTGATACCCCCAAGAGCATCTTTGCCGGTCAGCCAATAGCGATCATCGATTTACCGCGGGTTTCGACGGATCGCCACCAACACACCAGTGGCCAGTAGCAAAAGTGCGGTGGGTTCTGGAACGTAGATTGTCAGCGGACTGAAGTTCGAGCCGTCATCGTTCCCGGCGAATCCGGTGCCAATACTAAACGTATTGCTAATGCCATCAGCATCAGGATCAAACGTGTAGAAGCCTCCTTCCAGTCCCCACAATGCTGGCCAGGACCCTCCGGGAAGCGGTCCGTTCGGATTGCGCCGGATGTAAATGTCCAGAGGATAGAAATCCGGTGGGTCTAGTGCCGTCACTTCAAAAGTCCCAAGAACCGTGGTGCCGGCAGTGTCAATCGAATCTCCCGCAACGCCGGCGCCGGCGGCGAAGAAACTCGTGCCGCCTACTGTGCCTGGTTCGCCATCGGTGATCCAGCCCGGAACGTCGGTCGAAAAATTTGAAATAGTTAAATAAGGATTTTCGATGGCATCGCCTTGTGTGCCTGGATTCGGGTCTTCCCATTGAGATGTCAAATCGAGCACGACAAGATCCAATGGATTCGCCAACGTTTCCTGGGCTGTGGTAGTCCAAATCACTTCGATGAGGACAGATTCACCTGATGGGACGAATGCCACCTGTTCGTCTAGGGCGTTGGGGCCAGCAAATCGGATCGCAAGTTCGGCTGCGCTGGCTGAAGTTGCAATGGCGATGGAGAGTAAAAGTGATGCGAGAACTTTGCACCGATTCGGTTGAGTCATGGGAAGGTCCTTTCGACAACCGGTTTGGTAGGGTTTCAATTCTTGTAGTAAGCCCCAAGGCGTCGCATGTGCATCGCGCCTTTGTTAGCCTAGAGCGTTTTTAATCCAGGC
>DDIR01000066.1 GCA_002338715.1 Phycisphaerales bacterium UBA1845 | reverse complement strand
GGGCACGGCCCACCCTACAACGACCTCTCGCCGTCAAACACCTCGCAGCACTAGGGCCCATACTCCACGCTCGGAACCGACTCGCCCAGTTCGCGAAGCGTCTCGACGACGTCCTGCTGGCTGGGGTTCAATTCGAGCGATCGATGCAGCGACTTGATGGCCAAGTCCTGCCGCCCGGCTTTTAGATGCAACATGCCGAGCCCCTTGTGGACGTTGGCGTTGTTCGGTTCCATCGCCAGTGCCTGACGATAATGAAGCAGCGCCGTATCGAGGTCGCCGCGCTGTTCGTACTCGCTGGCCAGGAACACGTACTGGTCCGCCGCCGGCCCGACGTACTTCGCAGCCCACGTCGCCGTCCGCAGCGCCTCGTCCGATTGCCCCTTCAACTCCAGCGCCCGATTCTTGCCCATCAGCGCCGGCTTGAATCCCGGATGGGCATTGATCGCCCGATCATAGAAATCGATCGCCCGGTCCAGATCGCGTTGAGCGGCAGCCGGATTGCCCTCCTTCAACTGCGCCTTCGCCTGCATCACGCAGCACGCGGCGATGTCGTGGAGATTCTCCGGATCTTCCGGCGACTTGAGATGGGCTTCTTCAAACAACCGGCGAGCCGTCCCGAACCGATCCTGGGCGAATTGGTTCTGCCCCTCGATGCGCAGTTCCTTGTACGTTGGACCGCACCCGGACACGATGGTTAAACTGATCAGTGAAACCGACAGGCCCAAGACGATTCGACGAAAAGTTGTGGATTGCATGAGATTGCCCCCTGATTCAAACCAACGCCCGATGTTTGCAGGATGCGATGCCGCCAAACGAATTTTCAGGCAAAGCCCAAACCGCCCATGAGCACAACTCGCCCATGAACACAGCCCACGACAACAAGGACGCCCAAACACCGATGCGTGTTCGCTTCGTTATATTACACCACCACCAACTCGACGGCGAGCAGAAGGATCATCAATTCAAAGAACATTGGGACTTCATGATCGAACAAGCCGAAACGCTGGCCACCTGGCAACTCTTCGAAAACCCGACGCAAAACCCAAATTCAGAAATTCAAGCCAAGCGCATCGCCGACCATCGAAAAGCCTACCTGGAATACGAAGGCCCAGTAAGCCAAAACCGCGGCCAAGTCCAACAAATCGAAAGCGGCACGTGCGTCGTAAGGGAATCCACCCCCACCAACTGGATCATAGAACTAAAAGGCAAGAAACTAACCGGCCAATACGAACTCCGAGATACCAACGACAACCAATGGACCTGGCGACCAGAAATCAAGAAATGAGCTCCGAACCCCAAGCCGTCATTCCCGCGCAGGCGGGAATCCAGAGGCAAACATCACCACAACAAAAGCAACACCATCACCAGCGCCAAAACGCTCGCGAATAAATTGGCCGGAACCCCCAATAAAGCCCATCGCTCAGCCCTGGATTCCCGCCTGCGCGGGAATGACAGAAAGACGGCTGAAAAGTAGTTGACTACCGTACTTCGTTGGAACCAAGATTCGGGAATAGTCCCACACACTAAGTGGCAATCATGGGCAATTGCGAAATCCAAGAAGCGCCCGGCTCGCTCGTCGTCACCTGGCGGCGGGGATGCGGCATCGGCGATGTGTTCCTGCTGATTTGGCTGATCGGCTGGACTTGCGGCTTGATCGCCGTTTCGTCCAGCGATTGGTCGGCATCCTCGTTGCTCGCGCTCGTGCCAATGGGCCTAGCCGAAGTCCTCGTACTCGGACTCTACCTTCAATCGGTGGTGGGCTGGGACCGCCTGACCTTCGAACCGGACAAGATCACATTCCAACGCTCGGCAGTCGTCACCTTCCACAAGCGCACCATTGCCACTGCCAACGTGAATTCGATTGGCCTACGCCCCCCTGACCCAACCGCCGAACCATATCGCACGGCGCGACTCATCATCGCCGCAAGCGGCAACCGCGAGATTCATTTCGGCAAAGGCCTGGGTCTTGAAGAATT
Organism: Phycisphaerales bacterium UBA1845; assembly: GCA_002338715.1. Classification (GTDB taxonomy): domain Bacteria; phylum Planctomycetota; class Phycisphaerae; order UBA1845; family UBA1845; genus UBA1845. Next base: position 108,434 of record DDIR01000066.1, on the reverse strand, counting down.
GCGAAGACTGTTGTTGTACCTCCAGCAACGACTCGACGAGCAACAAACCGTGTTCGCAAGCCGCATCAACCCCAATGTCTCGGCATCAATCAACAACGCCATCTGCGAAGCGAATGACGCAGATAAACCGGAATCCTTACCGGTGCGAATCCTCGGTTGGCTGACCGTACCATTCTTTATCTTAGGTGGATACGTCTTTGTGATTGGCGGCGTGGCGGGCATCGCGACAGGACATCCGCTGGCTATCCTTTTCGGGCTTCTCTTTACAGGGATCGGGCTGGTGCTCTCTGTAGGATTGACTTGGTCCACGATCCGCGTGTTTCGAGACTGGCTGCATCAGCGCAAAGCACGCACGTCACCCGCCCCAACCAACCCGCAGCGTGTTCACCCTAGGCAACTGACCCAGATTGATCATAGACTACCCTTGAATCATTCCAGGCAAGAGAACATGGAAACACTTTCAAGTAAACTCCAAGCCGCCAACGTCAGGCTCGCCCCGCCAATCGCGTTGGAAGAAGTTCGAGCATTTGAGTCCAATGCCGACATCAAGCTTCCGCAGGATTATGTCACGTTTATCACGACCATCGGCAACGGTGGTGTTGGGCCGTATTGCCGCCTGATGCCGCTGGCGCGATGGTCCTGGTGCCATTGGATCGACGACCCACAAAACAATCATTCGTTGACGTCGCCTTGTATCGTCACACCCGATGCAACAGCGCTCGGCGAAAACTGGCTTTCTGAAGTGGGAGTGCCGCAATGGGAAGAGCGCTTTGATGCCGGTGAATGGGACCCCATGTTCGGGACCATCGCAGTCGCAGAGATTGGTTGCGGTCTATACTATTCGCTGATCATCAACGGACCACACACCGGCCGAGTGTTTCGATATGGGGACCGCGTCGAGAATCCCCCGAAATTCGTTGAGCAAATGACGTTTGCACAATGGCTCGAGCACGAAGTCGACACGATGGTGGAAGGGGAAACCCACGAGTTCCTTGCCACAAAACGCAACGTGCGACGTTAGATGAAACAGCGCGCGCCAGCCCGACCCGAATTCGTTCTCGATGAGCCAACCCCCGCCGCGAAGATGACCAGCCTCAGCATGGCCATGCGAGCGCTCAATGTATCACTGCGACTAGCCCGCTTCGGCTTTTGTCATCAGGCATGTGCGGATGTTCAGCGGCGAGCGTGGCGCCGGCCAACAACTCCGAGCATCGCCAACAGGCTCAACATCGCCGTGGTTGGTTCCGGGACGATCAGCAGCGACGGTGAATACAACCCATTGCTGTTGTCCGCTCCGGAGTGGGGGCTGCCCAACGGATTGTTGGGGTCGTTGATGTCCGCGTCATAACTCGGGTCGCTGTTGAGCGTGGTCTGTTCTTTGGGGTTGAACAGGTAGTTGAAGTTGGTCCAGTTGGAAAACGGCGCATCGCCTCCGTGGATCACGGTCGACACCAAAGTCACCGTGGTAGCGCCACCGGCGAGTGCGTTGGCGACAAACTGATCAAGGTTGGCACTGGTGAAGATGATCTGTTCGCCAACCGGTAGCCAGTTCTGGCTCCCAATCTCCGGGAAGCTCACAGTGCCCAGAAACGTCAGATCACTGTTGAAGTCCTTGGTGCCAACGTCACCGTCGAACGTGATACCCGGTGCGTTCAAATAGGTGATCGTGCTTTCGTTCCAGTTCGAGAGGGAATCATTCGTCAATCCGTAAACGGCCAGTCCCGTACGGACCGAAGGGTTGGGCGTGATCGTATCCTGGATGCGCGATGCATTAAGGTTATTGTTGCGATACGTCATGCGAAAGGCGGTGGATAGCGGCGTGGGAATGTCGATGCCGCTCAGGTCGAACTTTGTGTAGATCGCGCTGTTGCGATCGTTACCGTCATTGGGGTTGCCGGAAATGAAATCGTTCTTCACGCGCGACGCAATCTCCGTGCTGGAACCACGATTCTGAGTCGGGTTCGACTCGCGCACCTCGGCGTCCGCGCCAATTCCGAAATTTGTTGGAATCCAATCCCCCCGGGCGGATGATGCAACCAAACCAATCAACAACACCGCCGGCAACCCGCGCGCAGCGCAAGCCGCATAGTCCATAAGACAATTATAGATCCGCATTGATCTCTCTCCCTCTTCGATTGTCGGAGCGCTCGCTGGCGCCCATTCTCCCGTGTTTTCCCAGACAGCTATACTAGCTGAACCAATCGGAAATTTACAACTCCTTGCTGCAAGACTTTTACCGGCAATGCCTGCACCCCCCAGAATTGGGCTCGTAGGCTGGCTAAATGGGCCAAGCCGGGTCCGTGCGGGCCCGAAACCCTCGCCAAAAGTCTGCGGCGATCCGATTGGACCCCGTCAACCGGATGACCCGGTCATTCAAGATTTGATTCGGTTATCGATGCAGAACCGTGGGGGTTGAGGACGATCGCTCAATCCTGAGCCGCCCCTTCGCGCCGCTGTGTCACGTGCCAGAGAACACCGCACGGATCGTAAACATACGCGACGCGCAAACCCCATGGCTGCATCGCCGGTGGCTTGGGCGGCTGAACGCCAAACCGGCCGGGTAGATCCAATTTCTCAATGTGCGCCCACCACGCATCAAGGTCGTCCACCATGAGTTGCATCATGAAATTCTCAGCCCACTGCTTCACATAGAACCGCTGCAAGATAAACCCGCCAGCCCCAACCGCGAAGATGCCAACCTCATCGCGCAAAAGCACCTCAAACCCAAGCGCCTCATAAAACGCCATCGACAAATCAAAGTCCCGAGAAGGCAAAAAAGGCCGCACCAACTCTGTTCCTGAAGGAAGATCACCCATCTGTCGTTCTCCGCAATCGTATGTACTGGTGAACCAAACCATCAACCGGCCGCTTTGAATTCGGCTGCTCCGAGCACGGTTGTTGGACATGGTACCAGTGATGAGAGGCGTTATCCAAACATGCGTAGTCCGAGGGATTCAAGGATTACCATTGCCGCCAGCTCAGTCGGACCGTCTGAACAGAAAGAGTGAAAAAGACTATGGCGCTCCTCAGTCTTCGAACTCTCACTGTATTTCAGTGCCGAATTCTCCGCCAGAGAAGCAAGAAAAGCGGCATCGCGTGTAAGATTTCGCCAGCAAGTGAGACTTGACCTGTGGGAGTGGTCTGATCCCAGATTGTCTTAACCTGGAGACCGACATCGATCCGCGGGTGATTCCTGCGAATCTAAAAAGACAGCAAGCGCAACCTCAAGTTACTTGTTCGCCGACAATGGTTAATTGAGAAGACGACATGGAAACTGCACTCAACTTCGCGACACGACTGGGAACAATTGGATGTGCGTTTTTGACGTTGTCCTTGGCGCTCCTCATCCATTCCGATGGCGCACATGCACAAACGCTTATTACTGAAGTCATCGACGGATGCGGCGACGGGATTGGGCACGGGCTTAGTTCCCCATTTGGTGTTGCGATCGATATGCATGGAAACGCTTACGTCGCTGGCTTCGTCAGCGACAACGCCTTTCGAATTACCCCAGATGGGACGATCGAACAGATCATTGACATGGCAGGAGATGGTTTGGGCAATAGTCTTATCAACGCTGACGGTATCTGCGTGGATGGAGACGGAAACGTATACGTCACTGGCACAATCAGTTCCAACGCATTTAAGATTACCCCTGAAGGCCTGGTGACTGAGATTATCGATGAGTCGGGCGATGGGCTGGGCCACACATTGCGTTATCCAAGACGCGTCGCAACCGACGACGCGGGTAGGGTATTCGTGACGGGAGTCCTGAGCGGCAATGCTTTTAAGATTGGACCGACCGGCGCCGTCAATCTCCTCGTTGGTCCGGCTGGGGACGGTATGGGAAATGGACTCCTCGCCGCCGGTGGCATCGCAGTGGATTCTCATGGAAATGTGTATGTGGGAGGCCAGATCAACAGCATCGTTTTGAAGATAACCCCGACGGGAGACGTCACCCTGGTCATGGACTCATCTGGCGATGGGAATGGGCACGCGCTTGGGGGCGTTCGCAAGATTGTCGTGGATCGTTGGGACAATCTTTACGTCACAGGTGAAACTAGCAACAACGCATTTCGTGTAGCCCCCGACGGAACGAAGACTGAAATCATAAACAGTTTGGGAGATGTCGTGCTGCCAATCACCGGAGACTTTAATCTTTTGAGCGCTCCGGTGAGTGTGGCGACGGACATGATTGGCAATGCGTATGTATCCGGCCGGGTAACCAACAACGTGTTCAAGATAACACCGGAAGGCGTCATTAGAGAAATAATTGATAAGACTGGAGACGGCGTGGGCAATGGGCTCGGGTTTCCTGGAGACGTCGCCGTCGATTCAGCCGGCAATGTCTTTGTGGTCGGTTTCTACAGCAGCAATGCTTTCAGGATTGCGCCGGACTGCAACGCGAACAACATTTCTGACCTAACGGATGTCAGCCTCGGAACAAGTTCAGATTGCAACAACAATCAGATACCCGATGAGTGCGACATTGACTGCGACCTCAATGGCACACCTGATGACTGCGAGTTGTTCAGCAAAGGAGACTTCAACAGAGATGGCTCTGTCGACGCCAACGACTACGCAGGTTTCTTTACGTGCCTAGCCGGACCAAATCCATTGTCCTTACCTACGCCATTCGTCTGTCGCGACACCTGCCGTGCCGTATTCGACATTGACGAAGATAATGATGTAGACCTCCAGGACTTTGCGCTCCTTCAAACCATGTATGCGCTTTCTCCCTAGATGGGCCTCACCCCAACAGCGCCAACAACACCCGCACAAGCACCGTCATCAGGACCAGCGCTACCGGGTAGGCGGCGGCGTAGCTTATGACTGGCGCTTCTGAGCCGGTGCTGGCTGTCAGCGCTCCTATGCCTGGCGTGGAGGTCATCCCTCCGCAGATTCCGCCCAGGAGTTGAATGATCGGTAACCGCAGCGCGTACACCCCCACGAGCGCGCCGACGATCATCGGCAAAATCGCGACAGCCGTCGCGGCTAAACACATCATCACACCGTACTCGCGCAGCACGCCGCCGATCGCAGCCCCGGCGCCCACACCGGCGTCGGCGAGCAGCAGCACCAGACCAATGTCCGTCAGCAGCAGGCGCGACGCACGCGGGATGTGCCCCTTGATCGGTCCGAGCTTTCCGAGGTGACCCAGAATCAGCGCCACCAGCAGCGGACCGCCCGTCAGACCGAGGGCCATGTGCTGCGACCCGACGCCGATCTGCACAACGCCCAGCGCGACACCCGCACCAATCCCCACGCCCAGCGACACGAGGTCGGTCTCGTCAAAGGTGTGCGCCCGATGCCCGGCATACTCGGCGAACCGTTCGAGGTCTTCGTGCTCGCCGACGACGTTGAGCATGTCGCCGTATTCGATCCGGTCGGCTAGTCGCGGTACGAACTCGAGGTCGTGGCGCATGATGCGGGTGACGGTGACGCCGAACTGCGACCGCAGGTTGAGTTCATAGAGCGTCTTGCCGACGATGCGGCGATCGCTGACGACGATGTGCATGCTCTGGTCCTGCGTCATGGCGATCATGCCGGTGCGCTCGTCGACCTCGCCAAGCAGTTGGATCACGGGGGCTAGCCTGAACCGGCGGGCGATGACCAACAGACTCTGCCCTTCTTCCAAAACCAGGTCGGCTGGCACGGGCACGAGCTTGTGGTCCGAGAGCAATCGTGAGACCTGGCAGTTGTAGTCGGAGATGAAGCTGAGTTCGGAAAGTTTGCGGCCTATGACAGCCGGGTTGCGAATCTTGACGAGGATGCGTTCGATGCGGTGGTTGTCGGCATCGCGTGCTTCGGCGTCGCGCCCGAGTTTGCCGAGATCGGCGCCGATGATTCGCGGATAAAGATGGACGAAGGCGATCACGCAGATCAGCCCGAACGGATAGGCCAGACTGAAGCCGACGCTGATCGCGCCGACACCGGGAGCAACCTCGACAGCCGCAGCCAACCCCGGCGTGCTTGTGAGCGCCCCCGCGAAGATACCCGTCGACAGCGGCCCGGGAATGCCAAGCAGTCGAGAGGCCAGCCAGGTCGTCCCCGCACCGACGACAACGATGCAGAGTCCAACAATCGCAAGCTTCTGCCCCTGCTTACGAAAGGCTCGGAAGAACGAAGGCCCGGCGCTGAGCCCAACGCAGTAGATAAACAAAACCAACCCGACCGAACCGATCGAACCGGGCACTTGATAACCGATGTTACCCGCCGCCAGCGCGACGAAGATGACGGCTGACGGTCCAAGCGACATCCCGCCCACTCGCAACCGCCCAAGCAGCAAGCCAGCCGTAATCACCACAAGCAAAACCAACGCCGGACGATGCGCAAACGGCAAACCGTCCGCCAGCAACCCCACGACCATCGCGTTCATTGAATTGCACCTTGCGAGCGTGTGCGACAACATGTCCTTCGCCCCAAATGCGGGCAAAGTTGCGAGCCTAACCAATCGACTATCATCGGGCAAGGCGGGTTTCTGACGTGACTCATTAATTTGGGCAGCACCAACGAACGGACTACAACTGCCGATCCAAACGCCGATAATGAATGGCCTCGACGATGTGCTGATCGTCAAATTCAACGCAACGGGCTATCATGTTTGCAAGTCGTGATAGCCCGATGCAGATGTGTGGGCGACAGCGTCAACTCAACCGAACCGCGCTAACATCTGTCTCACATCAGCCATCAAAGGCGGCAATGCGGGCTTCCTGTCGAATCTCCCACAACGTGACAGACACGGACTCAACTCAACCACGTCCCGTATTCGAGCCCAGCGCACGCAAGGTGTGGATTGCCCCCCAAGGGATTCCCCACCAGCCTGACGTCAAGCTCAATATGGTTAGACCAACGCGATAGAATTCGGCCTTCTGTGAGTCCGTGTTAAGTGGACGAGATGCAAAATGAACCGAGGCAACACCACAATCGCAGATCGAGACGGCCAAGGAATGGTATCGTGAACAATACACCAGATTGGCGAACTCCCTGATTGACTTTCGCGCATTGGATGACCTAGAATACGCTTCGAGCGGTGGAGAGAGAGGCCCCGCCCGCTGGTTATCAATTCGTAGATCTAGACACTATGTAATAGCCGCAGTCTGAAGCTGAGGAGAGATGCTGCTCTGTGTGATCGTTCACCGGCGCGCTATTTGCGCGGCGCAGACCTTGGTCTCAGAGCCTTCACGCGGGCTTCTGGAGCACGGAGCTTGCGCAATGAGCCCGAGTGGATGGCTGCAAAAACCTAAAGAGTTGAGAAAGGGAGAGAAAAGATGCGAAAGCTGGAATCAAAGGTTCTTGTGGGAATTCTCATGGTAGCGTGTGGGGCCGCGAAGGCATCTGAGTTCATCCCCAACGATTTCTACACCACCCACTATTCCTCCAATACGATCAACCACTTTGATTCGTCCGGAACAATGGTCGATTCAGTTGCCATACCGGATCCGTTGGCCGAAGACATTCGGGGACTGGCCTTCGGTCCCGATGGACTGCTCTATGCTGTCGCTGAACGAGACAGCGGATTCGCCGTCCTCGCATTGGATGCGAATGGCCATGTTCAGCAGACGTTCACTTACACAACCAATTACATCGGAGGCAACTCCTCATACGGCAAGATCGCTTTCGATAACCAAAACCAATTCTACGTAGGCGGAGGAGGAGGACTGGTCAGTTTTGATGTCGGCAGTCCAACTTCTGGGGCTCTGATCCACAACGAAGGGACATACGATGTCGAAGCCCTTCCATCAGGCAATCTCATACTTGTGACCTCAAACGATCTTATAGAGATCACCAACTCGGGCTCACTGGTGCGTAACATCGACCCCGTTGGCATAACTTTCACCGAGAACAGGGGCGTGGAGTACGATCCGTCAACAAACAATATCTTTGTGACAATGCTCGGCCACTCGGGCGCTCAATTTCAACTCATGAAACTGAACGGCGATACGGGACAACTTCTGTCAAGCGTAGCGCACACTTATGCTGACGATATGTTCCTAACCAGCGATGGTCGGCTGATCGTGGGAAGCAGTTCGCAGAGTCCAGCTTTTTTCACAACCGACCCTGAGTACGTTTCATCGTTTGCTGGTGACGACCAGGTGTTTGTGACACAGTATGTCCCTGAACCCGCAACGGCACTCTTGCTTGGGCTGGGAACGGTCTTCGTCGCGAGCCGGCGAAGGAGATAGGCAGTCATCCTCTAATGACATTTGATTCCGCAGCAGGCGTAATAGCTACAACTGCCGATCCAGCCGGCGGTAGTGGATGGCCTCGGAGATGTGTTCGGCACGGATGTCGGCGCTTTCGGCCAGATCGGCGATCGTTCTGGCCACGCGCAGAATCTTATCGTGGGCTCGGGCGGACAATCCCAATTCATTCATCGCCTGCTTGAGTATCTGCTCTGACGTTGCGTCAATCTTGCAGTGCGTGCGCAGTTGCTTTGAACTCATGCGCGCGTTGATCATGGTACCGTTGTCTGTAAAGCGATTCTGCTGGGCGGCGCGGGCCGACATCACCTGCCCGCGCAATTCGCTTGATGGCGTTCCGTCGCGCTCGTTTCGCAGTTGCGAGAAGGGGACGGCTGGCACTTCGACGTGGATGTCGATGCGGTCGATCAAAGGCCCGCTGATCCGGGCAAGGTACTTATCAATCTGCGGCGGGCTGCATTTGCACGGCTTGCGCGGATCGGTGAAGTACCCGCACGGGCACGGGTTCATCGCCGCCACCAGCATGAACGATGCCGGAAAGACTGCCGTCGTGTGCGCCCGGGCGATCGTGACCTCGCCATCTTCAAGCGGCTGACGCAGCGCTTCGAGCGATGTGCGATTGAACTCCGGAAACTCGTCGAGAAAAAGCACGCCATGGTGCGCAAGTGAAACCTCGCCGGCCTGCGGAATCGTACCACCGCCAACCAAGGCGGCAGTACTCGCCGAATGATGCGGCGCACGCACGGGCCGCGTCGCCAACAGCGCCTCACCGCGCCGCAGTTCACCCGACACCGAATGAATCCGTGTCGTCTCCAGCGATTCTGTCAGCGTCAATTGCGGTAGTATTGTTGGCAGGCGCTTGGCCAACATCGTCTTGCCCGATCCGGGTGGACCGAGCAAAAGCACATTGTGCCCGCCAGCCGCTGCGATGGTCAGCGCGCGTTTGACATGATCCTGCCCGCGCACGTCGCTGAAATCGACGTCGTATCGCGATAGCTTTTTCAGCGCGTCATACGGATCAACGAAAACGGGATCGATGGGAAGTTGACCGGAAAGAAAACCGACGGCTTCGGTCAGCGACGAAACGGGAATGATCTCCACACCGTCGACAACCGCAGCTTCTTCCGCGTTGTCAGCCGGCAACACCAGACCGCGCAGTCCCAGCGCCTTGACCAGAAGCGCCACCGACAGCGCCCCACGCATCGGCCGAACACGACCATCGAGCGCCAACTCGCCGGTAACCAGATATGCATCCGTCAGTTCGGGAACGACGCTGCCTGACGCGAAGATAATCCCCAGTGCCATCGGCAAGTCGAACACCGGCCCCTCCTTGCGAAGGTCTGCCGGCGCGAGGTTCACCACCGTTTTGTGACGGGGGAAATCGTAGCCGCTGTTGTGCATCGCGCTGCGGACGCGCTCGACGCTTTCTTTGACGGCTGCATCGGGAAGGCCAACGATCGTCGCAGCCGCAAACCCGCGCGACGCGATGTCAACTTCCACTTCGACGGGCTCTGCCTGAATGCCGCAGAATGCCACGCTATTAAGTCGGGCAATCATCGAACCGATTCTTATGCTGAAATGGCCCGACCGCCATTTGGATTAGTTGATCTAAGACACAGCTATGTTACGCCAACTGCACTTAGTTTACCACATTCTACGACTCGTCGCGCCAGATAGCCTCAACATTCGCGTCATCCATCACTTCAAACGTGCATTCGCGATTTGAACCGCACGATGCCGCATCGCCGTCCCACCGATCGAACATCTCCGAACAATCGCCGCTGACGACATCGCAGCCGTTCGTGTCCTTGGCATTGAGCGTGATCATCGTACCCGTTTTGACCTGTCCACCCGACCGAGCGTTGCACACGTCGTTGGTCATTCCGCTGATGTCGCTGTCGCCGGGCCGGCCCAATCGCTCGGGCGCATCGATGGTCAAGTCATAGCATCCGCCCGTCAGTTGCGGCTTGACTTCATCCGACTTGACGATGCTCACGGTGGGCATGCTCTTGAAGACGGCTGTCACGTCCTTGTCAGAATTCATCTCAATGACGGCCACGCCCTCTTCGGGCATGCTTCCAACATCACCTTCAAACTTGGAGAACTCATGGTTAAACGGCGACGTCAGATTGGCGTCATCGTTGAGCGGCAGTGCGGAAATCACGCCCCGGGCTTCAACGGCGATCAGCGTCACCGTCTGCCCTTTCTGAATCATGACTTCCCGCACATCCGGATCGCTGCTGCTGGAAACGCCGATCGATAGATTGAAGTTGGAGTATGGCGCATTCTCGCGCGTGTACGCAACCGAATCGATGACGCGATACACCGTCATCCCTTCCGTGTCGCCATCGCCACGCAGCGTCAACGTCAATCGAAATGGCCCATCACCTGCGTCGCCACCATCCGAAGAATCGCCGCCCATATCGTCATTGCCGACACCGTTCGTACAAATCCCGTTGGTGTCCATGTTGTCGAAACCGTTCGTGCAAACGTCGCCCGAACCATTCCCGTTGCCATCACCACCATTGCCAGACGGCGGTACAGTGCATCCGACCGTCGAGACCAACGCAAACAGCGCCGCCATTCCCAGCCCCCGAAAGTTACAAACAATGCGCATCATCATTCTCCAATCATAAGAATGCCGGCCCGGAACAAACGCATGCGATTAGTTGGGCTTAACCACCACCGCAACTTGCTTCTTAGCGTCGAAAATCGCCTTGGCAGCCGCTTGAATGTCTTTGTCCGTCAAAGCATCGAGTGCTTTTGCGAGATTCGCCGAATCAACCTGCAGCTGCTCGCAGCGGCCAATCGAATACGCGACGCCGTACAGATTCCCCTGGAACATCTGGCGTGGAAACTCGACCATCCTCAGAATCATCCCGAGCATCTTTTTGGTTAACTGCGTTTCCATGGGTGTCAGCGGTTTCTTGATCGCCGCATCCAGCATGACGCGGAGCGCTGCGATCGATTCCTCGTCCGACTTGTCAGGTTGCAACGGTGCGGAAATCGAAATGACGGCTGGATCGTCGACCGGACTGAACATCACTTGCGTCCCGCTGGCCATCACGTTTTGAAACATGCGACTGACGATCACCAGACAAGCCGCATAGTGCGTGTCGTTCGGCATCGGTGCGGCAAACGCGATCCCCGCATAGGGTTTTGCACCCGGCATCTTCGGCGTGATTGCGATCGTGTGAATCGCGCCAACCTTGGCCGGTCCGGGCTGATCCACGACAATCGGAACGTTGCCAGCCGGTATGTCCCCGAAGTGCTTTTCGATGAGCCCCTTCGCCTCATCCGCATCGAAGTCGCCGGCCAACACGATCAACGCATTCGACGGTTTGTAGTGATCCAGCCACCAATGGATCACATCGTTGAGCCCGATCAACTTCACCTGTTCAGGCACGCCACCTTTGCGGTGACCGGTCGTCGATGGAAAAAGGTTGTCGCGGGCGTGATTCATCACTGCCAACTGCGGAAATCCGCCAAACATGTTTCCCACTTCTTCCAACAGTCGCGGAACTTCGCGATCAAGGTCGGCTTGCGTCGGATTCAAGAATCCCATCCGGGCGGCTGCATCTTCGATCTCGTTCGCCAACCGATCTTTCTCAAACACCGTCGCGATGATCGTGTAGTCGTCGCCCGTCTGCGCATTCCAGCCGAGCGGATAACGCTGCATGTACTGATGCACGGTACGCGATGGTTCCTTGCCCGCCTCTGCGGTCACATAAATGTGCTCAACCAGATGCGACAGACCCGACTTGCCCTCGGGATCATGCGAACCGCCCACACCGAACAAGACATCCAGCGCGATGTGCTTTGCTTTATTCGTCGGGTAGAGGATGTAAGTCAGCCCGTTTTCGAGCTTGTGGCGGGTTGCACCTTCGGGAAGGGGTCGAACGACGCCAGGCTCAGCCGCCACTTCCTTCGCGGGCGGATCTTGCACCGCGCTCTCCGCCTTGGCCACGGGCTCAACATCATCGCCCTTGCTGCATCCGGAAAATGCAAGAAACACGACCGCTATCAAATGCAAAAGGCGCATAATCGCTACTCCAACAAGGCAGACTATCGATCGGGCCACCACGTGATGCACGCCAGCCGGCGAACCCGTGGGCCGAAAAGGGAAATGCTGGTAAGTACCGGTAGAGCGACCCGGAAATATGCTCGACTATGGCCCGTTCTCTGTCAATTCGAGCGTGCCCAGGTAGTAGAAACCGTTGGCGTTGGTGTTAGCCGCCCCTTTGGTCACCGTGATGACGATTTCGTTTTGCGCGTTCGGAGCAACGCCGGTCACCGTCACAACATTCGAATCGTTGCCAGCCGCATCGAGCGAAACCGTGGTCGTCGCGGCGCCACTGATCTGATAGTCGGTCGTGCGATTGTCCCCCACGCCCAAACGCGACGCACTGATAATGAAGTCGTAGGTCGCTGACGGATTCAACCCGGTCAGCGTCATCTCTGCCGTCGGATAAACACCGCCCGAAAAGGTCACGTCGTTGCCAAAGAGCGAATCCTGCGTCGCCGTCGCGGGATAGTTGCGAAGCGCCAAATCGCTACCGCCTGCCGGCGCGGTTGTCCCGTTGGGGTTCGACCCGTTGAACCGAAGTGTCGGCGACATCGCGAGCGTGATTCCCGTATCGACGTCGGCGACATTGTGCAGCGCGATCGATGATGTGAAATTGGTCGCGTGAACGTTGTTCCAATACAAAAGTTCGCCAACCGTCTGCGCCCCACTCCCGCCGAAATCGATAAGAATGGTCGAATTGCTCGATGCCGGCGTCACCGTCAACGCCACACTGCCAACCGCATCCACAAAGCCAGCCGACGTTGCAGTGACGGTTGCGGAATACATCCCGACAGCCAATCCCGTCGCGTCAGCCGTCACGGCAAAAGACGTCGCGGTCGGCGTGGTAGCCGGTACGCTGAGCCATGTCGGCGGAAGCGACGTATCATTATCAATTGCACTCAGCGACACGACCGGCGAACTGCCGTCACTCGTCGAAACCGTCATGTTCTGTGCGTCCTGATTCGCGCCGGCTTCGATGCTGAACTGCACAAGCGAAGGTGCGATGCTCAACTCGGGAACTTCCGGAAGCGTCCGCAACTGCAAACTTTGAAAGTCTTCCAGATCAACATCGCCGTCGCTGTCTTCGTCCACGAAACAACAGTCAAGCCCGATGGCCATTGGATAACATGGCGGCAGTGCACACGGCCCGCTCGAACACTCGGCCATCGCGCCGCCATCATCCAGCGGCACGCTGACGCGAACGTTGTCATAAATAACAAACGAATTGCCCGTCGTGTTCTGACCCGAGAAGTGATCGAAGAATCCCAGCATGATCGTACCGGCATCAAACCCGGACGCATTCGCCTCTTGCGAAATCACCGCGCCATTGAGTCGCCACGTCACCACGCCATCAAACTGTTCGATCTCACCCGTCACCCACTGGCGTCCCGGCGATCCCGAAACCGACGCACCAACCGGGTCACCCGCAACCGACGGAAACAATCCGGTAAATAGCGACTGGCCGTTGTCCCATTGCGCCATCGCCCGCCGCGTCGGAGCCGCAGCGTTGTTGCCCCAATACGCGTTGTAGTCCTTGATCGAACCATCGAGCGACGTCGAACCCGGCGAAATGTCACCGTCACTGGCGGCAGCGAAGTATACGCCATCGGTATCGCTGCCCACGTCAGCCGACGCGTTGAGTCGCGTGCCGTCGTGGTTGATCCCTGCGCAGGCATGTTCGGTCGATCCGCCCGAATCCCAGCTGATGTACATATCCCACGTCAGTTTGAAATCACCTGCAAAGCTTTCGCCGATCGGGTATGCCGAAATCCCAGAAGCGTCTGCCGGTCCTGCCGCCGTGTTGGCTTCCATCATCAACCCGCGCGTGCTGCCGCCCGTCGAATTCGGCGCGGAGGGTATCGAACGCGTGCTGTAGTCAAAATAAAACGCAGCGGTGTCACCCGCATCTTTCGCGACCGTGGTCCACGACGCGCTCGTATCCGAATCGAAATCGTCGCCCCACACTTGCAGGTAAATCCGCTCGCATTCGTCGGGCGTACCGTTGGTGTTGCAGTCGATGCTCGTGCCGCCTGCGATGTCGCAATCGTCGGGAGCGCCGTTTCCGTTGCAGTCATCTTCAAACGAATCGGGAATGCAATTCGAGTTGCAGTCCAGGCCCGCGGCTCCGCATCCGTACCCCAGAATCAGGTCAGCCGTCACCTGCAACTCTGTCGCTTCCTGATCGCTCAAACTCGCCAGCACTTTCGGTGAACCAAACGTCGGCGATTGATACACCGTGCCGAAGATCACCAAAGCCGCCAGGTACGTTCCGCGCGAGTTGGCATGGTACATGTCCGTTGCGTGCAGATTGTCCCAACCGGTCGCCTCCCACGCGTCACCCACCGGCGCAACCGTCGCCGACCCTACGCCAAATGCCGCGTCGACATCCTGCCGCGCGAGTTCGTATCCATCGCGCAGCTCCTGCTGCATCTGCGCGGGCCCGCCCGGAAACGATGGCGGATCACCCGTATACACAGAATGGCCCGGTTCACGCGCCCATGTCTCGTACAAAACCGCGCTGGCCGCAGGACTGTGATTGCGCGCGACCGTAAACAGCCCAACCAGATCCGCACGAAACTGCGCGAGGTTTCCGATGTGCGTGGGGCGCGTCGAGAACCCCTGTAAGACAATATGATCCCACTGAAACCCGGACGTGGGCACGAAGTCCACCGGGTTGGTGATGACGTCGGTGTTGTTGGCCAAGTGCCACGTCAGCGTCTGACCGCTGACAGCCGCATTCTCAACATTCGGTGCGGGATGACCTGCAGCCACCGCCAACTGCCCGAACACCCCGGGAACACCGCCAGCCGACTGCGCCTCGGTCGACCCGATCCCGATCGTGAAGCTGTTGCCATAAAACAAGATGGTGCGGGGCTCTTCAGAGCCAGCCAACGCATTGACGGCGAACAAGCCGCAAAGCGAAACGGCAACGATCGTTGAGATGTAAGGTTTGCGATTCATGCTGCCAGTGTAGCACGCCGGGCATGGCCATCACAACGCCCGATTGACCGGTCTGGCGGGCTAGTAGTTTTTGGCGTCGACGTGATTAACGCGATTGTAGAGGGCGAGCGTGTCCGCGTTGTTGCCCTGCCACGGGACGCGGGTGTGGAACAAGCCGTTGGCTTGGTTGTACCAATAGATGATGGGGCCGCCGTTGCTGTGCTTGATGTCCAACTCCAGCTTGCCGTCAATGTTCTGGACGGTCAGTGACGCGGGGCCATCGGTGTAGGGATTTGTTGGCAACCCCGGCGGCGAAAACCAGTTGTCGTCAATGGCGGTCGGCCACTCTCCATGGGTCGCGAAATACTCGCCGATTTTACGTTGAACGATGCCAATCAACTGACTGGCTGCGATGTGATCCGCTTCTGTCGTTGCGTTCGCAAACTGTGGCACAACGATCGCTGCAAGAATACCAATCACGATCACCACGATGAGCACTTCAACCAATGTAAACGCACTGCGAGAATTCATAGTCGAGTTCCGATTGTCCCCTGATGCAATTGTGAGGCCTGTGCAGAAAATACCCCAGCAACTCGGTACGCATGTGCATCGACTCAAAACCAAACCGACTTGTTTTTTTGATCCACGACATCGCCCCGACAAGGAAGTGTCCAATAATTCCGCCTGCACAGAGGCCCCCTGGTCTCTGGCACGGGCCAAACCTCACGCCGTCACGATTCGCGATTTTCTAAAAGCCCGTCTTTCCGCTGGCCGAAGTCGCCTTTGCCCGCGGATTGGTTGCAATTCACCCGGCCAGATTCGCTATACTGGAGGACCGATATCTTATGTCTCACGGCCCAGGGATTCGATTTGATGCCCACAACACCAAGCATACGAAACCGGCTGATGGCAATCGTCGCATTGACCATCATCTTCGCAGTCCAGTCAACCAGCCACGCCGCTGACGTCACGCTCTTTGCCGACGACTTTGACAGCGGAACGTCAGCCGCCCACTGGTCCACGATCAGCGATGGCGGCGACTTCACCGCCGACTTCGCCTTCGACTACAGCACGCGCGGGATCGCGCCGGCTCCGAACACCACGGGCGGGACAACCATCGGCATGCACCTCACCGTCAACAGCACCGATGCAACCCCCGCACTCGATGCGGTCAATGCGTATCTGAACTCGATGACGTTTGAAGGCGACTACATTCTGCGCTTTGACATGTGGCTTAATTACAACGGTGGCGCGGGCGGTGGCACCGGCTCGACGCAATTCGCCCTGATCGGCGTCGGTCATTCAGCCGCGCAATCGGTCTGGGCCAACAGCCCGACGAGTGACGGCCATTGGTTCGGCATCACCGGTGAAGGCGGCGACAGCAACGATTACCGCGCCTACCGCGGTGCGCAACTGCTTTCTGTCGATGAATCAACGCTCTCAGCCATCAGCCGCAACCACACCGACGTCTTCTACCAGACGTTCTTCACCTCGCCCACGTACGAATCGCAAGGCGCACCGGGCAAGCACTGGGTCGAAGTCGAAGTGTCGTACATCGCCGGCGTGCTCGAGTGGCACATCAACGGGCGACTGTTCGCTATTCGCGAAGAACCCAACATCGCGCCTGGGGCCATCATGCTCGGATTGATGGACACGTTCACCTCGATCGCCAGCCCAGCCACCGATACCTTCGCCCTCTTCGACAACGTCCGCGTCGTCGCCCCCGATTGCGACAACAACGCCCAACCCGATTTTGCAGAGATCGCAGCCGACCCCGAACTCGACTGCAACAGCAACGACTTCCTCGACACCTGCGAAACGCTTTCGGATGGCGACTTCGATGACGATGGCGACGTGGACCTCACCGACTTTGACGGAT
Organism: Phycisphaerales bacterium UBA1845; assembly: GCA_002338715.1. Taxonomy (GTDB): domain Bacteria; phylum Planctomycetota; class Phycisphaerae; order UBA1845; family UBA1845; genus UBA1845. The sequence continues at coordinate 91,345 of DDIR01000066.1, read as the reverse complement.
TCGTCGATTGCCTCGCCGGTCCGGACATTCTATTGACCAACCCATCGAACCCGTGTGAAGCCCTTTGTCTGCAAGCCTTCGACAACGGCGGCGATGATTCGGTCGACTTAGCCGACTTCTCTGCGTTCCAACGATCGCTGACCATCTCAGCCATTCCGCCAAGACCTGCTGGCGCACCGACCGGTACGCAACTAGCCGCGGAGATCGCCGGCCTGTCGCGCGTCGATCGCGAAGCCCGCATCCTCGCCGAAATCACGTCGGGCAACGTCCCCGGATTCCTCCGCGAGTTTGTACCGATCAACGTCAGCCGCGTCATCGCCAGCAATACGGTGAACGCGACATACTTCGTGTCCAACGACTACCTAGCCGCCGGCATCGAGCGCGACTTCGTGCGCATGCCCATGAGCCCGCTCATCGCCCAGCCAATCGCCGACGCGTTCGACTGCCTGCTGCCCACGCGCCGAATGGTCAACGACATCTACACGCAAGCGACAACCAAACTCGCGCCGCAACCCATCAGCCCCACGACCACCGACATCGCCCGCATGACCACCATGCTGCGGCACCATCGCATCGTCGAAGGACAACAGGGCGCACTGCCGCTGACCAACCTCATCGGCGGCATCAAGAAAGACGTGGTCATCACCACGCAACTGCCCGCAAACCCGAACAAGGTCGCGATCTACGGCTGGCATCAGCTCAACGGCTCGCCCATTCAACCGCTGTACCTCGGGCACGTGGATTTCTACGCGGACTACAGCCACGGTATTCGGCTGGTGTATAAAACGATGATCGTCGATGGCGTCGAAATGCCCGTCGCGCAGGTGCTCGCCGACCCGCAGCTGAACGTACTCATCAGCGACGAGGGCGTCCTGACGTCGCCAAGCTATTGACCTTCAGCCCGATCGAAAGCAAACTCGCTGGCTATCATGCAAAAGAAACTCTTGATCCACGCGTTTTGTATCATCGGGCTCCTTACCGTAGCGCCGGTCACAAGAGCAGCCGACCCGCACAAGCTCCCCGGGTTCACCGTCAGTCCGCACTACGACGAACAAATCCTCGACCTGACCATCGATCCCGAGGTCATCGTGCAAATCAACGCACCCGCGGCTGACAAGTTCGACGCAAGCAAGCCGGTGCGCCTCGTGATCTTCGCGCTCCCCAATGGCAACACCATCGACCAGACCGTCGGCAAACAAATGACCGAAGGTCTCGACTGGCACTACAACATCCAGCACATCGGCGCGCAGACCCGCGTCCTTCGCAACACACTCGACGACTGCAACCTCGTCGTCGCCTACTTACAAGCCGAGAAACGCAGTTGGCCCCACTGGCGACGCACCCAGGAAAACAGCAACGCCCGAATTGTCGAGATCATTGAGGCATTGCGCAAGCGATTTGAAGGGTTGGAATGCACCGTCGAACTGACCGCCCACAGTGGCGGCGGTAGTTTTCTCTTCGGATTCATCGAAGCCAGCGACCCCATCCCCAACTGGGTCACACGATTCATCTGGCTCGATGCCAACTACGGATTCGACGAGGAAAAACACGGCAAGAAACTGGCAACGTGGCTGAATGCCGACGCGAAACACGCCCTTGGCGCGTACTCATATGACGATCGCGATGTGAAGTTCAACGGCAAGCCGATCGTCAGCGCCACCGGTGGCACGTTCCGACGAACGGAAGACATGAAGACGTTCTTTACCGACCCGTTCAAACTCAAAGAGGAAAAGCTGGAGTCGTTCAAGCGCTTCCGCAGTGCGGACAATCGACTTGAACTCGTCCAGATCGACAACCCCGAAAAGAAAATCCTCCACACCGTCATGGTCGAGCGCAATGGATTCATCCACGCCCTAACCTTGGGCAGCAAGTGGGAAGATCGCGTCGCCCCCTTCTGGAGCGATCGGGCGTATACGGACTACATCCAACCGAACTAGCAAACCCGCCAAGTCGTCATTCCCACGCATGCGGGAATCCAGGGGAAAGCAAGGTCGTCATTCCCGCGCAGGCGGGAATCCAGGAGCAAGCAAAACCAAGGTTGATAAGGACCAACCACCGTCCGGCGCAGCGACAAATCGAAGTAACGCCACCCCTGGATCGAAATCGCGTCAGGCGATCGCGAATGACAACTACACTTCGTTCGGCTTGCTCGTCCAACCCTCAGCCGCCGTCGAATAATCGAGCAGTTCACCCGGTGCAAAGTACAGCGCAATCTCCGTCTCTGCTGTCTCGGGCGCATCGCTACCGTGAATCAGGTTGAAGGTCTTGCTGATACCGAAGTCGCCGCGAATGGTGCCCGGCTCGGCGTCGAACCCGAAGGTCGCACCCATCAACTTACGCGACACGGTGATCGCATTCGGACCAGCCAGCGCCAACACCACCACCGGACCGCTGGTGATGTACTCGATCAAACCGGGGTAGAACGGCTTGCCAACGTGCGGGGCATAGTGCTTTTCTGCCAGCGACTTTTCGATCTGCATGAGCTTCATGCCCGAAAGCGTCAGCCCCTTGTCCTCAAAGCGCTGAATCACCCGGCCAATGAGTCGCCGCTGCACACAATCCGGTTTGAGAATAATCAGTGTCTTTTCCAAAACTCGCTCCTTGTCGATTCAAACCGGCAAAGCCGAACCGCCCGCCAGCATCGTTACCATGGGAATCCAAGCCCGATTCGACCCCAAAAATGCCGTAAAAAATGAGTCGTCGGGCGGGTAATCTAGGAGTTGCGGATCAAAGGGTCAACCCAGCCAACCGGACGCGGGCAAATCGCACGTCGATGGGCAAAACGGGCCTATTCGGGCTTGATGCGGCTTCGAAGCTCAGCTGCCACCTGCTCGGGCGTCACTCCGTCAGCCACCATCTTCACGCAGAGATGATAGAGCACGTCGGCACACTCCCAGCGCATGTTCGCCCGGTCGGGAGACGCGATCACCTCTTCAATTTCCTCACGCAGCTTGCCAGCGAGCAGCTCGGGATCGGAGAGCAACTTCTGCGTGTAGCTCGGTTTCTTCGCCTTAGCCAGCGCTTCGAACCGATCCTGCAGCGTGCGATGCACCTCGACGCAGGTATCAAACGTTCGCGGCCCAAAACACGTCGGCGAACCCGTGTGACACGTCGGACCAACCTGCTCCACGCGAAACAGAATCGCATCGCGATCGCAATCAAACCGAGCCGACACCAGCTTCTGCGTGTGGCCCGACGTTTCCCCCTTGCGCCAAAGTTTCTTGCGCGACCGCGACCAGAAGCATCCAACACCTTCGGCCAGTGCCGCATGCAGCGATTCGGCATTGCTGTAGGCCAGCATCAACACATCGCCCGTGCGCGCATCCTGCACGATCGTCGGAATCAGACCATGCGCATCAAACGCAACGCCTCGCACCCAGGCGTCGGCTAGGTCCAGTTTGCTTTCGTAGAGCGCCCGTCCGATCTGCGCGCTGAAACCGGCTTGCACCAACTCGACAACGTCAGCCGCATGCCGAATTCCGCCCGCGACCGTGATGGGCACATCCACAAGTTCACGAAGCTGCCGCGCCCGCTCAAGATCAACGCCCGCCAGCATTCCCTCGCGCTCCACCTGCGTAAACAAAAACTCGCTGCAATAGGGGGCTAACTCTTTCGCCCGATCAAACAGATTCGCGTTTGTGTCGCGCGTCCATCCCGAATCAACGACCTTCTCGCCCTTGCTATCGATCGCAGCCACCAACCACCCGCGCGGAAACTGTTGGAAGAATTCCACCGACGCCATCGTCCCGATGACAACCTTCTGTGCACCGCGTTTGATCCAGTCGCGCACATCCTGAGCGCTGCGGATTCCACCGCCAACGCGACACTCCGCCACCTGACAGCACGCTTCGATCAGATCCGTGTTGCTCCCCTTGCTCATTGCCGCATCGAGATCGACCACAGCCACCGGACCGTAGCGGTTGAACATCCGCGCCAAGTCCACCGGATCGCGGTTATCGACCAGATGCAAGTCGCGCCCCTGACGAAGCTGAACGGCTTTCCCGCCTGAAATGTCTATGCTTGGAATAATCAAAGCCGCACCTCAATCCCCTTGTTTTGCAGCACTTTCTTCACATCGTTGGGCGTGGTCGAGCCGTCATGAAAAATCGAAGCAGCCAACCCCGCGTGTGCCCGCGTCTTCGTAAACAGCTCCACAAAGTCAGCCGCACTGCCCGCGCCGCCCGACGCAATCACCGGAACCGACACCGCATCGATCACACGTTCAACCAACGCCGTCGCGAACCCGCTTCGCGCACCATCGGCATCCACCGAGTTTAGCAAAATCTCACCGGCACCGAGTTTGACCGCTTCCCGCGCCCAATCGCAAACAGTTCGATCCGTCACTTCGCGCCCACCGTGCGTCGTGACCATCGCGTCTTCGCCCTGCCCCAATGCGTCAATCGAAAGCACCACGCATTGATTGCCAAACTGCCGGGCCAACTCCGCGATCAACGCCGGACGCGTCACAGCCGCAGTATTCACACCAACTTTATCCGCACCCGCCCGCAAGAGCGCCTTCGCATCGTCCACGCTCCGCACACCGCCGCCCACCGTAAACGGAATAAACAAAACCTTCGACAATTTTCGGATCAAGTCAATCAGAAGCGGACGATCTTCAATCGACGCGGTGACATCGAGAAAGCAAAGCTCGTCAGCCCCGCCGGCCATGTACGCCCGAGCCCGTTCGACCGGATCGCCCGCATCGCGCAGATTCTTAAACGCAACGCCCTTGACCACGCGCCCTTCGCGAATGTCGAGACATGGGATGATTCGCCGGGCTAACATCGCGCGAACCTTTCGAGCAGTTGCAAGCCAACCGTTCCACTCTTTTCCGGATGGAACTGAACGCCTCGAACATTGTCGCGACCGACGGCGACGCAGAACTCCGAAGTGCCACATTGTGTCACAGCCAGTCGATGGTCAGCCGACACGGGGTCGCAAACGTAGCTGTGCGCGAAGTAATAGTGCGCATCGCGCTCACCTGCGTCAAAAATCGGCGATTCGCGCGTCGGGCGGACGCGATTCCAACCCATGTGCGGAACCGTTTCCGTCACCAGCCGAACCACAGCGCCGGGAATCAAACCCAAACCGTCAACACCCGGCGACTCTTCGCTGGATTCAAGCAGCAACTGCGCCCCAAGGCAGATACCCAACAGCGGCTTACCCGAATCCGCAAAAGCTGCCAACCGTCGATCCTGCCCGGTCTCAACGAGCGTCTGCATCGCCGATTGAAAATGCCCAACGCCCGGTAGAATCACCCGATCGCATTGGGCAAAGTCCGCGTCCGACTCGGCCAATCGCCAAGCCATACCAAGGTGGTCAAGCGCATTGGCGAGGCTCTGCATGTTCCCCGCACCATAGTCCACGACGCCGATCATGCCCGACTTTCCACGCAACCGGCGCAACCCGAAAGCCACATTTCGCAGTCAGCCAGTCGCGGCGCCACCAGACCCGTCAACGCACTGCCCGCGATCGCTTCCCGCACGTCCTCCGGCGACAAACCCGAATCGATATGCACATAGGTCACCGCCAATCCCAACGCCCGCGCCCGCTGAGCGGCTTCAAAGTCTGCCGGCGCATCGCCAACGTAAACAACGTCCCGTACCGCTGCCGTCGAATCAACGGCGCCACTTCGACACGCCTTGATCGCCGTCTCAAAACCCAGCGCCGCACAAAGCAGCGGAAACGGGTGCGGCTTGGCCAGGTGTGACAGACTCAAACGCGCCTCTGCCGCGACGGCTTGGTCGTTGGTCACGATGCGGTCCCGATCGAAACAATCAAGAATGCCAAGATGTGACATCGGCTCAACCGTTTCCGACTCCGCCCGCGACGTACAAACGCCCAGCGTGTATCCGGCTCCCTTCAATCGCTCAAACAACGCGCGCAAATCATTGGCGGGAAGGACCGGTACCTGTCGTTCAAACGACCAGCCAATCCGCGCCCAATCAACCTCGTCCGATTCTTCAAAGATAAGTTGAAATTCAGCGACGACTTCCTGAAAGAACGCACCGCTGCGCTCGATACCGAATCGATTCAACGGGTCCGAAACTTCGCCCTCGCGCCAAAGTGCTTCCATCCCGCGCTTGAGACGCGTCGCAAAGCCCGCATAGCGCCTGGAATTCAGTTCGCCCAGGAGCGCGGCTCGGCGGGAATCGTCTTCCACCGCCCGAATCATCACAGCCGCAAGATCCCAGTTCGAATTGCAGCCGCGTCCCTTCGTCACGCCCTGCACGCAATCGTCCACAAAGCAAGCCGAACTCAACGACTCCCATCGGGCAGGCGCACCGCACGACATGCCAAAACGGTGCATCATGGTCACGAGCGCCGTATTCCAATACGGCATCTCATCCATGAACACGCCGTCGGCATCGAGTATGAGCAAAGGGTTGGGTCGCATGGGCGTTACTCTCACTTCTTCTTAATCACTTTGGTTTCATAGCGCGGCGGACCAGCCAACCCGCTGCCATCACCGGGCAGCCGGACACTCGTCCCCAGCGCCACCCCGACCGCATCCCCCAGCGCCCGGAAAATCACTTCATACACGTGGTGCAGATTCGTCCCAGCCCGCACCGAAACCATCAACGTCGCCCCACTGCCCAGCGCAAATCCATCCAGGAATTGTCGCAGATTCGTTCCGAAACACTGACCGGCTTGCGTTCCGTCTGCCGCGTACCACGAATCGACAAACCCATCGATGTCGAGCCCCGGTTCAACGCACCACGTGCATCGCGGCCGCGACTCCAATCCGATCTCAACCGATGCCGACGCGTCATCCATCACCCCCGAACACGACGCACGCCCGATGATGCCAACCGCATCCGTCCGTTCCCGCGCGATCGCAGCCACCCCGGCACCGAGCAACTGACCCATGTCTTCGCAAAGCACATGATCAAACTGCCACGAACCGGGCCAATCTGCTTGAGCGGTGGACGCAACGATCCCCGAACCGCGCGAAAAGTGATCGACAAAGTGCGACAACAACCGGTTGGGAATGTCCAGCGAATCAAACGCCCCCGTACGCGGCGACAGCGTCAGCGAAAACTCCGTCTCTGCCGTCCGGCGCGACACCTGCAAGGGCGAAAATGTTGGCTTGATTTCGTTCTTCATGTTCATATCAATTCAAACAGTTCAACACGTCCGATTATTAGCCGCAAAACGCGCTGCGATCAGGACCAGTTCTCAACGGCGAGATGGTGCGCACTAAAACCTTCGTCGCGACTCATCACCGAGACGACATCACCGATTGCCCCGAATCCTTCGCGATTAACTTTTCCCACCGACGATCGCTTGAGAAAATCCAGCACCGAAACGCACGACCGCGTCATCGCCCGCCCACCGGTCGGCAGAATCGCATTCAACCCCATCGCATAATTACCGAGACTGATGATCGGATAATCGCCAATCAAAATCTCGCCGGCATTGCGAATCGACTTGACGATTTCGTCGCCGCGATCGGACATGATAGCCAAGTGCTCCGGCGCAAACGCATTCACAAACGCCACCGATTCCTCCAGCGATGTCGTCACGACGATTCCGCCGTTCTCTTCGAGCACTTGCGACGCGAATGCCTGCCGCTGCGGACTCATCAACTCGATCTTCTTCGCGACAGCACCTGCCACCTGCCGAGCCAACACGCCATCGTGCGTCACCATGACCGCGCACGAATTTTCGCCATGCTCGGCTTCGATCAGAAGATTCCATGCCGCGTTATCCGGATTGATGCCCGCGTCACACAGCACGATCGATTCACTCGGGCCAGCCGGCGAACCGGGATCAATCCGATCGCTCAGCAATTGACGGGCGGCAGAGACATACACGTTGCCCGGTCCAACAATTTTCGTACACGGTTCGATCGTCGCGGTGCCATAAGCCATCGCCGCCACCGCCTGCGCTCCACCGATGCGATATACACAATCGATGCCAATCAGGTTGGCCGCAACCAGCGTGGCATCGTCGACCCGACCATCGGGTCCGGGCGGCGTGCATACGACGATTCGCTCCACCCCCGCAACGACGGCTGGCACCCCGAGCATGCACATCACCGACGAAAACGCGCCACGCCCACGCGGTACATACAGACAAACCGAATCGAGCGGCGTCCATCGATCGCCACACCAGACCCCCGGCTCGACTTCCATCATCGGCTCGTCCGCTGGCATCTGCTGCGTGTGAAACCGATTGATGTTTCGGATCGCGTGGGCCAGCGCCGCACGCATGTCGGCATCGAGATTTTCCTCAGCCGCTGCGAACTCATCCTTGCCGACACGCAGCCCGCACGACGTCAGATCAACCTTGTCGAATTGACGCGTGTAATCGAAAAGGGCTTCGTCACCGCGCGTCCGCACGTTTTCAATCACGTCGCGACAAGTGTCCGCAGCTTCCGTCGCCGACGTATCCACCCGACGAATCGAATCCGGAATCAAACCATCCTGCGATTGGCTATCTAAAATGCGAACCATAACGAACCGTTTCTTCCCATTCCCAATATCAGCCGACTACGCCACAACTTTCTGCAGGGCGGTCTGCAGCACGTCCGTCGCACCTGCCCGCAAGACAGCCGGCAGCACCTTGGGCACCTCACTCCGCAAGACAGCCACCCGCACCGCGAACCCACCATTGCCCCGAAGCGGCTGAACCGTGGGCGACTTCATCGCCGGCAACAACTCAATCACCCGATCGATCGCGTCGGCACTGACATTCATGTCCAAGAGCACCCGACGCCGCCCCTCAAGCACGCTCGATACCAGCATGACCACTTCGTCGATCACTTCGCGCCGCGCAGGGTCAGCCACCGTCTCTTTGCAGGCGATGATCCGCGTACTCGATTGCAAAATCTCATCGACCACCTCCAACCCATTGGATCGCAGCGCCGACCCGGTGGCCGTGTTGTCCACGATCAGGTCGGCATCTTCTGGTGGAAAAACTTCCGTCGCCCCATACGTTCGCAGGTAGCGATACGCGCACCCTTTGCGCTCCATGTATTTTCGCGTGATGTTTTCGTATTCCGACGCCACGATGAGCGACTGGCCATTTTCCGATGCAAACGGATCGCTGCCTTTCGGAGCCGCCGACACCAGTCGCACCGGCAGCAAACCGGTGTCCAAAAGCTCGGCTACATCCGCATCGGTCTCTTCAATCCAATCGAACCCGGTCATGCCCAGATCGTGCGCGCCGTATTCGACGAGCTTGGGAATGTTGGCCGCTTTCAACAGCTTGACCTCAAAGCGCTCGTCGCTGCATGCCGGACGATACCCCTTGGCGCTGGCTGATATCGAAAGTCCCGCGTCGGCGAGCAACCCGACGATTTCGTCCTGCTGACGCCCCTTGGGAACCGCCAACCTGATTTTTTGTGTGATGCGTTTCATACAAGTTCAAACCTTCGATACCGTTAACCGCTACTTGGATCGCTCCAGAATGATGCGATACCCGCCCGGACCTTCTTTAAGCCACTTGGCGATCCGCGCCACGGTCCGCGAGCTCATCTGCGTCGCCTCTTCGATCTGGCGATACGAATCACCGTTGGCCAACATCGACACCACCTTCCAGCGTCGCCCGAGCATGTCGAACTCGTCGTCGGTGAGCAGATCGCGAAAGAATCGCCGGGCTTCGCCCATGTGCCGAAGCGAGAGAATCGCCCGCAGCAATGCCTCGGCTTCCGCGTTCACCTCGGCGGGCGGGTCTTTTCTGCTTGTCGTCATTTTCTTCGCCATGCTTTACCTTGGAACAGTGTAGACTTTCACATAGTAAAGTCAAGCCCGGCCAGGGCATTCCTGGGACACCTTGAATCCAACCGTACCGGCGCGCAAGCACCGTCATTCCCGCGAAAGCGGGAATCCAGGGGCAAAACGATGTCCATCCAGGTAAGTACCGGCCCCCCTGCTGCGAAGAGTGGCCGAGCAAGTCGCCACGCTTGGATTGATATCGCTATAAGCCGAACAAGAACCGCCGTGCTGCCCCCAGCATGGAGAGCCACCGCAAGGGTGCCGCCGACCTGAAAAACCGGCTTGTGGTCTTGAAACAGGGGCTAGGGAATTCCCAGGAAAGGAAAGGCCTGACCGGGTTAGGGCGTCGGGAGAATGGGCGTATCCGGAGGCGTCGGCTCGCTCAAGCCGCCAACGGACCAGGGACGTCCGCCCGAAGACTGCCGCGGCTTCGACGGCGCTTCTTCGGTCTTGTCTTCGATCTCGCGATCGTCGTCGGATGCGTTGGCCAGCATCTCGCCATCTTCAGGCATATCACCGCCCAGTGAATCCGCATCGTTCGCAGGGTCTGCGGCAGGAGGCGCATCGGATTCGATGTCACCCATCGCCAGTTCGTTGGCCGGAATCGCTTGACCGTTGACGCCTTCGTCAGCTTCACCGCCGACTGCGCCCTGAGCGAACTGCGCGTCAGACCCAACCAATCGATGCGTCTGACCGGGTTCGACGATCTGGAAAACTCCGGGATTCTGCGACAACTCTTCAATCGTCACGCGCACAATCTGACCGCTCGCATCGAACACTTCAACGGTGGACTGGGTCGGGGCAATAAGCCGCGGCAGCGTGAACAACATGATCGCCACCATGAAATAGCCCCACTTGGAACGGTCGGCTGCACTCTTTTCCACTTCGTCAGAAAGCAAGAAGTGCAAGCGCCGCCGCAACACACCGGCTGAGCTCGCGTCTCCCAGAATCCCCATCGAAAAACCTTTGCGGGCAAACTGACCGGACACGACATTCATCAGCGTGTTCACATAATCCGAAGGCAACACACCGCTCTCGACCACCTGCATGTCGCAGCAAAGCTCGTTGTTGATTCGAACGCGACTATAGGCCCAATGGGCGATCGGATGAAACCAGAAGAACGCCACGGTAATCGCGGCCAACATCGTCGCGAGATCATCGCGCCGCGCAAGGTGCGACAACTCGTGTCGAAGCACTTGCAGGAATCGATCACGCTCCAACTGCGTCGGGTCGCGGTGTTCGTTCACCCATGGAAGCAGATTCTCAGGGATCACCACAACCGAGCGCCAAGCGCCAAGGGTGGCAGGCCCCGATTCATCGGGCGTGATGATGATGCGGGCATTGGGCGAAACATCGAGCGTCGGATCGAGCACCTTCACGCTCGACGGCTTGAGGATGTAACCACGATCCGCGGCATCTTCGATCATCTGGTTGCTGACAATCGCCCGCCGCCAGAGGATGTACAGCATCACCCCGGTCCCGAAGAGCCAAAGGTACGCAACAACCTTGAGGAACACGGCTCCGGATCCGCCGTCAGCCAACAGGCTGTCGCCAGCCACATGCGGAGAGAGCAGATCGCCCAGAAAATTGCCGGCCGTCAAAAAGGATGGGAGATGAATCAGTCCGGGAAAGAATCCCGTCACCACCGTCGCGAACGGTTTGAGCATCGCCAGCAACCAGATCCGACGACGCCAAAGCGGTGAAGTACCCGGGCGAATCGCCAACAAACAAACCACCAGGAATCCCACCAACAGGAACTCCAGGCTGGCGATCGCCAGGTTGGGAATCAGGTAGTTGACCAGGGAGTCTTGCACTGTTGGGCATCCTGATAGAGGCCACACGCCTGGGGATTTAGAAAATATCCACGCTCAGTTTACTCTCGATCCTGCGCAAGATTCCATTCCAACACAGACACAACAAAACACGTTGGCTTACGACAGACGGCGACAACTTCAAATCGACGTTCCCCAAAGGCGATGCACCACACACCAAACAGCCCCGAAGGATTTACGCCTGTGCGCCGTCCACCCTCTTGAGTCGGGCTTGCTCGACAATGGATTCCAACTCGCGCAAGTCACGTTCCGACAATCGATCCGTTTCCGCAAAGTGCGAAAGCATCGCCGGAACCGATCCTGAAAAGAAATCATTGACGATATTGACAGCCCCACGCAAGCCAAATCTCGCACGGCTGACCGTCGGTTCATAGACATTCGCCCGGCCAACCCGGTGCGAACCCACAAATCCCTTTCTTTCCAAGACCTGCATCATCGTGAGAACCGACGTGTAAGCCAGGTCCCGCTTGTCCTTCAGTGCATCCTGCACTTTGCGCACGGTGACCTCGCCCTCGTCCCACACCACATCCATTATCAAAGATTCAAGTGGCGTCAGGTTTTTCGGCATCTTGGCCATAATTACGGTCGCTCCAAATCAGTCATGGGGGTTACTAACCTTAATAGTATCGGCTAGTTATCGCTCAATCAACGAACTTCTCAAAACACTTCGCACCATAAAATCTTCACCCAAACCCAAATAATGCTTGATTTGGTTACTAAACTATATAGTATGCTTAGTAGCTAGATTGGGCAACGCTTCTTCCAAGTATGCCCACCCGCCCTTGGGCGGGTTAGAGACGTCACACAGTCAGTTCCTCCTTCTAAGTGATGGCACCACCCATCACGAACCGCGTCTCCCGCCTAGAGACGCTTGATTGGGGACCCTTCTGCGGCTTGACCACCACACACCCCCCCTGACCCCAGCCGCAGAAGGGGACGTTCCCCCCGCCACGCCCCAAGCCATCGCCACCCTCAATTGCCCACCGCGCAATTTCACGAAACACCCCGGAGACGCGACAACACGGTTGCCTGATCGCGCCGTCTCCATAACATCCAGTCACCAGAACGAATCAAATCTTCAACCAGACGGTGATCATGAGACAAAACGCAGACGTAAAGACGCTCGGACTACTGATCGTTTCGCTCGGAATTCTGGCAGGCGGATGCCATCGACCCAACGCAGAGGTTCAACAAATGAACGTACCGGGAATCGTCAACTTAAAAAGCGCCGGCGACATTCTGATCTCAGGAGCCGCAGACGAACGCGGCATCGAATTCGTCAAATCGGAAGGCGTCACCGATATCATCGATCTGCGACGCAATGAAGAAGTCGATCCCGACTACGTCGCAGCCGTCAAAAGCGCCGGCATGACGTACCACCACATTCCCATGATGTCGAACGAGATGACCGACGAGCAAGCCGATCAGTTCCTTAAGACCATGAACGAGATCAAAGACACGCGCGTGCTCCTGCAATGCGCGTCAGCCAACCGCTCGGGCGGAATGTTCGGTCTGTATCTCGGCGCAACAGGAAAGTGCTCGGCGGAAGAGGCGCTCACCCAGGCGCAGGCAGCCGGCATGCGCCATCCGGGCCTCGCCCATTCGATTCAGGTTTATCTGCAGAAACACGCCAAGTAAGTTCTCGCGATCTCAATCCAAGCGCGGCGCTTTGCTCGTCCACCTTTCAGCGCACGGGCGCCGGTACGCACCTGGATGGACTTCGTTTCGCCCCTGGATTCCCGCCTGCGCGGGAATGACGGCCCCGCACGGAAATGACGACGCTGTCGCTCCGCTACGATTGGATTGGGAATACCCTAGTCGGCATGCATCGACAATTCGTCGGGATTGGCGCTTGATTGGATGATGACTTCGCACTCGGGAAGCGCTTTGAGAAATGATCGGCCATACTGCTTGGTCACGACGCGCGGGTCGAGAATGACCACGATGCCGTGGTCCGTCTTGGCTCGGATCAGTCGGCCAAAGCCCTGGCGAAACTTCAAAATCGCCTCGGGCAATTGAAACTCCATGAATGGATTGCCACCGCGTCGACGAATCTGCTCGATCCGTGCTTCGATCGCCGGCCTGTCTGGTACGGCGAACGGCAAGCGCGTCATGATGATGTTGCAAAGCGCATCGCCCGGCACATCCACGCCCGTCCAGAAACTATCCGTCCCGAAGATCACGCTTCGCTCCGACTCGCGGAACCGATTCAGCAGCGTCGAGCGCAACATCCCCTGCCCCTGAACCAATAACTCGATGTCGAGATCGGCAAAGAAGTCGGCCAATGCTTCGGCGCATCGATTCATCAGGTCATAACCGGTGAACAACACAAACGCCCTGCCGTCCGTCATCTTGATGTACTTTTCGATGCGATCGCAGACGGCATTTGCGTAGTCCATCGACGATGGTTCTGGCATGTCCTTTTCGACGTAGACCTTCACCTGCTCGGCATAATCAAACGGCGAACCGAGCGACGCCTGCGACACGTCCGACAACCCAAGGCGATTGCGCATGTAACCGAACGCATCACTCGGATTCACCGTCAGCGTCGCACTGGTCATGACCACACTGGGCACCGTGCTGAATAGCGTGTCTTTCAACGATGCCGCGACATCAATAGGCCGCCCATGCAGCGCAACCCGCCCGTCGCGACGGTCTTCAAGTTCAACCCAATAAACCCAATCGTCGTGTTGCTGCTCAATTGTTTCTTCCAACAGTTCCGCGAAACTGCTGACCCGATCCATGTGGGCGTTGATCTCGAAGCGATCCTCTTCTTCTTCAATCTGGCTGCGAACCGCCCGAAGGCGACGATTCAACTCCCGAAGCGCATCACTAAGACCATTGCGCACCGGCGGCGGTTCAACCAAACGCCCGTTGGAGCGGCCATGACTGCGCTGCCAATTACGCAACTCATCAAAAAACTGCTCCATGCTGTCATAAGCAGCCCGCACCGCGCGGACAGCCGACTCCGCATGAAAGCCTGCAAGCAAACCGCGTTTGGTGCGATCGTTGTAGAGGCTGGTCAACAGGTACCGAATCTGCGAATTCGTCAGGTGAATCCCGAAGTGATCGCCCGCAACCGAATCGATCGTGTGGGCTTCGTCGAGAATGGCAAAATCATAATCCGGAAGCACGCCCGCTCCCGCCCGCCGCAGCGCCAGGTCCGCAAAGAAGAGCGCGTGATTGACCACGAGAAGCTTCGCATGACGCGCCCGACGACGCGCCTGCTGATAGTGGCACTTGTCGTAATAGTTGCATCGCCGACCCATGCAGTTGCCGTGTTCACTCTTGACCCGCTCCCAAACCGGATACGGCGGGGCGACGGGAAGGTCAGCCAACGATCCATCGGTCGTCTTGTACGCCCAATCCTCGATTTGCCAGAGCGATTCAACGTGTTCGCGGGATTGAAAAAGCAGATCCTGACGCCGACTCGCCTGCGCCAAACGCCGAAGCCCGATGTAGTTTGAGCGGCCTTTGACCAAAACTGCCGAGAACTCATCGGGCAGAACCGACGCCAGAAATGGAATGTCCTTCTCGAACAACTGCTCCTGAAGCGCAATCGTGTGCGTCGACACGACGACGCGATCGCCATACTCCGTCACGCGTTCGATCGCCGGAAGCAGATAGGCAAAACTCTTGCCCACACCGGTCCCGGCTTCGATGAGCAAATGCTCGCGCTCATCAAACGCCCGCGCCACTTCCTCGACCATTTCGAGTTGCTGGGGGCGCACCTCAAAACCGGGCATCCGCCGGGCGATGAGGCCTTCACTGGCAAGCGCTTCGGTACAACCCATCGTTGTTACCTTCTATGCGTGCGCGTCGGTGCATGCAGCCAACGCGTTGTGTGCGAAACTGTTCGTTATTCAGAGACCGTCAAGATCAGCGAGTCCAATGCAGACTCGACGTTGTCTGCCGCGCCATCGTTAAACGCAATGTCAATGCGCTCGATGGTCGTACCTGCCGGCGCTTCGATCTCGACCGTGGCATCGTTGACCGGTACGGCGATCGCCGCAATCGGCGACGACGTTGTGCCGGCGCTATCGGTAAAGGTCAGCTGTGCGGGATCTTCGCCTTCGAGTCGACCCCAGAAGAACCGGGCTTTGACAACATTCAAACCCGCAAGGTCAATTCGCCCCGCATCCATCGACGAGTTGATCATCCACGACCGCGAACCCTCGCCATAGAGCGCCGGAATCCCGCGACGAATCGCAAACCCACCGGTGAAATCGATGCTTCTGCCATCCACTTCAAACGTCACATCGGTGTCGTCTTCCGGAAAACCGGTCGCGGCTTCAAATGTAATCGTCGACAGATCGGTCTCATTGCCATTCTGCCCGCCGTCGTTTCCACCGTTATTCCCGCCATCGTTACCGCCGTCATTCCCACCATCGCCATCGGGGATGATGTCGCATCCCGCGAGTCCGACGAGCAGAATACCGATTCCAAACATTCGCAACGTTTTTGACAGCAGTTGATTGAGCATGGATGTTCCTTTTGCAAAGCGGCAAGTGCGACCGCGCGCACGGTCGACCGCCTGGGGCCCGATTTTTCATGTCATAAGTAAATCAATCACCGCGGCTGAGCGGATCGCTCATATGCGACTTGATTGCCAACGCCATGTTAACGGCTCGGCGCTTTCGCAACAATCTGCAAATGCCCCGCCCGCGCCACCGCATCGGGATCGCGGCTTAGCTTCTTTTCAATCCGCATCCACTCCAACCGGTTCGCCGAATCGTCCAGCAAACCGCGAAACGCTTTCTGGTTGAAGTTCAGTACCGTCTTGCCTCGAATTTCCAGTACATCAAAGCCAGCCGTCTCAAAGAGCGACTTGGCTTCTTGCGGTGTAAAGGTGTGAATATCGAACTGCTCTTCTTTTTCCTTGGTCAGCCAATGCGTCTTGCCCGTTCGGATGAAGTCGGACATCTGCTTTGGCGAACCTTCCTTGAGATAGTAATCGAGCGCGCCGAGTTTGTTGTCGAGCGTCGCGATCAGAATGGAACCGGGTATCAACTTCTTTTTGATTTCCTTCAGCGCCCGACCCGGTTTGCTAGCACAGCCGATCGGATCACCCATCGCCACCGCGAACGAATACCGCTCATCCGCCAACTCACTCAGGTCGCAAAGGTCGGCTTGAAAAAACTCCGCCCGATCGGTTCGCCCCTGCTCTTCCACAGCCAGCTTGGCTTTTCCGATCATCGCACCGGAAATATCCACGCAGGCCACGCTGTACCCGCTCGTCAACAGCTTCAGCCCCCACTTGCCCGTCCCGCAACCGAGATCGAGAACCGGAATGGACAAGTCGGCTGGCAGGTGCGGTTTGAGATAATCCCAGGTCAGGGCATCGTGAAAACGCCAATACGCATCGTCGTACGACGCGTCGTAACGGCGGGCAACCCGATCGTGGTAACGTTGGACGGCTGGCTTGTTTCGGCGACTCATAGATCGCTATTCTAAACACCCAACCGCGCAGTCGCCAACCGAACCGGCAACTGTTATAAGCCAACGTTCACGACAGTCGCCAAACAGCGATTCAATCGAACACCGTGGAACCCAAGATGTCCAACCAACAGACGCCACAACCAAACGTACGCGAATGGACGATACAAGCCGACACCGAACCGTCGGTGCGTGTCGGCATCATCCTCAAGCAGGACGCCCAAAAGTTCATCCGCATCGACATTCCCGACCAACCCCATCACCTCATCGCTGATGGATTCCGCATCGGTGAATTCACCAAAACCAAGATCGGCTTGACCCTCACCGGCGGAAAGCTGGTCGTCTCTGCCGGCGACGAAAACGTATCCGCCGAAAAATCCGTCATCATCGAACCGGTGGAAGCAAGCACGTCAGCCGACGACGCCATGGTCGTCCACGACATCATCGCCGGTCGAGGTTTCCACTGGCAAAAACGCTGCGATCAGGCGTTGGCGGGTTCAGCCGAGATTCTCGCAAACCCAGCCGGTCTGATTCTCATCAACACTTTACCGCTTGAAACATACCTCGCCGGCGTCATCACGGCTGAGATGAGCGGCGCTTGCCCGGTCGAGTTTCTCAAAGCGCAGTGCGTTGTCGCGCGATCGTGGCTACTCGCACTGTCGGAATCCAAGCACGATGCCGACCCGTTCGACCGCTGCAACGACGACTGCTGTCAGCGCTATCAAGGCATCGCCAACACGAGCGGTGCGGCATGGCGGGCTGTTGGCGAATCTCGCGGTTTGGTGCTTCTCGATGATCAGGACGGCGTCGTGGATGCCGTTTACTCGAAAAACTGCGGCGGGATTTCCGAAACGCCCGAAAGCGTTTGGGGTCATTCCAAACCGTGCGTTGAATCCATCATCGACGCGGTCGATTCGCAACCGGTAGCCGCCTTCACCCCGACGACCGAACAGGGTTTTGATACCTACCTGCGCGCCGGCGAACAGCTAGCCCCCCATGTCTATTGCAGCCCCAGTTTCGTCCCGCCCGAAGTGCATTCAAAATACCTAGGTCATGTCGATGAGCCGGACAACTACTACCGCTGGTCGGTGACGCAGTCGCGCGAAGAGTTGGAGCAGGGATTGTCGCATCGCGTTTCGCAGCTTGCGCGCCTTTTAAAACTCGTCGACCTCACCGTGACCAATCGCGGTGTCTCTGGCCGAGCGCAATGCGTCCGAATCGATTGGCTCGACGATCAAAACCAATCGCACCAAACCGACATCACGCCGGAATACAACATCCGCCACGCGCTGCATCCCGGATTTCTCTACAGCAGTGCGTTCGCCGTCGAGAAAAACCAAAGCGAATCGGGCGAGCTGAAGTCGATCACGCTAAATGGTTTGGGATGGGGACACGGTGCGGGCTTGTGTCAGATGGGTGCGCTTGGCATGGGCCTTTCGGGCAAGCAACTGACCGAGATCCTCAGCCACTACTTCCCGTCGGCGAAACAGGTTTGCGCATACAAATAACCGCGCCCTCGAATGAGAACGCGGTTGAATGTTGTTGGGATAAAATGTGATCGCGGCGACTAGGTGCTGGTGTAAGGAAGCAGGGCCATGAAACGCGCCTGCTTGATCGCTTCCTTCAATGCACGCTGTTCCTGCGAGCTTGTGCCCGCACGCTTGCGCGTCATCATCTTGGCGCTGGTCGTCATGAACTTACGCAGCAGATCGACTTCCTTGTAATCGACCACCGGGCCTTCCCAATCCTTACCGCGGCGATTCGGGAACCGATGGGCAGTGTGGAAACCAAACTTCTTCTTGTCACCACCACCATTGTCGTCGTTATTGTTGTTGCTATTGCTGTTGCGCTTGTTGAATGCCATAACTCTTCAATCACCTGTCTCTAAACGGTTTGCACCAAAACTCGTTGGTCGACTGAGTTCGACCGGATTCGTCTTTACTGTTTATTGGCGGATTCCATCACCCGACGAAATTCGCCTTCGTCCACAACTTCGGATTCATCGATCAACATGATCGGAATCCCGTCGCGAACCGGATAGCGCCGACGGGTCTTCTCGTCCGTCGAATAAAGCCATCCATCGTGCAGCACCAGCGACGCGTGCGATTCCGGACACGCGAGGATCTCAAGCAACTCTTTGTCGATCGTCTGACCCATATGCCCGAGGCCTCATCCTTGAACCCACACATCCCGCGCAGCACGGCTGCAACGCACTTCTCACAGCGAGCCAAGCAGTCTACAACACCGCCCGAATACTGACAAGATGCACCGCGAACGCACAATCCAGTCAGCATAAACAACTGCAGCAATTGAAGTTACAGAAGATCGACCAGCTTTCGCCGTAGCAGTTTACCCGTCGCTCCATGGGGGAGTTCGTCGAGGATGCGGATTTGTTTGGGCACTTTGAACCCAGCCAGGCTCTTTCGGGCATGATCGCGAAGCTCGACCTCGGTCGCCGTCGCCCCCTCTTCAAGCGTCACGAAGGCAGCCGGCACTTCCCCGCGACTCGGGTCGGTCATCCCGATCACCCCTGCTTCCGCGACGGCTGGATGCTGTTCGAGCACCGATTCAATCTCGCGCGGATGGACGTTCTCGCCCGCGACGATGAGCATCTCCTTGATCCGCCCGGTGATGTACACAAACCCATCGTCGTCGATCTTGCCCGCGTCACCACTCTTAAACCACCCATCGCTCGTCAACACGTTGGCCGTCGATTCCGGATCGTCGCGGTACCCCTTCATCACGTTGGGCCCCTTAATCCAGATTTCGCCTTCGTGTCCCTGCGGAACATCCGCGCCGTTTTCATCAACGATTCGAATCTGCACGTTGCGAATCGGTTTGCCAATTGAACCGTCGCGCTGTCGATGCGGAAGTTCCAACGTGCAGACCGGCGACGTTTCAGTCAAACCATAACCCTGCAGCAACCGTGCGTTGAATCGCTTCTTGTAGCCCGCAAAAATGTTCTCAGCCAACGGCTCACCACCGCTGCCCAGCAGGAACACGTTCTTGAACAAATCGTCGGGCGCCGACTTCAACCGCAAGAGCGCCCCATGCATGCTGGGGATGGCCATAAATACGGAGATGTCCTCTTCCCGGATCGCCTTCGAAATCGCCACCGGTGAAAACCGCGGAATGCAGTAAGAAGACGCGCCGGCTGCGATCGGCACGAGCGCCGATGTGGTCAACCCAAACACGTGAAAAGGCGGCAGGCAATTCAGCAACCGATGCCCCGGCGTAATCTCTGCCGACGCGACCATGTCCTCGGCGTTGGAGCGCAGATTTCGGTAACTCAGTTCGACCCCCTTGGGCTGAGCCGACGTTCCCGATGTAAACAGCAGGACAGCCGTCTCGTCCGGATCGACCTTGGGCACCGGTGGCGTGCGCTTCAATGCCAACATCGCAAACCGCCGCTTGAGCGGAAGCTCGTCGAGGTACAGCGCGCGGATGCCCAATTCCTCGCACAGCGGTTTGAAGTGGGAGATGGAGACAATCAGATCCAGCTCCGCACGCTGCGCCAGCGGTCGAAGTTCGTCGGCGGCTAGCAGAAAATTCAGCGGGACCATCGTCCGCTTCGCCCACCAGACGCCGAACATGCAGCCGCTGAACAGTGCACTCGCCGGCAGAATCACCCCGACGCGCTCCCGGTTGGTGTTGTCGATCACGTATTCGCGGATGATGCGCGACAACCCGACGAGTCGCTTGTAGGTCAGGCGGATCGAAGCGTCGGCGACGGCTGGCGCCTGGGCGTGTTCCTTCGCCGTCTGCAATAGCATTTCAACCAACACAGCATGTCACCTCGACAGAAGTAAGGAATCCGACCCCAATCCCGACCCGATAGATCAAGCCCAGCCCACATTAAGACTTGCGATTCCCCGCGCCCATCGGCATTATGGGGAGGCACCGCCTCCGACCGCAAGTGTCGAAACCCCAGGATGCGGGCCAGTCAAATTGAACCATTTAGCGAAAGCAGGTCAACAATCATGGCAAACGCAAGGATGAGTTTGCTCGTTCTCTCCGGATGGATCGCACTGGTAGCCGGCTGCCAACAGCTTCCACCAGCCGCCATCCAGCAAATCGAACAAGCCCGCGGTGAATTGCAGCGTCGCAATTACGACCAATGCGAGAAAATCCTCAACCCGGTGATCGCGTCGTATCAGACCAACAACGACATCGCCGAAGCGCTCTACATGCGCGGGCAGTGCCGCCTGATGAAAGACCAGCGGCGCATGGGTGTCAACGACCTCACCACCGCACAACACATCGCCCGCGAAAAACGCCTGCGCGCGTGGATCGAAGTGCAGTTGGCCAACGTCGCGTTTGACGACGGCTCATACCCACAAGCGCGCGAACTGTACGAATCAGCTCTCCCCGAACTGCCCGACTCACCGCCGACCGATCAGGTCATGCACCAGTTGGCGATGGCCTGCGAGCGAACCGGTGATCGCACCGAGTCCGCACGCGTGCTCGGGGAACTCGCTCAGAAATTCCCAACCTCGACTTATTCAAAAAAACCCGGACAAACCAACACGAAACCGCGCATCACAAAACCCCGCTACCGAACCAACGTGCAACCGAGAAATCGCACGACGCTGACCGCAACGAGCCCGACCCAACCACGCACATCGCAAACCGGGCGCTTTGAAATCCAGTGCGGCGCATATGCCCGTATCGAACACGCCCACCAGGCGGCTGCCCGTTTGCGACAACAAGGCATCAACGCACTGGCGATTCCCGAATCGCGCGGTGCCGGTGCCAAGCATGTCGTCCGGGTCGGTAAGTACAACACCTATCGCGAAGCCAGCCAGGCGCTTGCCCGCATCCGCAAGTACCACACCGACGCGTTTATTGTCCGATGACGACGAACGTTCAGGTAACAGGGTTGCGTGCGTTCACTCTGAGTTGACTGGTGGAATATTCCGCACAATGACCCCATCGACCGTCCGATAATATCGCCCCGTCATTCCGCCGCGCGCCGGTCCCGGGCGATTGTTGCACCCACATCGACCACGCCCGCTCCACCCCCACGCCTTTGCGTAACAATTTTTTTGCGCGATTCCGATAGTACCAAGTGAGCATCTGTCGTTTGTTTTGGTACGGCCCAAGGAGAAGCCCATGCGCGCAAGGACCAAGCCGCATTCATCCGCCGAGCAGCACAGTCAATCGTTTGGCGACATCGAACACAATCGCCTTCCCGGGCTGCTTCGCGACTACTTCGCCAGCAAGAATCACCTGCGCAAGGGAATCTGTCTGCTCAATGCCGGGGCCTACGAGCAAGCCGTCACCGAACTGTCTGCAGCCACCAAGCTGAATCCGGACAACAAGAATCTGTCCGGATATCTCGTGTCCGCACTCGTCGGAAGCAACGACCTGCGCCACGCAGCATCGATCACGGCGCAGTATCTCGATCAACATCCCAACGATGTCGATGCGATCATTCGCCTTGCCCTCGTGCGCTTCAAAGCCGGCAAACACGACGAGGCTATCCGCACGCTTCGCAACGGTGTACGCGACAATGCCGACAGCGCCGAGTTGCACTTCCAACTTGGAACCATGCTCAGCGCCATCGATCAAAACGAAGAAGCCGAACTGCGCTTCACCCAGGCGCTGTCGATTCAAAAAGACCACGCCGACGCGCTCGTGTCGCAGGCGATGTGTCGCGGTGTTGCGGGCGATATGGCCGGCGCACTTCGCAGCCTGGAAAAAGCACAGAAAGCCCGGCCAACCGATGCGAACATCGCGCTACTGCTGACCCACGCAGCCCGCGCCAATTCAACCGAAAGCAAGGGCGCGGGCGTCTGGGCGGAAATGCCCGCAGAAGACGAATCGCAAGCCAACGCGTCTGACCTCGACACGCTCAGCAAATTGATCGAAGACGATCCGGAATTCGCCGAGGCTTTCTTTGACATCGATGACGAAGACGTCAACGAAGACGTCTATCAGATGCTTGTGGCGGTACTCATGCAAGCCGTCCAGCGCAGTCCGCAACGCGCCCGGTTGCATTATCTTTGCGGCGCCGCCCTCGCGCGACTCAACCGATCCGACGACGCCATTGCAGCCGTTGAGCAGGCCATCTCGATCAACCCGAAATTCGTCAAGGCGATGATTCTGCTGGCCAAGTTGTACGAATGCTCGGACCGCCCGCTCGACGCAGCCAGTCGCCTCGAACAGACGATCCTGCTCGGTGCGGAATACGCCGACACCTATTACCTGCTCGGCAATCTCTACTGCGACACCGGGCAGATCGAACGCGCCCGCTGGGCGTACAAACAGGCGTTGCGCATCAACAGTGATTACGAAGCCGCCCAAAAGGCGCTCGACACCCTGGCGGCATAAACTCCGCGAAACTTCGACAAGGCGTACACGGATGTCATACTTGCTCGAAATCGTAGGTCGCGGTTTGTTGGCTGAGTTGGCCGCAGCGTTTCGCGGTACGTTCGTCGACGACGGCGTCATCGAAACGGCCACGCTCAAGCAGTTGGCCAAGCTCCACCCCACCGACATTCAACACCTGAACCGATTCGGCGTGCGCCTGCTGCGCGAAAACCTCGCGGTCGAAGCGTGCGTGACATTCGAACAATCACTCGATCAGGACCACGACGACATCACGGCTCTTCTCGGCTTGGCGTGCGCGTATGACGAAGTCAATCGCCTGCCCGACGCCATCGAAACGTTGCGCGACGCGGTCGCGCTTCAGCCGCACGAGTCGGCAATCGTTTTTGCACTGGGATTCTGCGTTGAAAAGTCGGGCGACATCGAAGAAGCGCGCTCGCTATACCTTCAGGCAGCCGACCTGGCGCCGGAACTTCGCAACGCCCACGAACGCCTCGGCGCGATCTACCTGCGACTCGGCAACCTCGATGAGGCCATCGACCACTACGAGCAACTGTGCTTCGCCGAACCGGGTGACATCAGCCTGTCGCTGGCGCTCGCCAATTTGCACATGACCGCGGGCAACTATCCCGAAGCCATCCAGCGCTATCAGTACGCACTCACCATCGACCCCGACAACTGGGAAGCGGCTGACGAAATCGTGCAGGCATACGAGCAATCGGGGCAGTACGACGAAGCGATCCTTCATCTGCAAAAACTCATCGCAGACCAGCCGGGCTTCGCCGATCACCACGTGCAACTTGGCGACATCTACGCGAAAAAAGGCGACTCGGCGCGGGCGATGGTTCAGTACCGACAAGCCGTCAAGCTGAATCCCGACTACCTCGAAGCGTTCGTCAAGATCGGTACGCTGCACTTGCGCGCAGGGAATCATCTCGAATCCGCGAAGGCGTTCAACGATGCCGTTGAATTGAACGACCGCCTGCTGACTGCGTACGTCGGACTGGGCGTCGCTCAATTGCAAAACGGCGACCCCGAAGAAGCACAAGCCACCTTTGAGATGGCCTCCGGAGTTGAGCCCAATAGCACGATGCTCTTTGGCGAGATCGCCCGCCTGCAACTCAAGGCGTCGATCGGCAACCAAATCAAGAAACATCTCGGCTCCGAGCAAGCCGCACAGATCGAAAGCGAATCTCAAGAGAGAGAAGCACAGCAAAGCGAAGCGTCGATCGACCTCGTCAGGCATCAGGTGCAACGCTACGAGAAGGCCATCGAGCGCCACCCGACATACGCCGACCTGCACTATCGACTTGGCTTGCTCTTGCGTCATCAGGGCCGGCGCGAGGAAGCGATCAACGCATTCCACCGCGCACTGCAACTCAACCCCAACTACGTGAAGGCGTATATCAAGCTCGGTCTTGCGTACCGAGAAGCCGGCAAGAACGACACGGCCATCGACACCTTCAAGCGGGCGCTCGCGCTCGATACCCGAGCCGTCGAAGTGTACTACGAGTTGGGATTGATCTTCGCCGACTGTCAGAACTTCTCGCTCGCGGTCGAATACTTCGAGCAAGCCGTCCGCTGCGAACCCAACAACGTCGAGTTCCGCGCCAACCTCGCCCTCGCCCTGCAGGACATGGGCCTGCTCGACCGAGCCACCGCAGCATGGCAATCCCTAGCCGAAATCGCCCCCGACACCCAAAAAGGCCGCGACATCCTCGTCGAAATCAGCAAGAAGCGGTAAAGGCCGTCATTCCCACGCACGCGGGAATCCAAGCGGAAATCGCCCTGAGACCTGAAAACCAGCTTGCTTTGTACGGCATATTGCCGTATACTACAGACAATCGGTATTGAATACGGAGCCGCAGTCGTGATCAAACAGACCAAAACAAAGAAGTCCGCACGACTCGAAGCGCGCCTGCCCCAAAATGTGTACGCACTCCTGCAGCGGGCGGCGGAAGTTGAGGGACGAAGCATTTCTGATTTCGTCGTGTCAGCCGCCAAGGAAGCAGCCGAGCGCACGATCGCGCAACGCGAATTGATGCAACCGACCCTCGAAGATCAAATGCGCTTTGCCGAAGCGCTGCTCGACCCCGCACCACCCACACCGGCAATGAAGCGAGCGGCGGCTGCGCATAAAGAGCTTATCGACCCATCGTGAATCGTCCGTTTCGCATTGAATCGCTCACCCAAGAGCGCGACCGCACCATGTTCAACTGTGGCGTCGAACCACTCAATGATTATTTTCAAGTTCGAGTCGGGCAGGACATGCGCCGCCGCGTCACTGCGTGCTACGTCGCGATCGACAACGCCACCGATCAAATCGCCGGTTACTACACGCTCGCGGCATTCGGTATCGTGATAACTGAATTGCCGCCAGATCTCGCCAAGAAGCTGCCGCGCTACCCGACCGTCCCAGCCGTCAAGGTCGGCCGCCTTGCTGTCGACATGAATTACAAAGGCAAGAAATTGGGCGGCGCCATGCTGTTCGATGCCATCAGCCGAACCTGTAAATCAGGCATCGCCGCGTACGCATTGGTCGTCGACGCGAAAGATGAAAACGCAGCCGCGTTCTACGAGCACTTCGGATTTCAACGTTTCAAAGACGAACCACAAACCCTGTTCATTCCGATTGGCTCCGCGCTGAAGAAACTCGCGGGGAATTGGAGACCCCTAGCGCAAACAACGGCCTCTTAACGATCGGCGTAACCCTCCTGCCCAACAGTCCAATCTGCAGGGACGAAGCGCCGGCCATACTTCGCCCGAACTTGACTGTAAATGTATTCGACAGCGATTTGCGCTCCAAGTCGGCGATCGCCGTAAACGCATCCTTTGACTTGACCGGCGTTTTGCTCGAAGTACGGGTCACCGTAAACCGCTTGAACTTGTTCTGGAGTCATCCCCCATTGAATATTCGCGGGCGCCAACTTTGCTTTGAGGTGCTGTCTTTCCTTATCGCGCTCCTTGGTTTTGATGTGGTCGTCGATTCCGTAGATTAAAAGCGGCGGCGCAATAACTGACGCAGCGATTGCCGGAATCAGGACATTGGGAATTGCATCAGGGCGTCCCGGATGTCGCTCTTTTGCGAATTCGACGAGTTGATCGCCGATGAGCGTGTCGCAGTTGAGAATATGCACCAGACGGTTTCTCGGATTCGCCGGGTCCAGCTTGCTTGAACTGGGCCGGTCTTTTCCGGTGATCTTGACCCTTTCTCCCCATTGCACGGGAGAAACCTGCCGCAGCTTTCCATCGCGAAAGATCATGAACACGCGGCCATTGGTCGAACCGATCGCGTATTCCAAACCAAGCAATTCTCCCCTGTCCGATTGAGCCTGAAACCCAAACTCGCCAGCCGCGCCGGTCATCGCGTGAATTTCATCAACCGAATCGCCAAGTTGAATCCGCCCCGCGTCCTCGATGGAAATGAACAGATCAGGATCGAGCTTCTGCACGCAGCCGTGCGCGCACAGAACCGAAAACACAAAGAGGACACTTCGCATGACCATTGCATTGCTGCCAGTCATGAGAAGTGTCCTCCGATGTTGCGAGCGCCCAAATGGCACTCTTAATCAACTATCCAAATGCATGCGACCTACGGGCCGGCGAGGAACGATGACAGCACCGCCCAGTCGGCGAGGTCGATGTCTTCGTTCGGCAGCGCCAGGTTACCGCAACTGCATTCCGGCTGCTGACCCTTTCCAGCGCCGAAGCACTGCGTGAACGCCGAAAGGTCGACGAGGTCCCAGTCACCGTCGGCATCGTAGTCGCCCGGCGTCAGGCACGCGGTCGTGTTGATGCCCCAGATCTCGATGTCGTCGATGTTCCAGCCGTGGTACGTCACCGAGGTATCGGTCGTACCCATCGTCCAGCGAATCAGCACGTTGGGCTGACCGTCGGCGACGGCTGAGATGTCATACGTCTGGAGCGACCAGGCACTTTCATTGAGCGACGGACCGGTGTGATTCCAGATCGTCGTCCAGTTCGAACCGTCATTCGAGATTTCCACCTTGGCGTGGTCGTAAGTCGCCGACTCAACACCGAGCCACCGCTGGAATCGAAGTTCGGCTTCTGCGACGTTGGTGCAATCAATCGGCGTCGTCGTCAAACGCTCCTCGCTCATGTTGTTGGTGTATTCACCGTTGAGGTTGAACCCATAGACGTTGATACCCGTGAAACCGCCAGCCGGGTCGCCATCGATCGCCTGCGGTTTGCCATAGGCCCACATGTCTTCGGTCGTCCAACCGGGATTCGTATCGAGCGGCCAGAAGTAAATCTGCCCCGGCCCACCGACGAGAATATCCACCGTCGCGGTCGTCGAATCGCCGCCATCCGGCGCAATGCCGCCGTCATTGGCTTTGAACGTGAACGAATCCAACCCGGAGTAACCCGGATCGGGCGTGTATTCCAACTGGGTTCCACCGCCCACCATCGTATACGGCAGGTCGCCGGGAACGATGACGTGGTTGTCACCGTTGTCGCGAAGGTCGCCTTGCGGCAACGTCAAAATGATCGTGGCCACCGCGCCGGGAACTTCGGGCAGACCGTCGTCGTCGACTTCCAGGTCAATGGTCAGCGGTGTGTTCTGCGCGGTCTGCAACGATGCACTCGACGCAAACGGCGGACGCGGTCCGCATGATCCAACACCCGACAGGTCCGTCGCAAGGAAGTCCGGATCGAGTCCAGCACCAGCCGACAAACCCGCAATCGCATCGGCGATATCCACCTGCAGGTAGCTCAACGTGATGCGGCCGTCGTAGAACATTTCAATCTGGAACGTGTTCGAGTTCGACGTCGAAATCTCCGACACGTCGTCATACGTCACCACCGCACGGTCGGGCAGCGACTTGTAGCTGATCGTACCGCCGATCGTCGGATTGATGTCATCCCAGACCGCCGAAATGCGCGGCTCGCCAAAGTGCTCTTCAAACGTCTCCGTGTAATCACTGTCCGACGCATCGAACGTCAGGTTACCGTTGGCGTTGATATACACCGTGTTGTGCGCCGTACCGTAAAGCAAGATCGGTTGCGCCGGCGCGAACGATGAGTTGCCGTCGTCCGAAAGCGAAACGCTCGTACCGCCAGCCGGATCCGTCGGTAGCGACACGATCGACTCGATACACGCATCGTAGAAATCATTCGAACCATTTGGCGTGAATGTGATCTTGCTGTTCTGGATGTCCAGGCCAGCCGCAAACTGCTCGGTGAAGAAGTCCGGAACTTCAGGCGTCGTGAAGCTGTAGCACGCACTGCCGTTGTCGTCGGTGGCGCTGTTACCGGCTTCATCCGATGCGGACACGCTGAAGAAGTACGTCGTATCATCCGTCAAACCAGTCAAACCGAACGCATGCGCCGTCGCCAGTCCGCCGCCAACCGATTCAGTCAGCGCCCCACAAGACAGGCCATAGTTGACCGTACCGAAGCTTGACTCATCCGTATCAAACGAAAGCGCCGCGTCACGCGGATTCACCGTACCCACCTGCACATTGCTGATCACCGGCGGCGTGCAGTCCACGACAGCCACATCGGTCACCACAACGTTCACACCGCCATCACCGTCATCGGCATCGATGTAGGTCAGCGTCACCGTATCGCCAGCCGTCACCTGAATCACGCCGGCTCCATCCACCGTGCTGAATCCGATCGTCGCCACGAATGCGGCACTAGCCCCCGCCGTCTCGGTGAGAATCACCGTCTCACCCGTCGGTTCGGTGCTCGATGCCACTTCGACGCTGACAGTTTCGATGACGAGATCATCCGTATTAAGTCCGCAGTCGATCACCGTCAGGATGCCTTCGCTTTCGCAGGCGTACTTCGTCCGATCCAAACGCGCCAGTCCCGCATCGCTGCAATTGACCAGCACCGGGTTGGCTGCCACCGAGAACGGCTGAGGTCCTTGCGGCACGTTGAAACCAACGACATCGACGCGCCAGGCGCCGGCCATCGGCGTCCCAACAGTCACCTGCTCAATATTGTTGACATGGTCTTCGGCATTTTGAACCGCGGGCGTCGCCGGGCTGGCCGGGTTCAGCGTCCACGGGAAGTGGCGAACGCCATTGGGATCGTACACCTGCAAATCCAGGTCGTTGACGAGAACCGGATTGACGTTGGGCGTACCGGGCACGTCGTCCCACGCCAGCGTCACGCGCAGCTCGGGATCGCCGGGGCTCACCACGATCACCAGCGAGTAAGTGTCACCTTGTGACACAGTCTCCTCGACGAAGTTCTCCGCACGCACCAGGTTGATCGCCGGTTCAATACGCACCGAACCATAACCCGTCTTGTAGTCGGGTCCGACCTGCTCAATATCGACAGCCGTGTTCGCGAAGATCGCCTTCAGCGTCGAGTTGCGGAAGTCCGGTTCACCCGGGAACTGGGCGCGATAGTCCTGCAAGAGCAACGCGCTCAGACCGGCGATCGTCGGCGACGCCATCGACGTTCCGCACTTACCGGTATATCCGCCCGAACTGCTCGTCGAGGTCACGTCAAAGTCGTCGTTGGACTGACATCCCGGTCCCGCGATGTCCGGCTTGAGTCGGCCGTCATCGACCGGTCCCCAACTGGTGAAACTTGTCACCGAGTCGTCGTTTGAATTCAACGCACCAACGGTGATGTGGTTTTTCGCACCAGCCGGCGGAGCGGTCGTGTTGTACAAATCACCGCAGCGTGTGGTCTGACGCTCGTTACCGTTCGCCCAGACAATTCGCATGGGGTTGCCAAGGCTGCCGCGTGCAATCGCGTCGATCAATGCGCCGCACACGCCATAGTCACCGGTCCACTCGCACGGATAACCGTTCGGAGCCGTATTCGTTCCGATCGAGTTGTTCGAGATGTCCGCACCGAAGGTGTTGATCGCTTCGTTGTAGTCGGCTTCGAGGTCGCCCGGATCGGTGTAAAGGAAACCGGGGCTGAGTCCGCCCGGCTGCTCGAATCCGTATGATTCGATGGTCACCGCGGGGGCCATCCCGCGATACAACCCACTGCTGCCCGCACCGTTTCCACCGATGGTGCCGGCCACGTGCGTGGAGTGGTCCGAAACGCCGGAGCTGTCACGAACCGTTGCCCGGCCGCCGAAGTCCGGGTGCGAAGCCAACACCTCGCCACCGTCGTAAACCAGCACGCTGACGCCCGAACCATCGAGGTTGTAGGGAGCCGCTTGCACGATGTCCGCACCAGTGATGGCGCGGTTGCTGTTGTTCATCTCGCTGAACTGCGGGAGGGGCGGTTCCATGTACTGCACCGCATCTTCATCAGCCAGCGCCTTGAGATTCTTCGCCGGCATTTCCACGACGAAGCCGTTGATCGAACGCATGTATGACTGCACTCTGCCGCCATGGCTGCGAACCGTTTCGAGTCCGACCGTATCGAGCTTGATGTCCGGATGGAACAGGACGTAAACCGCCACGACCATCTCGCGGTTGTCGTTGATCAGACGCGGGCTTTCCTCCTCCATCGGGTCTTTCGCACGCGGCGTCTTGGCGCCGTCGACGATCGCCCACTCGAAAACCTCGTCACGAATGATTGAAGGGTGAAGCTTCCAATCGCGCTCGATCGCCATCGATGCCCGAAGCGACGAAACCGCGCGAAGCGCATCCTGATTCACGCCTGCATCGTCAAACGCCGCGAAGTACGCGTTGTCGCCAACGTAGTTCAACAGCGACACGCCAGCCGCACTGAGCTTCGCACGCTGAGCGTCGGACAGCGGACCGTCAAACTGAACCACCACGTGCTTCTGCGCGGCGCGGTTTCCGGCTAAGACACTTAAGTCCGTCGCGGCTTCCTGCGCCGTCTTGAGCGTGGTCATCACCTCGCCCGATCGCCAACGGATCTTCGACGTGTCGTGACCCGCAACCTGTGCAAACACTGGTGACGCAACGACCACCAGGCAAAGCGCAGCCGCACCGGCGCGCACGATCCCTGCAATTTTTTTCATGAACATAACCGAGAGTATCCTCCAGACCGCCAAGCGGTACACCCCAAACGGAATGCAAGCGTGAAAATGAATGACCACCACAGCGAGATGAAATCAGACGGTGCGCAAACGAGCGTCCAAAACGAGACCGCCCCTGTGCCCGGGAAATTGCATCGCGCAAAGCTCGATGATACCGACCAAGCGCAACAGGAATCAAACGCCTTGTTGATGAATTGTGTGTCGAACTTGTTTCCAGCGAGACGTGCAGAACGAAAAAGTGAGCGAAGTGGACGTTGCTGTCGTTCACAATGAAGACAGCCGAGAAAGGGATTTGAACCCTCAACCTCAGCTTTACGAAAGCTGTGCTCTACCGTTGAGCTATCTCGGCGTAACGTCCTTGGCCACCCCGCGTTTTGCAAAACCCGCGCGGGCGGAATCTTTCGGACGGTTTCAATTATCGCATCCCACAAGCCGGTGTCAAAGTCGCTTGTCAATTGCCATTCGCCAAGTCGACAATGTGCGATAACATCGCGACTTATGGACACCCTGATCGTCATCCTCATCGGCTTTGTAGCCGGCATCCTCGGCGGTTTGCTCGGGATCGGCGGAAGCATCGTCATGATCCCCGCCCTCACCGAAGCCCTCGGACCACGCCCCCACCTCTACCAAGCCGCCGCGATGATCGTCAACTTCTTCGTCGTCGCGCCCGCCCTCATCCAGCACGCCAAGGTCAAAGCCATCATCTTCCCCATCGTCCGCTCGATGGCCCCGTCGGCTGGCATCGCTGTTCTCGTCGGCGTCTGGACCAGCGAACTCGACATCTTCCGCGGACACGGGCAAGCCACCCTGATCCTCATGTTCGGCGTGTTCCTCCTCTGGGTGGCCGGTCGGCAGGTGATGGCAATCTGGTCCAACCCCATCCGCCCTGAAAATCAAGACGCCGATCAGTACCGCAACGGCTGGCGGGCTGCACTCTGGATCGGCGCACCGATGGGCTTTATCGCCGGATTGCTGGGCGTCGGCGGCGGGGTGATCTGCGTCCCGTTTCAGGTGCGGTTCCTTAAAGTCCCGCTGCGGCAGGCGATCGCCAACTCTGCCGCCACCATCCTCGTCCTCAGTCTGATCGGCGCGATCCTCAAGAACGCGGCATTGGTCACCAGCCACCACGACATCCACCTGATCGATTCACTGAGGCTGGCTGGCACCTTGATCCCACCCGCGATCGTCGGAAGCATGCTCGGCAGCAGACTCACCCACACGCTCCCGATCAAAATCCTGCGCGTCGCTCTCGTGCTCATCCTGCTTGCCGCCTCCGCGCGGATGATCGTCATCAGCCGTTCACTTTCAGCAAAGGAAGCCGCCGCAACCCCATCGACCACCGCACAATCAAGCGACGTGCCATCCACCGAATAAGCCTGAATTTACTGCAAAAAATGCGCCGCACCGCTGTGCGCCGGGCATCACCAAACCAACCTCATCCAAGCAATTTACGTCGCTGGCCGATAGCGCAGTGAGCCAAACGTTGAAGGCACCGTATTGAAGGAGAAAGACCCCATGATGGCTCGAAACAAGCACCGGTTATTGGTTCTGATGACAGGCGGATTGCTGACCTTGTCGATGGCAGGCGGATGCGCCCAAGCCGAGGAATTTCGGGCGATCGCTTCAGGGCAGGTGCAGTCCGGCCTGACGTCTATTGTGACCGGATTGATTGACGGCTTGTTCGCGGTGATCGAACCCGACGCGACGCCGGAATAAATCGAACCGCGATTCGATCGAAAAATGCGATTTTCAAATCCGCGCAGAAAGGGCAGATGCGCCTGCAATTACTGCGCGGTGCGGGTATTGGCCCGGTGGTCGACGAACTAGGGCGCGACTTTTCCAAGGCGGACCATTCGCTCGGGACCGGTGCGGCTGTCGAATCGCTGGAACTCTTCCGCAACGATCTTGTACCCGCACTTGACGTAGCAATCGAGCGCGGGTTTGTTGTCCGGAAAAACCACCAACGAAACCTTCTTCGCCTTCTCGTCTTCAAACGCTTTTCGTGTGAGCAGGTCCGTCAACAGTCTCCCAAGACCTTCCCGCCGTCGTTGGCTGTCAATTAAGATATGACCAATCCAAAGGTGCGAGGGGTCGCCCTTCATGGGATTTAGTTCGCCATACCCGCAAGGGATCGATTCCTGCGGCTGAAACAGCAAGAACGCCTTACCGGTCTTCTTGGTCCAATTCACGACCTTGACCGGGGT
Organism: Phycisphaerales bacterium UBA1845; assembly: GCA_002338715.1. Classification (GTDB taxonomy): domain Bacteria; phylum Planctomycetota; class Phycisphaerae; order UBA1845; family UBA1845; genus UBA1845. The sequence continues at coordinate 57,873 of DDIR01000066.1, read as the reverse complement.
TAGCGGATGCGGGGTCCGGGGGGCAAGCCAGCGAAGTTCTGCCGGCGTCTGAACCCAGGACGCCACCACCGGCGCAAAGAGCGGATCAAACGCACGTAGTTCCCCGCAAATTTCCGGTTCTGTGTGGGCCACCCTACCAATCCCCGCGATCATCCTGCCAACGGATGACGTCCTTTGGACACATACGAAGCACGTTTGCTGGCGTGATCAGCGGCAGGGCTGTCCTGAACCCGGACCGATAAAACCTCGGCAGCATCGCAACGGACAATCGGCGCGATTTTGGCGTCCGGCCCGATCCATCTTTTGCACGTCGCTGGCCCATTCCCGCGTTCTGGACGATAATGCGGATACACATGAACCCGCTTTGAGGCCCAAACGTAGTGAAGCAATGAAGTCACGACAGACTCGAACCCCGAAAGCAAGATCCCCCATGCCCCCAAGTCACCATCCGTGTTCGATCCCGACCTGTCGGCGGGTGGCCATCCTTGTCGCCGTCATCTTACTGACGACCAGTCTGCCAGCCTACGGTTATATCGGCCCCGGAGCAGGGTTTGCTGTCCTTGGATCGTTCATGGTCTTTTTTGTGGCCATGCTGTCTGCAGTATTAACCTTATTCACCTGGCCCATCCGGTGGTTATTCCGCTCCATTCGTGGACGAATAACGTATCGCCATGCGAAAATTAAGCGCGCGGTAATTGTCGGACTCGACGGAATGGAACCAACCCTCGTCGAGAAATACATCGCTGAAGGGAAGATGCCCAACCTCAAGAAGCTGCGCGAACAGGGTTGCTACAAGAAACTCGGCACCACGCTCCCACCGCTAAGCCCTGTGGCATGGTCGTCATTTCTCACCGGTTGCAATCCCGGCAAGCACAACATCTTTGACTTCCTCACCGTCGATCGGCGCAACTATCTGCCCACGCTTTCAAGCGTGCACATCGGCGGGTCGTCGCGCAGTTTGAAAATCGGTAAATACGTCGTGCCCATCGGCAAGCCCGCGATCCGTTTGCTGCGCAAGGGCAAACCATTTTGGAACTACCTCGGCGAGCACAACATCTTCTCCGACATCATCCGCGTCCCGATCACCTTCCCTCCGGAAAAGTTTCGCGGCGTGTTGCTTTCGGCGATGTGTGTGCCCGACCTGCGCGGCAGCCAGGGGACGTTCAGCTTTTATTCAACCAAGAAAACCGACGAACTTCCGTACACCGGCGGAGAACAGATTCACGTCGTGCGCGAAGGGCAGCGCATCAAGTCGCATCTCGTCGGACCGGAGAACAGTCTCCGCGTCGATGGCGGTGTGATGAAAGCGCCGTTTGAAGTCACGATCACCGGCAAGGACTCAGCCACGCTCAGTCTCTGCGGCGAAAAAATCGAACTGAAAAAAGACGAATATACGCCGTGGATTCGCTTTCATTTCAAAGCGGCTCCGGGCATCAAGGTGCACGGCATCTGCCAGTTCCTTCTAAAAAACACCGAACCGGAATTTGAGCTGTACGTCACACCGCTGCAGATCGATCCGGAAAAACCGGCAATGCCGATCTCGCATCCGACCGTCTACTCGACCTACTTGGCCAAGTCGCAAGGCTCGTTCGCCACGCTCGGATTAGCCGAGGACACCTGGGCGCTCAACGAACAAATTCTCGAAGATCCGTCCTTCCTCCACCAGTGCACCGAAGCCGACAGCGAGCGCGAAGTCATGCTCGACGACGCCTTGAGCAAACTCAAACGCGGACTCGTCTGCTGCGTGTTCGACGGGACCGACCGCATCCAGCACATGTTCTGGCGCTACATCGACAAGGATCACCCGGGTCACGACGGTTTCGGCGAAGTGCGATTGAAGAACGCCATCCCCGAACTCTACGAACGGATGGACAAACTTGTCGGAAAAACGATGGCCAAGTGCGAACAGGACGACACATTGCTCATGGTCATCAGCGACCACGGATTCAAAACCTTCCGCTACGGCATCGACCTGAATCGCTGGCTCATCGACAACGGGTACATGGTGCTCAAGAAGCCAGCCGAAGGTGAGCGCTACCTAGCCACCGTCGACTGGTCCAAGACCAAAGCCTACGCCCTCGGACTTGCGGGCATTTATCTCAACGTCGCCAACCGCGAAAGCCAGGGCATCGTCAACGAAGGCAAGGAAGCCGACGACCTCCGCGTCGAGCTTTGCGAAAAACTTTCCGGCCTCATCGATCCGCGCCGCAACGAGATCGCCGTCAACCGCGCGTACAGCGCCCGGCAGTCTTACAAAGGGCCATACGCCGAGCACGCCCCCGACATCATTGTCGGATACAACGAAGGCTATCGCGTTTCATGGGAAGCCGCCGTCGGCGATGTCACCGACAACGTATTCTGCGACAACACCAAGGCGTGGAGCGGCGACCACTGCATCGATCCGAAGATCGTGCCGGGCATTCTCTTTTGCAACAAACCGATCGAAGACGCCAACCCGCGATTGCTCGACCTCGGGCCAACGGTGATGAAACTCTTCGGCGTCAACGTTCCCAAGCATATGGACGGCAAACCGCTGAACGTGCAAGTCAACGGCGCCGCGTCGAAAGGAGCGGCTGCATGATTCGAGCTAACTGTAGGGTGGGCCATGCCCACCAATCCGTTGAGCGCGCAAACGGCGGTGGGCACGGCCCACCCTACGCGCAGGCAATCGCATTCATACTGTGCGCAGCAATCCTTTGCACAACGGGCATCGCGTGCAACGACGCACCGCGCGCAAAATCCCACGGCAAGCAGGTCATCGTCCTCGGCTTCGATGGCATGGACCCGAAGCTTTCCACCGAAATGATCAACCAAGGTCTGCTACCGAACTTCTCCAAGCTCGCCGACACCGGTTCGTTCAAACCGCTCGGCACATCAACACCCCCGCAAAGCCCGGTCGCATGGACCACGTTCACCACCGGAACCAACCCCGGCGAACACGGCATCTTCGACTTCATCCATCGCGATCCGGACACCTATAGCCCCAAATTCTCAACCTCCAACATCAGCAGCGGCGACGTCTGGGCGATCCCGTGGGGACATTGGAAACTGCCCGTGTGGGGCGAGAGCACGTTGGCCATCGCCCGCAATGGTCGCGCGTTTTGGGAGTACCTGACAGAAGCCGGCATCAATGCCCACATCTACCGGATGCCAGCCAACTACCCCCCGTCCGAATCGCCCGGTCCCGGCGACTTTGTCACCCTCACCGACATGGGCACGCCCGACCTGACCGGCAGCCCCGGTGAAAGTTCGTTCTATACCTCCGGTTCCACGCGAAACATAAAAAACACCGGTGGCGCAAAAGCCTACACCCTCAGCATGAAACCGGTTGGCGGTGATGTCGCGATCGGCGAATTCCACGGACCGCCCGACGCATTGCTCGATCCCGACAAAGCCACCGAAGATCAACTGTACGAACCGCTCAAGGTTCCGTTCACCATCTATCGCAACAAGAAGACCAACTCGGCGCTGATCGAATGGGACGGTGCTCGCGTTCTCCTGCAAGCCGGCGAGTGGAGCGATTGGCAAACGATCAACTTTGGATTCGGGCCCACCGTCGCCGGGACTTCGACGCAATCGATGTCGGGCAAGGTGCGCCTGCGTTTGCGCCAGGTTCAACCGACCATCGAACTTTACGTCACGCCCGTTCAGATCGACCCCGATGCGCCGGCAATGCCGATCAGCATACCAGCCGACCTTTGCACGAAAGTCTCCGAAGCCACCGGACCGTTCTTCACGCAAGGACTTCCCGAAGATACCCAGGGACTTCGAGCCGGCATCCTCACACGCGATGAATTCCTCGAGCAAGCCGACCTGATCTTCGCGGAACGCGTGCGCCTGCTCGACTACGCCATCGAACACTACACCGACGGATTGCTTTTCTTCTACTTCGGCAGCACCGATCAGGTTGCGCACATGTTCTGGTCCGCGATGGCCGACTCGCACCCAGCCCTGACACCCGAAGAAAGCGTCAAATACAGAAACGTCGTTCGCGAAGTCTACATCCAAGCCGACAAGGCGCTTGGCAAAGTCATGGACGCCTTTCCCGATGCCACCATCATCTGCGTATCCGACCACGGGTTCGCCGACTTCGACCGCGGCGTGAACCTCAACACCTGGCTCATCGAAAACGGATACGCCAAACTCAAACCGAACGGCAGTCGCAGCGACACCAGCGGATTCGACTGGAGCGCCACCAAAGCCTACGCTGTCGGTATCAACGGCTTGTATCTCAACATGAGAGGCCGCGAAAAACACGGCATCGTCAACGAAATCGACAAGACCGACCTGATGAACGAGATCCGCGAGAAGCTCAAGACCATCCGCGACCCGCAGACCGATCGATTCGTGATCAAGGAAGTCTACTTCGCCGACGAAGTCTACAGCGGACCGGAAATCATCCACGGACCCGACATGCAGATCGGCTACGCACTCGACTATCGATGCGGTTGGCCGACAGCGCTGGGCGGATCACCCAAGACCATGCTGCACGACAACAAGGAAGCCTGGTGCAGCGATCACTGCATCGCCACCGACCTTGTGCCCGGCGTGATTTTCTCGAACCGCAAGGTGCCGTTTGCTGACCCCGATCTTGAAGACATGGGCCCCTCGATTCTTGCCGCATTTGGAATCGCCAAACCCGAAACCATGAAAGGCAGCGACGTTTTCACTGCGAAAGTCGCAACCGCCCAACAGGAGTAACCAAAACGATGGCCACCAAAATCAAAATCGAATCGTCGCTCTACGACCGCGTCGCCAAAGTCGCCGACATTGCTGGCTATGCGAATGCCGAAGAGTTCATCACCCACATGATCGAAAAAGAGTTGGCCAAGCTCGAGTCGGCTGGCTCGCCCGAAGAAGTGACCGAACGCCTTAAAGGTCTGGGGTACCTGGAATAACCAAACGATTAAGTGTGCCACTGGCTGCCAGCCAGCCAGTGTTTTCGGATTCAATCAAACGCAGTAGCAACGCATGAACACCATCAACCGCATCATGACTGCCGTCTTCGACGCTTGCTTTTCAATCATGGAAAGCTGGCCCGGCTGGCTGTCGCTGACCTTCTGGTCGAGCATCACCGGCGTCGTGGCGTTGCTGATTTACAAGTACACGTCGAATCAGAAAGCCATCGGGCAAGTTCGCGACGACATCAAAGCCAACCTGCTCGCGGTCAAACTGTTCAAGGAAGAACTGGGCGTCACGCTGAAAGCGCAGGGGCGCATCCTGTGGGCGGCATGTCGATTGCTTTGGTATTCACTGGTGCCGCTCGCGGTCATGATGATCCCGATGTCGCTCCTCATCATCCAGATGTCGTTTCGCTACGAGTGGCGACCCATGCTTCCGGGCGAAACGATTCTGCTGCGTGCGGAGTTAGCCGACGGCAAGATCGCCACCGACGCAGACGCCAGCATCAAAGTCGCCAGCGCATCGGATTCGCCCGGCGCCATCGAAGTCAAAGCGCAGCACGCCATCTTCGACGACTTCGAGGGTCGCCCGAAACGAAACGAAGTCATCTGGCGCATCCAAGCCAACAAGCCGGGCCGCCACATCGTGACCGTCTCCGTCGATGGCGACGAAGCGTCGAAAGAAATCCAGGTCAGCGACAACCGCTACGCCCGCATCAGCCCGGTCCGCGCGGGGGCCGACTTTCTCGAACAGGCGATTTACCCGGTCGAAAACGCTGCATCCTCGGGCGATACCATCCAGCGCATCGAACTCGACCTAGTCAATTTTCCCAAGAACGAAACACCGATCTTCGGCTTCAATGTTCATTGGGTTATCAGCTTTTTGGTCATCTCGATCATCGCAGCCCTCATCATCAAACCGGTCTTGAAGGTGCGCATCTGACACCCGGTAGTGTTCGTGTTAAACTTCAAGCAACCAATGCAAATAGCGGGGCAACGTAGCGCCGTCATTCCCGCGCAGGCGGGAATCCAGGTACGAGCGCGATACCCCAAAAAACCGCACTGGACTCCCGCCTGCGCGGGAGTGACGAACAAGGGCGCGAAATAAGTTTGCAAAGCCAGCAAGAGTGGAGCGCACAATGAAAATTCTCCTGGGAAGCGGCGGATTCCGAACCGACGAGCGAAAAGCCAACCTCGCGGCCATGATGCAGAAGCATTTCGGGCAGATCAAAACGCTGCTGTTCGTCCCCTACGCCCTGCACGATCACGACGCCTACGAAGCGCTCATCACCGACAACAACCTGCACGGCGACTACGAAATCCAAGGCATTCATCGAACCGACGATCCCAAGCGCGCCGTCGAGGCGGCTGACGGTATCTACGTGGGCGGCGGCAACACGTTTCGCCTGCTCAAATCGCTGTACGACCTTGACCTGCTCGACGTCATTCGCGACCGCGTGCACGCAGGGATGCCCTATCTTGGAATCAGCGCCGGCACCAACGTCGCCTGCCCGACGATGATGACCACCAACGACATGCCGATCTGCATGCCGCCATCGTTCGACGCACTCGGACTCGTCCCCTTCCAGATCAACGCCCATTACTTTTTCGGAAGCACATACATCAAGGAAAGTGACACATACTGTCAGCACTTCGGCGAAACCCGCGACGACCGCCTCCGCGAATTCCACGAAATGAACGACGCCCCCGTCGTCGGCCTATGGGAGGGCGGCATGATCCAGGTCATCGAAGGCCAAGCAACGCTGCACGCCACCCCGGCCCGACTGTTTCGAAAGGGCCAAGATCCCATTGACCTGCAACCGGGTGATGCGATCGATCACGAGTGACTGGCAGCGCAAGAGTTGCTTAAACCATTAAAAACAAACGTGTTACGACGCCACTTGGGCCAGAGGTCACCCATCGGCAGACCAGCGTTCCAAGGCTTGTTAAACTGGTTTGCATGTTGATTGTAGACATCAACGAAATCAGCAATCATTTCGACGCACTGTTGGAACTGGTAGCCAACGGTAAATCAATCATCATCACGAAAGCTGGCAAACCCATCGCCCGGCTCACCCCCATCAAAGAAGCGCCCCATGATCGCACCGGTGGACAATGGAAAGGGCGCGTAAAGCTCCACGGAGACTTCGACGCACCATTTCCCGAAGATGTTGCTGCACCTTTCGGCGCAAAGACGCGCAAAGGAAAGCTGCCATGACTACCATGAACAAGACCAGAAAAACGAAAGCCAAGAAACCACCCATCCGCATGCTGACCAAAGCGCGGGTGGCTGGTGCGATTGAAACGATGATGGCGCCTTCGGGTGGGGAGCGTTTCGGAGCCGGTAAAGCCGTCTACGTTACCGCCGAAAAAGACCCTGCCCGCGTATATCCGTACTTCGATCAGATCGCATCACTCCTCGATAGCAAGAGCAAGATCATGCGTTGGGAGTCGCTTCGAACGCTCGGCGCGCTGGCGGCTGTCGATGGCGACAAGAAACTGAGCGCCTACCTTCCTAAGTACTTGGCGTTCATCCGTGGCGACAACATGATCAGTGCGGCCAACGCGGTGAAAGGCGCTTCGCTCATCGCCCAAGCCCGTCCCGATGTGCTCGATCGCGTTTTGAAATCGTACCTGGCCGTCGAGCGCGCCGAGTACGAAACCGACGAATGTCGCAACGTCGTGATCGGACAGGTGCTCGATTCGCTCGAAAGACTTGGCCCGCAAGTCTGCAACCGCCCCAAGGTCAAAGCGTTCATCAAACGCCAGCAGAAAAATACCCGCGCGTCAGTCGCCAAATGCGCCAAGCGGCTGACAGCAGAATTGAATTGAAGCGGAGTTCGCGGAGTTACTGCGAATTGGCAGGGGCCAAGTTCCCTTGCGTCATGACGAACACATCACCGAACCGTGCTGAGATGGTGTATCCCAGCGCGTTCGCCTTGCTCAAGACTTCATCGACACGGTCAGCCGCAATGACGGGATCCCATCGGTCGTGCGCATCAACCACCACAACGTCGGGCCAAGCCGCATCATCAAGCGAATCGACGACGGCCAACGGGTAGATCGCCCGGTATTCCCAAACGTGCGCCGCGATTCGCTCACTCGCAAGAATCGTGTGCTCACGCGGCTGGAAATTCACATGCACGAATGCAACCGCCTGGGCGCGGGGGTCAACCTCTGCCGGCGGCGGTGCGGCAGCCTGCAACCGTTCCGCCTGGGCGATCGGCGAAAAACCCAGCGCCTGATGAAACAGCAAGAGCGTAAAAAACAGCCCCGAAGCCAATCCGCGCGATGCATCGGGGCGCGGTGCTGGCGACGCTCCCGGCTTCTCGCCAACCACCGCCAGCGTCGCCGCACAAAAGATCAAGGGCAGCATCGAGCTCTGATGCCAGTACTTGATGTTGAGATACTGCTCGTCGCGCAGCAGCAAGACCAAAACCAGCGTCGGCAGAATCACCACCAGCAACTTCGCGTGTCGCCACAATCCGATCGCCACCGGCGCAAGCAGCGCCACCAGATAATACGCGGCTTCGGGCCGAGCCAATCGACCGGCCACCTCATCCACGCCCACATCGCCAAAAAGCTTCAACCGCGTGTACGTCATCGCCGAAGTGAAATGCGGAATAATCACCTGCGTTGTGAGTAAAAGATACGCCACCGCTCCCACAACAATGATCACCCCATCACGCCGGCGTTTCGTGAACAGCAGCAAATACGCACCCCAGCCGACCGCCACCCCGCACACCGTCTCTTCACACAACACCGCGAGCACCAGACACACGTGCGAAGCCTTCCAACGATCGCACATCGCCAAACACCAAGTCCACGCCAAAAACGGTACCGCAAGGTAGATCGACTGAAAGCCATACGTTCCCGCATAGGGGAGCCGCGAGAGCGACGGCAGCAGCAACCAGCAACACGCCACCAGTATCGCCCGTCCCGAACCACCACCGCGCCGCTTGACCATCAGGAAAAACGGAATCGCTGCCGCATTCAAAAAGAGCGGCCCAACCACCATCAGAAAAACCGGATGACGCACCAACGCATACAGCGGCGTCAGCAGATAGAACATCCAGACCGCGTGATAACCAAGCCGCGTATCCGCAAAACGCTGCGACGCCTCGCGCCACGGCAGGCAATGCTCCAACTCGTTGACAAACAAACCCATGTCGGCATAGCCAAGCATGTACCGCTGCCAAAACGAATACTGCATCTCCGCGTGCCAAGCCGTACTCCAAAGCACGAGCCCAAGAACCAGCCCGAAACCCGACAAGCGTCCAAATGCGTCCGCAAAATAGTCACCGGTCTCGAATTCCGGTGACTCATTAGTATTCTTAACCGCCACTGAAACGGCGGCCGCTGCACCCAACGAGACGAATAGCAGGCTCGCGCCGAGATAGCTCGGTGACACCTTAAGCCACACCAGCGCGATCAAGCCAAGGACGGGCCAAATGATGTGAACAGGACGCAGTGCTTCGAGAGTCGCGCGTTCGGGTTTTTCTAAAACTTGCCACCGCATCAGTGACGGTGCGCCAAGTACCATGAGCGCAAACATCCAGGGTATTTTGGTCGTGCTGACCCGGGGAACATCGATTTGAATCGGTTCGTAGGTAACGACATTGAAGAGGACGCCATCGAGAACGCACATCCCCAGGACCAGGATGATCCCCGAAACCACACTGTAGACAACCGCCCACGAAGTCGTGTGGCGGTTGGCGGACTCGACGGAAGTGCTCATTTCCAGATGGTACGTTCGTCAATCCGCTCCCACAATGCCGTAAACCGCAACTTGCGACAGGTTGCAACCGAAATCAACATATGTCTGTCAACCAGCCGCCATTGGTGTGGTATAATCTATCGAACACACTCGCGGGCCGAACGCCGTAACCACATCGCGGAGATGAACATGATCGATCATCGAACACTGCTTATCAGCCGTCCATGCATCGCCATCTTTGTACTCGCAATGCTGATTGGTCCGGCCGATCTCACCTACGCCGACGCACCGCATGATGCCAATGCCGTCAACCGCATCGTCGGAACTGTCGTTGACCACGACGGCCACCCGGTCGCCGGCGTGCAAGTCGGTGCCGCCAACCGCAAACTCGGTTACATCACCTATAGCGGTGATGGCCGCCTCTTTGTTTACGGGCAAGACAAGCGCGTTCTGCTATTCTTCAAAGCACAAAACGGCAGCTCGTCGGTGGAAAACGTGACCGACGAACAGGGTCGGTTCGTTCTGTCAAACATCATGGACGGGCCGGTCAACGTCGCCGCCGCCCACCCGCAGCATGGCGTTGCATTCATCAACAACATCGACCCGCTCAAAGACGGATCCGAAGTGAAGCTGACACTCGCAGCGCCGATTTTCGCCAGCGGCAGGGTGCAGGGCGTTCCGGCGCAACATTACAGCCCCATGCCGGGCGACGCAGCGAATCAATACAAGTACGCCCGATTTACGCCGGTCGCCCCGCAAACGCCTGACGACATCATGTACAACATTTCAATCACAATCGGACCCGATGGACGTTTTCAAGCTGGACCGCTTCCGCCTGACATCGACAAATGGACGCTGGCATTTGATCGCCGCGCCCGCAACTATAGCGCAACGATTCTGGAAATCCCAGTCACCATCTCAAAGCTGACCGAACATCCCATCGATATCGATTTGACCAAAGGCAAGAAGCTCGCCGGCGCGATTCGCGGCCCGGAAGATGAACTGCTTCCGGATGTTTCGATCAGCACGGTTCGCAGCGATGGCATTCGCGTGGGCGGCGTGAGCGATGCAACCGGTAATTACGAGATCGTCGGGCTGGACGACGGCACGTACACGTTGGAAGCCAAGCGGTGGGCCAGGCGCACCGCCCCCGGTTGAGGCCCGGGCCCCCAGGATATCTCTCTGGTCAGAGAGATCAGCTTCGTCGCAGCCGACAACAAGCCCATCGATCTCAAGATCGACCGCTTCCTGATCATCAACCCCGGTGAACCCGCCCCCGACTTTGAAGGCACAACACTTGCGGGCGAAAAGGTCAAGCTGTCTGATTTGCGCGGGAAGGTGGTTCTGATCGATTTCTGGGCAACGTGGTGCGCCCCATGCGTCGCCGAGATGCCCAACATCAAGCGCGCCTACGACCAATACAAAGACAGCGGCGACTTTGTGGTCCTGGGCATCAGCGTGGACAACGACCCGCAAACAGTGTCACGCTTTGTCACCGCTAAGGGAGTCAACTGGCCCCAGATCGCAGCCGGCCCATCCGACCTGAACCCGATCGCCAAGACCTACTACGTCTCCGGCGTGCCAGCCACCTTCCTGATCAACCAGGAAGGCAAGGTCGTCGCCAAAGACCTGCGCGGAAACATGCTGGAGCATTACCTGAAGCGACTCATCAAAACGCAAGATCAACACGCGGCGAAATAGAGGGGCAACGATACGAAGCTTGCATCAGCTAATCCAACTCGCCCCGGTCGAGACAACAGTGAACGCTCGGTTGCTCTAATTCCCACTCCATCTCGAAGAACTCCGCGCCGCATTGTGAGCAACATGCAGCGGCACCTTCACTCATCTGCTTCCGACATCGCATGCAGATCAATACTCCCGGAAATATGACACCAATCGTTCGATCGGTCCTGTCGTTCCGGACAGTGAATCCCGCCCAAATGACGATTGATACGAACACAACTACGGGAACCGCCAAAGTAAGGTAGAGCAAGGCATGAGGGAATATGGCATCTAGGGCGGGGATTGGCCCCAATGCTTGAGCCATCGTGATTCCAGCCAATCCACCCGCGCAAAACCCAACAGCGTAGATTACAACCAGTGTTCTCGTGCTCAGTGATCTACTGTTGTAAGCAATGCTGAAAAAGATGAGGAGCGTCATGGATGCGACTATTGAAATGCTCAGAACTTTCGACGGTGAAGCAATGTCCCGATTCGAGAACAAGATGATGTTGTGCAGTAGCCCAGCAAGCAATATCAATCCAAAACCGAGCCCCAATCCCCCCAAAGCTGCACCTCTGGGAGACCAGAAATAAGACTCATGTGCAATCCACAAGCGGGCATTGGAGCCCTGCCTCACTTCCCACTCTTGTTCGTAAACTCGATACAGAAAAACCCGAAGTTCATTGAAATCGCGCCCCCATCCATAGCTCCAGACAGGCAAAATACAGAGGACAAAAGCGCACAAATAAACCTCGTCCCAAGCATCGCCGTGGAAACGGTCAGAGCCCTTCTCCCACAGCGTCTCGAAAAACGCGAGAGTCAGAAGTAATCCAACCCCAACACATAGTCCACCAAGCGATCTGTGCCATCCACGAGATTCCTTCGACGCGATGAACAATGAATATCCAATCAGTGAGCCAAACACGCTGAACGTTAATACACCGGCACTGACAGTTTGGCTCCAGCAGGCAGAACACATGCTGACGAATACACCAAAAAGTAGGCCTACACCTACTGTTCTAACTATGGAATGACGAGGTGAGATGAATTCGACACAGCGCATCGGTCATTTCCATGATCTGCACGAATATTTGGGGTCGTTGTATTATAGACTCTCGACTCGCAATGTTTCCAACTGAACCAAACCCGAATTAGCCGCGCCTTTCTCGAAAGAGATAGTCACGCAGACATTCTTAAATGCCGGCGTTTTGGAGCGGGCGTCGGTGGTTTTGGGGACGAGGATGTTGGCTTCGGGGTAGTACATGATGGCGTTGCCGGCTCGCACGTCGAACGGGCGGACGAGGATGTTGGTCATCTTTCCCGTCGCGCTCGAGACGGTGACCGGCTGATCGATTTTGAGATTGCGGGCTTCGATGTCTTCGGGGTTCATCAGGATCACGTCGCGACGTTCCTGGTTCCGGTAGATGTCCTCCTCTTCGTACACCACCGTGTTGAACTGACCTTCGCTGCGCACCGTCATTAGCCGCAACTGATCGCCCTCGCCTTGAAGCTTCGGCATCGCCACGTTGTGAAACTGTGCTCTCTTGGAAGGGGTCGCGAACACCGGTTCGTGAAACGTCCTGCCCGCGATATGAAACTCGCCATCCTTTTTGTTGTCGTCGATCTCGCCGATTTTCTCATAACCGGGGATGGCGGCTGCGATTGCCTTGCGGATGTTTCGATGCTCGGCAAACTTCGACCAGTCGATCGGCGAATCTTCGCCAAAATAGTCTGCCGCCATCGATTGAATCACGTCGACCTCGCTGCGCGGACCTTCATACCGCGCCTTTCCGCCGTCGCTTAAACGCACGAAGTTGAACATCGACTCCTGCGTCGTGGACTGCGCCTCTTCATCGCGGGCTTGCACCGGGAGAATCCACGTCTCCTTGCCCGTTCCATGCGCATGACCGGTATTCAGCGTGGTCGAAAGATACACCACCGAATCGATTCCCTGCATCGCCTTCGCCGCAAACTGCTGATCCGGATTGGATGCATACAGATTCCCACCCAGACAAAGCGCAAAACGCACGTCGCCCTTGGTCGCAGCTTCCATGCAGGCCATCGTGTCCATACCAAAAGTGTCAGGCAGTGACACTTTCAGATCACGCTGGATCCGCTCGAAGACCGCTTCCTTAAGCTTCGGCGTCACCCCCATCGACCCGATGCCCTGCACATTGCTGTGCCCGCGCAATGGCAGCAAACCCGCGCCGGGCCGCCCCACCATCCCGCGCAGCAGCGCCAGGTTCGCAATCGCCTGCACATTCTCCACGCCGTGTTCGTGGTGCGTGATGCCCATCGCCCAGCAAAACACTACGTTTTTCGCGAGGGCATAGTCCTTCGCGACGCGCCGAATCAGCGATTCCTCAACACCGCAGCCAGCAACAATCTCATCCCACTGCGCAGCTTCCACCATCGACAGAAACTCAGCCCCACCATCGGTGTACCGCTCGATGAACGAAGTCTCGACCCGCCCCAATTCGCCCAGCGCCTTAGCCACCCCGATCAAGAACGCGATGTCCCCGCCAATGTGCGGCTGAACGTACGTGCTCGCGATCGAACTGCCGAACAAAAGGGAGCGCACGTCGGACGGCACCTTAAAGCGCACCAGTCCAAGTTCCTTCGCCGGATTGACCACGACGACTTTGCCACCGCGCCGACGCAGTTCGACCAGCTCGGCCATCAATCGCGGATGGTTGGACGCAGGATTTCCGCCGATCAGAAAAACCATGTCGGCTTGATCGAGGTCATCGAGTGTGACGGTAGCCGTCCCCGATCCGGTCACGCTGGCCAACCCGACCCCGCTGGCTTGATGGCAATAGTACGAACAGTTGTTGACGTTGTTGGTGCCATACAACCGCGCGAACAGCTGCAAGAGGAAACCGGCTTCGTTGGAAGACCTGCCGCTGAAATAAAAGAAGCTTTCGTTCGGATCGGTCTCGCGCAGCTTGCCGACGATGCCCGCGAGCGCCTGCTCCCACGACACTTCGCGATAGTGCGTCGCGTGTTTGCCGAGGTAGAGCGGTTTGACGATGCGCCCGCTCAACTCCAGATCGCGCGGCGACATCCGGCGCAGTTGATCGATGCTGAATCGCTCAAAGAACCCGCCGCGAATCGCACCCTGAAGGTCAGCGGCCATCGCTTGCATCGACTTTTTACAGACAGCCGGGAAGTTCCCGCGCTCGTTGACCATCCCCCCGCGCTGCCCGCCCATGCCCAGCGCGCAGGTCTTGCACGCATTCTTGGAAAACATCGCCCGCAAGAGGCGCACGATCCCACCAGCCCGTTGGGCGTATTGCAGACTCTGCTTGATGGCGTGCCAGCCCCCGCCGGCATTGAGTGGTTTCATGACTTTCATATCGGAATCGACCACCGCCGACGTTGCAAGCCCGCGCAGCTGAGATTTCGATTTACCGGTTCCACCAGCCCAGCAGACGCGATTTGTCTTCGGGTGTGTTCATGTCCTGAAGCAACCGCATTTGCGATTCATCAGGCGTGATGACGTGCGTGCGAACGGCTTGAAGTATCGCCTGCATGCGAAATCGTCGATGGTTCACCGCATCGAGGACCTGCGGGAGTATCCGCGGATGGTAGAGCGCACAGCACGCATAGAAAGGCCGCTTCTCCAGCCCCGTACCGAACGTCACCGCGTCGATCGAATCATCGGCGCGGACGATTTTCAGCATTGAAACAAGCAATTCGGATTGCAAAAGTGGAAGGTCGCACGCCAAGAGCAGCCCCCATCGATCGGGGGCGTATGCCAACAGGCTGGACAAACCGCCAATGGGACCAGACGCGCCGGACGGGTCTGGAAGTAGGCGACAGTTGAAAGCGGTTGCGTCGATTTCGCCAGACGTCCCCAGGAGGACCACATCGGACGCCACCGAACGGGCAGCCTCGATCACGTGGGCGAGGACTGTTTTTCCGCTTGGAAGTGGCTCGAGCGCCTTGGGTCGGCCAAACCGGGAACTCTTCCCCCCGACAAGGATACCAGCCACACAGGGCAACTCGGTCATCGAAGCATCTCGTAGCCGCAAGTCGCCAATTGCAGGCCGCTAGTCGGCGTAGTTGTCTGAAGCGCTGGCGAACGAATCCAACTGATCGCGCCCGAAGAACCAGGCGTTGAAGCAATCGAGCAGTATCGTGCGGATGGATACGCTGCTGGACGCATCAGAATGCGAGGCGTCGAGCCCGAGGTCACCAATGGTCGAACTCCAGATATCCTCGCGGTCCTGAGGCGATTCGATGGAGGGACCATGTCCGCGACGCAATCGCGCGATCTCGTCCATCAGTTCCTTTTCCTTTTGCGCGCGGTAGGCCAGGTGTTGCCGGACGCCATCGGCATAGCCAATGCTCCGGGCGGCTGACCTGCGAATGTACTCCGTAACCTTGTCGCTTTGACTCATCCGCGCGTCGCCGAGGAAGACAGCCTCCTGCAAATCCTCCTTGAGGACGCCGATCTGATCCCGAAGAGCCCGAATCTCCTTGTCGCGTTCGGCGATGCCAGCCAACTGCTTGGCAGTCGACGCTTCGAACGCCCCTGCCTGTGTTGTGACAGCCGTTTCCAGACTGGTGCGCGATGATTCGATGCTCGAAAGACTCTCATTCAGCTTGGCGCTGGTGTCTCGAAGCGACACGAGTTCCTCCAACCGAGCCGATGCCTGCCCTTCAGCCAATGCGAGGTTCTGTCCCTGGGCCGCCAGTTCAGACTGGTGGGCAGTGACAAGTTCGTCCACTTCCTCCTGGTGCTCATCCTTCAGGTCGCTGAGGGCTTTGCTGTGTTGCCAGTTGGCTTGGGCTTGTTGGTCGAAATGAAACCAGGTGCCTGCACCCAACACGACGATCAACATGCAAACCACGCCCGTCAGGAACCGCACGCTGCGACGGGTGGCTGCGATCTGCTCGTCAAACGAAGCCCGCAGGTCAGACAAGACCGCAAGGAACTCCGGAGCGGGGTCGGTGACGCCATTGCGCAGCGCCACCTGGGTAAAGGCCATGCGCGAGAGCGGCTGACTGGCTTCGTCAATGCTTTCACCATGCCCCAGTTGCACAAGGGTGCGGCCATTCTCCCCGCGCGATTCGATTGAGTTGGATTTGATGCGTCGCCAAATTGTTCGTTCGGAAACGCCAAGGGATGCGGCAGCTTCTGCGACGGCCATCCATGCCATGCCAAGACCTCCTGTCTCTGCTGTCTTCTGAGATGTCTGTATGTCAGTCGATATTGACGACACGTGTCAGTCAGAATCCAATGCGGATTAACCGACCGACATTCCCGGTGCATCATTGAAGGGCATTGATCTGCCAGACCGAAAAAAACACCCGGTCCCAACATTGATACGCCCCGTGTCAGACATGAAGATCGCCCATTTCCACGGACATGTCGCGTCTGACACATGTCAGTTTGATCGCAATTGCGCCATGTTGCAAGTGAATAATCCGGGACAACCCGTTGGCTTCGATTGATGCGGGTCGCGGCAGGCAGGCGACCTCATCGCGATGAAACGCCCACTTGCTACTTGGGCAATTTCAAATCCTCACCGGCGACCATCGCATCGATCTTCATCTTCGCCACGCTTTCGGCTGTGGCATTGAGCCCGAATGATCCGTCTTCAAGGCAGGCGTGCCATCCGGTCTTGTCCTTGGGTATTGCGGCGGATGCCAACGCGCGGACATGAACGGTATTCAGGCCATTGGTTGGGTTGGTTGGAAAAGGCTTTGAAATGTAAGGACCGTAGATGTGACTTTTGTCCGGTCCGTCGTTGGGCTCGCCTTCGGACGAGGTGTACTGCGTCAGTTGCTGGATGAAGAAGTCGCCATCCGGACTGCTGTTGGACGGATCGTAGCCCGGGTATTTCGAATGCTCGGCGTAGTACCGATCGATGGCTTTGCGAACATTGGTCAGCGTGGCCTGGATGGCGTTGGCTTTGGCCCGCTGACTGGCTTGCGTCAATCGGGGTACCGCGATTGCCCCCAGCACCGCGATGATTGCGACGACCATCACCAGCTCGACCAGCGAAAACGATGAACAGCGTGAAGCGCGATGTCCCTTGGGTTGTGCACTGCTCGCATTCATTGCGATCTCGACCAGACAAGAAAGCCGGATCAAGTTTCGCAAAACTCGATCCGGCTGATGTCTTTCAACATTGGGAACTTAAACGATCCCGAATGCTTGATGCGATACGTCCGAATCGTCCTAGTAGTCGCTGTAGTTCGCTGTCGATTCGTCAGTGGCGGTCGTGTTCGCACGAATCTCGCCGGTGTTCTGGTTGTAGACCCAGCCTTCACCCGAACCTTCCGAGACCGCAGGCGGGCTCGCTGCACCAAAGAGCACGTCCTTGCTGCCCGCATTGGCTCCAACCGGAAGCGGCGGAATACCGTTGCGAAGGTACGGGCCATAGATGATGCCGGTTGCCGCATTGAACGCACCGGTCTTACCGTCGATGTCGCTGAACTTGGTCAGCTGATCGACCATGTCGGCCGCGGCTCCGGTGCCGGCTGTTCCATCGTTCTTGTTCTTACCGGGGAAGACGCCGTTGTGCTCAGCCGCGTACAGGTCAATCGCCGCACGCAAAGCTGCAACGTCCCCTCGGACAGCGGAGTCGACAGCACCCTTGGCCCCCCGACTGATTCGTGGAACCGCAATTGCTGCTACAATTCCAATAATCACAATCACGATCACCAGCTCGACGAGGCTGAAGCCAGCTCTCTTCTGACAATTGATTCTCATCGGTTCACCTCAAAACTACGGGGTTTTGCACGCGACAATCGCGGCTGTGTATTCTAAGTATCGACGCCATTCATCATGCCTTGAGTAATTCCAGGCAAAAAGCAGGTCCTATAAAACCCTACTCAACGGGACGTTCGCCTATGATCGGATCCACCAATTCCAGCACTTCGATGCCCGAAGGACACTCAAAGCGAACACTGCGCTGTGCAATCTCGACAACCGCGCAATCCGCGAGCCGCTGTCCCTTGCGGAAAATGACGCCATCGACCACGGCGCTGCGCGTCCCTTGAAGCTCAATGATCGCCGAGAGCGTGTGTTCAACATTGAACGGAACAGGCGGTGGGCCCGCATTGTCCTCGCTTTTCCTGCCGTCATCGGATTCAGCCTCCGGTCCGGACAGTCGGCGAATCACTTCCTCCGACGGTGCAAAGATGTCGCGATGGACAAGACTCAAATCAGACGATTCCGCAAACTGCGGAAACGGTTGAATCGACAGCGCCGCAATCCCCTGCTTCGGTGCATCCGACTTGGGGGTCTCGGTTTGGGACGCGTCCGCAGCGCTGGAGGCCATCGCTTCTGCAGGACCGCTGTCGCGCGTGACGACGTCGTAGACGACCACGCACAAGCCAACACCGAGCACCGACAGATAGATTCGTTTCCGCTTTGAAGACATGGGTATTTACGGTTTCGCGCCGGCCTCCGTGTTGGAACGGGCAGCAAAGAGGCTGACCACGAACTCGGCTTTGTGCGTCTCGTTGCCCGGTTCAAAGGTCGTTGGAGCGCCGATGATTTTCAGTTTGGTGAGGTCCGCCCAGAACGGTTCAGATTCAAAATCGCTCAGGAACGCAAGCATGGCACCGAACGTCGAGCGACATTCGACCCGATAGTTCAACTGCGTGAGTCCGGGATATTGCTTCACATCACCGGGATCAACCGTGACGAGGTCGATCTGGTTCGATCGAATCAAACGCGTGATTGCCTGGAGGTTGGCATTGACCGGTGCAGACTTGGGAAGCGCTCCGCGCTGACTCACTTCGCCTTCGACGCCCGCCAGTTCAATGTTCGAGCTGTTCAGATTCTGCTCAACCGCCCGCAGCGCCATCTTCAAGTCCTTCTTCTCTTTCAGGGCGCGTTCCAAGCGGGCGTGGGAGTCTGGCAGGTGGACAAACGTAGTCCACAATCCGAACAACGCGATGGCCAGGACCAAGCCGCCACCGACCACGTCGTAGAACACGAATGGATTGCCCTTCAGCGAAGACTTCACCAGGTACACTCCAATACAAATCGGACCGCCACACCGTCAGCCAGCGGAACCTGTCCGCTCTTGACCATGTCCACGCGATTAAACAACACGCCGTCATTGAGGGCGGCCATGAATGCAAGCAATTGCTCATGCTCCAAAGCGAAACCCGTCAGTCGAAGACCGGCAGGACCTTCCAATTCAATGGTGTCGCTTTTTTCTTCCTCCTTTGTCGCGGCGCGTCGCACCGTTGCCTTGGGGGCGTGATCGTAGCTCTCAAGCGACGTCAGCCAGACCTCTTGGGGCATCTTGGCGGTCAACGTCGCCATGAGGTTTTTCCACGGGCGCTTCGATCGAATCGCGTCGGCGCGCGAGAGTCTCTGTCGAAGATCCGTCACCATCGACAAACTCTCCGAAAGCTTGTTCTTGGTGCCGGTCAGTTGACTACGGAGCGGTTTGAGTTCATTTTCGACCGTCGAAGCCTTCGCGGCTTTGAACACGTCAAACCCGACCGGGAACGCCGACGCAAACGTAACCACGGTCACCGCGATCAACCATCCGCGCAAACGGGAAGCCCGCTTCTTGGCGCGAATGTATGATTGAGGCAGTACGTTGACGCCTATCACAGCGAATCTCCCGGATCGATCGCCAATCCGATGGCGGCTGCATACTCTGGCAGGGGCTCGCGAACATGTTCGCGAAGTTGCGAGAAATCAATCTGGCTGTGCGGCTCGACGCTTTCCATGCTCGGAACAATCACTTCGATACCCAGCTTGCTGGTCAGCAATTCCGCAAGGTTCTTCATGCTCGCCGCTCCACCGACGAGCAGCAGTGGTCCGCAAGGCCGATCATTGAAACATCGAATCGCGTATTTGTATGACCGTTCCAACTCTCCAACGATCCCGCCCAACTCTTCTCGCAGGACGTTGTAAATCATCTCCGCAACGGGACCGCCCGATGCGATCTCGGAATCGCTCTTGCGGCGCTGCTGCTTTGCGGCTCCGATCCCATGATCGCGTTTGTGGCGTTCCGCGGCTTTTCGGCTGATGGACAAAGCATCCGCCAACTGGTCGGTCCATTTCCGTCCACCCTTGTTGAAACTGCGCGCCAGAACCGGAACCTGAGCCACGCAGATAATCAACCGCGTCTGCCGCGCTCCGAGATCGAGCACGCCCCAGACATCTTTTTGCGACACGGGACCACGAAATATCGAACCGAATCGAGCCAGCGCACACGATGTCGCGTCCAGGCGCGTGCATCGAAACTTCGCCCGCTCGCAAATCGGCATCAACGTTTCAAACGCAGTCGGACAGGCAGCCACCCCAATCGCCGATGACGTCATCTGGCGACTTTCAGGAATGGGCCAATAGTCAATGGTCGCAGCCCCATCCTCGAAACTCATCAATCGTTCGATTTCCCAGCGGGCGGCTTGCCTGGTCTGCGCCGGGCTGGCGGATGCCGGCAATTCCATCGCGTGAAGTTCAATGTCAGGCGTCGAGAGCCCCATCACGCATTCGCGTTTGCGAAACCCCATCTGCATAAGCCAAGCGCCGATCAGTTTCGAGGCGGCTTGTGGATTCGTCCGGGTACTCAAGTCTTCAGGCAGTTGCATTCCGCCCATGCGGGTCACGGCGTACTTGTCACCGATGCGGCGCAATTGCGCGGCGCGCACGCTGCGGTCCCCCACGTCGATCCCGACGGGCGTTACGCTTCCTGCTCGTGTTGCCAGTGGTAGTGTCAAGCCCACCCGTACGAACTCCTTAGATCGCGGACGTCATGTCGAACAACGGCATGAACAGTGAAATCGCCACCGCACCAACGACAGCGCCCATGATGATCAGAATCAGCGGCTCAATCAGCTTCGTCGCGGTGCCCAACAACTCCGTGTTCTCTTCGTCGAGTATGTCCGCGACAAATGTGATCGATTCACCGAGACGCCCGCTTTGCTCACCGGTCTTGATCGCCTGCACCACCGACGGACTGATGAGTTTTGAATTCTCAAGCGCACCGCTGATGGATTCACCGCGCGTGACCGAATCCTCCAGTGAATCATAGATGCCCTGAAACTGATCGTTGGCAGTCACGCCCCGAGCCAGGTCGAGCGATTCGAGCAAACCAACCCGCGCCTCCAGCAACATGCCCAGGATTCGAAACGTCTGGCCCTGAATCAATCGCGACATCAATCGACCCAGAACGGGTATTCGCGTTTGGGCGTTCGCCAGGATCTGACGGCCCGCCTTCGTCCTGATCAGAAACACAATGCCCCCAATGACCGAAGCCACCATCAGCACAATCAGGATCCAGTGCGATCGCAGTGTGTTGGCTGTGCTCATCATGAATTTCGTGGACCAAGGCAGTTCAACACCCAGCGTGCCGAACATGCCCGCAAAACGGGGAACCACGAAGAACATCATCACAGCCAGAATCTTGACCGAAAGACACAGCAACAGGATCGGATAGATCAACGAGCCAATGATCTTGTTGCGCGTCGCCCGCTGCTTTCCGATGATGTTCGCCAAGCGACTGAACATCTGCGGTAGCGTCGCGCTCGATTCACCTGCAGCCACAACCGCGCAATACGACGAACTGAAGGCATTCGGATGCTTGCGAAGGGCGTCCGTCAGCATCATGCCCTGTTCAAGGTCGTCGCGAACCACCGAGAGCATCGCCTTGGCTGTGGGACTCTTCATTTGTGCCGACACGGCATTGATCGCGGGCACCAGCGCGCTGCCCGATGTCAGCAGCATGGACATCTGTCGCGTGAACATCATCAACTGCTTGAGCGGAAGGGAGGCCTTGTCGTCGACCCGCTTCTTCCCGGCTTTTGATCCCTGCGAAACTTCCACCGTCGCCGGCGCGACATGCGTCACGAAGAAACCCTGGCGACGCAGCGCTTCGACACCTTCCTTCACGGACGGCGCCTGCACCGTGTCGCGAACGTGCTGTCCCTTTTCATTGATGGCGTCGAAAACCAGATTCATACGATCACCTCATCGGGCAACATGCCTGACGGATCGCAGACCACTGCCCCTTCCGAACGCGTCACGCGCAGGACTTCTTCAAGGGTCGATTCGCCACGATCGACGACATCAAGCGCCTTCTCGCGAAGCGTGCGCCAGCCCGTCTCTGCCAGGTACAATCGAATGTCTGACTCCGACGCGCGGCGATTGATCAACCGCTTCAATTCCGCGTCGATCACCATGACTTCGTAAATGCCTGCTCGGCCTTTGAATCCGGTGTTGTGGCACTCGCGACAGCCTTCACCACGCTGGAAGAGTTCGTTGGTGCGATGCCCCCAGCCGACACTTGCAAGCAGTTCCGGCGCGGGATAGTAAGAAGCCGCACACGATCTGCAGATGCGACGGGCCAATCGCTGCGCGACGAATCCAAGCAACGCGGAACCGATCAGATAGGATTCGATGCCCATGTCCGCGAGGCGCATGATTCCGCCAGGACAATCGTTGGTGTGCAGCGTGCTCAACACCATGTGACCGGTCAGTGCGGCTTGCACCGCGACGCGCGCGGTGTCCTCGTCGCGAATCTCACCCACCATGATGACATCGGGGTCCTGTCGCAACACCGACCGCAGCGCCCGCGAGAACGACAGGCCCACTTCCGAATTCACTTGAATCTGGTTGATTTGCTGAAGCTGATACTCCACCGGATCTTCGACGGTCACGATGTTGACGGCTTCATCGCGCAATAGATCGAGCGCCGAGTAAAGCGTCGTCGTCTTACCACTACCCGTCGGACCGGTGACCAGCATCATCCCGTAGGGACTGCGAATCATGGTCTCGATGGCCATCAGGTCTTCATCAGCCACCCCGAGCTTGCTCAACTCGAGACTCAGGTTGCTCTTGTCGAGCACGCGCATCACGATCTTTTCGCCCAAGACCGTCGGCATGCTTGAGACGCGCAAGTCGATCTCCCGCCCGTCCGCCACCAGGTGAACGCGACCTTCCTGCGGCAGACGTTTTTCGGCGATGTCCATTCGCCCGACGACCTTGATGCGCGAGACGATTGCCGCATGCATTCCCTTCGGAGGGTTCAACATCTCGCGCAGTTGGCCGTCGATTCGATATCGGATATGCGTCGAACCACGATCGGGTTCGATGTGAATGTCGCTCGCACCGTCGCGGACGGCTGTCAAAATGGCAAGGTTAACCAGGTTGATGACCGGACTGCCATCGACCATCTTGTCGAGGTCGGTGACGGGACCTTCGTCGATGGCCTCGCTTTCGGAGATGGTGACGTCCGACTCTTCGATCGACGCCAGAAATGCATCGACCGTCACTTCCGACGCGAGGTACTTGCGCTGATACTCGATGAGGTTGTCTTCATCGACGAGCACGGGACGAATCGCATGCCCGGTGCTGTTGCTAAGTCGATCGAGCGTCGGCACAGACTGAGGATCGACCATCGCCACGGTCAGTTCGCCATGAACCAGAAAGAGCGGAAGCACTTTGAGGTGCTCGGCCTCCTCCTTCGGAATCATTCGAGCCACCTTTGGATCGATCAGGCCGTGGCGAAGGACGCAGCCTTTGACGCCCATCCGGTCGGCCAGCGAATGAACCAGCGCCTGCGCAGACAATGACCCCAGGTCGACGAGCGCTTCACCAACGCGCTGTCCACTGGATGCCTGCTTCGCCAGCGCCTCTTCCAGTTGCTCCTGGGTGATGAGGCCTTTGGCGACGAGGTGCTCGCCCAATCTGACTTCCGGTCCGATCATCGGCTACAAGAAACTCCGCACTGCATCCTGCAACGAGTCAAAGTAATCAACCTTCCGGGACTGACCGGTCAGTTCCAATGCTTCGCGACACGTTGCCGAAGTACCCGCAAGCCTGAGCCGACTGCCCCGACTCATCAGGCTGTCGGAGGTCTCCACGAGTCCTTCAATTCCACGACTGTCAATATATGGCACTTTTTCCATGTTCAAGACGAAACGCGGATTCGCGGTGCTTAGCTTCTCCGCCATCAAGGCGATGAGCTCCTCGGCATCCTCGTCGACGATGGGCCCAGCCGGCGCCATCACATCAACCGTCCCCACACGTTTCTGCTCAATGCTCATACCGCGGCGACTCCGTTCGCTTCGTCAGTGCATGCCAACATGGCCAGTCCGAGTTTGCGCGCTTCTGTTGAAATGGACGCGGCCCGCGAGAGCAATGCGTCGAGCGACGGTCGCTGTGTGCCGCTGCTGGCCAACCCGCACCGCACGCCGATTTGATTACCGGGATCTCCGAGCGATTTGATCGTGTCCACGATGTGGCTTTGGATCTTCCTGACGATCAAACTGGCCAACTCTGCATCGACGCTGACCAACATGACCACGAAGGTCGATCCATCGAAGAAACCAGCGCAGTCATTTTCGCGAACGCGCTCGCGGATGATTTCACTGATGCGGCGAATGGCGTCCTTGGCGATGTCCCAGCGGCCATTGTCCGTCAGACGGCGCAAGCCTTCGACGTTGAAATTCACCACCGATACCGGTTCGTTTTTGGCAAAAGAAGCCGCCATCGCGTGACCGGCTTTTGTCAGGAAAGCCTCGGGCGTCAGCACACCCGCCACCGAATCCGTTTCGTCCGCCAACCGGCTTCGACATGCTTCCGTCAGCGAACCCCAGCACAGGGAAACCATCGCCTCCATCAAACGAAGACGGTGCCTTGCGGCGATTTCGGTATTGGCCAACTCGCCCACCTGAATCACACCGATCAGATTGTCTTGCACGTGCACCGAAAAGCACCAGGCGCACGCCCCCTGGATCAAGCCAGCCAATTCATGAATGGAGTCGTTGGACTTGTCGTCGCGATAAAAACTCTTTCCGCTCGTCACCACGTACCCGCGAATGCCAGCCCGCAGCGGTGGGAAGTCGTTTTCCTTCGGCGCCGTCTCGTGCAACGGAAGCAGCGTATGGTCGTCGGGCGACAGCAGTCGGTACGCCTTGATCTGCGAAGCGCCGCAACACGCCAACAACGTCGCACGCACGAATTCACCAAAGTCGGGCCAGGGGTCGGCCAGATCCCGGTGCTGCGTCAGCCATCGATCGAATTGCCGCGGGACCGCGACGATGGACTCGATGGGCCCAACCTCTTCGGCGCGGGTTGCAGAATCCGACTTTGGGTCTGCAACCGAACCTCGTTCCGTTTGACTCGACGCCGCGATCGCCGTTCGGTGCATCTCTGGACGCACGAATCGCGGCATTGAGAACACAACAAGCGCCAAAGCGCCAGCCGCCAGCGACACAGCAATCGCCGACGCCTGCGTTTCCAAACCGCCCATGACCACGGCTGAGAAAACCCAAAACCCGACAGACGCCAAACCCAATGCCCAAGCACTCGGGCGACGCAGGTATCGCGCCCCAAGACCGGAGAGCATCGCGAGTGGAATCCAGTACATCGACAGCTGGAGACCCATTACTCAGCCTCCTTTGTTGCGGGTGAATACGCCAAACCCTTCAAGCCCGATAAATGCCCGCTCTCAACTTTTCCGTTGGCATCTACTTTCAGTCGTCCCGACGCCAGCTCGTGCCGGATGAGCTCTTCGAACACGGGTACAAGCTTCGGGTCCCCGACCTTGCCCGCGTCTTCTCGCAAGATGGCCAGCGCTTTTTCGAATCCGAATGCTTCTCGATACGAGCGCGTCGTGGTCAGCGCGTCAAACACGTCGGCGACAAGAATGATGCGCGCGTCCAGCGGGATCCCTTCACCAGCCAAACCATCCGGATATCCGCGACCGTCGAATCGTTCGTGATGGTGTCGCACACCACCCAACGCGCCGGCCATCTGCGGAATGGCTTTGACCACGTCGTAGCTTCGAACCGGGTGCTCCTTGATGTGTTCGAATTCCTCGTCCGTCAGCTTGCCCGGTTTCTTGAGCACATCGTCGCGAATTCCAATCTTGCCGACGTCGTGAAGCAGTGCCGCCCATTCGAGCATTTGCAGGCGATTTCCAGTCAATCCAATCGCTTGTCCAAGCAGTTTGGCGAAGTGCCCCACCCGGTTGGAATGCCCGGACGTGTATTCGTCTTTTTGGTCAACCGCGCTGACCAACGCCTTGACGGTGTCGATCGACAGTTCTCTTAAACGATCAGCCAACTCGTAATTTCGCAACAAGTCGCCGCACACCGACACGAGGGCATCGATCAAGCTCATGTCGCTTGCGTCAAAGCGTCGGTTTTTTCCGTCGTTCGCGAAGACGATCGCACAGACAAACTCGTCTCCGACGAACACCGGGGAGACCATGATTTCCAGCACGTCGGAAATCGGATGTTCAAAGACCTTCACCACCGCCCGCTGTTGATAGATGCACGCGCGAACCTCGCCAGCCATCTCTTCCGCGTTGTGTGGAGGACCGTCGGTCCACAGGAGCATGTCATTTTTGTCCAGGCTCAGCGAATACAGTCGCATGTCCTGATAGGTGATGCGAAGCGAATCGACGAAGAGTCGGACCACGTCTTCACGCGTGTCCGCTGTCGACAGTCGGCGGGTGACCTCAAAGACAATCCCGAGCTGCTCGTATGCGCGAATCAGATCGTCAGCCAGACCGGTGTGCTCGCTGAACACCAGGTCAATCTGGCTTTGGACCGATTCAATAACGCGATCGACCACCTCGTTGGTCGACGGAAGGCAGCAAGCAACGGCCTTCCGTAGGCTCGCCAGCTCTTCGTTGATTTGAATGTGTCTCATCTGTGGCATAAAGGATCACCAGATTCGGGTTTCCAAAGCTTCGCCCAATCCCCTGTTATTCAACATTACGGGCTTCGACGGCGTTTCTGGACTCTTCGAGACGCTGCTCGATTTCATTACTCAACCGTGAAGGCGAAAACGGCTTCGGATGCACGGTCACCTTGAGTTGGTGCATCTGTTCGCCGATTTGGGCCTGATCACAACGGGCACTGAGCATGACAACGGGGATGTCTGACTTGAATTCGCCACGGAGCCACTGCGCCAGTTCAATACCGTTGCAGTGGGGCATGTTGATGTCGGTGACGAGAAAGTCGACGCCGCCAGCTGCGATCACATCCTTCGCCTGAAGGCCATCCGTCGCCTCCAAGACCTGGTGCCCGTTTCGCGCCAGCCACATCGACATCAGTCGCATCACGTGCGCGTCATCTTCTGCAACGAGAATTGTTGCCATGAACTTACCCATCCTTCACAACGGCTATGCGTTTGATCCCTGCAACACACTGGCGCCCTTGTCCAGTGCAAGCGAGAACGAGAATGTTGCCCCCTCACCCTTCTTGCTGACCACGGTAATTTCTCCACCGTGTTGACGTACGATTTCCTGCGCGGTGGTCAGACCGATTCCCGTCCCGGTCTCTTGAAGCACATCGGGGTCTTCCGCCCGCTGGAACTTCTCGAAAATCCGACCGTGATCGCGCGGATCGATTCCGATTCCCGAATCGCGCACCGAAACCGTAAGCCCATTGTTTTCCGACTTGCACGACATCACGACCTGCCCGTTTTCCGGCGTGTACTTCAACGCGTTACCGAGCAGGTTGTTCACCACAACCGTAAGCTTGTCGCGATCGCCCTGGATCTTCTCGGCCTTTGGCGGAAGCGTCAGCTGGAGGTCGATGTTTTTGGACTCCGCGATTCCCCGAACATCGCGAACCGCTTCCGTCAGCAGTTGACAAAGATCAACGCGATCCATCACCAGCTGCATCGTTCCCACCTCAAGCTGCGAAATGCTCAGGATGTCTTCGATCAGGCGGGACAATCGCCGCGTTTCCTTGGTGATGACGTTGTAGCACTCCGTGATCACCTGCGGATCGTCGAACATGCCGCTCGAAAGCGTTTCGGCATACGCGCGAATGTTCGTCAACGGCGTCCGCAGTTCGTGGGTCACCTGCGAGACAAACTCCTCGCGGGCTTTGTCGGCGCGAACCTGCTGGCTGACATCCTGGATCAACGCAATCACGCGGCGCGAATGATGAACGGTCTGCATCTGGTTGATGCGAACCGAATAGAAACTCCCATCCGACATCTCGAGCTGGCAGTCGGTCGACCCGATCGCCGCACCGCCCTCGCTGCTCGCACGAATCTGGTCCGCAATCAAGACCGCGTCATTGGAAAGCTCGACGTCCGGCCCCAAGTGCCACGTCGATTCGTCATCCACCGACCATCCCATGATGCGACACGACATCGCGTTCGCGTAAATGACCGTCATCGTTTCCGACAACAAGAGCACGCCGGTCGGAACCAACCGCATCGCCTCCGCCAGGTCGCCCGTGTTCGTTCGATCCAATGCCGCCAGCAACTCGGACGATGCCGCGCTACGCGACAACTCTTCCTCTTGCTCTGCGGCTCGATCGATCAGCCGATTCCATCCTTCAGCCAGCGCGTCAGGCGTCTGAACCAATCGCAGCGAAGACAGTTGGATGTCTCCGGAGTTGGCGGCTTGATCCAGTTGACGCGCGATCTGTTTCACGCTGCGAAAGTGTTTGCGCATGCTGCCATAAAGCAGAAGAAATGCCCCGGCACACAACAGCGCGACCACGAACATCTGGATCGATGCCGTTGAATTCGCCAACGCCTCGCGACCAAACCGCACTTCGACGTAGCGCGCGCCCGATTCACCCGTTGCAGCGATCGGCGCACGCACCGTGAACATTTCGCCGCCCTTGCCCGGGCGATGTCGCATCAGGGTCTCGACGCTTTGCGGAACGATTCGCGGCACCTCACTGGTCGCGGGCAGAGGCTGGCCCTTCTCGGTCGGTTGCGTTGAGGCAAGAATGGTGTGCGAATCGTCGAGTATCCGAACCCCCAGGCATCGATTCGCTTGCGCAAACTGGTTGATCGTCGCCAACGTCATGCGATCAACGCCCGACGCCTCCGGATCAAGTTGCTGCACAAGAAATGCAACGGACTGCCCATACGACCGTCCGACATTTTCCGAGATTGCCACGGACGTCTGGCGCTGCGACAGAATCAACAGTGCTGCCGGCGCAACCACAAACACGCCCACCAGCAGCATTCCAATCCTGCGCGGAACCTCCTCCGCATCCCAAAACAAACGAATTCTGTGCAACAGTGATTGCATCTGACTTTCAAGACCTCAATCGTATTCCGCTGAGCGGAACGCCCCAGCCAGCCCATTGACATCGCGTATTCGACATGTCGTATATCGTCTGCAAAAGGCGGGTGCATTGGACTCGCAACCGCTACTTTCACGCCTGCTCCGCACTGCAACCCGACATCGCGTTGGGCACGATCAACATCGCCGCTGACACGCAGGAATGACCGGTGTTATCGGCCCGCGCGATATTCGCCTGATTTGCGTTTTGCCGTGAATGTTCGACCGAATCGACGGCGGCCGATAACATGGACGTCGCGTCAAAGGTCATTTGACACGAGCGCCCTCGGAATCTTCGCGTTCCGTTGGCAGCGCCGATGACATGCGTGAAACAGGCCAACTTGGGGCATCACTTCGATGAATCTGGGAAGAAAACTCTGTCTGAAAGACAAGGCGTTGATCGCGATGGTGCATGTGGGCGCGCTGCCTGGAACCCCATGCTCGAAATCATCGATCGATGAAATTGCGAATCATGCAGCGGCTGAAGCGCTGTCGCTCGCCCATGCCGGCTTCGATGCCATCATCATCGAGAACATGCACGATCGACCCTACCTGCTCCGTGATGTCGGCCCGGAAATCACAGCATCAATGACCCGTGTGGCTGTTGAAGTCCGCCGGGCAGTCGATCTGCCAATCGGTGTGCAAATCCTCGCCGGCGCGAATACCGCCGCGCTGGCAGTCGCGGCTGCCGCTGACTTGCAGTTCGTCCGCGCCGAAGGATTCGTATTCGCGCACGTCGCCGACGAAGGCATCATGAATGAAGCGTCAGCCGCAACACTGCTTCGATATCGAAAGCAGATTTCCGCTGAAAATGTTGCAATCATCGCAGACATAAAAAAGAAACATTCCAGCCATGCAATGACCGCGGACGTCGATCTCGCAGCCACCGCGCATGCTGCGGCGTTCTTCGGAGCCGATGGCGTCGTTGTGACGGGCGGCGCCACCGCGCAAGCCGCAACCGTCGGCGATGTGGCAAGTGCATCCGAAGCCACGCTGCCAGTACTGGTAGGCAGCGGATTGAACCCAGAAAACCTCTCCGAATATTGGCCCCACGCCAATGGATTCATCGTGGGCTCGTCGCTGAAGATCGATGGGGTCTGGTCAAATCCGCTTGATGCCGATCGAATCGCGGCATTCGTCCAAAGCGCCAGCCGGCTCCGGAAGGCCTGATTGGCCAACCTGTCAAACGTCCGCTGGGGGAAAAATCACACCGTAGGTCCGATATTCATGAATCAGTTTCACTTGAAGGTCAGCCCGGTCAAGAAACACCGGCTGCATGACCGGGTTTTTCACAAGCAGCCACACCACGAACTTGACCGAAAATAGCCACTCAAGACGCCAAAAACGGCGATTTCGCGGTGGACTTCCTCGTTCAATGCCCAGCCCCCAATGCCATATCTACAAATGGTCTGCAGCCACTTTTCACATCCCCGGGATCGAAGATTTCTTACCCACTTTTCCATTCTATATTCTTGACTCGCGCACGCCGATCTTGGTAAACTCCGCATAAGACGGAGCTGAGCTAGACCACAGAGAGAGAGAACTAGTATCGCGTTTGGACCGGGTGCAAAGTGCGCACGGCCCGCTTGCGATATGGTTCTCTTTTTTTTGTTGGTGGGGAAAGTAACCTCGAAAATCGCAGTTGTTCGAGACGCATCAAATTTCCCCCCAAAAATCGTGGCCTCTCGTTTCCAAAAAGTTTTCAGTCTGTGTCTCGTTTCAGTGTGTTTTGTTGCGGTGCTTTGATAAGCGGCATCGCGTTCTCTCAAAAGTGGTTTGAAGTAAACGTTAACGATCTCTAGAGCTCTCTAAAAACAGGTAATTCTTTGAAGGAGGATGATTATGAAGAAGTGTTTTGCATGTGGCATTGTGGCTCTTCTCTCAGCCAATGTCGCAATGGCAGATTACGTCGTACCGGGTGGCTTGTTGCCGAACAACCCGTCAGTCGGTCAGATTGGACCAGGTGGTCTCCAGTATGACCTCAATGGTGCGGCCATTCCGGCTGGTACCTACACCGGTTTCTCGGTCAGCTTTGACTGGGTCGCTGGTGGTGGCAATCCGTGGTCGAACGAAGCCAACATCTTTTTTGCCGACGCCGACTTTGCAGGTCCGATCGGAACGATCCACCAGAACGGCACCACTGCAACCGCCGGCGCAGCGAGCAACGGTGACCCGACCACGCTGTCATTCGACGGGTTCTTCGCGGTCAACTACGAAGGTGGCGATCCGCTGTGGTTCCTGGGTTCACAGTCGTACACTGGTTCAACCGCGTCATGGTCGAACATCTCGGTCACGCTCACGCAGGCCGCGATCCCGACCCTCGACGACTTCCTCACCGGCACCCTCAATGGTCCGGTCGACAGCGTTTCGGGCAACACGCTCGGCGGTGGCGACAACCTCAATGGCCCGAACGGTATCGGTGCCGGTAGCTGGTCAGGTGAAGATCACGTTTACCAGCTCAACTGGGGCGGTGGCGACATCAACATCGACCTGCTCTTCTCGAACGTCGATGGCGACGTCGACCTGATCCTCTTCGGTGACAACACCGGAAACGTGGTCATCGATTCCGGTACGTCGACCGACGACAACGAAAACATCAACGTCCTCGGCCTCGCCGCCGGTACGTACTACATCGCGATTGACGGATGGCAGGGTGCGACCAATGCGTACACCCTCAACGTCACTCCCGAACCCGCTTCATTGGCCCTGTTGGCAATGGGTGCGGCAGTCGTGATTCGTCGTCGTCGCTAATCGCGAACACGTCGTACACGATTCAAAGTAGCATCTCGGCGGGTCGCCACTGTTAACAAACAGGGCGACCCGCCTTTTTTGTGGATAGAAGTATTCCGATTGGCGGGCCCAAATGCCGCCCGACCCATCGAAGCCTGCACGAAAGGCATCTCAAGCGTGGTGACCCGATTTCTCGGCTCGCAGAGGTGCAAAGAATGCAGCACATAAACGAATCATCTATGCTGGCAAGAGACACAACGGCGCGCCCCCTTGCTTCCAGAACCGGTATGGCGCCGCGTGCATCTATTGGGCTGTACCGGCTTGAATCGCAAGAAGCGATCGACTGGGCCACACAATCACCGCGTTAATCAGCACGCCCCAAGCAAGGGGCTCTGGCCCAATTCAAAAAGTTTATGGCGAATAAGTATGTCGCAGATGTATCATGCTGGCGGCTTGGCATCGGACCGATCTTGGTGGGAATCATTCATCCTTGGCAATCAAGGTATTCCAATCACATTCTTGACGTGGCATCTGGCGCGGTCAGACGACCGCCATGGAGAACACTGATGGCACACAAGCACTCAAAACTTTTCTGCGGGTTGATGACGATTCTGGGCTCATTATCTCTTTCAACCGAGACCCAGGCGGGAACACTTACATTCTCCAACCAGACAGCCGCCTCGGGAATCAACGTGACCCATGCTGTGCCGGTGGGGGCGCCTTACCCGCCCATGGTTGGCGGGGGGGCCGTCGGCGACTTTAACAACGATGGATGGCAGGACCTGTTCGTGCTGTCCGGCGGAACGCAACCCGACAAACTCTACATCAACAACGGAAACGGGACGTTCACCGATCAAGCCGCGGCATGGGGCGTCAATGTTGTTCATCAAGGAGCCGGTGCTTCGGTGGGCGACTATGATGGGAATGGATACCTCGACATCTATGTGACCAGTTACTGCCCAGCCGGCCAATCACCGGGCCCCGGAAATCATCGCCTCTATCGAAACAACGGTGACGGAACATTCACCGAAGTTGCGGCGGCAGCGGGCGTGAATCTTGCCGCCCCGATCGCTGACGGTTTCGGCTCGGCGTTTGGCGATTACGATCTTGATGGCGATCTCGACCTGGCCATGACGGGCTGGGCGTATCAAGTGGGCGGGAATCGCCTTTTCATAAACAATGGCGACGGAACATTCTCCAACGCGACCGCCGACCTGAACTATGACGTCACGCAGATGCGCGGATTCTCGCCACGATTCGCTGACATGGACCTCGATCGATATCCCGAACTGCTCTTCGTTGCCGACTTCAACACCAGTCGTTACTTCGTCAACAAAAGAGACGGAACGTTCGAAGATCAAACCGCAGAGTCCCACACCGGCGTGGACCTCGCAGGGATGGGAACAACCGTGGGCGATTTTAATCGCGACGGATACCTCGATTGGTTTGTCACCGCCGTGTTCTTCGGCAGCAATACGACAACGCGAGGTAACATGCTCTATATGAACGACAACGGCAAACATCGCTTCATGGAGGTCAGCGAAGCCGCAAACGTATCAGACGGCGCATGGGGCTGGGGAACCGTTGCCGTTGACTTTGATCACGACATGCTCGTCGACATCGGCGAGACGAACGGCTGGAACCCCGCTCCCTGGACCAACCAGATGAATCGCCTCTACATGAACAATGGCGATGGAACTTTCACCAATAACGCCGCGGCAGCCGGTTTTAATTTCACGGGACAAGGCCGCGGTTTGGTCAATTTCGATTACGACAACGACGGCGATCAGGATGTTGTCGTCTTCCCGAACTTTGAGGCAATCCGTCTGTATCGAAACGACCTCACCGGACCGGACACCAATTGGCTGCGAATCTTTCTGGATACGAGCGATGATCCCGGACTCGCTCCCAATGGTTTTGGCACGCGCGTCATCGTCACCGCCGACGGCATCACCCAATACGGCTACCTCCATGGCGGCTGCAATTTCCTGTCGGTCAGCGAACTCTCCGTTCACTTCGGCCTCGGCGGAGCGACCGATGCAGACGTCCGCGTCGAATGGTCAGACGGAACGATCACCGTCCTCAGTTCTGTTTCAGCCAACCAGACGCTGACGATTGCCAGCGGCGCCGCACGCGGTCCGGTCGGCGATCTTGATGGCGATGGAATTGTCGACCCCAGCGATCTTGAGCGCATGACCGGATGCATCAAAGGGCCCCAAGGCCACATCTACACCGGATGCGCACCGGCAGACTGGGACAGCGATGGCGACGCAGATCTCGCCGACTTCGCAGAATATCAGCTGGCGATTGAGGTCGGCCCCTAACGCAGCAATCGATACGACTGGCTGAATTTCGCACGATTTATGGGCGATGGCACGCAAGACCTCCTGCGTGTCATCGCCCAAGTTGTCGATACAATTGGTCTCGAGGAGGATCAAGGCCAATGAGATCAATCAGCCCGTTTCGCGCCAACCAAGACACGCCAAGAAGAACCAGCGCGATCAGCGCGAAAGTCGCCATTTTGCTTTGCTTGATCGCAATCGCGGCCGCCTCGACCCTCTGGGCCATTCGCAAGTCTCCCTCCGCAGACGTCAAACCGACGAACGTCCTGCTCATTACCATGGACACCACCCGCGCCGACCACCTGGGTTGTTATGGTCATCCGGCCAACGTCACGCCAAACATCGACGCGATCGCCAACGAAGGCGTGTTGTTCGAACAATGCATGTCATCCGCACCAAGCACGCTCCCGTCACACTCGGCGATCATGACCAGCACACACCCTTTCGTGCACGGCGCCCGCGATAACATCGGATACCGACTGAGCCAAAGCAACACGACCCTGGCTGAAGTCTTTCAACAAAAAGGGTTCAAGACTGCCGCATTCGTGTCAGCCGCCGTGCTCAATCGGCACACCGGTATCGATCAGGGATTCTCTTTGTACGTCGATGCCGGTGACGAAACCGAAATCCTCGGTCAGAAAACCTGCGACCGCGCCATCGAGTGGATTCGCGCCCAAACAGAAAATCCTTTCTTCGCCTGGGTTCATTTCTATGACCCGCATTTTGTTTACGAAGCGCCCGCCAACTTCGTTTCAACTGCGCCCAACGCATACCTGCGCGAAATCGCATACATGGATGCACAGATTGGCCGGATTTTCGACGAACTGAAGCGTCTTGGACACTATGACGACACGCTGATCGTACTGATTGCCGACCACGGCGAAGGCCTCGGACAACACGGCGAAAACACGCACCTGTATTTCCTCTACAACACGACCATATCCTTGCCATTTGTGATGCGCTGCCCGCAGCAGATTCCGGCCAAGACAAGAATCGGTTCGGTGGTCCGATCGGTCGACGTCGCGCCAACCGTACTGTCGATCATGAATTCCGATCCGCTGCCCATCGCCCAGGGCACGGACTTAACGTCGTTGATTTCCGGATCGAAGGGGGCCTCACGACGTCCCGCGTATGCCGAAACGATCGCGGGACATTACACGCTGGGGACGTCGATACTTCGGTCGTTGCGCGTGGACAATTGGAAGTACATTCACGCCCCTCGCCCCGAACTCTACAACATCGACGACGATCCCGTTGAGATGATCAACCTTGCAGACAAGATGCCGGAAAAAACCGAGGAGCTTCGCGAGGAACTTCGCAGCCTGATCGCAGAATCGCCAGAGTTGATCCACGATGAATCCTCCGATCTTGAATTGAGCGCCAGCGACTTGGCCCGCCTCGAAAGCCTCGGATACGTCGGCGGTGACGACACCCAGAAACCAGTCGCCGAAAACGAAATGGATCTCTTCGAGCCCGATGGCGACGACCCCAAAGACCACGCAGCCGACTTCGAGGCCCTCAGCATCGCGCAGCACCATCTTCAGCATGATGAACTGGTCGAAGCCGAAGCCTCGTTTCGGAAATTGGCTGACGAGTTCCCCGACGTCATCGACCTCAAAAAGAAACTCGCGAGGTCGATCTTCAGGCAGAACAGATTCGATGAACCGCTAAAGATTTATGAATCATTGTGTGAAGCCCATCCCGACAATGCGGGGATTCAATATGGGTATGCCAAATTGCTCGGCAAAGTCGGACGCCGGCCGGAGGCCATCACCCATTTCGCAACCGCCGTGCGACTTGATCCCGAATATGCCGAAGCGTATCACGACCTCGCCATCGAGATTCGCGATGACGGACATGCCGAAGATGCCATTCCCTATTTTCGCCAGGCGATTCGCGCTCGGCCATCATACATCCGCGCGCGCGTCAACCTCGCCCGCCTACTTCTGGCGCAATCAAAGGTAGAGGAAGCCATCGAAGAATTCCGCGGAGCGGTCGAGGTTTCGCCGGATGAAGCCGAATTGCGTTCGTACCTGGCGTTTGCCTTGCTGAAAGCTGAAAAGTTCGAGGAGGCAAAAGCGGTAGCACAGCAGGCTTTGAAATTGGACCCAAACCATGCCCCGACCAAGCGACTCCTTATAGAAATCGAAAAAGCCGCCCAATCAACCCAATAGCGGTTGATGCAATCGCGTGAAATCCCATTGACCAAAGCGCGCGGATTCTTCCGCCGTGCACCTGGCGCGCCCGTGACCAACGAACTGGAATGCGTCCAAGTCGATTCGACGCGCCCTACAGCAATCTTAATCCATGCGTAGCGTTTTGTTCGTCCACTCTTCACAGCGCGGGCGCCATCACCCACGTGGATTGACTTCGTTTTGCCCATGGATTCCCGCCTTCGCGGGAATGACGACGCTGTCGCGCCGCTACGTTTGGACCAAGAGTGTTCTAACTGGCGGCGGCCATGAATTCTGCGTAGTCCTTAAGATCAACGGCACCACTACCATCCATGTCGATGATTTCGCAGCCGGGCACGACGCTGCCGTCAACCGGACCGTTGATGCAGGTCGACACCGCATTGAGATCGTCTGCATCGACGTCGCCGTCACCATCGGCATCGCCCATGCGCTCGGGCGGCCAAAGCGTCCACGTGTGGTTCGCAGAATAGTTATACAACGTGCGGCTAATGCCGCCGGGCCACGTCACGATGATCTGGTCGATGGAAGTCAGGTTGTCCAGACCAAAGTGCATGACATAGTCATCTTGCGACTTGAAGTTGGCATTGCCCATCACTTCGTGCATCTGGGTCTGGACGCCCGTAATCACATCCACCTGCGCTCCAACTGCAAAGGTGTTGGCCCCTCGACCTCCAACGCGGAACTTGACCCAGTTGCGGTTCTGTCCTTCGTTGTTGATGAAGACGGCAAACGGCTCGTCGTTGGTTTGCACCACAAGATCGAGATCGCCGTCGTTGTCCAGGTCTCCCTTGGCCACACAAAACGACGTCAATGGATTATCCAAACCCAATGCCGGCGCAATGTCGGTGGCCATGCCGGAGCCCGTATAGCTGTACATGCGATTCACGCCGTTCATGTTGTTGACGTACAAGTCGAGCCAACCATCGTTGTCGAAATCGATAAACGTCGTGCCCCATCCAGTCAGGTATGATCCGACCCCATAGGCCAACGTCTCATCGGTGAAGGTTCCATCACCCTGGTTCATGAGGAGCACATTACCGGAAGGAATGTTGGTCACGTAAATATCGGGGTATCCGTTTCGGTCCAGGTCTCCGATCGCAATACCCATGCAGTCCACTTCCGCTTCCGTGTGGCTGGTAGCTGTCACGTCGACGAATGTCCCACCGTCATTTCGAAACAGATGGTTATGAAGAATCGGGCCGGTGCCATGATCGTTGCCCAGATAGAAATCGGCATCACCGTCTCGATCATAGTCAAAGAACCGCACCGTAAAGGTCGGATCGTCACTTTGTCCGATTCCCAGCGTCTCGCCTGTCGGCTGAAACGTGCCGTCCTGATTGTTGAGGTACATTTCATTGGGAAGCAATGAGGTCCAGGGGAAGGTCCGGTTCGCGACAAAAAGATCAAGCCAACCATCGCCATTCACATCGCCCCACGCATTGCCCTGACCAGAACCCTGGTCAGCCACTCCCGCGGCAACTGCCACTTCGGTGAACTGGAAGTTTCCGTCGTTTCTCAGAAGCAGGTTTGGGAACTTGTCGCAGGTGATGTAGAGATCAAGATCGCCATCAGAGTCGTAGTCGACAGCCGAAAGTCCTGACGCTTCCGGAACGAGCGGAATTCCGTTGCCGTTTGATCGGTTTGTGAAGTAGCCGGTACCGTCGTTTTCAAAGATACCGACGATGCCATCTTTGTGACCGAGTCCGACAATGTCGGGATCCGAATCGTTGTCCATGTCGACAACCGCAACACCCGCGCCAAACTTCGCCAAGGTAATCCCGGAAGAGTAATCGACCCCTCGCGCCAGCGCTTCATCGGTAAATGGCGCCGGCGACCCCGCCCGAGCTACCTGCAACGATTGAGGCACACCACCGACCATCACACCGACTGACAGAATCCCACCAACCACCTTAAGTGATGACATCCATTCCCCTTTCTCAGACACACCTTTTGACCCAAACCGCAATCGAATCGAAAGCGGGGATCAGAGTTCCCCAATCAAGGAAATCACAGCCTTCCGGCTGTACATTTTCCCCTCAATAACGCCATGAATTCGCTTGAATTGCGACAACCAGCCCCTGACCAGCCTGTTTCGATCCCCAATGATACCAAACCTTATCCCCTGGATACAAGATGGAAACACGGATCTGCCGCCGGTCGGGCCCCCTCGCAATTCCCACCCCGCCCCAAAAACGAGTTGGCACACAGCCATTAACGACCGATAATATCTTAAATAACAGCCAATTATTGGGTGCAGCCGGCATTGAACGACATCCCACAAGCCCCGCACCACGAAATCCCACTGATTGGATGCAACTGG
The DNA here is from genome assembly GCA_002338715.1 of Phycisphaerales bacterium UBA1845. Lineage (GTDB taxonomy): Bacteria > Planctomycetota > Phycisphaerae > UBA1845 > UBA1845 > UBA1845. The sequence continues at coordinate 18,911 of DDIR01000066.1, read as the reverse complement.
CCGTGGCGCGGCTACGGATTTGGATCGGCGCGGGCGCACCAGGCATCCCCGGACACACCCGCGCCAGGGAAGCGACGGGCTGAGAGTTGGCCGACATCATCGAATCGAATTGATCCGCCGACCTTCAACCAAAAAACAACGCCAGCCACCGCAATGGTGACTGGCGTCATTTGGAGGAACACTTCAGTTTAAGGATTAACCGGTACGACGTTTCAAACTACTCGATGCCTTTGACCTCGATGCGCTTCGGCTTCACCGCTTCGGCTTTGGGCAGCGTGATGGTGAGCACGCCGTTCTTCAGCGTCGCATCGACGCGCTCCGAATCGGTCTCCGTCGGCAGTTGAATCACGCGGCGAAACTCGCTCGATCCGCGCTCATTGCAGTAGCGTACGACGTTTTCCAGGTCGCGGGCCTGGCGCTTGCCAGCCACCGTCAACGTGTTGTCTTCGACAGTCACTTCGATTTGATCGAGCGCCAATCCCGGCACGTCGACTTCGACGAAGAGCTTGTCGCTGTCTTCCCAAACGTCCAGCGCACCGAGTCCGCGTGCGCCAAAACCCAACCGCTGCATGCCTTCGTTTCCGCCTTCGATCAATCCGCCAAAGGCGCGGTCAACGGTGTCACGAATTGAAGTCAACGGATCGATTCCAATCATTCGACGAGTCAACATAGCTGCACCTCAACTTTCTTCCTCTTTGGACTTTCACCCTTTACGGTGTTTCACTATCCCGCGATGGCTCCACTGCCGGGCGCGGGCTTCGTTTCGATTTGCCCGAAACTTCCGGGCGACACCGGGATATATGCACAGCCCGTGCCATTCGAAAAAACGCCCTGAAGCACCCAAAAACCGCCATTCACGCCTCCAAACCCTGACAAAATGACAGCCGTGGCAGGCAGTCCGAACGGTTGGGCCCTATAATTGACGCCCACAGCCGATGCGACTAGATTCGACCTTGTCCAACGCATCGGTGCCGTCGTTGCTGGTCAACTCAATATCTTCCGGAGGCAATGTGATGGGTCTCGTCAATCCGCTGAACTTGAAACAATGGGTCGAAGAAAACCGCCACCTGCTCAAGCCGCCCGTCGGTAACAAGTGCGTCTGGGAAAACGAAGACTTCATCATCATGGTGGTGGGTGGCCCCAACGCGCGGAAAGACTACCACGTCAACGAGACCAGCGAATTCTTCTACCAGATCGAAGGCGACATCATCCTCGGCATCATCAATCCCGAGACCAACAAACCCGAAGAGGTCATCATCCGCGAAGGTGAAATCTATCTGCTTCCGCCCAAGGTTCCGCATAGCCCACGCAGGCCCGCGAACACCGTCGGCGTGGTCGTCGAGATGACTCGGGCCAAGGGCATGATCGACAAATTGCAATGGTATTCCGACGACACCCACGAACTCGTTCACGAAGCCGAGTTCCGTCTCGAAAATATCGCAGAAGACCTCAAGAAGATCATGGAAGAGTTCTGGTCAAACGAAGAACTGCGCACGTGCAAATCAACCGGCAGCGTCATCGCCCCGCCAACCGAAGCCCAGCCGCCACCCAAGGCATAAAAAGATAAGGCTTAGAAAGAATAGAACGTTGCGCGCAAAGAAGTGCCACTGCTCTGTGAGCAGTGCAAAAGCGCAACGGCGCCGTCATTCCCGCGAAAGCGGGAATCCAGAAGAAAACCAAACCCAACCCTGATGAGCACCGCACCAAGCACTGGGCAGGGATAACACGAAGAAAACGCAACCGCGCAAACACACTGCTCACAGAGCAGTGGCACGATATCATCACCACACAAATTCGATTCGGGAAAATTGCGGGCTAATCTGCCGCCTTGACCTGCGCATCAACCGACACGGTCGTCGATGCAGTAAACTCTCGGCCCGTCAACCAATCGAAGAAGACAACACGAACGTGCAGTTCCTTCGGTATCGAACCAACCCCATCTGGAAATGGAATCTTGAGCGAGTAATGGTTGGTCATAAATCCGCCGTACCAACTCTTCTTGATGACGTCCGGATCGGTGTACTCGGCTGTCGCGATAGACCTTGGCGAACCCACCTGCGTCAGGTCCGTCAGTTGGATCGTGATCGCCCCCGCGGCTTTAATCACATCGCCAGCCGCATCGATCGGCTGAACGTACACGATCACACCGTCATCGCCAGGCGAACCATCCAGATCAATCCCGCCGCTGCGACTGGGAATGCTGATCGCATCGACAACGAACAGATCATCCAGCTCGACGCTCGCAAGACGCGGTTGATTGGCGATCTGGGTTTTCAAATCTTCGCAGCGCGCATCGCATTCAAACTTTTCCTGCTCGCACGCCTTCAGCGCCAACTTCTGCTGATCGATTTCCTGCTGAAGCTGCGTAACCGTGCCCGGCGCATCAAAAATACAGCCCGCACCAACGCCCAAGATTAGCGCCAACGCCGCAACGCACAGCGCCACCACGCTGGCGTTTTTGATCTGCAACCGATTGTGACGAAGTGATCTGAAGTGCATTGAATTTTCTTCGCGCGAATCCAGGCGTCCCGATCGTTTACCAGGATACGCCTTTTAGGTTGCCGACACCCCGCCCATTTTGCAAAGTTTTTTCCACCACGCGGGTTTCACCGGCATCGCCGACAACCGCGAAATCGTCACCAGGTGAAAGTCCGCAAAATCCGGATCGGCTTTGACCGCAGCCAGCGTCACTGGATCGGGCACGCCCTTGACAGCTTTGATATCGACGACGATGCGCTTTTCGTCATCCAGTTTCGGATCGGGATAAGGGCCCCGCACCACCGACGCGATGCCCGCAATGTGCTTGTCCTTGCCGGTGTGGTAGACGAACACGCTGTCGCCCTTCTTGACGTTGCGCATGTGCATCAGCGCCGTGTTGTTACCGACGCCATCCCACACCGTTTTCTTGTCGCGCAGCAGATCGTCAAACGAATAGTCGTTGGGTTCCGTTTTGAAGAGCCAATATTGCATCGATGCGTCGTTACTCCTCAAGACGACTCGACTTCAAGTAGGTGATGATGGATTCACGCCAATGCTCGATCGTGTTGACCGGTCCGACGGCTTTGACGAAGTGCGGACCATTCGGATGCTCAATGATCGCCGCGATCATCCGCACGGTTCCGCTCTCGGGCGGCATCATTCCGGTCATGTCCGCGACCGAAATCTTCACGCCGTCTTTCTCCCACGTATCGACCTTGGACTTTTCCTTGGTCGAGCTGCCGTCGGGCTGACTGACCTGACCGAACCAGCGATCAAGCTGCGCCTGCACCGGAATGTTTTTCATGCCCGGAAAATGCGTCAGGCGAACGACAGCATCTTCGGTATCGCCCTCCACCTTTTCGAGCTTGAAGACCGCAATCGGACCAGCCACACGGAACCCGGAGCTGCTCGGTGCGCCCGGATCCATCGCCTGCCAACCTTCGGGAGCGGTCAGCTTCAAGCCAGCCGACCCTTCCGCAGCTTGATCGATCTCGACGTTGCCGGCTTGTGCTTTCGGCATGGTCGCACCGCCGTCAGTCGCTCCACCAATCGGCGGATGCCCCGGGGGCAATTCGTCCCCAGCTTTCGGGGCGTCACCTTTCGGAGTTTCGGTCATGCCACCAATGGGCGGATGTCCCGGCGGAAGTTCGTTGCTCTGCCCGGGTATGAGCGGCGGTGCTTTCTTGACCGCCTGTGACGGCTGGGTGTTTGCAAGCGGAGGAAGCGGCGGTGCTTCCGGTGGCGGGGTTTCTTCCTTCTTACAGCCAACCAGTCCGATCGCCACGCCCAGACAGCCCATCGAAAGCACTTTGGCAAACGTCTTCATATAAAAACTCCTCAAATCAAAAAGATGCGCACCGATCGGGCGCGTCGATCTTGCATTCCTACAGTTTGGAAGCGATGGCCTCACCGATCTGTGCCGGTGATTCTGCCACCGCGATGCCTGCGGCTTTCATCGCGTCGATCTTGCCGTCAGCCGTCCCCTCGCCACCGCTGATGATCGCGCCGGCATGTCCCATGCGCTTTCCGGGAGGCGCGGTACGCCCTGCAATAAAGCCAGCCACCGGTTTCTTGATGTTGGCTTTGACAAACGCTGCGGCATTTTCTTCATCCGTCCCACCGATTTCGCCAATCATGATCATGCCGTGCGTGTCGTCGTCTTCTTCGAACATCGTCAGCAGTTCGATGAAGTTCAACCCCTTCACCGGATCGCCACCGATACCGACGCACGTCGTCTGCGAAATCCCGCGTGAGCTGCACTGCCAGACGGCTTCATACGTCAGCGTTCCACTGCGCGAAATGATGCCGACGTTCTTGTTGCCGTTCTTCGGCGGCGTGTGGATGTAACCGGGCATGATGCCGATCTTGCATTCACCGGGCGTGATCACACCGGGGCAATTTGGACCAATCATCATCACGTTGCGATCGTCGAGGTACTTGCGGGCTTTGACCATGTCGAGCGCCGGAATGCCTTCGGTGATCACCACAGCCAATCGAATGCCCGCGTCAGCGGCTTCCATCGTCGCGTCAGCCGCGAATGGCGGCGGAACAAAAATCATCGACACTTCCGCACCGGTCGCGGTCACCGCTTCCGCCACGGTGTTGAACACGGGCAGGCCATGCTCCGACTTCGTGCCACCCTTTCCAGGCGATGTTCCACCGACAAACTTCGCCCCGTATTCGATGCACTTGGAGGTATGAAATGCGCCGGCTTGCCCGGTGATTCCCTGACAGATCACTTTCGTATTGCGATCAACAAGAATGCTCATGACGTCGGTATCCTGATTGAAAAGACCGCGCACATTACCGCGCGGCAGCACCATGAAATGCGGCTCGCTTGGGTCACTTCCAACTCGCTGCGACCAGCGGACTAGTATCGCCCCTTGGGATTGATTTGCAAATGCGCTGCGGGAGGAGGGTTTATGCCATTAATTTGATCGGATCAGGCGGATTGACGCGGTGAATGCCAACTACACGGGGACGTTGCGCCGTTTGAGTTCTGACCGGGCCAACTGCGAGAGTCGCCGCTTCGCCACTGTGGCATTGAGCGTCTTCCCGCCTCCGGCATGGCGTCCCTGAACACCGCCCGCCCGGGTGGGAGCCGTCACCATCCCTGCGAGGGCATGAAGGTGTTCGGGCGAAACGTTGCGGGCTTCATCGCTGGCCAGCAACTTCTCGATCACGCGGCAGGATTGGCCGGCTCGGGCATCGTCCTGGAGCAGAATCATAAGACGAGGGAGAGCCGCCGCTCCGATCTCCAGAAGTTTCGTCCAATCCTCGATGGCGATCGCAACGTCGGCTTGGGCAAGTGACGTCGTGGGAATCCACCCCAGATGCCGCAGTGCATCAACCGCAGCCCGGCGTATCGCCAGCTCCGGATCGGACATCATCTTCTCCAGCGATGGAATGGCTTTTCGCTGCCCGATCTTTCCGAGCGTTTCCACCGTCGTCAGCCGCAACGACGAACCGCCTGCCGAGTCATTTTCTGTACGGAGCAGTTCGATGAGCGGATCGACAGCCGGCTCGCCCAATTCGACGAGCGCCGCCATCACCTTGGGACGCTGACTCGCATCCATAAACGCCTGCATCAGCGGCGCGACGGCTTCCTTGCCAAGCTTAGCCGCCTCCATCCACTCCTTGCCAGCCACCGCCAGCGCGATGTGTTCCGCGCGGTTGGCGGGTTTCCATTCGATCCTCTTGAGCGCGCGGGCTGCAGAATGCCTGACTTCGGCGTCTTCGTCACCGAGCGTTGACACGAGAATGGATGTGGCGGTCGGATTCTTCGCCTCTTCCAGTCCCTCAGCCGCGGCTCTTCGAATCAAAACATCGCTGCTTCGCACATACTTCATCAGCGCCGAGATCGATCGCGAACCAGAAATCAGCCCCAGCGCCCGGATGGCCTGCTGGCGAATGGCTAAGTCGCGCGATTGGCTCGCCTCGAACACCACGTCAAACGCGCCCGGACCGATCGAGGAAATCGCGCCCCACCGCTCCAGCGCAATCAGCGCCTTGGTCTGCAACTTGGCGTCATCGCGTTCCTTGGCCACCTGCTCGACAATCTCGGCGCTGGCTTTGCGCACGCCGCTGTCCTCGTCATCAAGAAGCTGCACCAGCGCCGACACCGCGGCTTGATCACCGATCTTTCCGAGCGATTCAGCCGCAACCCTGCGCACATGCTGCGTGCCGTTGCGCACCGCATTGACCAACGGCTTCACCGCCGCGCCGCCAAGCGGGACGATGCCATCCCACTCGTCGCGCAAGATACACACCGACGCCTGTTGCTCACCCGACAACTGCTCCCATCCGAACTTCTTGAGCGCCCACGCGGTGAACTGCTTGAGACTCAAATCGTCCTTGTCGTTTTCCAGAAGCAGGATCAATTCGTTGACAGCCGCAGGGTCGCCGATCAAACGCAGCGCCTCGACGATCTCATCGCGCACATCCCAGAATTTCTCTTCAAACAGCGCCGCGATGAGCGGTTCAACGGCCCGGCGATCGGCGAATTTGCCCAGTGCTTGTGCGGCTAAAATTCGCACACTGCGGTCATCGTCTCTGAGCAAATAGGTGATGGGAAGGACTGCCGCGTGATTGTCGAGCCTCACGAGGTTGGTGATCCCTTTGGCGCGCACCGATGCCTCGGATGATCGTACGCGCCTTAGATTCCACCAAAGAGAAAACATGCAAGCCGCCGAAGCGTGACACCCTCCACGCAGACAGACCCCCAGCGGGTCCACTACATTCTTAATATAAGTGTCGGCTTCGCGCGATGGACGAATCAGAATTCGGTCCGACAATCCATCGCGGTTATCACACGTCGCCCGAGGTGGAGCCAATAGCGCGACATATTTTTGGACGTTGCCAGACTTGGCCAATCGCGCCCCATGCGAATAGAATGACCGCATGGTCGCACCAGCCACCCAACATCACGAATCCGAACCGGACCCGATGCAGCAGGCCATCCCACAATCCCCCACCGGGATGGGGGCGCATGGCTGGTCGCGCATGATCGTCGGCATCATTCTGCTTGGCGCACTCACCACCGTGGTCATTCGCGGCATCTACGTCATCTCCACATTGGAAGACGAATCGCCGGTCCCCACGCAAACCGACTCCCCGTAGACTTTCAACCTTTGCGGTACATCCGAACGCGCGATTTCGACCAACTTCACCGGGCAATCGCCAAATCAAAGTCTGCGCTCTAAAATCTTTGCCATGAAAACCCTCGCTGCGCTCAACGATATCGTCACCCCCTTCACCGCCATCCTCACTGCAACCTGGGACATGCTTGAAGAGTCGGCTATCTTCCTGCTCTTTGGTTTGCTTATCGCCGCATTCCTGCAAATGTGGATGAGCCGAAGTCGCTGGGGCGATCTGCTGCGCGGTGATGGCATCAAACCAGTCCTGCTCGCCTCCGCGATTGGTTTGCCCATGCCGTTGTGTTCGTGCAGCGTCTTGCCAGCGGCAATCGCGCTTCGCAAACAAGGTGCGAGCAAAGGGGCGACGATTTCGTTCCTGATCTCCACACCGGAAACCAGCGCCCAATCGGTGATGCTCACGTATTCGCTCATCGGACCGATGATGGCCATCATTCGCCCGCTGGCGTCGTGCATCACCGCCATCGTTGCGGGCATCGCCGAAACGTTGTTCTCACGAAACAATGCAGACACAGCCCCCCAGAATGAGGCCTCCGCACCTCATTGCTGCTGTGGCAACAAGCCAGCCGCTTCGGAGTCTGACAATCCCGCAAACATGTCATTCGTCGACGGACTGCGTCATGCGTTCGTCAAAGTGTTCGACGATATCGTCTTTTGGATGTTCGTCGGGTTCATAGCCGCCGCCATGATCAAAGTATGGATGCCGAACGCGTTGATCGACGCCATCATGCGCGGGCCGGTGCTGGCGATGCTGATCATGCTCGTCATCGGGATTCCGATGTATGTCTGTGCGGAAGGTTCCACACCGGTGGCTGCCGCCCTGATTGCACAGGGATTGAGCCCGGGCGCGGCGCTCGTGTTTCTGCTGGCTGGTCCTGCGACGAATATCGGTTCGGTCGGCTTGCTGCGTTCGCAACTCGGCACGCGCTCTGTCGTCGTCTATCTGATATCCATCGCGGTTGTGTCGGTCGGTGCGGGCCTTTGCGTCGATTGGTTTTTCAACGTGCAGGGCTTCACCGTCACTGCCCATGGCGCGCATGAATCCTTCGTACCCGCATGGCTCAGAACTGCCGGCGCAGTAGCCCTCTTGGCCTGGACCTGCACGAGCATCTGGCGTCGCTATTTTGCAGAGCAGCCGTCGCCAGAGTCAGAAAACCAGACGGCTGCCTGCCACTAGGTCTCTTTGGTCGGTGACGGCGTCTCTTCGTCGGCATCTTCGTCATCGAGATCGTATTCGATCTTAAACGGCGGTGCTTCCTTCGCCCCATCCTGCAAGAACGCCTTCATCCAGCGCATCATGCGGAGACTGTAGTCGTAACGGCTCGCCGCTTTTCGATTGCCATGCCCCTCGCCCGGATACAGCACCAACCGCACCGGTGTGTTCCCGAGAATTTTAAGATTGCGATAGAGTTCCATCGACTGCGACGGATGGACGCGCGGGTCTTCCTTGCCGTGAAGGATCAACAGCGGCGTGCGGGCTTGCTCGACGTAATAGATCGGGCTGCGTTCGAGGAAGAACTGCCAATCCTCCCAGATGCGCTTGCGGGCGTGGACCTGATACATCTCCTCCGGAATGTCGGTCGTGCCCGACTTGGAAATCTGATCGGTGATGCCCACGAACATCACGCCAGCCGCAAAGCGATCGGTGTGCTTCGTGCTGCACCATGCCGTCGCGAAACCACCGTACGAACCACCGGTGATTCCGACGCGATCCTTATCCACGAGACCCTGCTCGATGAGATAGTCCACGCCGTCGATCAGGTCGTTGAATTCTTTTCCGCCGTAATCGCTCTGATGCGCTTTCGCAAACGCCACACCGCGGCCGGTGCTGCCGCGATAGTTGGGACGCAAGACCGCGATCCCCATCGAAGCGGCCATCTGACCCGGGCTGGCGTAGCGCGTCGAGAATCCCAACTGCACTTGCGACTCGGGACCACCATGCACATCGAGAATCAACGGATAGCGAACGCCCGGCTTCTCGTTGAGCGGGTGAATCAAAATCGCTTCAATGGTCTCGCCGTCGCGGGCTTTGTAGCGAACGATCTCCTCCTTGGACATCTCGACGTCGGCCAACCATTCGTTGTGATGCGTCAACCGGCGCGGGCCCGCGTCGCCGTGCTTCATCACAAAAACTTCTGTCGAAAACGTTGGCGCACTGCCGGCAAAAGCGGCTGACTGCCCATCCTTCGACAGCGACAAACGCCCCATGACCGGTCCGCCCGGTTCGACCACGATCTTGAAATCCGATCCGTCCTTGTTCACGCGCCCAAACGCCGTAAGGCAGCCGTCATCCGCGAGAAACATGATCGTGTTGGCGTTCTGCCACTCGATCGCCGCAAAGTTCGGCAGATAATCCGGCGCGACCTGCCTGAACGCGCCGCCCGAAGCGCTCACCGTGAACAACCGACCGGCTGACGGGTCGTTCAAATCCTCGCCCGCAAGAAACGCCAGCGACTGACCGTCCGGACACCAGCGAACGGCTTCCAGCTTGCCGACGTTTTCCACGACAGCCGTCTCGCTACCCGATTCGACATCGACGATGTGAATCTTCGAGCGCATGTACTCGTCATCGATCAGGGGGGTCTTGGCCATCACCACCGCGAGCGACTTGCCATCGGGCGCGAAGTAGAGCGCCGTCGCCGAACCATCGAGTTCCAACTTACGCGGATCGTCATCGGTCTTGGGATCGGTGTCCGCAATCCAGACGTGCGCGAAATTCAAATCCTCTTCGTAGATCTCCGCGTTAAAACCCTTCTCTTCCAGGTCCTTTTTGTCTTTGTCCTTCTTCTCGGTCGCAATGAACGCGATGTGTTCGCCCGAGTGATCCCAGTCATACGAGCCGATACCCGTTTCATGACCGACGATCTTCTTGGCCTCGCCGCCGTCGATCGGAATCGCATAGATCGCTCCATGCTTGTCATCACCGCGCTTGGCCACAAACGAAATCGCCGAACCGTCGGGCTTCCACTGAATGCGATGAATGCTCACCTCGCCCGTGATGAATGGGCGCGACTTGCCCGAGAGATCGCAGACGTGAAGTTCCGACCATGCCGATCCGTTGTCGTCACTTCCAAGCTCGCGCGGGACCGACAACGTGTACGCAATGTGCTGACCATCGGGCGACATCGCCACTTCCGACACATTCTCAATCCGGGCGACATCCTTCGCCGTCATGCCTGCCGCGCTGGCATCCAGCGACATCGCCAACATCGGAAATGCGACCAACGCCAACACCGCGAATGATTTCAAACCGCTCAAAATCGAGACTCTGCGAAACATGTTGATATCCCTAAATGATAAAATGGACCTGATTGATAAACTGGCCCGAATGATCAACTGGACCAATGGCTATGCTTGAAGTGGCACTCACACGAATTGAAGCCTAGCAAGCCGCCAACGGCGATGCAATTGTCAGGAGTTGTCGCCAACAGGTCACGGCTCTACATTCCAGTGTGGCCGGACGGGAGTCGCATCTCCCTGCAAATATTGGCCCGCGACGCCGATCGGATTCGCCCGATCTTCCCAAACACTTGGTTTTGTGCGATCCTTTGGCTTCAGAAAAGCCCTAACCCCGACAGGAACCCATTGTCATGAAATTCAACAACCGACTTTGTCTCGCCCTTACCGTCCTCTTCGCATCGACGTCTGCCGCCACCGCTTCCGCCGGTGTCTCCGACGAAGACTGGATCATCTTTGAAGACTTCGTGTCGGGCGCAGAGTGCGGCGTAATCCACACCTCCAACGCCGAGTTCGTTGCCCTGTTCGACTCCGGCAACATGGTCATCGTTTCCGGCGCCGACGTTCGCTTCGACAGCCTCGTCGTCACCAGCGACGACCAGGTGCTCTTCAATGGCGAACCATCCGGTTTGATTGAGTTCCTCGACGACGGCGACGACCTGCCCGCCGTCTTCTGGACGACGCTGGTCGGTACCATGGTGGAAGTCGACACGCTGACCGGCGAGCCGTTCGATAGCGGTGAACTGCCGTCCACGCGCATCAACACCTTCTGCGACGCCTGCGACCTGATCGATGGCAATCCCACGTGCGATGACAACGGTGGAAATGGCGGTGGTGGCGACAACGGCGGCGGCGATGTCTTTATTCCGTTCCCTTCGATCTGCGGCCTTGGCTCAACGGCGTCGGTCGTGATGACCATGTTCGCGCTTCCGTTCCTTCGGCTCACGCGGTCACGTCGTATCCGCTAGAACACCTTTGGTCCAAACGAAGCGGCGCGACAACGCCGTCATTCCCGCGAAGGCGGGAATCCAGGGCGAGCGCGAAGTCGGTTCCGATCAATAGTAGATTTTCGTACCCAGCAAACGTAACGAACAAAACGTTACGCCAGAATCGAAATCGCCGTCTACACCAACACACCAACTACTTCAAATCGAAGTAGCTGTTGTCATCGGCATCACCAAACCAGCCGATGTCAAACGCTTCCGGCTGGCCCAGGTATAACCCGCTCGACCAAGTGAACGTCAACTTGCGCCGATCGACGTGCCCGTCCGCCCACGCTGCGTTGGCTTTCTTTTTGATATGACGAAAATGAATCGATGGATCGGCGCGAAATGTCGGATTCGTCGGGAGGTATCGCGGTTCGGCGAAGCTGTACTCTGCCGGTTTCTGTGCGCTGACCGCAAATGCCGTGTCGGCAAACATCACCGTATCCGCGGGCCGCTTTATCCGCTCGCTCTGCACACCGGTCTTGTCGCTTTCCACGACCTGAAACCCGTATCCGATGTCGCGCATCTCGCGGCCGAGGTAGGCCAGGTTGTAACCATATCCGCCGCTCGCCCGTTCGAAGGCTGCCGGCTGATCCAACGGCTCGCGAAACGACGGGCACGATCGAATCGCCCCCCCAGTGCCAAGATATGGCACCAAAGGCCCCCCACTTCCGTCGAACGGTTCCGACGTCGACTCGCGTTTTCCGTGCCATCGGTTCTTGTTCTGCAGAAAATCGCAGGCCCCCGGGCAAAACCGCCCGTTATACTCAACCGTATAACCAAGGTTGGCCAAGGCCAGCTGACGAATGTTCGACGCACAAACCGTCGCCTTCGCCTCCTCCCGCGCGCCGCGTAGCGATGGCAGCAGTATCGAAAGCAACAGCGCGACAATCGAAACCACAACCAGAAGTTCCACCAACGTGAACCCGGGTGCCCCGCCCTTCAGGGTGGGGGACTGACCGAGCCTCGAAACCACTGATGCATTCGAAGATTGATCGAGCGCGGAAGTGTGCAGGTAAGAATCGGATAAATTCAAAGACTTGTCGGCGCAACAAGCGTCTATCAGTCCCCCACCCTGGAAGGGTGGGGCACCCGATCTTCTGCTCTTTTGGATGCGCTTTTTTGTCACCGTGTCACCACTCCGAATGTCTGCTGAAACGACTGCGCATCTGACAGATCAACGTCGCCGTCATCGTCAAAGTCCATGGTCCGACACGGACTCGTTGGCACCGTGAGCCCCGGACCTTGCAGGCAATCCGCAAAGTACGCGTGGTCGTCCAGATCAACATCCGCATCGCCATCCACATCACCCACAAACGTCTCGCGCACATCCGCAACCGCGTCAATCTCAGTCGAAATCTCCCCAAGCGCCCCCGCGATCAAATCGACTGCCGTCGTGATCCGCACGAAATCAAAACCATCAAGGTCAGCCGCCTCACCGGTGGCTGGATCGATCGCCCAGGCGATATCAAAACCATCGCCGCCCGCCGAACCATCGGTGATGCCGACTTTCAGCCCATCGTCGGGTCGAACATAAAAATCATCGGCGGCCAGCCCATTCGGCAGCGCCGCCACCGGTGACAAATCCGCGTAACCGAACACGCCTTCAACGTCAGCCGACAACCCGTTGGGGTTCTCCAGCACCGGACTATTGAAGGGCGCGCCTTCCAACAAGTACCCCTCCGTCGTCCACATGCCAGTGTCACCTGCTGGCACCCAGAATGGATTCGCTGGCGGATACGTCGCGTCGCCGAAATTATCGTCCCAGGTCATCACTGCGTACTGCGCCATCGGGTCAGCCACATGCGAACCCGGAATCAGATACCACGCGTCGTCAGCCAATCCATTGCTGTTGGCATCGCGACTTATCTCGATGATGCCCGCTTCCGCCCAGCGGCGATTGGCACTAGCCGCCGCCCAAAACGAATTGCCGAACACGATCGCATCCAAACCAAACGGATTGCCATGGTCGTCGCGCACCGTGTGATCAAACGCCAGCGTGATCGTCCCGCCAAATCCGCCGAGCGTCACCACGCCCAAATCGTTGCCCTCACCGCTGCCACCGCCACTCGGAGCCCCCAGCGATTTACCGGCATCGTTGAGCTGCGCATCGTTGACGAACTGCCCGGGAGCAGGGTCGTATTCCAATACACTCGCCGCAAATGGACTGTCCGCAAACGCCGCGTTTGAGCCTACGACCAAGAGCGCCATCAACAAGAACAGCGAGGACGGGCGCTGCGCGTGATTCGCAGCGCCCGATACTCTGCCTTCCCTTCCGGAAAACACCTCCGACACGTCGTGCAACACGCCTAGCCCCTCCGCCGGGCAAGAACCAAACCGCCACCGCACAAGAGCAATGCGAATGTCGCGGGCTCAGGCACCAGTTGAAAAATCGCCGCATCGCCAAAGGGACCAAAGCCATCGCGCCCCATGAAATAGACGCTGCCATCGCGGGCATACACGTCGGTCGTCAGGTTGTTCAACAACGCCCCCGACAACGTGCCCAGCGACTGCGACGTATTCGTCAGCAAATCAAACGCATACGGACTAGAGTTCGTAAACGTCACATCGAACTCAGCCCCAAACAGATTCGCCCCGTCGCTTTCCATCACCGGCGAACCGGTCCCCGGCACCAGAAAACTTCCCAATGCATCCGACGCATCGTATGGAGTCGCCTGCGCGCCGCTGACCCGGTCAGCCAACTGGCTCGCGGAGTATTTTTTCACCGCCGACCCGTCAACGAAGTCGTACAAACCGGCATAGAGATTGCCATCCGGATCGAAACCCGCCCCGCCGCTCGCACCACCGAGATCCGCAAGCACCGTGTAGTCGCCAGCGTTGTCGAACAGAAACGCGACGTTGTCACCCGAAGGAGCCGCACCGGTTCCATACACGTGATTGCCGTCGGTGCTGAGGCTGAAGACGTTGGCTCCGAAAGATTCATCGAGCACCTGCGACGTCACCCAGTTGGTCCCGTCGAACGAACTCTTGTAAACGTTGGCCGATCCGCCCAGCGAAAAACTCTGCACGTGCGCCCAATACACCTCACCGTTGACCACGGTAATGGCGTCGGGCGAATAGCTGCTGCCCGAAAACGATGGCGAACGGGCCACCTCCACCGTGTTCACCCCGTCAAAGTGTCGCACGACGTTCTGATGAAGCGGGTTGCCGCCGACATCCGTCCCGACCTGCTCAGCCCCATAGATATAAAATCCGTCATCACCGACCGCAAAGTGCGACGCATTGCTTCCCGACCAAACTTCGCTCGACGACCAACCCGGCGCAGCGCTAAAACTCAGTGCCGCCTGCGCCGCGTTCCCGCCAAGAGTGCCAACCAGTGGCACTACAACCGCCAACACCATTCCCAACCGCATTCTTCCTGCAAACACAATCCACCTCCGAAACGACCCGAACCATTCGGGCAAAACCGTCAGCCGCAAAACGCGCGCACGTCGGGCGCATCCTGCAACCGCTTCGGTTTGTATGTGCGGAGGTGAACCTTAGCTTCGCAAACCGTCGGCTGCGTTGATCAGCAGCGCACCGTGTTCGCAATAGAAAGCAGGTATCAATGGGTCGAGAGAATGGTCGGACCGGAGAGACAACGGGTATTGAATTGAACAGATATCCGGCAGCCATGAGCCCTTATCCTCGAAGGCCCCAACCTCAGCCGCCCCGCCAATCAGCGCACGCACTGCGCGCCTCGATCGTGCGGGTACAAACCGAAGGAGAAAGGTTCGCTGGCCGGTCTCCTGACTTCCGGGCGAGTCAACACCTGCCATACAAGTCGCGCCCAATCGCGTTGGGCCTTGTATACAAGCGTCAACTGGTCCTACTGACCGCGCCTTCTAAATCGCATATCGCCCGAATCACAGGCGACCGCCCTCATGGCGAAGCGATAAATGGCCTAATGCGGCGTTCGTTCCCGGTCACAGTAGCGGGTCTGTTCCGGATTCTCACCGGATTCCCGATTCTGCCTGACACATCCGATGCCAAGCCACCAGCAACCGCACGCATTATCAATGCGACGACTCCAACGTGTCAAGGTTCTGAAAAAATTGATGCCAAGTCCGGCTGGTTTAAGTCGTTGCAGCCGCGATCGTCGGCAGACCTTCGATGAGTCCGCTGCCAATTCTGAGAATTGTCGCGCCGCAACCGATCGCAATGGGGTAGTCGTGACTCATGCCCATCGACAGGTGGCGGAAGTGCTCCCCCACCTCGACTTCGTGGGCGATTTCGTCGTAAAGCTCGCGGCAGCGCATGAAGCAATCGTAGATGATGTTGCGGTCTTCGGTGAGCGGCGCCATCGTCATCAACCCGCACAGGTTCATGTTCGGCAGCGTCGCCAGCATCTCAGCCAGGTGCGTCGCAGCGCCGACGGCTACGCCAAACTTCGACGATTCGTTGCTCGTGTTGACCTGCATCAACACATTCACCTCGCAGCCGCGGCTCGCCGCTTCCGAACTGATCTCTTCGCCAAGTCGCAGGCTGTCCACCGAGTGAATCATCTCGACCCACGGCAGAACCTGGCGCACCTTGTTGCGTTGAAGGTGACCGATCATGTGCCACTTGGGACGTGGCATCGCACCGGCATCCATGTCGCGAGCGCGGGTCGACAAGAACTCATGAATCGCCTCGCCCCGGGCGGCTAACTCCTGGGCTTTGCTCTCACCCAACTCCGACCAACCCAGATCGACGATGGCTTTGAGGACATCCAGCGTGGCGTACTTGGTGACAGCCACCAGCTTGATTTCTTCCGGGCGGCGGTTGGCGTTTTCGCACGCCTCGCGAACCCCATCCTGGACCCGCTGAAGATTCGCTTCGAGTTGTTTGGTGTATTCCGACATGTTCCCTCGCAGCCGAGTTGGTCGGCTGACCACAACGATAATCGCTCAATCGGAAATCGCAATCAGATTCACCCAAGCCCATGGCCAGTTGACGAAATCGTCGGACATCGACACGATGGCGCGGATGGCCAACATTGACGAAATCATCGCCCTGCCTCCGTCACCGGAGACGCTGTTCGACGCCCAATCCGCGTTCGGACATGAAGGCCCGTTTGAACTCGAAATCGGCTGTGGCAAGGGCGGATTCATCCTCCGCCGCGCACTCGCCGACCCCGATTTGCGCCTTCTCGGAATCGAGTGGGCCAACAAGTATTATAAGTTCGCAGCTGACAGGATGGCCCGGCGCGGCGCGACCAACGTTCGCATCATGCGCACTGACGCCCGCCACTTCGTCATCCACCACCTGCCACCGGCTTGCCTGTCAGCCCTTCACATCTACCATCCTGATCCGTGGCCCAAGAAACGCCACCACCGCCGGCGACTCTTTCAGAAGGACTTCATCGATGCCGCGATTCGGGCGCTCGTGCCCGGCGCACGGTGGGCGATTCAAACCGACCACGCCGAATACTTCGAGTGGATTTCAGAATTGATGGAACAAGCCGTCGGCATCGAACGTACCGAATACGACGACCCTGATTTCGGCATCGTCGAAGCCACCGCCCAAACCAACTTCGAAATCAAGTACCGCGAGGAGGGCCGGACCATCTACTCCCTCGCATACCGAAAGCTGACATGACGCAAGCCCCATCCGATTTCGAGATCACAGGCGAACCACCGATCACGGAATTCAATCAGCCGACCGTCGCAGCGAACAGCCCATCGCACGATACCGCGTTCACGCCACGGCTTCGCCACTACATCATCGCGACACTCGTCCCAATCAGCTGGTCGTTTTCATTCGTCGCCGGAAAGTACGTGATGACCGTCACGCCGACGGGCCCATTTACCGTTTCCATGTTTCGCTTCGTCACGGCACTTATCGCGTTGACGCCGATGGTGTTTTTCATCAAACGCCTGCGCAAAGTTCCACCGCGCGATTATGCGTGGATGTTCCTGCTCGGGTTCCTCTGCGTCACGCTTTACCACTACCTGTTCTTTCGCGGATTGGCTCTCGCACCAGCCGGCATTTCGAGCATCGTGTTGGCGACGCTGCCAATCATGATCAACATCTGCGCCGGATTGTTTCTCGGCGAGCGCGTCACCATCAACACGTTTGTTGGCGGACTCATCGCCGCGACTGGCATCACCACCATCGCCCTCGAAAAAGGCAATTGGACGCTGGCGGGCTGGGGGCGCGGTGAAACGTTCATCCTCTGCGGCGCATTCGCGTGGTTGCTCTACACGCTCCTCGGGCGCGACCTCTACCGCAAGTACAACCCGGTGATGGCCAGCATCTATGTCTTCGCGTTCGGCGTCATCGCGTGCCTGCCGGGAGCACTATCCGAAGAAACCTTCTATCAGCTCGCCGAACAATCGTGGGCGTGGTGGGGATGCATTTCGTACATGGGGGTCGCAGCCACCGCGTTTGGCGTCGTCGCGTTCAACACCTCCATCCGCATCCTCGGTGCCGGAAAAACCGCGATGTTCTTGCTCATCGTCCCCCCAACGACGAATATCTGGGGATACCTCTTATTCAACGAGCCAGCCACCTGGATCAAATCGATCTGCATCGTCGTCGTGCTGTTTGGCGTGTGGCTGGCGATCAAACGACCGCGAACCCGCGCGGTATAGGAAGGGAGAATACGTTGGCCAGCAAAATCGATTTCAAACTGGATGAAGCGATCGAAGTATTGTCGCGCACGCCGGCAGTTCTGCGGGCGATGCTCGACGGTTTGCCCGAACATTGGACCAGCAACAACTACGGACCGGAGACGTTTAGCCCCTTCGATGTCGTCGGTCACCTGATCCATGCCGACGAAGTCAACTGGATCGAACGCGCGGAACAAATTCTGCAAACACAGGACGCCGAACCGTTCCCACCGTTCGATCGATACGCAATGTACGAGGCAAGCCGCGGCAAGACGCTGTCACAATTGCTCGACGAATTCGAGCGCGTCCGCAAGCAGCGCTTAAGCGACCTCGCCTCACTCGAAATCAATGACGCCCAACTCGAACTCCCCGGCAAACACCCGGCATTCGATGCCGTCAAACTGCGCGAACTACTCGCCACCTGGGTCGTTCACGATATGAACCACATCCACCAGGTCGCCAAGTGCCTGGCCCACCAATACCGAGAAGCCGTCGGACCCTGGAAAGAGTACCTTTCAATCCTGCCGAAATAACGGAGAAAGGAAATTCAATGCCCACACAGGAAGAAGTCGCACAAAACCTGCCGAAACAATGCCCGAATTGCAGCGCAGACGTCGAGGTCGGCTTCGTCCATGGCGGCGAAGATATCGTGTGCTGGTCAACCGTGAATCGCAACGAAGTGATTGAGGACTACACGAAAGAGGTTCGGTACCTTCAACGCAAAGATTGGCCCAGATCGTTCAGGCTCTCTCATATGGAGGACCCCGAACCGCTTCGAGCCGTCCGCTGCGCAAACTGCAACCTCGTGACCTTTGCTTATGTCGAGGCTCTGGATTTGAACGCGTTCAAGAAACACAGGAAGTAGCGCTCGAATTGATTTCAGCGAACCGCAAGCAGTTGTAGGGTGGGCCGTGCCCACCACCGGCGCAGTCATCGACGAATTGGTGGGCACGGCCCACCCT
>DDIR01000085.1:18514-43602 GCA_002338715.1 Phycisphaerales bacterium UBA1845 | reverse complement strand
CCGCGTCCACCCGTCGCCAGACCAGGCGATCGTGACCGACGCCCCGAACGACCGGTCCGCACGGGCCCGATGCACCAGGATTGTCGCGCCCACCTCAATGACTATGCCCGTTTCACCGAGTTCCCGTGCATCATTGAGCGTGCCTGCAAGAAATGCCCGACCATGCTCGTGATGTATGCCAGCATGTACGAATACGACAAGTACAACCGACTCGACGAGATTCGCTATTTCCCGGTTCCTTGTCCGAATTGTCATTACGAGAATGAACTGAGGATCAAGTTCCGCGACTAAGTCGGCACGGCTGCGGCGCGAAATTTGGACTGGAATGAAATAGAGGGAGCCATGCACCCGATTCAATGGGGGCGTGGCTCCTTTGTTTATCAGATTGCGCGTGGTCTTAGAGCTTGCGAATCGCTCTTTGATTCGCGACTGTCGCGTATTGATGAAAGAAATGTCTGATTGGGGCAATCTCCGCAATACACACAGCGCGGTGGTCTTGCCTACTCTTGCAGTCCCAGAACATTTATTCCCTGCTCAAAGACGACGTCGACGGGAATGTTGGCTTTGGAAAGTCGATCGAGGTCGGCTTGCAGATCGGCGCCGACGATCCCTTTCTCTTTCATGAGTTCAACCGCGCCATCGTAGTCACCGTCTCCTTGCAGTCTCAAAATCAACTGCGTCAGGCTGGTCATCGCCGATTGCATTTTTTCCATGTTGACGCGATAGGTTCCGGTTTCTTCATCGCGGCTGAATGCACCGGCTTCTGCGAAGTAGTTGAAGCGCAGCATGTTTGCTCGGCCGTGAGCGCTGGCGGCACCGAAGCGGACCGATCGGAAGATGCCGGCGAGGAAGGTAACGTAGTTGTCCATCACTTCGCCTTCCTTGAGCACGCCGTCTTCAAACAATCGCGTGACCATGTAGAGTCCGAGGATGTCGGCTTTACCTTCTTCGAGCGCGGATGCCTGGTCCTTCATCGCCTGCCTGACGGTGCCCTTGCCGGTGATGGTGTTCTTGATGCCCAGGCCATGCGCGACTTCGTGAAACATGGTGTTGCCGAAGAATGCGTCGAAAGTGAGGTGTTTTCGTTGATCCTTGGCGATGAGCTCATCCGCAATGGGAAGGAGAATCTTGTCATACTTGGCACGCATGGCGTTCTTGAGTTGCAACCGGCGCGTACCTTTTTTCAATTGAACCTGCTCATCGTTGGGCAGGTTGATGGCGATGGTTTTTGAACCGGCATTGCAGTCGCCAGCATAGTAGATCACATCGTACGCGTTGAGATCGGAATCGGTGCCAGGCATTTCCTTCTTGTACGCGATTTGCACGGGCAGGCGTCGCTGAAGATCGGGAAGCAGTTTCGCGTAGTGGGCGAGGCGATCGCTCCAGTCTTTGTCCTTCACCAGCACGTAGGCTTCGTGGGCTGACTTGTATCCGAAAAGCCGATCTTCGTAGTTTTCGATCGGGCCAATCACGATGTCGATGATGTTCGACTTCATGTCCATCCACGCCAGATCGCTCGGTTGATAGTTGTCGGTCAGCAATGCATCGGCCCGCAAGGTGAGGTAGTTTTTAAGGCCCTCATCTTCAGCAAGTTCCGCGGCTTGCTTCAAGAGTTTGCTGGCCGACTGAACCTGTTTGGCGAATGCCTTGGCGTATGGCGTCGCGGTGAGTTTGCCGGCTTCGTTTCGTCCGACGACGGTGTATTGATGCTCGAGTTCGGCCTTTTGGTCGGGATGTTCCGCGACGTATTTTTCAAACATCTCGCGCGTCATATCTGGCGGATAGAAGGACGCACCGAGCGGTTTGGGACCCACGCCGTCAACAAATGGCGTGTTTCCTTCCAGCCGATCCCAGGGCCCATAATTGATCGTGGCGTGGCGTTGGAGTTCTGGCGACGGGAGATGCGGGATTGATTCCCGAAAGTCGCCCGATGCTTCCATCCAGAAGATATCATCCATGTCCTTGGCCGCTTGGATCAGAAGCGGGAGCATTTTCTTTTGCGATTCGGAAAGCTTGCTCAGGTCGGTGGTCAATCGCACCGTGGCGTACATGTCGGGATCGATCATTTTTTTCTTTTCTGAATTGTCTGCGGTGGCAGTGGAGGTCAGGGTTGTCACCAAGATGCACGCGCCGACGATGGCACGCGACGAACGATTGAGTTGACCGAAGATCATTGGATTCACTCCGTTTGCGAAGGCCTCGATTGCAAGGGGGTTTGGGCTCCTTGGTTATGGGTTGCGTGCGGTTATGGGTTGCGGCAACCACGATCATTGTCGTTACCGGACCCTAAAGTGCAAATCATGCCGATTTTGTCCAATCGCTCAAAACCTTTTCCGCCTTAGCGAAACCCCGAAAACGGATCGTAACCTGAGAGTGCAAGTCGGTTCGCCGCAGCGATTCCCCATCGGGATGGCGTTCCAATCAAGTATCGAACACAGACACGACAGTATTCTTACGGAGACAAAGGCGATGAACTGGACGAAACTCAATTGGATCGGGGCGATGACCTTGCTGACGTTTGCCGTCGTGGGTTGCCAGCAGCCCACTTCAGGCGGGGACCTCTCAAGACTCGTCGATGCGAATAACAACGGTTTTGACGATGTTACCCCTCCGGACGGCGTTGCCTTTGACGAAGCGACGAACGCCAAGGTTCGACTCGACAATACGATCGACAGCCAGGATGTGGCCCAGTTGGCGAGCCAGCAGGGAATCGATCCGGGACTGTTGAACTTCGTCGCGGTGGAAGTTGAAATTGTGCTGACGATGAACTACGACGGATTCGAGAGCATCGTGCTCCGCCAGAGTGAATCGCTTGAGCCCTTCACGCGTGCATTCGAAACCGCTTGCCCGGATTCCATGAGCATCGCTGTGACGGTGACGGCCAACGTGCCGGTGGTCGGTCCCCAAACCGTGTTCGACCAGGTCTTCGACGTTGAAGCTGGTGTGGATTACGACTGCGGTGGCACGCTGAACGTCGAGACGTTCGCGGATGAAGACGGCAATCCCCGCGTGGAAGTGAGCTCGAGCTAAACGCAAAAGCCATATTGGGTTCCAAAAAAAGCCTCCCGTGGTTGCAACGCCACGGGAGGCTTTTTTCTATTTCTCAGTCGGTTTGATATCAGTCGGTGTACTTGCGCTGGAAGTCGGCGAAGTCACGCAGGTCGACATCGCCGTCGGTGTCATCGGTGTCGAATACGTCACAAAGGCAGTTCGTATAGGAGTCACCCGGCCCGCCCATGCACTCCTTGAAGGCATCGGTGTCCAGGCCGTCGACATCGCCATCGTTGTCATAGTCGCTCGGCGTCGGCGGGTCGACGACTCCGTCCGGAATGATTTTGAACACTTCACCGGCTAAGTCACAGATATACAGTTCGCCATTGGCGTCTTCACTGATCGAAACGACGTTGTCGACAGTTGACCCGACCGGATCGAGTTGATTGGTCCATGTTGTAATGGGAGGACTGACGGTTCCCTGGTACCTAAGGGACCAGATACTGCCCGCACCACAAGAATCTCCGAAGAAATAGGTTCCCCGTAGGTCCGGAATGGCGCATCCGCGATAGACACTTCCTCCTGTTACTGCACAATTCGTCGAAAAACTTCCGTTTGCATAAGCATGCACCGGGTCAATTAGATCTGGATCAGAGGCCGAACAGCCGAACGGCGCTGAACAACCGGCGTTGGCGAAGCCCTCCTTGCAATCCCATCCGTAATTCTCGCCGCCTTTGCTGTCGCCGGGAACGATGTCAATTTCCTCCCACGCATCTTGGCCAACATCACCGATGTACAATTGGCCTGTCACTCTGTCGAAGCTGCACCGGTATGGATTGCGCAACCCAAAGTGCCAAATCTCGTCTCGTTCAGGCCCTCCGACAAACGGATTGTCTGCCGGGCTCGAATAAGAAGTGCCGGCGCTGACATCAAGTCGAAGAATCGAGCCGAATAGGTTCGTCGTGGTCTGCGCCGCTTGGAACGGATCACATGATGCGCCGCCGTCTCCGAGCCCCAGGTAGAGCATTCCATCGGGACCGAACGCAAGCCAGCCACCATTGTGGTTGCTGAATGACTGGCTGAGCGAAAGGATGTTGGTCAACGTTGAATTGGCGATATCGGGATTGGACGACACCGTTCCCGTAGCAAGCCGCGAAGTTCCGTTTCCACCG
This sequence comes from Phycisphaerales bacterium UBA1845, assembly GCA_002338715.1. GTDB lineage: Bacteria > Planctomycetota > Phycisphaerae > UBA1845 > UBA1845 > UBA1845. Next base: position 39,439 of record DDIR01000085.1, on the reverse strand, counting down.
GATTGAATGTAATAGATGAAAAAGCGGCCATTGGTGTCATAGTCCGGATCGAACGCAAGACCCAGAAGTCCTTGCTCGTTGCTTGTTGCAATTCCAGAAACGGTCAGAAATGGTGTAGGGTTGAGCGTATTCGTATTCAGGTTGAAGATGCGGATGCGCCCAACGCTACCTGACCGTTGTTCAACGATGAAAATCCGATCCGTGTCTCCCGGCGGCGAGGTCACGAAAACAGGATTCGACAGACCGGATACAAGCCTCACGGTCGTCAGATCTGTGGCGCTCGCCGATGGGGGAAAGACCAGACACCCCATCACCGCTGCCGTCACCAAAGCCATCAATGATTTCATTCTTTCCTTCTCCTGAGTGTTCGGTTTGGATTCTTTGCTTTGCCAGTTTCGGTCAAGGACGATCGCAGCAATCATGGCATCCCGCCGACGTTGCATGTTGCCAGCCAACGTGGACATTGCAGATCGTGCCCGATACCCATGGCGGGTTCCGACCCGGACAGTGTACTCGACCCATTTTAGTGGAAAGTGCTTGCATTTGTAAGGATTAGAGCAATTGGTTCAAAAGCTGAACCAATTCGTCCGCCAAGGGCCTCTAATAGCCGATCTGGTCTGGTCGAGGGAATACGCGCAGCTGATTTCGCTGTGATTTCAGGGCGACGCAGCTATACTCTAAGTTGCTTGTGGTGGATGATTTGTGAAATCGGGCCTTCGAATTCCAGACTCAATTCGGTGCGTCGAAATTCAGTGGAGACCCGGACTGAATACGAGAATTCAACCTTGAACCAAAAACCGAGCGGATACTCCCTGGATCAGATTCACGAGTTGACTGAATTGATCCCCGCAGCCATTTGGCAAATGGACGCGGAGACATACGATTTTGAATATGTCAGCAAGGGGGCCGAGGCCATTCTCGGTTTTCCGATCGAAGACTGGCTCGCCGACCCAAAATTCTGGGTGAAACACCTTCATCCCGAAGATCGTCGCTGGGCGGTTTCATTTTGTCAGTCTGCGGTGGAGGCAGGAAAGCCCCACGAGTTCGAGTACCGCATGATCGACTCAAAGGGTGAAATCGTTTGGATTCGCGATCTGGTTCGCGTCGTCAAGCGCGATGGCGAACTGCCTAAGATTGTTGGGCTCATGATCGATGTCTCCAGACGCCACAAGTCAGAGCGAGACAAGGTCAGCATCGAGGAGCAGATTCGAAGCGATCGGACAGCCGAAGCGATGGGTGAATTGACAGCCAGCGTCGCCCACGATTTCAACAACGCGTTGACGGTTGTTTCGATGCATGTCGATCTGTTGCGAAATGGCGTGCCCAAAGATCAGGTATTGACTGACTCAATCGGTGCGATCGAAATGGCGATTGACGAGGCATCAAGTTTGACAAAATCGTTAATGGCAATTGGCCGCGACTTTCCGAGCGAGAAGCGGCAACTGGATTTGCGCAAAGCAGTGGCGGGGGCCCATCGAATGGTTCGGCGGGTTCTACCGGCTGGTATCAAGCTGCATGTCGAAAATGAATGTGAAACGCCATTGCGGGTTTGCGCAGATGCATTGCGGATTCAGCAACTCATTTTGAGCCTGACGCTTGATGCACGAAACAACATGAGTGAAGGCGGCGAGTTGACAATATCGCTGATGCCACATGAGTCTGCGGCCGATGTTGGCGTTGACAATTCGGAAGGTTTCTCGACGTCGACTACCGGGTTTGCGCGACTTTGTTTTGCGATGCGAAGAAGCAACATGATTGGCGCAAAACAGGACCAGCCGACCGAACGACGTGCATCCAGCGACGACACGATGACCGCGGCCGCAGAACACTACCCCGCCGTGTTGGATATTGTTGAGGACCATCGGGCCATTTTCGGTTACGAGCCGACCACGGGTGGGACCACGATCCGAGTGGACTTTCCTTGCTCGCCGTGTTCTCCTGATCGGGCGGAACGCCATGAAGAGACGTCTGCCACCGCGGCGTCGAACGTGGTCCTGATCGCTGGCGAAGACCAACAGGTCCGGGACATTGTCGCGGCCTCACTGAGGGATTCGGGGTTTGGCGTGATTCCGTTGGCGAGTCGGGCGGCTTTGGAGAATAAATTCTATGAAGCTCCCCAATCCATCAATCTGATTGTGCTGGACACCAACTTGCAGGATGGGGGTGCGGAATTTCTACAAGGAATCAGGGGGAAGGGGCACCAGACTGCAGTCATTGTCCTAACCGGAGCCGACAAAACGGACGGTTTCGGAAAAGCCGACGGAGTGACGAAAGACGCCAAGACGACTTTGTTGCGTAAGCCTTTCTCGACGAATGCGCTGATCAGGCTGGCGCAAGGCGTCCTATCCAGGGGAACATAGACATGGATTCAAAGACAACAATTCTACTCGCGGACGACCATGCGCTGTTGCGCGACGCGCTACGCGATCGACTTCGCAGCGAACCGGATTTTGAAGTGGTCGGCGTGACGAGCGACGGTGAGGAGGCCATCTCCGAAGCCGCACGGCTCAAGCCCGACGTCATCCTCATGGACATCGACATGCCGGGGACGATCTGCTTTGAAGCCGCCAAGACGATCAAGTCCATCTCGCCGCACACCCGCGTCATTTATGTCAGCGCCTTTTTCAACGACCGATACATCGAGTCGGCGCTGGCGGCCAACGCTTCCGGATACATCACGAAAGATGAAGCGCCGGAAATCGTGATCGAAGCCATTCGGCGGGCGGCAAAAGGTTTCGCCTATTTCTCGTCCAAGGTTCAGTCGCGTTTGGTGGTCGACGGTGCGGGCGTGCGTTTGCAGTCATCCTCAAAGTCCCGGGCGTCGATGCTGACGGAGCGGGAGTTGGAGGTGCTCCGGTACGTGGCCCGGGGGATGTCCAAGAAGGAAATCGCCAAGGTCATGGTCATCGCCGTCAAGACCGTCGACCGGCACTGCGCCAATCTGATGTCCAAACTCGAAATCCATGATCGGGTTGCTCTCGCCCGTTTTGCGATCAGGGAAGGGTTGGCCGAAGCCTGAGCAATCCCAATCTGAAAATCGCGATCATCGGTCATCGGTGATCAGGCCAGACGGGCCTGGAGTCCGGACTCTCCCGCTTGCCGTACGCCCCGATCTTAGTCTCACAGCAGTTCTTACATACCTGACAGCATTGAGATATTTCCAAATCCTTGCCTGAAATCGGCACACGTGCTAGTTTTATCGGTTGCCCAGCGCCCTTCCAGACGCGACGTTCTACGGGCCGAACCAGATTGACAGGAAGCACCGATCCCAAATGCCCGATGGAATCTCCGATTCGCGAACCCTCGCCTCACCGAGGCAAGAGGCCGACCTTGATACGCAGACCTTTTGGCGCGTCGAAGGGAGCCTTGTCGATCGCGGCGTCATTCGCGAAATCGTATTTCTCGCGGTGAATTGCCAGACGTTCTTTGGACGCTGGACCCGATTCCTCGGTCTCGTCTTTCTTGCGCCGATTTCGATCCTGATTTCTCTTTTCCACCAGGGGTATTCGCAGCGCATCCTGCATCTCGTCTTGAGGGGCATAAGCCGCGATCGGCTTGATGTCCTTGGCGAGGAGTATTTCGAGTACGTGCTGCGACCGCGAATGCGGGCTGAGGGGATCACCAAACTCAAAAGCGAGTTAGCCCGCAATGATCGCCTCGTTTTGGTGAGCAGTGGATTCGTGCATGTGGTCCGGCCGCTCGCCCGCTATCTTGATGTCAAGCTTGTGCTCGCGAACCGGTTGGATTTTCGCGATGGATTCGCCACAGGCCGCCTCGAACGCCCGGTGGTCAAACCCCGCAAGTGGATCAACCGCATCACACGCCATCTGCGCGACACTGCATTCGGTAAATCCGAATTGATGAAGCAGCTTTCCGGGACGCCGTCCGATCAGAAGATTCTTAACGCCATCGTCCCAGCCGAGAGGCCGCCCGTTAAGCAGCGAAAATCCTGCATCATCTTCAACGATTCAACCTCGCTGGAACCGCTTCGTGTCCGTGACACCCTCCGTGGAAAGCACATTCTACTCGCCGGCGTGACCGGGTTCATCGGCAAGGTCTGGTTGGAGCACATCCTGAGCGATGTTCCAGATGTAGGCCGCATCTACCTGCTTATCCGAAAGACCCGCACACGCAGCGCCACCGAACGCTTCGAGCGCGTTGTTGCCGAATCGCCCGTGTTTGCGGCACTCTACGATCGACATGGCGATGGGGCTGAGAAATTCATTTCCGACCGGGTCGAAGTGGTCGAAGGCGATGTTTGCGCCGACAATCTGGGACTCGCCCCCGAGGTGGCTGATCGGTTGCGCGCGCAGATGGACATCTTCGTCAACAGCACCGGACTCACCGATTTCACGCCGGACATTCGCACCGCGATCGACGTTAACGTGGATGGTCCGTTGAACGTGCTCAAGTTCGTTCAAGGTTGCGATCATGCAGCGCTGATGCACCTATCGACATGTTTTGTCGCCGGTCAGCGCGACGGGCGTGTAGCCGAGGTGCTGCACCGCGACTATACCCCGCGCGACCTTCCAGATTTCGACGCCGAGAAGCTTTACGCCGACATCAAGAGCAGAATTGCCCTTGTTGAAGAGGAAGTCGAAAGCCCCGAACGCACCGCGATCTTCCAAAAGGAAGCAGAAGCCAAAGCTGGTGAGCCCTTGAGCGGACGAACGCTGGCCAAGCAGCTTCACAAAGCCCGCATCCGCTGGACCCGCGGCCGCCTGACCGAACGCGGCGTGCGGTTGGCCCGCAAATACGATTGGCCCAATACCTATTGTCTCAGTAAAAGTCTCGCCGAGTCGCTACTCGCCAACCGAAAGGGCGATGTGCGACTGTCGGTGGTTCGCCCCGCGATTGTCGAAACGTCAGTCAGGCAGCCCTTCGAAGGTTGGAACGAAGGCGTCAACACCGCCGCACCGCTCGCGCACCTTCTAGGCACGTATTTTCGACAGTTGCCGTCCAACAAGCGCAAAGCCCTCGATATCATCCCGGTCGACATGGTCTGCCGCGGAATGACGTTGGTGGCGGCTGCCCTTTTGAACAATCGCCACAACGATGTCTACCAGTTGGGCACGTCCGGCGACAATCCATTCGAAGTTGGCAGGACGGTCGAACTGACCGGGCTCGCCCATCGGATTCACAATCGCCGTCAGCACGGTTTTCGTTATCGATTCCGGTCGCAGTTCGACGCGATCACGGTTTCCAAGACGCGCTACGTCGCCATGTCGGCGCCGAGTCAGCGTGCACTGGTTGGTATCAGCAAGCGCATCGCCAAAGCCCTCGGGTTCAACGAATCGCCACTGGCCAAAGCCGAGCGCGGACTCAACCGCACCGAAAAACTGATCGAACTGTTTGAGCCCTTCATCTTAAAGAACCAGCAATTCTTCGAGACGAGCAACATCCGGGCGCTGTCGTATGCACTCGACGATGAAGAAGCCGAGAAATTCGCGTGCGACATCGAATCGATCGACTGGTGGCATTATTGTCTCAACGTGCACATGCCCGGTCTGCGTCGGTGGGTGTTCCCGTTGATTGAAGGCAAGACCCCCGAACAAGAACAACCGCGAACCTTTCAAATGCCGTCGGTTGAAGCGGCAACGTCAGCCAGCGCGTTGTCCGACGATCCGAACTCGGCATCAGGAGGAACTGCATCCCCATGCCCATCTTCCTGACCGGGTCCACCGGCTACGTCGGCGCCCACGTGGCCTCCGAATTACTAGAAAACCACGGGCAAACGCTCAACGTTCTCGTCCGCGCCGACAGTGTCGAGGAAGCGCAGCATCGCTTGTGGAAATCGATGCAATTGCACCTCGACTTCGATCGCTTCCATGAACACCTCACGAAGCGCATCAACATTTTCTGCGGCGATCTGACCGGTGCGCGTTTCGGTCTCGATGACAACCGCTACGGCGAACTCGTCGACTCCACCGATTCGATCATTCACTGTGCGGCATCGCTCAATCGAAAGTCGCACAAGGCCTGCTTCAATGTCAACCTGCGCGGCACGCTCGAGATGGTGCAACTCGCCCGGCGGATTCAGGACAAACACGGGTTGCGGCGCTACAGCCACGTCAGCACGGTTGCGGTGGCGGGCGAAAGGCAGGACGAGGTCGTCACCGAAGATGGTTCGGTCGACTGGGCGCGCAGCGATTACGATCCTTACGCCCGCACGAAGAAATTCACCGAACACATGGTGGGCAATCTGCTCTCCGATGTGCAAACCACGATCTTTCGGCCCAGCATTGTCCTGGGTGACAGCCGCCACGGCGAAACGACGCAGTTCGACATGGTGCAGGCGTTCGTGTTCCTGGCGTCGCTGCCGATTCTTCCATTTCGCCCGGACGATCGCATCGATATCGTCCCGGTCGAATACGTCTCGGAAGCCATCGCAAAGATTCACGTCGACCCGAATCCAAAATATTCGATTTACCACCTGTCATCCGGCAAGGGGTCGCAGACGTTTCGGGAATTAACCGACGCGATCTCCAAAGCCCGTGGCAAGTCCGGTCCGACATTTGTACCGCCGCTCGAAAAACCGTTTCAAGGCGCGATCAACTTCTTTTCCCGGTTTAGAAATTCCAAGATCGGATACACAGCCACACTCATGAAGGTGTTTGTGCCCTATCTCTTGTGGAATACGGTCTTCGACAACGCCCGCGTGGTCGAGGCGATGGGGCGGATGCCCACGAAGTTCTCGGAATACTGCTATCCGCTCTACAAATTCAGCAAGGACAACAATTACAAATACAAATACGCCAACTGGCCAACGGATGCCAAGCCGATCGCGAGCACGGAGGGAGTCGGCACATGATGGACTATACTTTGGGCCTGTGGACCAGCGGTTTGATTGAACTTTCCAAGTTGGGCTGGATGCTCGGCGCCAACGAGAGTTGGACATCCGACCGCAAATTGCGTTTGCTCTTCGCCGGTTACAACGGTGCGCGAAACACCGGCGCCGACGTTCGCGTTGAGGAAATGCTTCGCCAGATTCGCCGTGTGCTCGGCGCCAACAACGTCGACCTCAGCGTGTTCACGCAGGACAAGAACCTGACAGCCGGTTACTTCAAAGGTACGCAGCAGATTCGCTTCCCCGATGTGTTTCCACCGTTTCTGTTTCGCGAACTGCGCAACCACGATGGTGTCGTCACCTGCGAAGGGTCGATGTTCAAGAGCAAATTCGCCAACGCTTTGACCATCATGATGATCGGGTCGTTGGGATTCGCCTCGGCACGCAATGGCCTGTCCGTCGGTTACGGTGCAGAAGCTGGAAAAATGGATTCCTACGTGCGCCGCATGTGTCGCCGCTATTGCAAACAATCGCTGGTCATCACCCGCAACACCGAATCACGCGACGTCCTTCACGACCTCGGCATTTCCACCGACGTCGGGACCGACACCGCATGGACATTCGAACCGCACCCAGTCGACTACGGCGAAAAGGCTCTTAAGAGCGCCGGATGGGATGGTCAAACACCGATCCTGATCGTCTGTCCGATCAATCCATTCTGGTGGCCGGTGCGTGCGTCGGTCCTCAAGTGGATCGCCCGCTTCAGCACCGGCGCATTCAAGGCCAGTCACTACCGCTCGATGTACTTCCACAATGCGGGACCGGATGTCGATGCCGCATACGCGCGCTACATCAAAGCGATGGCTTGCGCGATCAAAACCTTCAAACAAAGCGTCAACGTCTTTCCCGTGATGGTCGCGATGGAACGACTCGATACCGACGCCTGCCACAAAGTCGCAGCCGAACTCGGCGGGGCGCCGGTGATGACCTCCGCCGATCACGACATGTACCAACTCGTCAGCATCGCACGCTGCGGCACGTTTATGGTCTCGTCGCGTTACCATGGCATTGTCACGACCATGCCGGCTGGCGTGGTGTCTGCCGGTGTCACCATGGACGAACGCATCCGCAACCTCATGCACGATCGCGGTCAGAAAGAACTCTTCCTGACGGTCAACGATCCCGACCTCGAACCCAAACTGCTCGAAGTCTTGAAGCTGCTCGATCGCAAGAAGGAGAAAATCCAAGACGGTATCAAGCAGTGCGTGGCCAAGAACATCAAAGTGATGGCTCAGATGGGCGTCCGCTTCGAAGACCACGTCCGCCGCCGCTTCCCCGATTTCCCATTGGCCGGCGGCGTCCGCCGATGGGATGCGTACCTGCCCGAGCTGAGTCAGCCGCTCCTCAAGTTGATGGAAAACCACGGTTAGATGAGCTTTCTTGACGACATTTTCACCACGTTGGATCGGTCGGCTGGGCGAAGCGTTCTTTCAGAGATACATGAATCGTCAACGGTCGAGGTGGACGGTCATCAACTTCGCAACCTGATTCAGCAGGCCCGGAGATACATTCGCCAAGCTGGCGTGAGTGACGGTAGGCGGTGCGTTCTCATCGGCGCGAACAGCATTCATTGGGTGGCGATGGACCTTGCAATCATTGCGGAAGGGGGCATCGTCGTTCCGCTATACGATCGCATGTCGCCCGAAGATCAAGTAGCAATCATGCACGACTGCGAACCCGCTCTCGTGGTTTGCGGTGATGACGACGTGCGGCAAGCCATGCGCGACAGTTGGCCCGGCGCGCCGCCGACGTGTATTCTGGCCGAGGTTTTTGACCAATCGAAAGCAACGGAGAACTGGCAGGATCCGCCGCAGATTCCCGGCGACCGAACCGTTGCAATCATCTACACGTCCGGCACTTCGGGAGTGTCAAAAGGTGTGATGCTTACGTGTGCGAATCTGGATTTTATGCTTGGGCGAACAGTGGGGCGATTCGATCAGTTGCTTGCGGATGTGCGCGACAGGCAACGGTTCTTCCATTACCTGCCTTTTTGCTTTGCGGGGTCGTGGTTCCTGCTGCTTTCCAGTTTGATTCGTGGCAACGCGTTGTACCTGTCCACAGATTTGCAGAACATTCGCAATGAACTGGGGCGTGCTCAACCACATTTTTTTATGAATGTCCCAACGTTTCTGGAGCGAATTAAGCGCGGCGTCGAAAATGCCGTGGATGAACGCGGCGGATTCGGTAAGAAGCTTCTCAGCCGATCGAAAACCAGTTGGGCGAATCGAAGGGCGGGAAAGCGTTCCTTTGGGGACAGCTTGTGGTTGGCGTTGGCCAATCAGTTCATCTTCCGGGCTGTGAGGGATGGAATCTCGAAAGAACTGCGGGCGATCGTCTGCGGTTCGGCTCCGTTGGCTGAAGAAACGCAGCAATTTTTCGAGATGATGGGGATCAAAGTGCTTCAGGTTTACGGCCTGACAGAAACCACCGCGATTTGTACGATGGATCTGGAGGATGACATCCGACCCGGCTGGGTTGGCCACGCCATCGATGGCGTCGAGATGCGACTTGGCGACAACGATGAAGTGCAGGTGCGCGGGCCCAACGTCTTCGCTGGGTATTGGAATCGCAAGGACGAAACGAATGCCGCGTTCGATGGCGAGTGGTTTCGTACGGGCGATCAAGGCGTCGTCAGTCCGAACGGCAATTGGAAGATCACCGGCCGCATCAAGGATCTGATCATTCTCAACAGCGGGCACAACATCGCCCCCGAACCGTTGGAAGCCGCGCTGCTCGATGCGATTCCCGGCGCGACCCATGCGGTGCTCGTCGGCAACTCGAAGAGCTTCTTGGGCTTGCTGCTGTTTGGTTCAATCGATGAGGCGGCTGTGCCAAAGGCGTTGGAGGCGTACAACGAAACGCAGACCCAATACAAGAAAGTTCACGCGTTTCATATTTGCGAGAATGCATTGGAATGGATTGACGGGATGTTGACTGCCAACGGTAAACTGCGCCGCAGCGCCATCGCCGAGCACTTTCAAAACGAGATCAACAAGATGTACGAAAGGAAGGCGTCATGACCACATCAGCCAAGACCGAAACGCTTTCCTGGTCGTGCGAGCAGGGGATCATCGAACTGGAACTGCACCGAGCGCCGGCCAACGAGATCGGATCACAGACCTTGGAGGATCTCGAAGGTTTTGTCAAAGCATTGGACGAACTCAAGATCGAGGCGGCAGCTTTGATCATCCACAGTTCGATCGCCGCTGGCTTCTGCGCCGGTGCGGATTTGCGCGAGCTTTACCATACGGGCAAGACGATGGGCGAGCACGATCGCATCACCGGCGTGCGTGAATTTCTCAATCGCATTCATGCGGTGCTCAACGTCATCGACGAAACCCCGCTCACCACCATCGCAGCCGTCCATGGCACGACGTTCGGCGGCGGGTTTGAATTGGCCCTCGCGTGCGATTTGATCATCGCCGACAAGATGACGCGATTCTGTTTTCCGGAACTGCGGCTCGGATTGATTCCCGGATTCGGCGGCATTCCGCGACTGAAACGCGACCTGGGAAATGCGGTCGTCCGTGATTTGCTTTTGACCGGTCGAAGCATGAACGCCACGAAAGCCGCCCAGGTCGGACTCGTCTCGCAGCTCGTCGGTGAAGGCAAAGCGCTCGTCGCGGCTCGTTCAACCGCCCGCCAGATTCTCAAGTTTGACCGGGGCACATCAGCCGCGGCCAAGCGTTTCGTCAAACCGATCCCGCATGCCGAACTTCGCGAGGAAATCGACATATTCTGCGACCTATTTTCACGTCCAGCCGTCGATGCGGGGCTTCGCAAGTTCGTCGAAAGCGAAGACCCCTACCCGTATCTGCCCTGATCGAATAGGATGCTGCGACAGAATTTTCAGATTCAATCAATCGCTCAATTTGGGAGAAACGGGCATTGGCAGATACGCAGCAAATCATTGACGAGATTCAGAAGCTGGCGGCAGAGCACTTCAAAGTTGCTCCCGATCATGTCGCCCCGGACGATGACTTTTTTCAGAAGCTGGGCATCGACAGTTTGCAAGCGCTCGAACTGCTCACGCGCCTCGAAAACCATTTCAACATTGAACTGCCCGACTATGAAATGCAGGGCGTCGTCGATTTCCGAACGCTCGCAGACCGCATTTCGCAACGCATGTGATGATCGACCTTGACTCATGCCAATCGTTGGCCGACGCCGTTCGCGCCGCCACCGAAACGTTCGCCAACGAAACCTGCCTGATCGAAGCCAACCGCGATCGTGAAAACGCTCGGTTGACGTATGCGGAATACCGCGAGCAGGCCGACGCGCTGGCGGCTGGCTTGCAGTCGCGTGGATTTGCGCCGGGCGATCGCGCCGCGATTATCATGACCAACCAGTCCAAATGGCTCATCAGCGGGGGGGCGGTGTTCTTCGCGGGCGGCGTACTCGTACCGTTGGATTACAAACTGAGTGGCGACGAGCACATTTTCCTGATCAAGCATAGCCGCGCGAGCGTGCTTGTGATCGAGTACCACCTCTGGCGGGCGATCGCGTCATCGGGCGAGTTCGATTCGCTCTCCGTTAAGACCGTTCTGGTTACCGATGCGCCAAACAATGCAGACCTCTTCGGGGCGATGCGTTGGGAGGATTGCAAAAGCGAAGCACCGGTTGAATACAAGAACCGCTCGCGCGATGACGACGCCTGCATCGTGTATTCATCAGGCACGGGCGGCGATCCGAAGGGCTGCGTTCTGACGCACGGCGTTTATCTCACCCAATGCAAGACGCTGATGCACCTTTATCGTTTTGATGTCGGTGATCGATACCTCAGTGTGCTGCCGACGAATCACGCGATCGATTTTATGGTCGGGTTCGTGGGGCCATTCGTCTGCGGCGCGACGGTCGTGCACCTTCGCAGCCTGCGACCGGAATTCATCAAGCAGGCATTCACCAAATACAAGATCAGCTACATGGCCCTCGTGCCCATGGTGCTCAAAAATCTGCGGGCCGGGTTGCAAAACACTTTCGCCGAACTGTCGCCCGCAAAATCAGCGATGCTGAAGGCGGCCATCGGTCTGAACCGGATGTTGACGAAGTCACGCCCAAAGCTGACCCTCAGCCGAAAGCTACTGTCCAGGGTGCATCAAGGTTTCGGCGGGAATCTGAAGGCGTTTTTCGTCGGCGGGGCATTTACCGAACCGGATGTCATGCAGTTCTTCTACGACCTTGGCATTCCCGTCGCCAACGGATACGGACTCACCGAAGCCGGTACGGCGATCACGCTGAACGACCTCGCTCCGTTTCGAGCCGACACGGTGGGCAAACCGCTGCCGGGCGTCGAGCTGAAAATCAACGATGCCGACGAGCATGGCGTGGGCGAAGTCGTCGTTCGAAGTCAGACGTTGATGTCGCGCTACCTCGACGATCCAGAGCAAACGTCGCAGGTGCTGCGTGACGGCTGGCTTCACACCGGCGACCTTGGACGCATCGACGCAACGGGCCACCTGCAACTCTTTGGCCGGCGCAAGAACATGATCGTGACAGCCGGCGGTAAGAACGTTTATCCCGAAGACATCGAAAACGCATTCAGCGCGCTCGCGGTGCAGGAGTACTGCGTCTTCGCGTATGGTTACCTTTGGCCGACGGGCGAAACGCGCAAGGAATCGCTGGTCATCGTGCTGCATCTGGAAAAAGGGCAATCGTTTGACGACGCGCTGTTGCAGCGACTTCAATCGATCAACCGGCGAATTCCCGACTACAAGCGCATCAGCGAATACCTGCTTTGGTCGAACGATTTCGAACGCACCGCGTCGATGAAGATCAAGCGCAACGTCTTGGCCAAGTCGATTGCGGCTGATACGGCAGGACCAACCGGGGAGGTCGCATCGTGAGTCGCACGTTCCTGGCTGTGGTCAATCGGGCGGCAGGCGGTAAGCGATGCGGCAAACAAGCCGACGCCGTCATCGCCGACCTGCGAGCCAAAGGCATCAAGATCGACGTCGCCGAAACCAAAGCCCGCGGGCACGCCACCGAAATCGTCCGCGCTGAGTACGCCAAAGGCCGCACAAGCTTCATGGCCGTCGGTGGCGATGGCACATCGTACGAAATCGTCAACGGTTTGTTTCCCGAAGCGCTCGATGGACCGAAACCGCGCTTGGCGCTCTTGCCTTTGGGGACCGGTAATTCATTCCTTCGCGATTTTTCGAATGATGGTGCAGCGTATGCGATTGAATCGCTGCTCGCGGACCGCGTTCGGGCGTGCGATGTGATGCGAATGAAACACGATCGCGGAACGATTTACTACATCAACCTGCTGAGTATCGGACTCGCAGCCAACGCAGCGGCTGTAACCAATCGAAGGTTCAAACGCTTCGGACCGGCGGGCTACCTTGCGGGTGTTTTGGTGTGCCTGCTGAAGCACGAGCGGCGGAGATTTCCGCTTCGGATCAATGGTGAAAGCCAAACCGACGATCGCAAGTGCCTGTTCCTGTCGTTTAACAACAGCAAGTTCACCGGCGGTACGATGATGATCGCCCCGGACGCCGATCCAACGGACGGACAGGTCGAGTTTGTTCGCTGGGGCCCGATCGGACGCCTTGGTGCACTGGGGCAACTCAAGCGCATCTACGACGGCACCCACGTCAAGCATCCACTGGCTGAGGTTCGCCGGGCGAGCCGGTTTGAGTTTGACTTGGATGATGCGATTGACGTGATGGTGGATGGCGAAGTGATTCGAATTCGATGTGAGGCGCTGGACGTTCTGCCCGGTGCATTGGAAGTTTGCGTATGAGAAATGCTTATCTGGTGATTCGTAGTTTGATCGTGTGGGCGATGCTCGGTCCGATTTTCTTCTTCAGCGTGACTATTCTGATCACGCTCGCGAAGATTGTCGGTCCGCCACGCACCGATCGCTTCGTGCGGTTTTTTTCGCGTTTGCTTTTGCTGGGCACAGGGGCAAGCTATCGCGTGTACGACGTGGCCAACTACGACCCCAAGCGGACGTACATCATCGTCACCAACCACGTTAATATTCTCGACCCGTTCGTGATCTACCTTGCGACTAGAAAGTTTGCATGCGGGATGGAATTGGAATCGCATTTTAAGATTCCAATGTATGGCCTTTTCATGAAGGTTTATGGCAATGTACCGGTCGCGGTCGACAAAAACACGGCCAATGTGCGCAAAGTCTTTCGACTCACCAAGGAAACGCTCGATCGCGGCATCAACCTGATGGTTCTGCCCGAAGGAACCCGCACGCGCAACGGCAAAGTCGGCGAGTTCAACGACGGCATTTTCGTGATGGCCCAGAAATTCAAATACCCAATCCTGCCGATGAGCCTCGTCGGTGCGTTTCAACTCAAGCGCAAAGGCGATTGGATGATCCGCCCGTCGCGCATCTGTGTCCACGTCCACGACCCGATCGAAATGGACAACGTCAATCGCGAAGACATCCCCGCGATCCGCGACAAGGTAAGAGAAATCGTAGCCGGCCCAGTCCACGCCGAACTGATCGCCCACCCGATCGACCCACCGCCCGATCCGGAATTTCAATGATCTATTCAAAGAACTCCGGAAGTTAGATTCGTCGGGCTACTCAGTTCACAGTTATCCGAATTCTGCACCACACTCAGGGCATCGACTTGAGTCACTTTGACTCAGGTTGAATTTGCAGTGACTGCAAAGTGGAACGATTGCCATTGCTCTTGCCTTGATCTGCTTCTTTACAAAAACGAAATGACCAACAACAGTGAGCACGATGCCGAGAATGGTCCCAACATAGTACATGCGATCACCAAATTAGAGGCACAGCAGGACAAGAGCGATGCCGAGCAAATACGGAATTCGAGCGATCACCCGATTACAACGAATCCACAATCGAGGCCGGCCCCACGCACGCCGAAAGATGAGTGGAAGGAGCAGTGCTGTTGCAATGAACTGAGCAGCCAAGATAGCCAAGGCCGAAAACGCTGCGAAACCTCCAATGGGCGCAACAAAATCAAGGAGTACACTTGCGATCAAGCTCGGTCGCGTTTGCCTAATTGGCATTGTGTTGGCAACTGTCTCGACCAGTCCCAGTTCAGCAAGCTTTTGTGACAACGGCACTGCAGTGAGTTGGTAACATGCAAACGCGACCAATGCAGCGATGAAGAATCGAACGAAAAGTTGCCATAAACTTCGCCTTGTCGTGGCTCTCATTGAAACTCTCTAAGGGCCGGTCAAAGTCAAAATCACCGTATCGCTGACTTCAATCGGTGGATTGTCATTCGACACTGTCAGCCGAAATCGGTATTCGCCCGCGACGGATGGGGCGGCGATGACGAATTGCGAATTGACTTGATCCGGGTCGAACACCGTGACCGTTCCGCTGCCGGGCGGGCTTGCGGTGACGGTCCAGGCGATGTCGAGCGCGGACGGGTTGATGCCCGTTGCAGTGATCGAACCGGCTAGATCATTACCATTGCTAAAGTAGCTGCCGGTGCTGGCGATGGCGGATGCCAGCGTGCCGGCATCGACTTCGACGTTGAGCGGAGGTTGAACAGCTTCGATGAAGATTGCCGCATCGGCAAGATCGACATCACCGTCGGCATCGAGGTTGGCTGGATCACACCCGCCCAAGATGCCGCCGCTCGGTCCGGTAAGGCAGTCGGCGATCGCGGGGAAGTCGAGTGCGTTCACTTCGCAGTCACCGTTCAAATCGCCAACCGATGCGGCGAGGCATGTTTGCATGATCGCCTGGCCAATCTCCGTACCGGCGCCGTTTCGCAAGGTCGCGGTAAACACCAACCGGTTGTCGGTCAGGAACGATTGATCGTTGTCGAACACTGAGATGAACGCATCGTCATCGTCCAAACCGTTGCCATTGAGGTCCACGCGATCCCCTTCACGAACGATGACGTCGGTCCCGTTTAAGACAACCACCGCGTCGCGATTGGTGTCGGCTAGGTCGGTGGTCCCGCCGACGACATATTGCCCGAGGTTATTGCCGGCTTGCATGAAGAAGGTTTCGGTAAATGGTGGTGTGTCGTCGAAGTGTTCGCTTGAAGCGGGAATCACCGGGTCGTTGGTGAGTGCAAGCAGTGATCCATTGCGAACGACAAAGTCGCGGCCGTCACTGTTCCCGCCGCGGACGAACCAATCGCCGTTGGATTCCATCCGAGCTTCGCGGAGTCCGGTGAATCCGCTGCCGACCGGAATAACGAGCGGGGGGATGGGGTAGCCTTCCTGGATCACCACGTTGCCGTTGACCACCACGACGCCATCGGTTGCGGTGTCGCCTTCGAGATCGCCGAAGATCAGATGATTGAGTCCATCGTAGCTGTGATAGAACCCGTCAAATTCGAAAAAGTCCCAACCTTGCGTACCGCCCGCGGCTTGTCCGGCTGGTATGGTCGTTTGTTCGCGAACGAGCACCGAGTTGCCGCGAATCAGTAACGTGTCGCTGTCGGAAGGAAGTCCGTCGCAGTTGATCGCCCGAAAGCACACGGTGCCATCGGCGAGAATGTGGGTATCGAGCATCGAGTCGGCAAAGGTCACGCCGGCGAGTCCTGGGACAGCGTCGCCCTCGTTAACGACGACATGAAACGCGCCGTCCCATCGCATGATGAATTCGTCGTTGCCGGCATTGTTGTCGGTGTTGACACCGAAGACGATCTCGCCGTCATCATTCAGTCCAACTTGATGATCGACGTTGGTCACAATTTCGCCAGGCGCCCAGGAAGCCGCGTCGCCGTCAAGGATGATCACCTGCGTGTTGCCGACTGCATCGCCAAGCAGGACCAGTTGACCATCGTCGAAGAAATCGGCGTTGGCTTTCAAGCCCCAATACAAACCGTTAGGGCTGCGGTAGGGGCGCCAGAACTTAACAAACTCTTCGCCAAGGCGTCCGGGGATTTGCGCCGTTGCGTGTCCGGGAATCGTCGAGTGAATGACGTTGATGGGCGCCGCCAACGCCAGCGACGATGCGGTCAAACTGAAAGAGACGATTGCAAACTGAGTGAGCAGTTTTCGCGATGAACGTGCAGCGTGGGATTGATCGTTCGCGCAAGGCATGGGTGCATTCCTCCGGAGTCAGTGCGTCAGACGGGCCCGCTGACCATTCAGTCTATCAACCGAAGAATTGTGATACAATCGCCCATTGCGCAAAGCGCAACAGCCGGCATGTTGATGCCGGAATCCACGCACAAGAACGGGCGAAACCTAAGCCGACTAAACTTCGATTCGCAATGGCATGCCGCGATCATCGACGCACTTGTACGAAACCTGATCGTTCGTGAACGTCGGATCGGGCAAAATCGAAATCGTCTTATTCGTTTTCGATTCGAGGTGATGGAGGAACGCGCGCTGCTGGTTCAATACGAGTGCGCACACATCGGGGGCGACCGAGACCGCCACCTGTGCGACATCGTTTCGATGAATCAGCAATTGCAGAATCCGCAGCACTTCGAGCGACATGGACTCAGCCGTCTTGACGAGCCCGCTTCCAGAGCAGTGGCGACAATCGACGAAAACGCTGCGCTTAATCGAAGGCCCTTGGCGTTGGCGGGTCATCTCAATCAGACCGAACTTACTCATGCGCAGGATGCGGGCGCGTTCTTTGTGTGACTTGAGCGCATCGCGCAGCGCTTTTTCGACGGCGCGCTTGTGGCGATCCTGACGCATATCAATGAAGTCGCAAACCACCAAGCCGCCCAAATCGCGAAGTCGCAATTGACGGGCAATCTCTTCTGCGGCTTCAATATTGATGCGGTAGGCCGTTTCTTCCGCGTCGTTTTGATCGCGGTACTTGCCGCTGTTTACGTCAATGGCCACCATCGCTTCGGTTGAATCGATGACGATCGAACCTCCCGAAGGCAGTGGTACGTGACGCGAGTAGATGCGCTGAATTTCCTGCTCGATGCCGTAATGATGGAAGATCGGTTCGTGCCTTTGATAGGCGACAACCGCACCCTGTGTGCGCGGCATGGCAATGCGCAGAAAGTCCTTCGCCTTCATTGCGACCTTGGGATCGTCCACCACGATGCGGTTGAAATCGCTCGAATACACGTCGCGAATCGTGCGGATGACGAGGTCGGACTCCTGATACAGTTCGCACGGAGTGGCCTGCGATTTGATCCGCTTCTGCACCGTCTTCCACAAACGGTTCAGATAGTTCAGGTCGCTTTGCAACTCGCGCTTGTTGCGATTCAAGCCAGCCGTCCGCAGGATGAATCCCATGCCATCGGGCATCGAAAGCTGACCCAAGAGATCGCGCATTGCCTTGCGGTCGGCATCATCTTCGATGCGGCGCGACACACCCAGTTTGCTCATGCCCGGCATCATTACGACGAAGCGCCCGGGGATCGACAGGTAAGTCGTCAGCGTCGGTCCCTTCGTTCCCACGCCTTCTTTTGCAACCTGCACGATGACCTCGTCACCGCGGCGGAAGCATTTTTGAATCGGCGGGCGATCGCGGCGCGGGACTTTCTTACCGACATCTTCGGTTGCGTCGGCTTTGTTGGGGAAATACTTGGGGAGCACGTCGGAGATATGGAGGAATCCATTCTTCGCAAGACCAAAGTCGACAAAAGCCGCTTGGATGCTCGACTCGACGTTGGTGATCTTGCCTTTGTAAATGTTGCCCACGTGCGACGCGGAGCTTTGGCGTTCGATGTAAATCTCTTCCAACCGGCCCGCGTGTAGAATTGCGATGCGGCATTCAGCGCCAGCCGTGGAGTTGATGATCATCTCCCGGCCTTGGCTTTGAACCTTTTCTTTGGGGCTGTCATCGGTGATCACCGCGATGTCGTCGGAAATCTCGACGAGCGCGGCATCATCGTCGTCATCGATCAGAGGTTCAACGACCACTTCGGTTTCGGGTTTCTTTGCGGATTTTCCCTGCCCGCGTCTTCGTCTGCGGTTGCGCGTGGATGTGCTTTTTCTGGGAAGGTCTTCTGAACCCGACGCACCTTCGGTAGTCCCGTCTTTCGCGGTTTGAGCGATCTCATTCTTTGGAGTCGCGGTCGGCGTCTCAGCTTTTGCCGTCGCGGGCGCGGGATTTGTCGGTCCCGCATTCGGCGTCCCCGAGGTCGTTGCGGCAGGCGATTTCGCATCGCCAGCCGCCTCTGCCTTCAGGCGAGACTTCGAACGCCGTGCCCGACGCACGGGACGCCGCTTAAGGACGATCCTCGCTTTTCTTTCCTCTTCCGTTTCGCCGGCATGCTCAGCCAATCCAGCGGTTGCGGGCACCTGTGCAGACGTCTCGGGTGCAACGGCGGGTGCGATTTCACTGGCATTGGCGTCGCGTGTTTCGGTTTTGGGAGCGTCGGTCTTTGGCGCTTCGGCTGCGGCTGTCGTTTTCTTTCGTTTGGCTTTTCCACCACGGGAACGACGTCCTTTGGGTTTACCCGGCTTGTTGTCGCCGCCCTCGACAGATGCCGCGGGTGCCGTTCTTGCAGCCGACGAATCCGAATCGGAGGACGGTGCTTTTGCGGTGACTTGCTGCCCTGAGGACGTTTGAGTACCCGAACCAGTTCCAGGCGCGGTGGCCGCCGCCGGTGGGGAACTGCGAACGATGCCAGCTCCAAATGGTTCTTTGGTCTTCTGAATCGGAACCGCATTGCGATTGGATGGGGAAGCCGCCGTGTCAACGCTTGCAGCTACGGGAGCATCGGGAACAGGGCCCGATTCGCCTGTCGTCCGCGAAACCGGTTTCTTTCGGCGCGCCGTATTCTTGCGTGCAATTCCATCGATCCCGGACTCGGAACTGACGGCTGACGGCTTGCGCGGTTTTGGACGCTTCAACGTTCTGGGAGAACTTGCCGGCTTGTCTGATTTTTCCGCGACGGCTGAATCGGGATTGGCCTTCGCTTCTGCCTGAGGGGCGGTTGCGCTTTTGGCCTCGTCCTTGACCACAATGGTGGCGGGCTCTTCTGGTGGGGGACTCGCCGCATCGGAAGCGCTTTGGCTTGCGGGCCCCTTTCGCTTCACGCGCTGACGGCGCGCGGTTGTCTTCGACGCGGCTGCAGTTGACGTACTCTTCTTTTTGCGCTTCGGGGCTGTTCGCTTCTTGGGCGACTTTTTTGTTTCGGTGCCTAAGGCGTTGCCTTCTGCTTTTTCGGATTGCTGAACCATAAGATTTTCACGCGACGGACCCGATGGTTGATCACGTCGGCATCCATGCCAAGGGCCTGGCACACCTCTGCGGGTGTGGTCAGACCGCCATCAGACTGAGTTACCAAGATGGACATGCGAATGTTGTTTTCCACAACACTCAACCCGTCCACAAAGGGCCTGATGTCCACCGTTTTGACGCGACCGTCTCGGTGGCGCACGCGTGAAATCTCAATCACTGGAGAAGACAGAAATGATTCGATGCGCTGGGCGAGCGGCGTCGGATCTGATGCATTGGCGTCCAAGCCGGTTACATCGACCTCGTACGTCACGCTGCACGGACGACACGGTTGGGAAGGGTCAGCCGAAATCGCTGCGAAAGCCCGAACACCGCTTGGCATTTGCTCGTTCAGCCTGTCCACCAGTTCGCCCGTATCGAACTGATGAGAAAGATCAAGCTGCAAACGCTCTGCGTCGGACCGTTGACCAACCGGTCTGGGGAAGGGCAGGGTCAATCGGACACGGGGGTTAAACCCTTCAGAAAAGCTCAACGGTAATTCAGCGCGGGCACAGGCCTTGCTGAACATGCGCACCATGTCGTTGTGCGCCAAATACCGGATATCGCCATCGACTGAAAAATCGACGAGGTATCGAACTCTTCGTGCGTCCTGTACTTGTCCTTCCAAAAAACACCCTGCCAGCAATACTTCCCAAACATCCCAACTGCTGAATTCTTTCTGCCGGTCTCAAGCACGCGCTCAGACCGCCTTTACAATTTTCTGCCTATCCAGATTCCCCCCGACTGCAGGCGGTCGCCTAAATCGGGTCATCCGGAAGTATTTTTCGAGTCTGGGCACGCAGGTAGTTGACCACCTGCCGCTCCGTTTCAAATGATAACGCCCGCTTCGCAACACGCTCCATTTGTTTGATCTTACACATCCGCAGGAGTTTTTTCACCTCCGGAATGTCGTGCGGGCCCATCGAAAACTCTCGAAGCCCCAAACCGGCCAGCAGCATTGTATATAACGGCTGGCCAG
>DDIR01000085.1:0-18406 GCA_002338715.1 Phycisphaerales bacterium UBA1845 | reverse complement strand
CGGCTGCCCAGCCATTTCTCCGCACAAGCTACACGAAACCCCTGCCTTTCGGCAAGTCTTGATCACCTCGTGAACGATCCTCAAGACCGCTGGATGGGACGAAGAATAGAACCGTGAGACCCTTTCATTACCACGATCGACCGCCAGCAGATATTGCACCAAATCGTTGGTTCCAATGCTGACAAAGCCGACTTCCCGCACAAAATCGCGGCATTGAATCGCGGCGGCGGGGGTCTCTACCATGATCCCAACTTCGATATCGTGATTAAATGGAATTCCCTCGTCTTCGAGGTCTTCCATCGCGTCGTGTAAGACCATTTTGGCCTGACGAAACTCCATCAGGCTGATGATCAGTGGGAACATCAACCGGACTTCGCCCTCGGTCGCCGCCCGCAGGATCGCCCGCAGCTGGACTTTGAACATGTCCAACCGTTGCAGGCTGTAACGAATCGAACGAAGGCCCAGCATCGGGTTCGGTTCGCGGTCCACCGATTTCTCTTGCGTGTACTTGTCGGCACCGAGGTCAAACGTCCGGATGGTCACCGGGCGACCGGCCATCGCTTTGATGACTTGCCGGTAGGCTTCGTACTGCTGATCTTCCGAGGGATCACCGCGGTCCTGAAGGTAGAGAAACTCGGTGCGATACAGGCCGATACCGTCGCCGCCTTCGTCGATGCAATGTTGGGCTTCCGAAGGGAACTCGACGTTGGCAAGCAATTTGAATTCAACGCCATCTTGCGACTCAGCCGGCAGATCGCGCAGCCCCGTCAGTTCCTGGCGGAGTTTCTTGTATCGCTTCTGCTGATCGCGGTACTGCATCAGCGTCGCCGCATCGGGCGCGACGATCACAAGATCATTGACGCCATCGACGATGACCATGTCGCCGCCACTGACATGCGACGACAAGTCGGTCACGCCCACAACCGATGGCAGGCCCATCGCCCGCAGCAGAATCGACGTGTGCGATGCTGGTCCGCCGACATCGATGGCAACGCCGACAACTTTGCTTGTACTCAAGGTGGCCGCCAGCGAGGGCGTAAGTTCGTGCGTGATCAGAACAGCTGGCCGCGACAAATGAGCGAGGTCTTCCCGGTGCTCACCGAGAATGTGTCGAAGCAGGCGGCGTTCGATATCGCGGACGTCGCGGACCCGCTCGGCCAGGACCGGGTCATCCATTTTTTGGAAGCGCCGTTGAAAGCGCCGCATGGCGAGACTCGTAGCATATGCGGCGGAGAATCGGCTGTTGACGATGAGTTCACGGATCTGCGTTTGAAGCTGCGGGGTACTTAGGACGCCCAGGTGCCAATTGAAGATGTCGGCGGTTTGTTGCCCGAGTTCGCTGTACCAGCCGTCTCGCTGTTGCGTCAGTTCCTCGACCGAAGCTTCAAACGCGGTGGCCAGTATTTCGACCTGCCGATCAATCCCACCGGGCGCAACGGTTCTCTCCGGGATGCGGTAGTCTTCCGCATCCAGAACGATGGCCTCGGCAATCGCAATGCCGGGTGAAACCGCTATGCCCCGAAGAATCTCCATGATCGAGTTTTCTTAAATCCGGTAAACAGAATGCCACTGAGAACGGTACACATTGATCGACCGTTGGGGTTGGGTTGCGTGTGTTTTTTTTCGCCGCCCCGACGCGTCAAAACAGGGGTTGGACGGCAGCTTTCAGTTGTTTGGAACACATACGTCAAAGTCCAGCATCAATCGCTCCGATGGCATCGGCATGTCTCATTCACATTTCGTCGAAACCATTGTTGACCAACTCGGCAAGGGCTTTGAGCGCCGCGTCAGAATCCTCACCGTCGGCCATGATGCGTAGGGCAGTTCCCTTGGGGGCCGCGAGCAACATCATGTGCATCGGACTCTTGCCGTCGACTTGTTCCGTGCCTTCGCCTTTGTCGACCCTGATGTCGGATTGAAATGTCCCCGCGAGATCAACGAATTTCATCACTGGGCGGGCGTGCAATCCCTGGGGATTGACGATCTCAATGGTGACCTGTCCATTCGTTTCGGACACCGCTACCGGCCTTCCAGTTTACACCCATACACCCAACCACCGGCCAACACTTCGACCAATCTTGCTTCCGTGCCGACCACATCATTGCACAACCGACGCTTCGATCCCCCCAGATCGCTTCTATGCAGATCGCTTCTATGCAGATCGCTTGCATCCAGATCAAGTCCAAGCTGACCGGATATGCAGCCTGTCTAACTTTCCTGATACTCGTCGGCTTCGACAATTAGATCGCGGATCGCCTCCTTGGTGTCGGCCTGTCGCAAGAACCGGCGGAAGTTGTCACGCTGCAGGTGCCGGAAGATTCGCTCCATCGCTGCCAGATGCATGTCGGGATCGTCTGGCGGGCTGAGCACCATCACCACGATATAAACCGGGGCGCGGTCGAGCGCTGCAAAGTCAACGCCGGCTGTCGAGCGACCAATCGCCGCCGCCATACGCTTGACCACCTGGTTCTTGCTGACGTGGGGAACTGCAACGCCCTTACCGAATCCAGTGCTTCCGTTGTTTTCACGAGCGATGCACGCCTTGGCCGCTGCTTCCGTGTCGGCTGGATCGATGGCGCCAACCTTGGACAGCGCTTCGATCATTTCGCGGATCACACCGTTGCGATCGGTCGCCTGCAACTCCGGAATGCATGCGTCAATTTCAAAGAAATCGTTGAGTTTCATGCGAACCCCTAAGTGTCTTGGACTGCTTTGTACGTCTTAGTAACGAGCGAGTATTTCAAAATAGATCACGACGTCTCACTGAGACAATCGGACGTTCTCGAATTCAGATTGGTTGAGTTTACCTCAATCCAACCAAAATTAATCGGTATCGGCCGCTGCCTCGGTGCTGTGACCGCTGTGCTTGTGGTTCTTGAGTTTTTCTTTGTGCTTGGTGAGTTGCCGTTCCATCTTGTCGACGAGCAGATCAATGCATGCCCGCGCGTCGGCACCAACTTCCTTGGCCACGAAATTCTGAGTCCCGGCTGCGAGAACGATCATTTCAACCGACATGAGGTCTCGCTCTTTCTCGACGACGACGTTGATTGTCTGAACGCGATCAAAGAATCGCGGAAGTCTGGATGCTTTATCCTGGGCATAATTGCGAATGTCATTTGACACGTCCACGTGACGTCCCGTTACCGAGATCTCCACTGATTCCACGCTTAAGTCTCCTCTTTCTTTGTTTTCGCGTCACCAACGAGTGGGGATTGTTTTCCCAACGTTGGTTCGTTTAATAGTTTGGTATCTGGCTTCACCACACCCGCGCTGATGATGAAGCGTAGCGCCTCGTCGATCGATATATCGAGCACCAGCATCTCGGACCGATCCACTGTGATTGTATATCCCGTCACCGGCGCTGGGGAACTGGGGATAAATACTGTCACCAGATCGACTTCCGTCTGATCTTTGATTGCCTTCATCGGGTGACCGGTCAGCAATCCGATCGACCAAATCCCCTTGCGGGGGTAAGGGACGGCCACCACGCCGGAAAACTCCAGCTTACTCTCGCTAAACAAAAAGTCCGTAACCTGCTTGATGTTCGGATAGATGGCACCCACCAGCGGCATCCGACTCACGGTGCGTTCGACCAGCCGCAACGTGGTCCTGCCAATGAAACTGGCCAGAAAGAGTCCGACGAAGTATACGACAATGATCGCAATCAAAAAACCGACCAGGCCCAATTTGTACTTTCTGAAGGCGATTCGCCACAAAGCGTGACTGCGGGCTTCCTCTGCGCGTGCCCGAACCAGTTCGTCGCGGCTTCCTAAAGCATTGCTGGTAATGATGTTGTGTTCAGCTGTGTCGCGGATTCCCGCCCAAGGTCCGGTTTCGATCCAACGGTCCAGCGGGTCGCCATATTTCAGGGAATCTTCCTCGGCATCGACGGCTGAGGGCTCGCCCAAAAGGCACATCACGCTCAACATTCCACGGGTGATGTGCTGCCCCAGATAGGTATCGACCAGCCGATAAGCCCATAGAAACACCGCAATGGTGAGCAGCGTGGGTAGGACAGCCGCTAGTCCGCGAAGAAAGAATCTCTTGAATTCATCCATGGGATACGGGAGCCCGATTGACAGGAGTTGTATCGGGGTTCAAAAGCCGATTCCTCAAGAAAGCACAGATGCGTTGACGACGCCAGCGACCGTGAATGTAGGCGTCTGTTAGGATTCGGTCAACCATTGTCACCGGCGAATTCACACCATACGATGAGCCCGCCATGTCATTGATGCCACACCATGCCAAGCAACAACGCCGCGGCTTGCTCTTCGGCGTGGGGTCATTACTTGCCGTGTCGTGGATGGCAGGCAGCCTCGTTTCACACCGAACCCACATGGAGATGGACGACACGGTTAAGCTGGAGGGTTGGCGGATCGAATTCAAGACGCCGGTCGGTTGGAGCGAGGGAAGCCCGCAAATGGACCTGCGGGGCGGAACTGTTTTCGCATTCAGCCCGGTTTCAGATGAATACGGTTCCGGAAGCGTTATCTTGCGCGTTCACCGGGCCATGACCACCGACAAACTCACCGCCCGCGAATACTGCGACGACATCATCGGCCAACTCACCGCAATCGCCGGCGAACCTTCACCAGGTAACATCCGGCATGCGGATTCGCATATGGGAGATTGGCCGGCATGTTTTGCGGATGTTCATGAACCGACAGATCTTTACTACGGGATGCCCGGATTGAACCTGCGCGTTCTGTCTGCCGTGCACGTCGAAGACCATGTGACCTATGCCTACGCCATCGAGATGCAGTCTGCCGGACCGTTTCGAAATCGCCAGGAAATCGCCTGGGACAAAATCGTCAAATCCGTCAAGACGGTGGGTGGGTAGTCCATGATCATCGGCGTCATGTCGGATAGTCACGGAAGGGCGCATCAGGTCACAAAGGCCATCGAAATCTTCGACCGTCAACGCGCGGAAGCGATCATCCACTGCGGCGATGTTGGCGGCATCGAAGTCTTCGAGGAAATGGTCGGCCGCCGCGCCCACTTTGTCTGGGGCAACACCGACTACTTCGACAATGCGACAAAAGCATTCTTGAATTCCGTCGAACTGCCAGTCCCTGATGCCGTTCCGTTAGCGCTCGAACTGGGCGGAAAGTCCATTCAGGTCTTCCACGGCCACGAACCGGAATTCAACGTCGCGCTGCGAACACCCACGTGCGACTACATCCTCCACGGCCACACCCACATCGCCAGAGACGAACGCATCGGCAACTGCAGAATCATCAACCCCGGCGCACTACATCGAGCCCGCGAATACACGATCGCAACGATCAACTTGAGTCGCGACGAAGTGACGTTCCATCGCTTGTAAGTCATGCAGCGATTTGTCCAACTGGAGGTTGGTGAAATCGGCGTACCGTCGCAACTTTTTAGCGGCCGAAGTGTTAGAATGTGACGAAATGAATTCAACTGGGCAACGCATCCCAATTCGTCAAGCCATGGTGTGCGTTTTTGCATTCCTAACGGGCGTGACGCTCGTTTCATGGGGCCTGAGCTACACCTATCTGTCCTACAATTCGCCGAGCTACATTTGGCGCCTCTACAACGGCGCGGTTTCATGTCAGGAGCGGGCGTCCGCCACGCCACGCACCGTCTTCACCTGGCATGGGTACAGCGTGGCAAGAAAATACGCGAGCGGACTGGGAATCATGGAAGAGGTTCTCCCAGCCGTTCGTGGCGCGACCTATCGAAAGTACATTCTGCCGCTTTGGATTCCGACGGTGGTTTTTGGCGGCTTGACGTTCTACGTATACGCGCCGATTAGAAGGCGTCGTCGTTGGAAACGAGAATCGCGTTGTGTTGAATGCGGGTACAATCTGATAGGCAACACAAGCGGCAATTGTCCCGAATGCGGCGCGGCAATTCAGCAGGTCAACGTGGCGTCGCACGAATCGACAGACGACTGATGTCGACACAATCGCGGCTAGATATTCTCACCAAAGAAAAACGCGCTGGCCATTCGGTCGGTCATGGGTTGATTTGAGAAAATCAGCGGGGCCAGCAGTTGCAGGTCGGTGTTGGGCGGACGGAGGTAGTCGCCCATTACCAATCGCCAGTTGTCGACCTGTGCCATCGAAACCGCCTGCGGTAACAATGGACTTCGTGATTCACCTTTTGTTACAATCGGAAGCGACACAGCCACATCAGTCTGAAATCCGATTGTCGCACAACAGCGTTCCGTCTGCATTCGGGAGACAAGGGATGTCGAGTCGCCTATTCAAAACCACGATCTTAGGCTTACTATTTGTTGGTAGCGGTTCAGTAGCATTCGCCGGTGCTGTACCAAGCATTCAGGATATTGGATTAGTCAACGAAAACGGGATTCCGAGAAGTTGGCCCACTGCGGTTTCGCCAAACGGCGAGTTTGTGGTTGGTCACAGTCAAACGAACTTTCCGGCATCAAACGAAGCGTTTATTTGGAACGCGGGCAACTTGACAGGGTTAGGAGACATCCCGGGGAGTAGTGGGTCTCCAAATGGCGACCCGTCCAGTTTTGCGTTCGACGTTTCGGGAAGCGGAAGACATGTTGTCGGGTCCATGAACGCAAGTTTCGGAACAATCGCCACGATTTGGGACTTTGACGAAGGTCTCATACACCTAGGCGACCTACGTCCAGTGCTGCCGGGCCTCACGTTTGATAGCGAGGCTAGAGGCGTAACACCCGATGGGGCGCTTGTTGTTGGACGTGCAGCCTCTCCAAATGGAAACGAAGCGTTCTTGTGGAACGGGTCAATGTCCGGGTTGGGCGATCTTCCCGGAGGCGATTTCAATAGCACAGCCAACGGAATCTCAGCCGACGGTTCCGTGATTGTCGGGACCGGTCATTCGGCCTCAGGCCAAGAAGCATTTATTTATGCGAACAACACGATGACTGGGTTGGGCGATCTGCCTGGCGGGGACTTTAGAAGTGCCGCGACTGCGGTTTCTTCTGATGGCTCCACCATCGTCGGTTGGGGCAATTCTCAATCCGGGAACTTCACTGAGGCATTCATTTGGCAAAATGATGTTATGGTCGGGCTTGGCGATTTGCCCGGTGGGTTTCAAGACAGTGAAGCACTTGCTGTATCCGGCGATGGTTCAATCGTTGTTGGAAAAAGTAGCAGCAATCAAGGCTGCGGCTCATGTGATTCGGCCTTCATTTGGGACAGCATTAATGGGATGCGTTTGCTCGAAGATGTGCTGATCAATGACTATGGAATGGATCTGAATGGATGGAGATTGGATTGGGCAACAGCAATCTCAGATGATGGGTTGACGATCGCAGGGGTCGGTACCAATGAGAGCCTCGGTACGTTTACAAGAGGGTTTGTCGTCACACTACCCGAACCAAGTACGCTTCTCATTGTTGCTGCTGGGGCGTTCTCTCTCTGCAGACGGCGTCGCTAAATATTCTCACCAAAGAAAAATGCGCTGGCCATTCGGTCGGTCATGGGTTGGTTTGAGAAAATCAGTGGGGCCAGGAGTTGCAGGTCGGTGTTGGGCGGGCGGAGGTAGTCGCCCATTTCCAGACGCCACTTGTTGTCGAAGGTCATGAGCGCGTCTTGGGAAATATCCGCACCCCATGCCGAACCGATCACCTCGGCTGCGATCTTGGCCGACCACATCGACGGGTAAATGCCCTCTTGGCTGACAGCCGCGATGAACCCGCCGGCATCGCCGATCAGCAGCGTGTGCTTGCCGACGTGTGAATCGAGTTCCAGCGCCGGGCCAAAGCTTGATTCGGCGCACTCGACTGCGGTCGGCTTAGCCGGAAAGTCCGACGTAACCATTTTCTTTTCGCGCATGATGTGGGCCAACTCGACGATTCGCGCGATGATCGCGTCACGTTCGCCGGGCGAATTCAGCGTGAGCGAAATCCGGTCCTTCTGGCGTGCGAGCATTCCCAAGCCGTTGTCAGCCGTCGCCCCAAGCACTATATCGATGTAAGTCGTCGTGGGCGCATCCTTTGATTTGGCGTCGAGTTCGTGTTCGATGAGCGCCGTCCAGCGCGTTTCGCGTGCGTCGGATCGGGCGATGCCCACCTGGGCGCGAAGCTTTTTCGATGCGCCGATCGCCAAAACGAGAAGCTTGCATTGATACGTCTTGCCCTTTGATGTGATGACATTGACGCCGGATTCCTGCGGATCGAGATCGGTGATTTCACAATTCTCAATCAATTGGGCGCCGGCTCGCTTGGCCGTGTTGACCAGACGCTCGTCAAATGTCGCCCGGTCGATCAAATACCCCGGTGTTGATTTGAGTTTCGGGACAGACGTCTTGCTCAGGTCGGCATTGTGAAACGCAACTTCCTTAATCGGGCGCGACAACAACTGCTTCGAGGCGACGTCCAACTCGTCGAGCAGTTTGGCGATGTCGGTATTGACCCAACCCGTGCAGGCCTTGCGACGCGGGAACGATTCGCGGTCAATTAAACCGACCGACATTCCCTTCTTGGCCAACATGATTGCAATGGTTGCGCCGGCGGGTCCGGCTCCGACGACGATCGCGTCAAATTCGGTTTTCTTTTTCTTGGGCATGATGCAGGTTTTATCTAGGCGTCTCGCACATGACGTGCGTCATTGTTTATCCAGAAACTCCCACAGCGCCTTTTCGGCGTTGCGATATTTTTCGACACTGGCGGCCAGATCGGCTTGAATGCTTTGCAACTTCAGATTGTTTGCGTCAATTCCCGATCCGTGCAGATCCACCAGCGATTTCAATCGGGAGGTCGTGTCGTCGAGGTGGGCGGAGGCTTCGGTGAATTCGCGGGCGACGTTGAACATATTCAACTCGCGCAGTTCGGACGGGGTCGGTTTCAAGAAGGCCTTCCAAGGATGCAGCGTCAAATCCTTGATGCCCGCCCGAAGCAGCATGCCCGCTTCCGAAGCGTTTTGCACGAGTTCGTCGATGCGGTCCTGATTCAAGACCACGATGCCCTTGGTGCTCGTGGTGATTGCGTTGACGTCGTCGAGCGAACCGTTGAGTTTGTCGAAGGCGACATGAATCTGCGAGAGCATTCCGGCTTTGTAATTGGGATTGAACTCCTTGGCCAGGTTATCAATGATCTGCGTGTCGATATTGGCCATCGCGTGCTCAGCCGAGTCGAGCGTGCGGCCGATTTTCGGTCTCGTTTCTTCGAGCATGGCGACGAGTTCCTGCAGTCCGCGATTGACCTTGTCCATGCTGACGTGCAGCTTATGCAAAAGGTGCTCTTCCTTGTCGCGCGACATTTCCAGTGCGAGGCTGCTGGTGATGCGATTGATGTCACTCGTTGAGGCGTGAATGCTGGCAAGCAATGAATTCTTATCGCGGGCGTCGAATTCCGACTTGATGATTCGCAACAAACCAGACGGATTCTTATCATCCAACTCGCGCGTCACAGTGGCGAGGACTTCCTGGAATCCGGTAACAGAACCATAGAGAACTGTGTCGGGCGTCAATGCCTTCTCGCTGATGCCCCGATCGACAATTTCGATCACGCCCTTGCCGCCAAGGGGCGGGCCCGTTGATATCACCCGGCAATCGGATCGCAGATTGAGTTCACTCAGCGCGGTGGCCCGAACTTCCAGATACGGAATGTCTTTCTTGGATCGACCGGTCGGATCGGGCGCTTCGACAAATCGGGTGTCGATGACCTTGCCCACCGCCTGACCGAAACAATTCACCCGCGACCCGCTCACGATTTCGGGCATCGCAGCCCCCAGCCCAAATCGAACCACAAGCTCCTGTGTGGCAGGGCGGAAGAATCCCTTGGCCCCAACAAACAGCAGGAACCCAACAAACAGGGAGAACATCACGAGCAATGTCAGACCCAGTGTGAATGTGTTTCGTTTCTTTGCCATGTCGTCAGTTCGTCAGCATCCGCCGTCTACCATTTGGCCCGGTTTAGTATCCGCCCGAAGATGTATTGATCAGTTTCTCGAACTCGCTCAAGCCCTCGGCGTCGGTGAGCGGCCCTTCTCCCAGACCGTTGAGAAACTGATTCATCAGCCGATCGTCGGGGTCTTTCAACTCTAGGGGATTCGCGTCCCGGAGCAATTCAAATTCACGCCGGGCACCGATTTTTAGCACGCGGCCTTTGTCCAGCATGACCATCCGATCTGCGATGCGAAAAGCCGAATCCATCTCGTGGGTCACGACCACGCTGGTCACCCGCAGTTTTTGCGAAAGATCCATCATCAATTCATCGATCGCCGTCGACGTGACCGGGTCCAACCCGGCAGACGGCTCATCGTAGAACAGGATCTCCGGATCCAGAGCCGTCGCCCGCGCCAGGCCGGCCCGCTTTTTTTGTCCACCGGAAAGCTGCGATGGCATTTTGTCTCGGTGGGCGAGCATCTTGACCTGCTGAAGTTTCAGCGTCACCACGATATCAATGATGGAAGGGTCGACGTACGAATGCTCCTCCAGCGGCAGGGCGATGTTCTCGGCAAGCGTCAGCGAATTGAAGAGGGCGCCGCTTTGAAACAGGATGCCGTAACGCTTGCGGATGGTGTTGAACGCTTCCTCGCTCAGTTTGGCGATGTCGGCGAGGGCGTCCATCTCGCGCGTCTTGAACATGATCGTGCCCGAGTCAATTTCGTATTCGCCGATCATGCAGTTCAGCAGCGTGCTCTTGCCGCAACCGCTGCCACCCATCACGACGAGCGTTTCGCCGCGGTGAATATCAAACGTCACGCTGTCCAACACGACGTGGTCGTTGCCATCCTGATCTTCGAATGTCTTGCGCACATCACGAAGCGAAATCACAACGTCTTCGTTGGCGGCATGCTCGGTCATGCGATGCGTCCCCGCGCGGGTCTACAAACCAAAGACATAAAAGATCGACGTAAACACCGCGTCCATTCCGATAATCGCCACAATCGACTTAACGACCGTAGCCGTCGTCGCTCGGCCAACACCGACCGCCCCTCCCGAAACCGACAGCCCTTCGTAACACGCGATCATCGACACCAACATGCCAAAGATGCAGGCCTTGCTCAGTCCCGTGATAAAGTCGCGAACGACGATCGCGTTCTGCGTCGAATCAAGATAGGTCTCAGGCGAAATGCCCAGCGCTGCCCACGACGTCAGCAACCCACCACAGATTCCAACCGTGTCGGCAATGACAGCCAATCCCACAATCATGATCGTTGTCGCAAGAAAGCGGGGGACAATCAGAAATCGAATCGGGTTGAGCGCATGCGCCCGCAGTGCTTTGATTTCCTCGGCTTCGACCATCGAACCGATCTCTGCCGCAATCGAAGCACCGGCATAACCACTCAGAACGATGGCCGTGATAAGCGGTCCCAACTCGCGAACGATGGCAATCGCGACGACATCGGCGATCTTTTCGAGTTGGCCATAGCTTTCGAGCGTGGGGGCCAGTTGAAGCGCGAGAATGCATCCGATGAACGCCTGCACAAGCACGACGATGCCGATGCTCTTGACGCCGACGCGCACCATCTGGTCGATCAGTGAACCCCAGCCGAACTTCAACCTGCGGACAAAGAGCCCTTTTGTCGCCCATCGAATGGTGTCGCCCAGGAGGTAGGCCATCCCGCCGACGCTGCGGACGAACTGTCCCACGTGGTTGATCGAGCGGTCACCGGCTGCTCCGACGCTTTCGATGGCGCCGCGGACCTTGGATGGTTTGAATCTTGATGACGGCATCGAGGGCGGGCCACTCACGAACCGAGCGCATCCTGCACCGATTCAAAAATAGGAAAGAACTTGTCGAGTTTGGTGATCTCAAAGACGCTTCGGACCTGCCGATTCATACCGACCAGCGACATCCGCGAACCGTTCTTCTTGCTTCGACGGAAGATGTCCACGAGTGTCCCCACGCCGGCAGAATCGATGTACGTGATTTTGTGAAGATCGAAAACCCAGTGACCGTCGGGTGTGCTGTCATATTCGAGAAGGGATTTATGAAAGTCGGGGGCGGTGTGAATCGTGAGTTCGCCCGTCATCGCAATCAGAATATGATCCTCTTGCCGCGTGATTGTCTTGGCTAGACCGTTGTTCATTGAAGACCCGCGTTCTATGGAAACTGCGATAGGGAATTTGCCCTATGTACTGTTGTCCTTGATGACTTTGGATTCGAAACGACGGCCCGTATCCAACTTGAATCCATCATGCCCCAAAATGTGGGGCGTGCCATTCGGTTGGCCATGAACACAATGGCAATGGCGACGAGTATGGCGATCGACTTCACTATTTCAACCAACCGCCATCAACTCAACGGGTCGCCATCAGCTTAACCCGCAGACTGCGTATCGGGCGGATTCGCCGGTGGGGCGTTCGTCACTTCGGGATAATCGTCATCATCCGTGTCTGATTCCCGAGCCCGTTGCCCGATGTAGCGGCGCCAATTGGATACTGCCACTTGTCGCTTGAGTCGATCGGCTGCGTATTCATACCCGAATCGTTCGCCGGTAAGTTTCTCCAACGCCACGATCGTGTAGAGGCGCACCGCAGGGTCGTCGTCATCCAACCGATCGACCAGCGCAGGAATCAACTCGCCGACCTTGTCGTTACCGATCGTGTGAATCGCGTGGATTCTCTGTGTCGGGTCCTTCGATTCCAACTGGCGGGACAATGCATCGACCCGGTTGGCGCAACCCGACCCCGCGAACAGGCCGAAACCCACACTCAGCACGATAATCGCTAGCCGCAGGCGTCGTTCGCACAATCCAGCAGAATCCCGGAAACCCCTATCATCTTGCCAATAAAGTGATTATAAATGCTGGCGTCCCTGCTGCAACAGCATTATGTCGGCTTCATCGGAGAATAACATGCTGCGACGGCTCTTTCGTCGGTCATATCAACTTGCCGTGATCCTTGCAATCTGCGTGGCTGGCGTGGGTGGTTGCGTCTCCAGCAAGCGTCCTGCG
This sequence comes from Phycisphaerales bacterium UBA1845, assembly GCA_002338715.1. GTDB lineage: Bacteria > Planctomycetota > Phycisphaerae > UBA1845 > UBA1845 > UBA1845. The sequence goes on along the minus strand of DDIR01000085.1, from coordinate 5,537 downwards.
CATGATCCGCAATTGTTGAGCGGCGTCGCATATGGGGACAACGTGCCCATTCTAAGCGAGCTCGCACAGTTGCAGACACGAATTGCAAAACCGCTGCGCATCGCGATTTATGACTATCCGTCGCTGTCGCAGTTCCCGCTTCTCGAGTTGGACGTCGACTTCTCTACGCAGATGGTTCTCCTTGCCGCGATGGGGCCCGCATCGAGTCGCGACTGTGAAATCCACATTGACCGTGTCTGGATGGGCGATCATCGTCTGGAGGTCGACGTCACCGAATACTATCCCGAGTCCGATGCCCCGCGGTCGCCAGCCATCGCGAGTCCCATCCATGCCGTGGTGATCCCGCGCAGCGAACTTCCCATCGCCGGTTTCACCAGCCGCATTCCGAAGGGCATTTACCTGCAGTAAGATTGGGCAGCGATGCAAAACAAGCCCCTGCAATCAGTTGGCGGCATGACCATCATCCAAATCAGCCCGACCGATCCGGATTTTGGTGCGGCGTTCTCCTTTGCACTGAGCGGTCAACAGGAGGCGTCTCGCGATCTTGAGGCCCATTGTCGCAACGTGGAGGCCATGTCGCGGACGAGCGGGGTCATCCCAAGTGTCTTCGTCGCCACCGATGATCGCCGTGGGATCCAAGCTGCCGCCCTCGTCTTCGAATCGCCTGGTCGAAGCGCATTGGTGCATCTGGGGCCCAAAGCCCTCAATGATGATGCTCCCTTGATCATCACCGACGCCGTCATCAAGCACGCGAGAACGCGCAAGCTCAATCTCCTGCAAACGTTATTGCAACCGGGCGACACCCGGCGGGCGCGAATGATGGCCGACATGCAGTTTCAGTATCTTGCCGAACTTATCTACATGGATTGCCCAATTGCGAATTCGGACACGCGCGAGCCGGAACTGGAATGTCAATTCAGGCTGTTTAATTATGACGCTGAGACTGAAACGATGTTTCTTCGCGCGCTCGAAGAATCTTACAAAGACAGCCTGGATTGCCCGGCTTTGACTCCGTTGCGAACCCCAGCCGATGCGTTGGCCGGACACAAGGCGACTGGAATCTTTGATCCCAGCGGGTTTTACGTCATCGCGGAGAACGACGAGCCGGTTGCGGTCCTGCTCACAGCGCGGGTCGTTGATCGACTTGCGCTTGAAGTCGTTTATATGGGTGTGAGTTCTTCGGGGCGCCGGCGCGGATTGGGAACGCTCATGTTGTCTTTGGCGAAGCGCCGCACACAGGTGCTCGGACTTTCGAGTGTGACGCTTGCCGTGGACGCAATCAACACGCCAGCAAGACGCCTTTACGAGCGGTCGGGTTTCGGCGAGCGAGCGCGCCGCCGCGCATGGATTCGCTGCATATAAAGGCATTTTTGTTCCAAGGCGCAGGTGTGGGTCCGAACTTCCACAATTTTTCAACACCGACGATTCGAGTTTGTGCACAACTGTTGTTTTCAAAAAAAAATTCAATCGATAACCACTTATCAAATTTGTTCTTCAGTCGCGCCCAACACTGTGAAACACGTTTCATGCTTAAAAAGCTGTTGACCGATTCTTGATCTCTGTGTTAAATTCCGTCCCTGTTGTTGAGCCAGTCTTCGGCCGGTAAATGGTGCCTGCCAATACTGCCGAGCCGATTTCTTTTTTTGTCCATTTTACTTTTCGATAACGCGTGAGTCGTTTACCAAACGGCAAGAGCTTTGCCACGCGCTGGAGGTGTATACACAATGCTTTCATCGATTGCGGATTCGGTCTGTCAATTCGAAAACGCCATTGCGTCGCGCATCGGTGCGCAGGACTACAAACTCTGGTTTAAGAATGCCACGCGATTCACCATCGCGGACGAGTTTGTGCGTCTTGAAGTACCGAATGTGTTTGTCGGCGAATGGATTGAACGGCACTTCATGTCCGCGCTTCAGGATGCGGCTGAGGAGGTGACGTCGAAAAGACTTGAGATCGTTTTCTCAATCGACCCGACCATCGCCAAGGAGCTGCGACGCAAACAACCCGACTCTCAGTCGAAGTTTGCGGCTGACAACCCCGAGCGCCTCGCCCGCAAACGCAAGAAAGCCGGCGCAGTCGCCGTCCCGCAAACGCTCCAAGGACGTCTCAGCGACTTCATCGTTGGCGAATCAAACCGGTTGGCGGCCAGCTGTGCCAAAGCGGTGGCTGAAGCACCCTGCACGCAGTTCAATCCGTTGTTCATCCATGGCGGCAGCGGACTGGGCAAGACGCATCTGCTCCAGGGTATCTGCAACGAGTTGCAGGAGCGTCATCCGGGCCTCCGCTGGAAATACGTCTCGGGTGAAGATTTTACCAACCAATTCGTCTACGCGGTCAAGAATGGTGAGCGCGACGCATTTCATCAGCGCTTCCGCCGTCTCGATGTCCTTGTCATCGACGACGTGCACTTCTTCGCCAACAAACGCGCCACTCAGGAAGAATTCCTCCACACCTTCAACGCCATCGATGCATCCGGCAAGCAGGTGGTGATGGCCTCCGATGCCCATCCGAAACTCATCGGACACCTGTCGGAGCATCTGGTCAGCCGCTTCATCGCGGGCATGGTCGTCAAGATCGACTCGCCGGATCATGCCACCCGCGTCGGAGTTTTGCAGAAGCGCGCGGCAAAGCTGAACTTCGAGGTTCGACCGGAAGTCATCGAATACATCGCGGCCAACTTCCAGGCCAACGTTCGCGAACTCGAAGGTGCATTGCTCAAGTTGGTGGCGCTGGCACGTCTCAGTGGCGAACCGCTGACCCTACCGTTGGCCCATCGCGGGTTGGGTGATCTCATCGCCAACACCGTCCCGGTCATCAAGTTGACCGACATCGAAAGTGCCGTGTCGATCTTCTTCGGACTTGCTCCAGCCGACCTGCATACATCGCGTAAAACCCGCACGATCGCCCTTGCCCGCGGTGTGGCGATGTACCTGGCCCGTGCCCACACCGCGATGAGCTTCCCGGAAATCGGTCGATTCATGGGCAACAAGAACCACTCCACGGTGATCTTGGCCTGCCGGCGGATCAAAAACATCCTTAGCAACGGTCAGATCGCCAAGTGGATGACCCCTGCCGGTGAAAAAGAGGGCAACCTCGTCGAAATCATCGGCCAGTTGGAAGAACAGTTGGGACTCAGTTCGTCATCGGTGGACCTGGTGGAGACGTCTTAACCGCAGTCTCGCAATCATCGTTAATACGGGCGCGCCCCGGTAGCGCAAAATGGCACGGAATGCCTGGCGAAACTGGAGCGATCGCTTCCTTGAGCCCCCGACTTCGGACACGTTCCGAAATCGCGGGCTCCTTCTTTTTGTAGAATCGTTGTTGGACTGCACATTCGCTTCCGCTGACTGGTCAACACCGATTGAATCTTTCATAATCGCCACCTCATCGCATCCATGTGAGCCCACGAATTGAAACGGATGCGACAATTGAAAGGTTTCATCCATGGCTTTGATGATGGGCGTATCTGGAATTCGGGGAATCGTCGGACAAACCTTGACGCCGCAGTTGGCCGCCTCGGCTGGGTGTGCGATGGCGAAGTTTGTCGGCGGGAAACCGATTGTGCTTGGTCGAGACTCACGACCCAGCGGCGACATGGTGCGAAGCGCCGTGACCAGCGGATTGCTCGCAGGCGGCAGCGATGTCATCGATCTTGGAATCGCAACCACGCCAAGCACCGCCGTCATGGTTACCGAGTTGAAAGCGGCGGGGGGGATTGTGCTGACACCAGCCACAATCCGTCGCAGTGGAACGGCATCAAATTCCTCACGCCCGAAGGTCACGCACCGCCCGCATCGATGGCCAACGAGATACTCGACATCCTCAGGTCCGAGTCGTTCGCCCTCGTCGATTTTTCCAAGGTCGGCAAGCTTTCCGCCGACTCATCGACGAATGACGTTCACGTGAATCGCGTGCTGAAGATCGTGGATGTCGAAGCGATCCGGGCGAAGCGATTCAAGGTTGTGGTCGACAGCGTCAACGGCGCCGGGCAACCGGTTGCGAAACATCTGCTGGATGCGTTGGGTTGCGAGGTGACGTACCTGAATCCGGAGACGACCGGACTGTTTGCCCACACGCCCGAACCTTTGGAAGAAAACCTTGGTGAGCTGTGCGGTTTTGCCAAGTCGGCTGACGTCGACGTCGCATTTGCTCAAGATCCCGATGCGGATCGTCTGGTTGTGGTCGATGAAAACGGACGTTACATCGGAGAGGAATACACGTTGGTGTTGGCCGCCCGCCGCGTGCTTGAACTTACGCCCGGAGCGACGTGTGCGAACCTTTCGACGTCGCGCATGCTTGACGATCTTGCGGCGCAGATTGGCGGTGGGTCGTGCGTGCATCGAAGCGCCGTGGGTGAAGCCAATGTCGTCGAAACGATGAAGGCCAACAATTGCATCGTCGGCGGTGAAGGCAACGGCGGGATTATTGATCCGCGCGTGGTGTACGTGCGCGACAGCGTCGTCGGTATGGCGCTGGTGCTGGACTTGCTGGCGGCGACCGGTCAACCTCTTTCGACGTTGGTGGCTGACTTGCCGCGATACGAATTGGTCAAAACGAAAACCGAATGCGCGAAAGACAAAATCAGTCGCGTGCTCGCCAACGTGCAGTCAACGTTTGCCAAGGAGAAACTCAGCACGATCGACGGGGTGCGCATCGATTGGCCCGAAGGATGGGTGCACGTCCGCGGCAGCAACACGGAACCGATCATGCGCATCATCGGTGAAGCATCGGATCAGGAAACGGCAATGGAATTGGTGCAGCGCATTCAAAGGATTGTCGATTCGACGGATTAATCGAAGCGCATGCAGTGCTTCAACGTGATCATGCAAAAAACGGTGCGCATCCTTTGAAAGATGCGCACCGTTTTCATTTACTGACGGTGTGTTGATTCACACGCAATGAAGCGTGATGAATGACACGTGATGAATTACACCATGTCCTTCATGGCCTTGAGCGGAAGCGCCTTGACGACGTTGCGTGCAGGCTTGGCCTTGAAGACCATTTCTTCCTTGGTGAACGGGTTGATGCCTTTGCGCGCCTTGGTGGCGGGCTTGCGGACAACCTTGACCTTCATCAAACCGGGGACGGTGAAGACGCCGGGGCCACGCTTGCCCAGGTCTTTCTTGATCATTGCTGCCATTTCGTCGAACACAGCAACAACCTGCTTGCGAGAAAGTTCGGTGCGCTCTGAAAGCTCACGATAAATTTCGCTCTTGGTACGTGCTTTCACGGCTTTCGCAGCAGCAGCTTTCTTCTTGGCCATCTAATGAATCCTTTCATGCTTGTCGTTTCGCCGGAATCGATTCCCGGCATGTTTCAATAACCAACATTGCCCATAAACGCAGGCAAGATTTTCCAAAGCCTGTTCGCGTCGCGCGATACATTGGAGCAAATCGGCTTTTATGGCAAGTAATTCTTAGCCAAAAAACCCTAAAAAAATAGGGGTGTACTGACCGACCGGTCGGGGCGCTCGGACCGAACATTGTCCCCGCGCGCACGCGACCGCGCGCCCGACCATTGATGATTCGCGGCGCGCG
>DDIR01000052.1:10212-12970 GCA_002338715.1 Phycisphaerales bacterium UBA1845 | reverse complement strand
ATTTGGAGGAGAACCTAAAATAAGTCAGCACCACGCCGGCCCCGACGTGTAAGATCGGGAAGAGTTTGACAAACCACGGCACCTCGGCTTTCTCGAACGCATAAGCGTACAAGAAGATGATAAATCCATCCCAGAAGACGCAGAAGAACAGGAGGAAGTAATACAATGGCGTGAACCACCGATGGCCGATTTCGCGATTCCCGTTGCGCTCTTCGATGGTGAATCCCGCGGGCATCGCAACGGGTTCGCGAATGCGGTGGTTGCGAGAATGGCGCTGCGAATCCTGTTCGACGGCGTCGCGTATACCGAAAACCGCATGGCAATTCGAGCATTTGGCGATGGCGGATTCAAGGTTCACGTTGTCGGCTGATATCGGCTTTCCGCAATGTGGGCAGTGGATGTGCATGTCGCGGTCCTCAAGTAAGGCGGTTCCCACCTTCAACAATCGGCTTCATTGTCCGGTGTACGTTCTCACGATGGACACGGTTAACATCTTCTCGCCATCCGGCAAAGTCTCCCAAGTTGGGCTATCTAGTCTCCATGCGAACTGGGTCGATCTGCAATGCCGAGATCCCTCTCAAGTTCCTTTTTTAGATACTTCACTTGATCGAGTCGAAGGCGCGCCGGGAGGACTTTCTGCGACTTGCCGTCTTTGGTCACGACGTACAGTTTGAAGATTGGAAGCAGGTTTAGAACTGCCGGATCGAGGTCGCGTTTATCTTCGTCCTTGGATTCACGGTGCGGCTTGGCTCCGTAGTGGATGTGGTCGATCTGATGGATGTCGTATTCACGTATTCCAAACCACGGCAGGGGCCAGTGGCGGATGGATAGGCCCGAACTCCCCGTTTCGAACGTTGTTCTGTTGAGCAAACCACAAAACGTGTAGTACGTCAGCCCGAGCCCCAGAAGGAGATGTGGGATGGGGAACATCTTGATAAGCCAGTGGGAATTGTGTTCCCAAAAAGCCCGGCTATACCAAGTGATGAGACTGCTATCCCAGAAGATGCAGAAAATGAAAATCACAAGAAATCTTGATGAATACCACCTCTGAATAATCCGCCGATTGACACCTGACTCTTTGACGGTGATCCCGGAGGGGCGTGTAACGGGTTCACTTTGCTCGTGAACTTGGGCATGGTGATGGGCGTCGTGTTCGATGGCGTTTTTGATTTCAAAGACCGAGTTGCAAGCGACGCATTTGGCGATCGCCGTGTCGATGTTGACATCGCTCGCCGGTATTTGAATTCCGCAACTCGGACAGTGAATGCGCATGCCGCCAACCTTTGCTTGGGCAGTGCTATACGATCGATGCCTTCGATCATTGTCCTGTGTATGGTGGGTGCGTCAAGTTCACAGGCGACTTCGGGAATGAGTGTGACGGGTTGGCTGATATTTCGAGTGGGAAGAAACGGTAATACCGAGTCCTTGGTCAGAAGAGTTCGCTCACCTGACAACCCGCATAGGTTGAGACGTAGGTCATCATTGGAATGGCAACGAACATCAGCGGGATGAGCTTGCGGCGACGTTTGCTGACGCGCATGGATGCAATGGCGATCAGTCCAATCCACCACACGTAGTAATGCAGCGTTGAGAAAACGTTGTGTTGGTTGCCGCCGCCGTTGAATGGCCAAATGCTACTGTAGCCGGAGACGATGTAGGGCGGTTCGGCGAGCACTTCGGTCATGATTGGATACGTTGTGTAAAGGCTGACCACCAGCCAAAAGCGGTAGCCATGTCGAAGCGGTTCTGGCGGCAGAAGGAATCCAAGTATCGCCACCTGCATCATGATGTGGCAGGCGACGCCCGTATACCACGAGACGAACGCGCCGAGATCGGGCGCCGATGTCAGCCCACCAAGGCCGACACTGACAGCCATGCAGACCGCAACGAACCATGCGGCTGGTTTGATCCGGGGAACAGTTGGAAGGTCTTGGGCAAATCGCCAAGGAAGAAAAATCAAACGCAACGTGGTGATCAGAAAACCGAGTGGTTTGCGAAGGCCATGATAACGCTCCCAATGCGGCAACGGGCGATCGTATCGCAGCGACATAACCCGTCGAATCTCATCGCGGTCCAGAACGCATCCGCATTCCGGGCAACGCTCGCTGTCGATACCGGTGAGGTTGTAGTCGCACTTGAGGCAAACCAACCCGTCGTCGCCGACCGTCTGGGTTGCTTCGACGTCTGGAACTTCGCGCTCGTTAGAGTCCGTATTCATTCCACCGTTGGCTCACCAGCGCTTCGATTTCCGGCGTCATGGTTAGGAGGTCGGGGAAGTCGCGGACGATTCCTTCGCCTTCGATTTTTCTGGTGGCGTCGATGCCGACTTTCGAACCGCTGCCGTAGTAGGGCGATGCGTGGTCGAGAATGTCGAGCGGGCCATCGACGATCATCATGTCGCGACGCGGGTCGACGTTCGCGCCGATGTGGAACATCACATCCTGCTCGTCGTGAACGTCCACGTCTTCATCCACCACGACGATGAACTTGCTGAACATCATCTGACCAGCCCCCCAGATGCTGCTCATCACCTTGCGGGCGTGCATCGGATAGTGCTTGGCGATCTTGACGAACACGAAATTGTGAAACGCGCCGAACATCGGCAGGTGATAGTCGATGATGTCGGGGATCAGCGTCTTAAGAAGCGGAAGGAACACGCGCTCGGTGGCTTTGCCGAGGTAGTAATCTTCCTGCGGAGGCAAGCCGACGATCGTGGTCAGGTAGATCGGATCGCGCCGATGCGTGATCGCCGACACTT
>DDIR01000052.1:9045-10102 GCA_002338715.1 Phycisphaerales bacterium UBA1845 | reverse complement strand
CGCCGACACTTCGAACAGCGGGTACTTGTCGGCCAACGAGAAGAACCCGGTGTGATCGCCGAACGGTCCTTCCCAGATCAATTCATTCGTATCGACCCAGCCCTCAATGACAATCTCGGCGTTGGCGGGCACTTCCATCGGGATCGTTTTGCACGGGACGAGTTCGATGCCTTTGCCATTAAGAAAACCTGCGAACAACAGCTCGCTGACATCGGGCGGGAGCGGGCAGGTGGCTGCATACGGAAGCACCGGTTCACCGCCGAAGACGATCGCCACCGGCATCTTGGCGTCGCCGCGGGCTTTGTAGCGTCGAAAGTGGGCGGCGCCATCGTGATGAACGTGCCAATGCATCGCCGCGCGCTTTTCGTCCATGACCTGCACGCGGTACATGCCGACGTTGCGCTCGCCGTTGTCGGGGTTGAGCGTGTAGATGCCGGCCATCGTGATGTAGCGACCGGTGCCTTTCTCGGCGTCAGCGGGGCGGCCGCCATAACCGCACTCGCCATCGTGGGGCCAACATTGAATGATGGGCAGGTCGAAGAAGCTGGCGTCGTCGGTCTTGACGACCTGCTGACAGATGCCCGACTTACCAACTTTCGGACCGATGCCCGCGAGCTTGGCCAGTTCGGGGAGTTTCTTCATCTTGGCCATCAGCGTCGTCGGCATCTCGGGTTTGACGAGCGATTGGACGCGTTCGGCCAGCGATTCGAAACTCGACACGCCGAGGCATTGGCGCATTCGCTCGTAGCTGCCGAAGACATTGATCGCGCAGGGGATGTCGGAACCCTTCACGTTTTCAAAGAGTAGCGCATGCCCGCCAGCTTGCCCGTGGTAGGGGTCGGTCTTGGGCGGCGCGTGCCCGCCGGCGGCTGGCGATTTCGAAACGCGGTCCGTGATCGCCGAGATTTCGAGAATCGGATCGACCGGTGCGGTGATGCGCTTGAGTTGGCCAAGTTTGTCGAGGTGTTCGATGAAGGATCGAAGGTCGGTAAAGGCCATGTTGCCAATACTCCCGGGAAAGCGAACGATGAGTGTTTGCGTAGGGTGGGCCGTGCCC
>DDIR01000052.1:8358-8903 GCA_002338715.1 Phycisphaerales bacterium UBA1845 | reverse complement strand
GGGCACGGCCCACCCTACGGGGCGCAGAATCTGATGGTTCGTAAGTGCGTATGCCCCTATCATCCACGCGAACTCGATCATAGTCCACGGTGCCGGTTCACGCCAGATTCTGAGAGATTCATTCGCATATGGTTCGCTGGTCCCTCATCCTGATTCTGTCGCTCGCGAGTGGTGTCGGGTGTCGTCCGAAGACCGGCGAGCACAAGCAGACGCTCACCGTGTTCGTGGCTGCGAGCCTCACCGACGTGACGCAGGATTTCGCTTCCGGATTCACGAAGCAAACGGGCATCAGCGTGGAAACGAGCGTCGCCGCCAGTGGGATTCTCCGTCGGCAGATCGAAGGCGGTGCACCGTGCGATGTGTTCATATCCGCCGACGGGACCGAGATGGATCTGCTGGCGGAAAAACGCGGCGTGGTCGAGTCGACGCGGAGGGAGTTGGCCCGCAATCAGCTTGTGATCGTGGCGTCGGGTGAGCAGGATGAGTGGTCCTCGGTTGATCCGCTCCTCGCAAGCAAGCGAAAGATCGCGATCGGTGATCCGAGG
>DDIR01000052.1:6556-8243 GCA_002338715.1 Phycisphaerales bacterium UBA1845 | reverse complement strand
ACGTGCCAGCCGGTCGCTATGCCGAACGCGAACTGAAGGATTTGAAGTTGTGGGATGAGTTGCAGGATCGACTCGTGTTGGCGGATAACGTCCGCGTGGCGCTGCAGTACGTTAAATCGCATCAAGTGGAGTTCGCGATCGTTTACAGGACGGATGCGATGACCAGCGATTGCAGTGTTGTGTTTCGTTTTCCAACCGAATCGGTGAAGATTGCCTGCTTCGGCGCGACGTGCACGCGCTCCGAAAATCAGCCGGATGCGAATGCGTTTTTGGATATGATGGTCGATTCAAAGCAGGATGACATTTGGACGCGGCACGGGTTCGTACCGGTGCGACGCGATGCGGATTAAGCGACGAGGGACAATTACTTGCTGGCGTTCTTGAATTCAAGTGAATGGACGGCTGTCGCGTTGTCGCTGAAGGTGTCGGTGTGCGCGATTGCGATCATCCTCGTTCCGTCGATGCTGTTGGCCACCTGGTTGGCGCGTTCGACGTCGCGGTTTAAGACGTGCGTCGATACGTTGATCGTGGTGCCGCTGGTTTTGCCACCGGTTATCGTTGGCATTGGCCTGCTGGTGCTGCTGGGTAACGTGGGGCAGTCGCTCGCGTTCACGTGGTGGGCGGCGGTCATTGCGTCGGCGATCGTGTCGATGCCGCTTTTGGTTCGGGCGCTGCGCGCGGGGATTGAAACGATTGACCCGCGATTGGGGCAGGTGGCGACGACGCTGGGGGCTTCACCGTTTCGCGTGTGGATGACGATCACGCTGCCGCAATGTTGGCCGGCGCTCGTCGGTGGGATCACGTTGGCATGGGCGCGGGCGATCGGTGAATTCGGGGCGACGTTGATCGTAGCCGGTAACATCGAAGGCAAGACGCAGACAATTCCCCTGGCGATGTACACGCATTGGCAGGTCGAAGGGCGCAACGTTTGGCCGCTGGCGTTGACATCGGTGCTGATTGCGTTGGCGGCGGTGTTCGTTTCGGAAATCTTGATTCGCAAGGGTCGGAATCACAAAACCAATGCTGTGCGTTAGCCTCCAGAAACAACTCGAATCGTTCACCCTGCGCGCGGATCTGTCGCTAAGCGCCCGCGTGACCGGTTTGTTTGGACCTTCGGGAAGCGGTAAGACCACACTGCTGAATTGCATCGCCGGTTTGACGAACCCGAATGACGGTGCGATTCGCGTCGGCGACACGGACTTTTTCGATTCGTCCAAACACATCAACGTCGCCTGCCGGCAGCGACAGGTTGGATACGTCTTTCAGGAAGGCCTGCTCTTTGATCACCTGACCGTGCGTCAGAACTTGACCTATAGCCGCCACCATCGAACGGGTCCGGCGCTGGAGCAGGTTGTCGAGGTGCTCGAGTTGGAGCGACTGCTGGATCGAAACGCCGGGAAGCTTTCGGGCGGTGAAGCGCGGCGGGTGGCGATTGGCCGGGCGATCCTGAGCGCACCGCGATTGCTGCTCTTGGATGAACCCCTCACCGGACTTGATCGCCGCATGTCGGGCAAGACGCTCAGCTACATTCGCAGCGTGCTGGATGCCTTCGACATGCAAACGATCTACGTGTCGCATTCCATCAGCGACATTGTCTACCTGTGCGATGAAGTCGTGGTCATCGATCGCGGCAGCGTCGTCGGGCAGGGCGCGCCGATCGAATTGCTCGGGACGATGGTGTCTGCCG
>DDIR01000052.1:4437-6436 GCA_002338715.1 Phycisphaerales bacterium UBA1845 | reverse complement strand
CCGCGATCCGTTGCCCGTTCTGAAGAATATCTTCCCGCTGACGATTCTCCCGTCGGAAGCGGATGATGGAACAGTTGTCGGTGATCTCGGTGAGCAGACTGTGGAAGTGGGGGCGCGTGCGGCGACCGATCGGCGAAACGTGACCGCGATGGTTTACGCCCGCGATATCATATTGGCCAACCAGAAACCAACGGGTCTTTCAGCGCGAAATGTGTTGTGTGGCAAGATCGTTCGCCTCGATGCAGACGATGGTCGATGTGTAGCGTCCGTCGATGTCGGGCCGCACTGGATGGTCGAAATTACCCGTGCGGCGATGAATGAAATGCAGCTTGCGGTTGGAAGCGAGGTCTACGTGGTGGTGAAGGCGTCTGCGATTCAGCTTCTTGAGAATTCCGAGCCGACCCGTTGATTGCGACGCAACACGAGCACAGCCCCCGCAAGCAGTATCATTCCCGTTGCCGGTTCCGGTACTTCAGTCAGATCAAACGACATATTCTGAAACGACGTGTTTGAAGTAGCGCTGCCATCACCGGTGACGTTTGCGTCGGAAGTCGCTCTGAAAACGAGTCGGTAAGTCCCCGGTTCCAGCAATCCGCCAAGTGCGACCGGTCCGGAACCTGAAACTCCCGCGACGATTGGGTTTCCCGAACTGAATCTCAAAAGTTCGACCACCGCCTCCGACGACGCGGAGGCCGAACCTCCAACCGATTGGCCGTCTTCGCTCAGCGTTCCTGTGATCGAGAAATCATGCGGTGCGTCGATTGAAAAATCGAGGCTGGCCAACGTTTCGGCAGAACCCGAAGCGCTGTCGCCGGATACTTGCCCGCGGGCTTCGCCGATGGATCGGCCCGTAGCCACAAACGAGTCAAAGGTGAATGCGGTCCCGCCGCGTCCGTTGGTTTCGAAACCTGACGTCTGACTGGCGAGCCCGCTGGCGCTGGCGCTTTCGGCGCTGGTGGTGACGGTATTTGAAATTGCGGCGCCGACGAACATGTCCTGCGGGTTGGCAGGTGTCATCGAACCTGTCGGATTCAGGCTGCCACCGGCATCACTCACGGAAACTTGATAGGCCACGCTGCGACCATCAACGATCAGTTGGGCGGAAGCGTCCGCGCGCTGGGGCAGGGCGCCGGCAAGTACGATCGCCGCGAAGGCGCACGCATAGGCTTTGAACATGGCTGTTCCCTCTTCTCCCTCCGAATGTATACAGGATCACCGCGAGTTGATGCGTGGGGGGGTTCTCTCGGCTCTCCTTTGTCGCCTGCGATGCACCGAGGTTTCACTCGGCGGCTTCACTCGGCGACTTCTCTCTTGCATACCATGGTAGCGGTTCGAAATTCGCGATTCAATTCCGGGCATCGCGTTCGCTATCGGACGGCCAAAACCACCGCAATCGGGACGAAACCTGGATTGGATCGGTCAAAATCGATACCCAGATGCGGACCTTGAGGCTACACTGGCGGGCATGTCACGAGATTGGCCAGTTATATATCGGGCGGCTGACGTTGGGGAGGCGGACATCGTCGTCCATTGGTTGGCCGAGCGCGGGATCGCCGCCGAGGTCAAAGATCGGCATGCGGCCAGCACGCTGCAATTCCCGCAGATCGTCGCGCCATGCGGCATCGAAGTGTGCGTGATGGACCGTTCGCAGTTGGACGAGGCTCAAAGCATATTAGCCGACTACTTGAACCAACAGGATTTGGAACGAGATGCCAAGTCAGACGAACCGGTCATCGCCGAGTGCGAGGAATGCGGTAAGTCGACGACGTTTCCTGGCGATCTTCGTGGGCGCGTTGAGAACTGCAAACATTGCGATGCTTACATCGACGTTCCTGAGTAGCTCACATCCATACGTAGTTCCGAAGGTCGCAAGTTGATCGCGAACTTATTCCAAACGTCGCGTTCTGCTCGTTCACCCTTCGCTTTTCGGGGGCGGGTACTCACCTGGATTGACCTTTGTCTTCTTCTGGATTCCCACTTGCGCGGGAATGACGGCGCT
>DDIR01000052.1:2833-4339 GCA_002338715.1 Phycisphaerales bacterium UBA1845 | reverse complement strand
TGCGCGGGAATGACGGCGCTGATTGATTCCTTACGAAATCTTTGCGGTCAACAGTGTGCGATCGTCGTCGGCTGGTCGACCACTTGCAAAATCGTCCACCGCATCGAGCACCGACTTGATCAACCCGCTGGCGTAGAGGTTGCAGTCTTCGATGGCTTCGTCGAGGCGGGCGAGTCCGAAGAGTTGGCCATCCGGGTTCATCGCTTCGGTGATGCCGTCGGTGTAGAAGATGATCTGGTCGCCCGGCTGAAATGTCTGCTTCGCCGGTTCGTAGTCTTCGTTTGCTTCAATTCCCATTGGCAGACCGCCAGCCGCATCGAGTGAAAACACCGAGCCATCGGCGCATCGTTTGACGCGCGGAGGATTGTGCCCGGCGCAGGCGTAGGACAGTTCGCGCGTGTCCGGGTCGTAGACACCATAGAACGCGGTCACGAATGTCGAACCGTTGGTGGTGTAGGCGCGGCAAAGGCGTTCATTAACGTAACTCAGCATCTTCGCCGGACAGCAGGGCGGATCGGGAAACGAATGGGCGATGCTGTGGGTGACGGCCATCATGACGGCTGCGGGTGTGCCGTGCCCGCTGACGTCGGCGATCAGGATGCCCCATTTGTTGTTGGGCAGTTTGAAGAAATCGTAGTAATCCCCGCCCGCGCGGCGCGAGGTTTCGTAGTGGGCGGCTAACTCCATCGTGGAGATTTGCGGCAGTTCATCGGGCAGCAGGGAACGCTGCATGTTGGCGATGGCGATGAGCTCCTGATCGACTTCGCGGTAGGCCGAATTCAGTTGTTGCGACAGGACAAGATTGTGCGTCGCCCGTCCGAACAGATTGCTCGATAGGACCAGGTCGGGGAAGTCTTCGACGCGATAGGCGTCGGGCTCGAAACGCATGAGCAGAACCATGTTCAGTGCCACGCCGTTGTCATAGTTCGGCAGCGCCAAGACCGAACGCGCATCACTGAGGTAAGGGTATGCCGGGTCGTCCGAATCGACGCGAAAGTCATTGAATATCTGTGGCTTGTCGGCATAGATCAATTCGCTGAGGACGCCGCCTTCGATGATGGGCAGTCGATCTTTCATTTGCCACGGATTGACTTCGTCTTCCCAGTTGCTGTCGCGTGTGATGCGCAGTTTCGGGCGATCCATGCCGCGCCGGCTCAATGCAATCATTCGGTCAGTTGGCAGCATGCTGCGCATGCGTCGGCCATAGTTGCGCACCATCTCTTGTGGGTCGGTGTGCGTACTCATTTCGCGCACGGTTTCAACGACGTGCGACAGGTGGGCTTGCCAGTCGGCTCGAATATCACTTGTGCTGATTGCGCTCATCCGCATTCCCTTCCGTCGAACCAAACGATTTCGTCGCCGGCATGTTGCATTCGATGCCAGATGGTGACACTCTGGGCGGTGTCATTCAATGGCATTTTCCAGTCGCCCGCCGAGCGCGATGCATCGAAAGTGCGTCCGAAAGCGCCTCGGGCAGAACGGCTTGGGGAGGATATAAGGCATTGA
>DDIR01000052.1:0-2732 GCA_002338715.1 Phycisphaerales bacterium UBA1845 | reverse complement strand
GGGGAGGATATAAGGCATTGACGATATGGGCGAATTCAGATTGCGGTCGAAATAGTGAGCGAAAATCAAGATGTGGCGGCAAATTGGACGCCCGCATACTGCATGAGGTGCATTGCATTTGGTCGACATGGCAACCGGCGGTTTTGTTGGAACGGGTAAGTTGTGATTTTCCAAAAACAGGAGGTGGTAACTGTAGTGATCGTAGGGACTTAGAAATCTTATTGGAAATTCCGATTGACGACCCGATTATCTTGTTGTAGTGTCACAAATGCCCCCTACATGTGGTGTAGTGGCTGTGAAATTCTGGTTTTTCGGGCCGAAATTCGTACGACTCGATGACCAGTGTCGGGGGTTGCTGTCGCTTTGGTTGATAACAGATTTCATGTATGGCGGACGGTCGTTCCGGCCGCCCGCATTTGAGTCAATTTCGAACAATCGAAAGCGTAGACAGAGAGCATTGTCAGGCGAATAGCCCCGCCAGTGTTGGTGTCCATGCGCACATACGCCGGTGGAGACGCGGAGTTATCGATGTCACAGGCAATCACGGATCGGGTAGCGGGCGCCAAGGATGGCGCTGACTTGAGTCCATCGGTCGAGCAGTGTTCAGCGGGTGAGGCGAACGCCCCAGTTGCTGAGCAGGCGAAGACGGCGGTGGGTATCGCGGGCGAATGCACCGTCAGCGACAATGCGTTGAACGTGTTGCGTGCCCGGTACCTGATCAAGGACGAGGAAGGCAAATGCACTGAGTCGCCCTCTGACCTGTTCCGTCGGGTCGCCAAGACCGTCTCCGAACCAGAAATGCTCTACAACCGGGACTCGAGAAACCGCAGCGAGTGGGAGGATCGTTTCTACTCGTTGATGGCGTCGGGCAAATTCATGCCCAACAGTCCCACGCTGATGAATGCCGGGCGTGAAATGGGCATGCTGAGTGCCTGCTTCGTGCTTCCGGTGCGGGACAGCATCAACGAGATTTTCGACTCGATCAAGCACACCGCCCTGATTCAGAAAGCCGGTGGAGGTACCGGCTTTGCCTTTGACGAACTGCGTCCCACCGGCGACTTTATAAAAAGCTCCGGCGGTCGGACGAGCGGTCCGATCAGTTTTTGGCGTGCCTTCAGCGAAGCCACCAACGCGATTCAGCAGGGTGCGTTCCGCCGCGGAGCCAACATGGGGATGATGTACATCGATCACCCCGATATCCTGAAATTCCTCCACGCCAAGGAAGACCTGTCGCAGTTCACCAATTACAACATCTCGGTCAAGGTGACCGACGCCTGGATGGAAGCCTACCGTGCTGCTCCCGATGCGCCGCACGTCGTGCGCAACCCGCGCACCGGTAAGACGTACTTCCTTCCGAAGAGCATCGCGGTCTGGGAATACGATCTGACGAGTCTGCCCACCACCGAAGATGCCCCGTCGGAAGGCGAGTTCTACACCCGTCGCGACATCTGGGACATCATCGTCAAGAACGCATGGAAGACCGGTGAGCCCGGCGTCATCTACATCGACCGCATCAACAACGACAACCCAACGCCGCACATCGGTCGTATGGAAGCGACCAATCCGTGTGGAGAGCAGCCGCTTCTGCCTTATGAAGCCTGCAACCTCGGCAGCGTCAACCTGGCCCGCTTCATCGACAACGCCTGCACCCCGCAAGCCAAGGTCAACTGGAGCGCCCTGCGTACGACCATCCACGAGTCGACCCGTTTCCTTGACAACGTGATCGATGCCAACAACTATCCACTGCCCGAGATCGACGCGATCTGCAAAGGCAACCGCAAGATCGGTCTGGGTGTGATGGGCTTTGCCGACGCACTGTTCAACCTCGGCGTTCGCTACGACAGCGAAGAGGGCGTCGAGTGGGGCGAACGCTTCATGAAGTTCCTCAACGATGAAGCCCACGCCTACAGCGAAAAACTCGCCCGCGAACGCGGCTGCTTCCCGAACTGGAAGGGCAGCACGTGGGAGACGAAGCAAGGCCGCGCGATGCGCAACGCCTGCTGCACGACGGTCGCTCCGACCGGTACGATCAGCATCATCGCCGACTGCTCCTGCGGGATCGAACCATTGTTCAGCCTCGTGTTCTACCGCAACGTCCTCAAAGGACAGGCGGAGGGCCGAGTTCCGATGATCGAAGTCAGCAAAATTTTCAAATCAGTGATTCAAGAGCGAGGGTTATTCAACTCGGATGTATTGGACAGGATCGCCAAGGAAGGCACCCTCGCTCACATTGCGGATATGCCCGAAGACCTCAAGCATGTCTTCGTGTGTGCCCACGACATCAAACCGCAATGGCACGTCAAGATGCAAGCCGCCTTCCAGCGTCACTGCGACGCCAGCATCTCCAAGACGATTAACTTCCCCGAGTCCGCTTCGGTTGAAGACGTCGAAACAATCTACCGCATGAGCTATGACCTCAACTGCAAGGGTGTCACCGTCTATCGCGATGGTTGTCGCAACGCTCAACCGATGGCTTTGAAAGACAGCGGTAAGAAATCCGAAGAAACGAAAGCCGAAGCGCCCAAGGCTCAGGAAAAATCGACAAATGGCACGTCAAAGCCGGTCGTCGACAGCAGCCTCTCGGGCGGCAAGGTTGACGAAACCGTCGAGCAAGCTTTGAAGGTTCCGTATCAGAAGCAAGTCGTTGAGCATCCGCGGATGGAACCGCGCACGCTACCGGAAATCCTCAGCAGTGTGCGCATCCGCCAGATGACGCCGTTCGGCAACATGCA
>DDIR01000065.1:1470-14088 GCA_002338715.1 Phycisphaerales bacterium UBA1845 | reverse complement strand
GCTTGGACTTAAGCCGCTCTAGGTGAAGGACCTCAAGTTTGTCGGAGACCACGTGCAGAAAGTCAAAGCTCTTTAACTCGTAAACACCAATTGAAAGCTCGCGTAAATGCTCTAGTTTTGCGATTGCATCGGCGTTTGAAACATCGGTCAGACAATCAGCCACAAATCGTTGAAGCGAAGGCATCTCTTGCACGAAAGTCAGATCGCAAGTCTCAGCTGGATGACTGTATATGCGAAGCGCAATATCGGGCCGCTTTGAGAAGAGGCATTGTTCCAGTCGGGGCCAATTGCGAGGATCAACTGGACTATGAAACTGCAGCGTCTCGATCTTCGAATTCTCTGCTAGTTCTTCAATCTCACGATAAGTCAGAAGTCCCGTGAAATTGATGCGACTCTCGTTTCCGCCCATTGTTAGCTCGTACGGCATACTCGCCTCTCCTCAAACCAACACTACGACTCAACGGAACTAGTTGTAGCGTCGAGTCGTCCGGCACGTCAATCGACTGAGGAAACTGCCAACCTCGAATTGGTCAACGTCTTCACCAGATCACCAAAAAAAGGAGGGAACCAAATGGTTCCCTCCTTCGAACTTGCTGATCATTCTGGTTGGCTCAGGCTTGGATTCGCACCCAAGCTTGAACACGGCTTATTCCAACCTACTCGACGAGCATGTGTGCAGCGCTGACGTCCGAGATGCTGCCGGCGCCGTGGCAGACTGCACATGACTCAACCGTCGCCACATCCTGGCGCTGGGTGTAATCGTCCGCTCCCGTGTCGGCGAAGCTGATGATGCCGCCGTTCTGACGCATGTGGGCCACCGTCAGGGCGCTGTCGTGGCAGTAGTAGCACGTCGACGCGGTCGGCGTGTTCACCCAGTCCGTCGCGTTCGGGACGTTGTCGCGGGCCGTGCCGACGTTCGTGTGGCTGCCGCCGTCGAATCCGTCATTCGTGCCCGTGGTGCGAACCGTCGTGCCCAACACGTTCTCGTTGAGCGGCAGTTGATAGGTGCCTTCCATGTGGCACATCAGGCAGTTGCGGGCGCCGTTCTCAGCCGGGTAGGTCACTTCCGCCCAGTCGTAGTAGATGCCGTCGTTGCGGCCACGGACAAATTCGTAATCGCTCGAACGAATCGCCGAGGCGTGGATACCGTGGATCATGTCCTTGAAGTTGTTCGTATCTTCCGGCCAGATCGCGGTGTTGCTCGTGCCCAACGACACGGTGGCAGCCGACGGATCGTCTGTCATCGGATCGCCATCACGGTCAGCCGCCCGGGCCGGATCAATGCCGCGTCCACTCGTGCTCAGGTTCGGAACGTGGCAGACGGCACAGACTGACGGCTCCATCGGCATGACGCTGCTCAAGCCAACCACGCGGTTACCGCCGTGACCTTCAAACCACTCGTGGCAGGCACCGCACTTGTTCGAATCAACAATTTCGCGGCGGACATCATCGCCCGTAGCCGCCATCACCGCCGACAGCGTGTGCAGGCTCGTGTCCTGTGCTTCGTCGCCATCGCTATCGAACTGGAAGTAACCTTGAAGTGCGATCGCGCGGAGCGAAGCACCGGCCGGGAACGCGTCAGCCGTCGTTGAGAAGTCGGCGACACAGTCGGTACCGCTCGAGCAATCGACACCGCCTGCGGCGACGAGATCGCCAAGATCGACCGACATGGGCTGGGCACCGTTTTGTCCGGTGTTCGTGTAGTCTGCCGGATTGGTAATGCCATCTTGCGACTCGGCCCACGCCATCAGGAATGCCGGCCAACGGAATGCGTCACCGTTTCCATCGACAAAACCATCGGGCAGGTTGTTGACGTCAAGGACATCGCCATCTGCGGTTACGGTAAACGTCACCGTCGGATTTCCGGCGCCGTTGACGGTCACCGAAGTAATGTCAAACGCCATCGCCGGCACGCTTGCGGGAAGATTCGGGTTGTTCGGCGTCGGGTTGGCCGTCGTGTGGCTGTCCTCGATACCCGCGATGCCGCCCGATGCCGGGTGACAGGTTGCACAACCAAAGTTGTTTTCCTGGGTTCCACCGCTATGCAGCGTCAAACCTGCCGGAGGCGGATTGACAAAACTGACGAGGTGGCAGGATCCGCATGCCGAAATACTCGGGACCGTTCTCCAGTTGTCGCCGTCCGGTGTGGCTTCGTCTTCACTGCTATGACACTTGCGGCAGTTCGCGAGGTCCTGCGGATAGGTGACCTCTGAATAATCGATGCCATCGTCGAGGACGTTGAACTTATGGCCGGCGTGAATCTTGTGCGTCATGTAGGCCATGTCGCCTTCGCCCTCCGCCAAATCTGCATTGTGACAGTTGACGCAGTACTCAACCTTGAAGCGACGGCCATGGAAGTTCAATTCTTCGTGGCACTCGTTGCAGGAACTGATTGTCGCGATGTTGCGCGTCTCGGTCACAGTGCCGCCACCCGGTACGAAGTCCATCACCAGGTTTTGCGCCGGAAGGGCCACGTCACCGGAACCGATCTGACCGGCCACACGGTGCGTCAGCGTCGGCTCATAGTCGACACCGGAAACCATGTTCACGTCGGTGTTGAACGTAAACGTGTAAGTTCCATCGCCATGATCAACCAAGGATGAACCGGTGTCGTAGTCGGGCGGCGTTGAACCGTCGTTCGTGGTGTCGCGCGTGTACGCAACCCATGAACTCGGATCGCCATTCTCGCCAGCGACAAGTTTCGTGAGCGTGAAGCGCACAAACCGATCGTCATCTTCCCAGTAAGCACCGATACCGGTGACCGGAGTGCCACCAGCTGTCATCACGGTGAAGTCAACAACGGGCGGGCTCGCGATGGTCACACCCGTGATCTCGCTGCGAACATCAAGCTTCGCAAGCGCGTCTGCAGGCGAGTCGCCAATATCGATGACCGCGACACCGGGAGGGCCTGCTGGACCAGCCGGGCCTGGATCACCTTGCGGGCCTTGAGGTCCGGGAGTGCCATTGCCACAGCCCGCCAAACCCAAACCGGCGAACGCAACAATTGCCGGCAGGAATTTCGCATAAGCAACTCGAGTTGACATCTTGGTTTCTCCTTACTGATTCGCGGTCATTCGCAGTGCGAGCAGGTTGATTGAGAGACTTGCAAAAGAGAATCGTTCATCGATTCTCGTACGCGTGTTCTATAATCGACAACACAACACAAATCAATTGAAACTCTTCCAACCAATTTGTCTTTGGGCGACCGCGACTTCGACGACTGAATCCGCGCGCAAACGAAAGAAAAAGTGTGACACACCCAACTCTTCAAACGGCTGTGGCAAATACCCCTGCAATGCGTCAAGTCACGCACGACCATATCGCGAATTGTAAATCTAGGAAACCTGCGATGCCGACAAATCACAGTACATGAGCGGTATGGCGCACATCCGACCTTCAATACCGAAACGTGTTGGCGCCCCCCGCACCCGAAGTCATTTGACACCTTGAGTTCGCAGGCCGCCCAGCGCTGGTGGCCAGCATCGGATTGATAAAAAACGTCACGAAGAAGCAAGAATTGAACGCGATCGCACCATGCATGGCTGCCCATCCTTATTCGGCAGCACACTCGCGCATGTCGATCCACTTCTTGAGGACGGCTTTGATTGCCTCCGGATTTGCACGCGGGTCAAGGTCCATCGCCGACTTGCCTTCGTCATTTGCGACAGCCGGATCTGCTCCGGACGCCATGAGCGCGATTGCCATCGCCACGTTGCCGTGAATGACAGCCGAGTGCAGCGCCGTATGTCCACCGGCTTGCTTTGCGTCGGGATCGGCACCAGCCGCCAGTATCACACGAACAACGCTTTCGCTTCCGGTAGCCGCCGCACTATGAAGGGGCTGAACCGCGGAAGGATTGCGCGCGACCGCGCCAACGTCACCGCCATGCGCGAGAATGAACCGAACCACACCGATCTTCCCGAAAAAGCAAGCCAAGTGCAGCGCTGTGAACCCGTCAGGCGAAAGGCTGTTGACCACCTCCAGGTCGCCCTGCAGAAAGCTCCGCACTTCGCCAAGCTTCCCCATCGCCGCGGCTTCGAAGATATCCAGGCGCTCACGAACCGAAGCAATCAAATCCGCCACCTCGATATGCCCGTGATAAAGCGCGGTAAGCAAGAACGACACCCCGCTGTCATCGCGGGCTTCCGCACGCACCGGTGCCTCCCGAAGCATCCGCCCGACCTCAGGTAAATCGTTCGAACAGACGGCGTTTTTGAACGCAACCAAATCGTCTTTATCCATCACCGCTTGCACTCCTGCCGAATCCACTTGACACCCCGCAACGTCTTATATATAGATAGCCTATCTATGTAATAGGGCCGAGTCAAGGACGGTTTGCACGATGAAGCACGAGCAGGTCGCAGAAAAAGTCCACCGCAGCGCCCTCAGACTGCTGCGCCGGCTTCGAAAAGCAGACGAAACGCTGAGCATCAGCACCGCCCGACTATCCGCACTGTCCGTGCTGGTCTTCGTTGGACCGCAAACGGTTGGCACACTCGCCAGGATCGAGCAGGTAGCGCAACCCACAATGACCAGCTTGACCCAAGGGCTGATCAGCCAGGGGCTGGTGCGCGCGAAATCGGATCAGGACGATCGCCGCGTCCGACGGTTGGAAGCAACCGCCAAGGGTAAGAAACTGCTGTATCGTGGCCGCAAGAATCGAATCGAAATACTGGCGTCAATGATGGCGAAGCTGCCCGCAAGCGACATCAAGGTCCTCAATCGAGCAGCCACCCTAATAGACCAACTGCTGACCGAAACCACCGTTTCAGAAATAGACTAGATGAGAAACGGATTGCCGTTCAACTGCCTGAATATCATGCGCCAGTAACTTCCTTGCCGCGCGTGGTATACCAGACGTAGGCCATCAGCAGCGTACCGATCGCACTGAACGGCGCCATGAAGTAGAACCACGCACCCCATCCAATCGCCCAGTTCGCGATCGCATGGTCAATCAACTTGCCCAGACCGAATCCCGCGAAACCCGCGCCAATGTATTGAAACGAGTCAATCACCCCGGCTGCGAAGCCCGCCATCTTGCGCCCGCCCAAGTCCATGGCGGCTGCAGTCCCGAGAATCGAGTGGGTCGAGTTGCAGGTAATTGAGATGAGTATCATGCAACCAGCAGCCAAAGGAGCGCTGGCAAACGTGGGATTCGTAAGCAGCACGGCTGACAAGAGAATCACGGCTGTCTCGATAGCGTAGAGTACCGTCGCGACGGGGGCACGTGCTCCTTTGAAGAACAAGTCCGAGATGAATCCGGAACCGATCGATCCGACGAACGCACTAATTGGCAGCAACGCCCCGGTGACGATAACCAGCGTCGAAACCTTGATGTCCAAACCCCATTCGCGCTCGAAGTAAATCACCCACCAGTCATATTGCGCAGTCCGCACCACACCCGTGCAGAAATAGGCGCACGCAGTAACCCAGACCATTTTCGTGCGAAAGATGGTGCGGAACACCACACCGAGCGGAATCTTTTCGTCGTGATCGCCGTCACGAAGGGTCTCCGCATCGTCGTGCCGAATGCTGTAGCCCGCTTCTTCGGGCTGATTGCGAACGATGGCGTACATCAACACGACCACCACCGCGACAATCACCGGCGGAATCCAAAACAACCAGCGGAAGTTTTCGGGATGGTTCTCGGGAATTCTCAAGACGATGAATCCCAGCGGAATGACGCACCCCGCGAGCAGTATGGGTCCCAGATTGAAGATCGTAATCTGCCCGAGTTGGATCATGAGTCCGAAGACACCCGCGAAGCGCCCTCTTTCGGATCGAGGGAACCACGAGGTGTTGACCTTGATCATCCCCGGAGCACCAAACGCCTGAGCGTATCCATCGCATCCGCGGATGATAATGAACAGCATCAGCACGCTACCGGCACCGGCATACGACGCCATGCCGAAAGCGATGTTCAGGATGATGGTAAGGACAGCGCCGATGGCCATCGCCTGCTTACCGCCGAGTCGGTCGGTAAGTAAACCGTTCCAGAACTGACCAAAAGCGTAGCACCAGTGTCGTGCGGTATTGATCATGCCATATTCGGCATTGGAAAACCCGAAATAGTCGATGATGCGGGGGGCGACGACGGAAAGGTTATAACGGCAGGTATAGTACGACGCGTACATCAACCCGAGCATGAACCAGTTAATCCCGCGCCGCGCGCGAAATCCTGGCGGGTGCGTCGTTGCGTCGGGCAACTTCGATTTCGTTGGTTCGTTGCTCATCGTCTTTCTTAGCCACACCGCGCCGAGCGAGGGCGACAATTCCCAGAAGTCACACCATTTGGCGGTAGTACCTCAGGCCCATCGCCAGAAGCAAGCCCTGCAACACCAAAGCCATCGTTGAGATCGGAAAAGCGCCCGTGCTGTTGAGACCTAACTCGACAACAAGCAACCCGGCAAACAGAAACAAGCCCCACCGCCGCATGATCCAATAACCGATTAAGCTCAATGCCGTCACAATGAACGGAATGACCCATGGCCAGATGTCGTCACCCACTTCATAGCTCGAGTCCGTGACCAATAGCGTCAGCGAATAATAATCGCCTCCGCTCTGCACACGCAGACTCTCCGCATCCTCGATCAAAATGTATCGACGCCATCCATCGGTCAACAGCCAAACGTTGTCGCGGCTTGTCGAAAGCAATTTCGCGTGTTCGTTGTCAACGTGCAGTTTGCCGTTCGTCAGTGCGTCAAGGAGTTCTTGTGTCGGCGCGCCCGGCTTGAGTTGCTTGCCGAGGCGTCGTTCCAAGGTAGCGAGCGTTTTGCGTTCAGGCGTACCCCTGATGCAACCGGTCTCGCTATCGAGGGAAATCCCCTTCGGAAGGGAACCGGACAATCGATCCCAATGCAGCGGCTCCTCACCGCCTTCCGCAACGAGACACGCTTCGTAAGGTTCACCGTATGCACCCGAGGGCAGGGAAATCGTAGGAATGGTTGGCCAATCGCTGCGCGAATCTTGGGTTGAAGCGACCAAGACGGCAAACACACCCACCGCAATATCCCCGTGCGCGTCGCGCACGACGTACTCTGCGCAATAGTCGGAAGAATTACGCGGTGTGAAGGTGACCGCACCGCTGGATTTGTCGAGCGTCATGCCCTTGGGCCAGGCTTCCGGGCTCGCTTCGAACTCGTACGGTGGCGTTCCACCCGTCGCTTTGACTTGTGTTGTAAGCGGCACGTTCTGTGGGTGCTTTTCCAATTCGACGGGATCTGCTGTCAGTAGCTCGGGCATTCCCGGATCGCTGAAATGCAGCGCAATCTTGCGGTCGGCATGCGGCATTCGCAATGCCGTGAGCATCTTCACCGTCGACGGCAAAATCACCGTCATGATCAACATCAACAAATAACAAGAGCCCACAACCACCGAGATCAACGCAGGTCGCGCCGGGTTCAGCGGCAGCGGAGTCCCGTTGCGCTCGGGAATTTCCTCCCCGCCAACGAACAATGCTGGCCGCCACTGGTTTTCGGTAGTGGGAACGAGTTTGAGGTCAACGGGGGGACCTTCCGGGACGGGGCGAAATTGTGCCTCGATCCCCGCGAAAAGCCCGCGGCGATAAATCACCTTTTCACCCACGGTCAGAGATTTTGTGCCGAACCAGCCGCTTCGGGCATGGACTCGCAAAATCACCGACTGTGCAGCAGGCTCGCTTAGCTGCCACTTGAATTCAAACATCGATTGCCGTCTTGGACTGTGGCTTATTGGCCTAATTGAATGCGAAAACACCCTACAAGCACGATCAGTCGGCAACGCCACGCCGACACCGTTCATCGCACGAGGAGGGCCGCGAGTATACTTGAACGTCGCGGGAGTGCAAAAGCAACCGAGCCGCTCAGCCCCCTTCCCGGGCGACCGTCAACTTGGGTACTTGCCCATTCCAACAATTCACAGGCCAGCCCGGCCACCCAACGCCGCGAATAGCGCCATCCAATGTCGACGAAACAGGTTCACGAATTGTCAGATCGTCCCGAGGAGCATCGAAGAAAGCCCTAAGTCGGCTCTTGGCCCGCGGTAGAGTTCTGCTAGCGGCCAGGTGATTGCCACGCATGTTTGGCAATCCTTCGACGCCATGTCTGAATCGTGGGTCTTCCGACCCGATGCTTCGAAGCGTGTTGATCCGGAACTTCGGGATGCGTTTGTTTGCATATTTGGCCTTGCGGCCGCGCGGAAGTGAAATTTCAATCTGATACAGTTCGATTATAACGATCGCAATCGAGGCGTAGCGTTTTGCTCGTCCATTCTTCACCGCATGTGCGCCGATAAAGGGTCGCAAGCATCGCACTACTCCCACTGGTAGTTGTACCACCGGCAGAACTCGATGGTGGCTTCCCAGAGAATGCTGTAGCGTTCGCCCTTGCTGCTGACTCGCTCGTACTTCACCCCAGCATCCTTGAAGAGCCGAATGAGCATCGGTGTCAGGAGTTGCAACGCTTCGTCTTCTTCGAGTCCTTCAAGTGCAACGAGCAATGGGTATGCCGGATGATCCTCTTTGTCTGTGCCTCGCTTCGCAGATGCAATGTCGGATGCGTAGGTCAGCATCGACGCGACGACAACCGACAGTCGATGGGTGCGTCCGTCCGGGACCAGATTGCTGAGCATCTTGACCCACACGTCATACACTTCGTCGCCAACGATCTCACGCAGCGGTGAAATGGTGGCGCGTTTGTTCCTGGTGGGCTTGGCTGGTTTCGAATTCGCACCCATTCGTTTTCCACGTCTACCCTTGGGCCTCAAGCAGCATCAAGAGTCCTGATTATGCCCGGCTTCTGGTTTTGGAAAACAGCTTCAAACAGAAAAAGATCTCGGAATTGTCGCCGGAGCGGGCGGCATGGATTCCGGCCCACCCTGGGGAGTTTCAATCTAGAACACCTTGGGTCCAAACGTAGCCGCGCGACAGCGCCGTCATTCCCGCGAAAGCGAGAATCCAGGGGCAAAACGAAATCAATCCACGCGGGTATTGTCTTGCCAGAGGGAAAGGTCGTAGGTATGCTTTCGTGTTGCTCCGGATCGCCCCCGGCACCCCACAAGGGGGAAATTAAAGGGCAAAAAATAGGCAGCGATTCGGAGCAACAAGTCTCGTAAATAACTGCCAATACGAGACTTAAAAATGCGGGCGTAATTCAGTGGTAGAATGCCAGCTTCCCAAGCTGGACGTCGTCGGTTCGAATCCGATCGCCCGCTTTGAAGCATAAACATTGAGCCGAACGCGATTTACGCGTGCCTGCCCGCGTCGGGCAGTGCGGCCCAGAAGTCCTTAACAAAGCCGTAGATACGGTTTTGTACGGATGAAGGAGCCGCACGATGCCCCGATTGAAACACAAGCTCCCCAGTTACTGCCGTCACAAGGCCTCCGGTCAGGCCGTCGTCACGATCGACGGTCGCGACGTGTACCTCGGCCCGCATGGGTCCGACGAGAGCAAGCAGAAGTACGAGCAGCAGATCGCACGCTGGCTGGCGAACCGCGAAACGCCGACACTGAGTGCCAGCTCTGATTCGGTGCCGCGCGACGACTTGAGGATCAGTGAGCTGCTCGTCGGGTATTTCGAACATGCCGACGCCTATTACGTGAAGAACGGCGCTCCGACGGGCGAGATCAAGAACCTGGAGGATGCCGTGCGGCCGCTCCGCGAGCTTTTTGAAGACGAGCGGGTTGTCGATTTCGGCCCAGTCTCGCTCAAGACAGTTCGTCAGGCGATGATCAGTGCAAAGCTGTCGCGCCGCGTCATCAACGCTCGTGTGAACCGCATCCGCCGTGTATTCAAATGGGGCGTCGAGAACGAGCTGGTCGGGCCGGAGATTCTTCATGCGCTTCAGGCCGTTGCCCCGCTCAAGAAGGGACGCAGTTCCGCACCAGAACGCCGGGAAGTGCAGCCGGTCCCACAGAAACACATCGACGCGGTTCGGCTGCTGGTGTCGAGCCCGGTGCGTGCGATGATCGACCTTCAACTACTCACCGGAATGCGGCCGGGCGAGGTCGTGATCATGCGGCCGCGGGATATTGACCAAAGCGGTGCCACGTGGCGATTCACGCCGTCATCGCACAAGACCGAACATCACGGCACTGAGCGCGCCGTGTTCCTGGGACCGAAGGCCAAGCGCGTCCTCCTACCGTTTCTCGCTCGCAAACCAGATGCTTACCTGTTCGACCCCCGCGAAGCGATGGCGGAAAAGCACCGGGAGCGCCGCGAAGCCGCAAAGGTCACACGCCCCATCAAGAAGCTGCGAAAACGCCCGAACCCTCGGCTCAATGACCACTACACGCGAAAGGCCTATCACAACGCCATCTACAAGGCGTGCCGAAAGGCGGACGTGCCGGTGTGGGGGCCAAATAGGCTCAGGCACAATGCCGCAACTGAGCTACGGAAGCAGTTCGGAATCGAGGTGGCCCGGGTGATTCTGGGGCACCGGTCTGCGGAAGTGACTGAGGTCTACGCCGAGCTTGACCGCTCGCGCGCGAGTGACATCATGGCCCAGGTCGGTTAGGATGACGTCTGGCGATACCGGTGGCCGATGGCTGCCGTGCGGCCGTTACCGACTTCGCTTGCTGAGGTCGGTGACGGCTGAATCGCTCACGCCGCTTCTCGTTCGTCGATTCCGAAGTCAAGCTCCTTGATCTTCCGAACGGCGCGATCCTCCTCCTCCTGCGTGATGAATGACCACTTTCTCTGACGAATCAGCCACATGAACAAACCGGGCGGATTTGAGGTCGCCTTTGTGCGAGCGTGTTCGGCTGCACCGTGGAAGCGAAGGCGATCGCAGGACGTATCACGCATCAGTCCGAGTTGAATCGCCTGTTTGCGGAGAGCCTCGATTCGCTCGCTCGCTTCGAGGTCTCGCGGATGAACCCGCGAAATACTCGGCGATGACGACTCCACCCGAATTCGAACACCATCGCAGCGCCCAATGGGCGGTTCCTGGTTCTTAGATCTTCGATAGAAGAGTTTCTTGTCTAATATTGGGGGTGGCGATTGCGGCCGATTCTGTCTTGCTGGGGGTGGTGATTTTGCGCTTCGCGCCGACGGGCGCCAACGCAGGTTGATGATCACCGCTGGCCCCCAGCGATTCAATGCGTACTGGCTGCTCTCTCCGCGAATCAGCCACAAACGCCGCTCGAGATCACGTCGAGCTGCCTTGACCGTTCGCAAGTGAATTCCGAATACCTCGGCGGCCCACGTTGCCTTGCATCGCCCTCCTGAAACCACTCGCCCTCGGCGGTAGTACATGCACCGCATCAGGTGAGCAAACATCGTTGCGAAAACGCTTTTTCGGTTTGCTCTCGCGAGGTTACGGATGGTCCGCCGTGGTACGGGCACTGGCCGCGCCTGGTTTTCGACCGACTGCACCCAATCGATAAAGCCCAGTTCGTCGTGGTCTGCCGGTAGCGGCACCATTGGGAATGCGCCGACTGGAGACCACGTGAGCAGGTTCGTCCGTTCAAGTTGTTGGAGCGATCGGCGGGCCTGCGATGGCGACAAGCCAGCGATCTTCGCCAGCTCGTCATGGGTCGGCCTCGGCGCGAATTTGCACTGAGCGCCGTCACGCCTTGCTGTGAACTCAAAACTGGCCAGCCATACCCGGAGGTCGCGTATCGTGATATTTCGTTCTCTGAGTGCCCACCACGCCGCGAGAATGCACGTTCCTGAGATGAGGCAGTACCCACCCTCGGGCTTGCGTGCGATCCATCGGTGCGGAGCCGCGCTTTTGCTGATAGTTCCTTTCATTGTCAAACGCTGTTTGACGAGCAATCGTCGGGTGCTCGTGTTCCCCGTGGAAGCACACGGATGACACGCGGAATCGAGATGGCGATTGACACGCAGACGGATTCTGCGATACGAAGGAGTTGTTAGATCATTCGCACGCGGCGGCCTGCGGGTCGCCGTCAATCCTCGCAAGCGAACGGCGCCAGCCGTTCGATCCTCTTCCAGACAAAAGTGAGACGCTCCGGTCGATGCCTCCGGTGCGTCGCCACTTGCGACCGTAGCGCGATCCGTGCTGGCTTGGCAATGCACAAACCAGTTCGAGCCGCATGCCGGCATGCGGGGACACCGGCGCGCGGCGCCAATCGCGGGACCGTATTCGGTTGCGCCCGTCAAGCTTTTGAGATAAGAACAGGTACATGCACAATGCTCGCCGGCATGCCCGCAAACCGGCCTGCCGGGGAGCACGCGTGCCGGAACACGAATGTCGAACAAAGGAGCCATGATCGATCAATCACCACGCGGAATCCTTATTGCTATCGGGAATCAAAAAGGCGGTGTAGGCAAGACGACGGTTTGCGTTCATGTGGCGGCCGCCTTGGGACTTCGCGGTTATCGCTGCCTGATCATCGACCTCGATCCTGCCGCAGGAGCAACACGACACTTGGGTGTGCCCGAGAACAGTTTCGCCGGCTCGCTCGAACTGCTGACAACCGACGAGACGCTTGAAGCGCTTGTGGTACAGGACGGCTTGCCGAAGGGCGTGCACCTGGTGCCGGCGCGTCCGCAGCTATCCGAGCTTGATACCCTTCTATCGAAGTTCGTGGACCGAACCACGATTCTCGAAGAGCCGATCACGGTCGCGCGACGCCTATACGATTTCATCTTCCTTGACACTCCGCCATCGGCGGGC
>DDIR01000065.1:0-1389 GCA_002338715.1 Phycisphaerales bacterium UBA1845 | reverse complement strand
TTTCATCTTCCTTGACCCTCCGCCATCGGCGGCTGCAACGACCACGGTTGCTGCGTACGCAACGGCGGAGTGGTTCTTACTTTCGGCATTTCCCCATCCCTTATCGGTGGCCGGGCTCGCCGAAGCGCTCAGGGACATTGCGGATGTTCGCGACCATCGCAACCCGCATCTTGAAGTCCTTGGGATCGTGTTCAGCAACGTCGATGGGCGGGCACGTCGACTCCGGAGGGAATTGGATGCACTCGTCGAGCAAACACTACCTGGGCGCGTATGCCGCTCGCAGATTTCGCAAGCTGTCGTAATCCCGACGCTTTCGGGTAAGGGGCGGACGCTCTTCCAGCAGCCGAAGCACAGCCGCTCAATCGTTGCACAACAGTACAAGCGACTGGCTGCGGAGATTGAGCGGCGAGCCTTGCACCGGGAGGAATTCCTGAGCGGGGAGCTGGCATCAATGACCGGCGACATTGATTCGACGCCGGTGACGCCGGCACTTTCGCTCGTAGGATCTGCACATGGCCAAACCACTTGAAGCCAAGCCGCCAACAAGCTCGGTCTCCCGATTCTTCGACGCGGCGGTGACGACGCGCGTGCTGGATAGGAAGCGAGGACCGGCTAATTGCGAACTTCCCGAAGTTCCATCCTCGGGTAAGGGATCTGAGCGTGCTGGCTGGCGAAAACGGGAGTTTACGCTGACAGAGGAAGCGGACGAGACGTTCTCTCAGATTGCGGCGTTGTTTCGTGATGGCACTGGCACGCGCATGAAGAACAGCCACGTATTTCGCGCGATAATGCGAGCCTTCGCACCCAACCTGCAACTACTTCGGGAAGAAGTCTCTCGTCTGGGAGCCATGCGACTGCCGAGCAACCTGCCGGAATACGAAGCCAAGCGTTTGGACTTCGAACATCGCCTTGCCTCGGCATTCTGTCGGGCGATGCAGCGCGCCAACCTTCCCTGAGTCACATCGACTTTAGAACGTGATTTGTTTCGCGAGATGCGCTATGCTCGCTTCCGCGAAACACTGTTTCGTGATCGTCAGAAGTGCAAACGCACGAGAACTGGCGTCTGAATCGTGGGATCGGACACCCGGTAAACCTCGTCTCACCAACGAGGCTAAGGAGGCGGACTTCATCACCCGCCATGTTCGAGGCTCGTAGCGCCGGATACGTCGAGAGGCGTTCGTCCGGTGCGAGGGAGGCTCGGCAGAGTAAAGCCGATTCGTCGGAACAATCCTGCCGTTCGATCCCATAGACACGGCGTGGGCGCCATCAGAGGCGTTCGCGCCGTTTCCTGTTTATTGAAATTGGGCGACCGGGACAGACTCGCGCTTCGGCGCGAGCCGAGTCAGCCAAAGTGGGTGATGCTGGCCTCGCCAGCTAATCCCCCCGTGG
>DDIR01000120.1 GCA_002338715.1 Phycisphaerales bacterium UBA1845 | reverse complement strand
CACCACCGCCGCCGCCACCAAATCCGCCAAGACCTCCGCCGGCGGTTGGGGCGTCGGCCGAGATGACGATGCTTTCACACCGCGTCTCCAAAGCGAGTGCGCACGACGTCGTCAGGCACGCTTCGACGATATATTCGCCCTGGAATTCAAATGCATGGCTCAACGCATTGGTATCGCCAACCAAATCCCCATCAACCGTCCACTCCCATTCACCGACCAATTGCGTTCCCGCTTCGACCGGTCCTACTTCAAAGCTGGAATTAAAGGGGGCCACGCCACTGGTGTTGGCGGCGCTTATGAAGAACTCAGCCGGGCACGGTGGCTCGATGACGGCTGGCATCACGGTGATGGCCACGCTGTCGGACGACTCCCGCTCACCGTCGCTGACAGTCAGGTTGAACAGCAGAACGGTTTCGGCTGACACCATCGGGGCGACGAATTCGATCTCTGCATTTTGGAAATCTGCAATCTCGGCGCTGACCGTGTCGGGATCCTGCGACCATACGAACGTCAGTTCGTCGCCGTCGGGATCCAATGAAGCGGAACCGTCAAGAACGATGGTGTCTCCGGATTGGGCTTGGCGACTTTCGCCGGCATTTGCGATGGGCGCGGCGTTGCCTTCATTGCTGACTTCGGTTGGATCGTCATTGATGGCGGTTGGATCGTCGGTGTCACTTCCATCGACATCATTGTCAAGGTTCAGCCCCAGCACGTCGGTTGGCGAATCCTGCCCATTGTCGTCTTGTGCGTCTTGCTGCGGATCGGAACCATCTTGCTGAGATGAAGGCGAACCATTGCCCGAAATGATGGCGGGTTCCGTGGAACAGCCCCAAGGCGAGGTCAGTCCCAACAGAGCGATTGCACAAAGACACCGCGTCGAGCGCCGCGCGAGAGGCCGGCGACCATGAGAATGGACCACGAGTAACACTTCTTCCCCCTTCTTTCCCTGATGAGATCCGGGACCGAAGTCGCAGTCGATGCGCTCGCCCCCAGCCTCAGAAAGCTAAGATACACGACGCATTCCGGCAAAGAGCGTATCCCGAATATCGTTGTACCGATAATTAGAAAGCCCCGTCCGTGGGTGCGATTCGAGGCGTTTTGCAGTGGCGTCTAGTTGGCGTTCGGTGAGACTTCAAAATCGGCGATGACAGGCAGGTGATCGCTGGCCACCCGCGCGAGTTTCAGGCGACTTCGGAAGACTTGCAGCAGCTTGATTTCACCGCGGTAGAACACTTTGTCGAGCCCCGCGGTCGGTGCGTAGCTTGGAAATGTCTTGATCGCCCAGCGCGATCCCGGGCGCCTTCCACTGGCGCAAACAAAGTCTGCAGGACCGAACCGCTGCCGTTTGAGCGAACCGGGCCAATCGTTCATATCGCCCGCAATGATGCATGGCTGACACGCGGGTACGCCGGCGAGGTCACCGCTTTCCAGGAGCATTTGAATCTGCTGTCTCCGCAATTTGGCGCGAAGGGAAAGATGGACGTTGAACACGTCGACGACAGCGCTGGCCGAACTGCTTTGCACGAGGATTCTGGTGTGTTGGGCGCCGCGACGTTTGTGCTGACCGATGGTCAGGTTGATATTGCGTTGGCGGCCTATTGCGTAGCGCGAGAGCGTCGCGTTGCCATACTTGCCCTTTTTCATGTGCACATTCATGCTGACTGCACGGTGCGGATAACTCAGTTCACGCGAGAAGTATGCCCCCAGGTCGAGGTGATTCGAACGGGGAGCCGCTCGATCCACTTCTTGCAGGAGCACGATGTCGGCATCGTGGTGCCGAAGGATTTCCAAGATGCGCTGCGGCGCGAACACACCGTCAACACCGATGGCTTTGTGAATGTTGTAAGTCAATATGCGAAATCGCACGACGTCGCCTTCCCACGCAAACCTCTATGCCTGCATGCGGAAAGATAGATCAGACGCGGCGAATTGACAAAACCACATGGGCAAGCCCGCCTCGGTTGCCTAGCGTGGCGCGCCGAATACCTGCGTCCAATACGAACCGTTGGGTTCGTACCCGACGCCGATCTCGGTAAATGCCGGGTTCATGATGTTGGCGCAGTGACCGTCGCTGCTCATCCAACCGTCAACGACTTCTTGGGGCGTGCGGTAGCCAGACGCGATATTCTCGCCCCACGTGGACCATTCATAGGTCGACGCTTCGATGCGCTCACCGGGCCCGTCGCCGTCCGGATTGACATGATCGAAGAAGTTCCGCTGCGACATGTCTTCGGAGTGCGCTTGCGCGATGTCGGTTAGCACTGTATTGGACACGAGCGGGCCGGCTTCATCGAAGCTTCCAGCCGAACCGCAGTTTGCGCCCAGCCCCCTGCGCTCGTTGACCAGTTTGAGCACCTCGGCTTGGATGGGACTGTCCGAACCCGAACCGTCACTGGCGCCGCCTGTCGGTTCATTGTCATTGTTGTCGGAACTTGTCGTTGCGCCCGATCCAAGTCCGCCCAACAAGTCGCTAAATGCCGACGCGTTTCCACTGCCGCCGCCTGAATCAATGCATCCTGCGCCCATGCCAATCAGCAACAAACCGATGGTGAATGCGCAAACAATCGAACGACAAGAACGATGGTGACCAGGACATGCGTGCACGATGTTTTCTCTCCGACCCGAATGAATTCCAACGTCAACGATTGACCCATTTAGTCTACGATTCAAGTGTTTTCTGACAGGCCCGCCCAACCCGTCAATCGTTTGCATACATTGAAAGATGCGCATCGCGAGTGAACTCGGTCAAGCCACGAATGACGGTTACACGGGCAGCATCCGCTGCATACACCCGATGCGTCTGATAACCTGTTTTCTTCCAAGTCGTGTCCATCACCGCTTTCATTTTTCGACAAACCGGTACGACCAAATGGTGTTTGAATCGCTCAGCCGATTTCCGCTAGTATCCGCCTTGGGTGTGTGACGTATTGAACGTTCGATGACTTTGTTTTGCTGAACCGTGGGCTGAATAATCCCAACGCGATTCAGCGAGGGAGAAATCACGTGGGACACACCCAGCCAGCCGTACAACTTGACCCTGTCGCAACGCTCGATCCCGATCGATTCATGGACTACGAACGATCGGTGCTTCGATCCCGTCTCGTTGATTCCATCCTTTCCGTCATCGACCGACCCAACATGCGCGTGTGCGATGTCGGCGGTGCCACCGGCGTGCTGCTGCAAAAGCTGCGCGAACACAGTGCCTATCCAATCGACGCCACCGTGTTCGAAGTCAACGACGCGTACGCCGATCGGTTGGCTCACCCAAGCATTCGTTTTGAACAAGGTTCCATCGTCGACAACAACCTTCCTCCCTGTTCGTTTGACGTCGTCACCTGTCGCCACATCATCCATCACCTGGTAGCCGACACCGTCCGCGACACATTGGCGTTGCAGCGAAAGGCCATCGCAGAACTCATTCGCATCACCAAGCCCGGCGGGTACCTGATCCTTGAAGAACAGGTCAACCTCGTGAAACCCTTTTCGCGAGCGGTGTACTACCTGTCAAAGCTCGCCAACCGCGCGAAATTCAACTGGAAATACTTCGAAGCCGGTAACGTCGTGATCAGCTTCCTGACACCGGCAGAAATTTCGGCAATGGTCGGCACCCATGTTGCCAATGGCAACGTCTGGATCGAAAAGGAAGAACTCTCACGCCGCAAGGTTGAGTTACGCTGGAAGCTCACGCTGCTGATGGGACGCGGTGGTGACATGCTGTACGTCATCGGCAAGAACGTTTGACGCGACTTGCCAGGATTCGCATTAGACCGCGTCAATCGAAACGCCTGCGTTACATGCCGATAGGATCACAGGTCTGCATCGTTACAAACCTGTACCGTTGCAATCGTCGCGGAGCGGTTAAGCTTGAGGCATGAAACCTTACATCAAGAAATCAATCGCCGCATGGCTCTTCGCAGCAAGCCCACTGGCTGCAGCCGAGCTATTTGAGCTGCCAACTCCGTCCCCGGAGAGTGAAGTCGACTACCCCGAGCAGTCTGGCCCAACCCACGACACCGTCGCCGTCCTGACCGATGACGCGATCCAAATCATCGGGACGCCCATCCGCATTCCCAGCGAAGGCGTCACCACGTTTGAATGGAGCGCCGATGGCAAGGCATTCTTCGCGACCAAAGGCGGTTCGCTCCTTTGGATTCCGGTTGATGGCGGTGAGCAAAAAGTGTTGGCCAGCGGTTGGGACTGGGTGCGTTCGCCGAAACCATCGCCTGATGGAAAGCAGGTGCTCTTCGTAAGCTACAAGCACGAAGTGGGACGTCGCATCTGCGTACTCGAACTCGATGGCAATTCGCCGGTGCGACAATACGTCAGCGGACACGAGCCGGTCTGGAGCGAAAACGGGCAGTCGATTCTTTTCGAGGAATACGGTTCTGACGGACCGCGTTTGTATCAACTCGACCCGGATACAGGCGAATCCGGACCGTACGCGCCGCATCCGTTTTTCAAGGGCATGCGCGTCCACGATATCGAAACGTCCCCGGACGGCCGAACGCAAATCGTATCAAGCGACAGCGGGTTACACCTATTCGACGTCGAGTCGCAAAAGGTACACCAATTGACCGACGGCATCTTCTATGAAGACAAGGTCAGTTTCTCGCCCGACGGCAAGTGCATCGTGTTTCGCCAGCAACGGATCGATCCGAAAATGGGTCGCGTCGATCCCAACGTTGTCGAATTCAATCTCGACACCAGGCGCATGCGGACGATCAGCGACAAAGCCCAGCAAGCCGCTTTCGCCCCGAAGTCCTTCGACA
The DNA here is from genome assembly GCA_002338715.1 of Phycisphaerales bacterium UBA1845. Classification (GTDB taxonomy): domain Bacteria; phylum Planctomycetota; class Phycisphaerae; order UBA1845; family UBA1845; genus UBA1845. Next base: position 1,590 of record DDIR01000120.1, on the reverse strand, counting down.
TTCAACTCTTGAACTTACGGTGCTAAACCGCGCGATCGCCCCAATTCGCCCCTTTTGGAACTGACTTCAAACTATCGCTTGGTGGGCACGTTTGCGACGCTATACTGCTCACCTATGTTCAGCCGGATTGGGCAATCTTTATCATTTACGGTGTGGGTGCTGGCTACGCTGCTTGGCGTTGTCACGGTAGCAGCTCGCGCCGACGACGTGAATGCGACGCTGCAGGCGTTGGAGGCGGCGGCGATTCATGTGCGCCTTGGGCAGTTTGATGAGGCGCTGGCGCGTTTGGATGAAGTCGAAGCGGCTGAACCTGACAATCCGTGGATGCACTATTACCGCGGCTGCGCGCTGACTGGCCGCGGCGATTTCTACGACGCCCTTCACGCCTTCGATCAAGCCCATGCGTCGCTCGATCTTTTGGGCGACGATCCCGAACTTCGCCAACTGATTCGAACCGATCGAGCCCGGGCGCGGCGCAACGTCTTTAACGCGTCGCTGACGATGGGTCTGGCCTACGACTCCAACGTCAGCTTCCTCGGCGGTGGGTCCAGCGACCTTGGCGCGATCGCCGGTTTGGGTAATGGCGTGTTCGATGCAGCCGCCCAGTTCGATTTTGCCCCCATCGCCACGAAGGAGCACACGCTGGCGGCTGGCTTCCGAACACTGCAGACCCGCAACTTCGAAATCGAGCAGTTCGATCTTCAGGTTTATGGTGCGTACCTGCGTTATTCGCGGCGATTCGGCGATCACTGGGAGGCGACGCTGCGGTATGACTATGACGTCACGCTCTTGAATAACGAGTCGTTTCTTTCCAATCACGCCATCTCAACGTCGCTGCGATACCGCTGGCTTGTGCCCGGTGAAGTGATCGTGCCGGATGCGACTTCGGTTTTCTATCGCCTCGAAGCGCGGGACTTTTTGTTTGAAACCGATCCAGACTTTGATCGCGACGGGTTGGCCCACTATGTCGGCGTGGAGCAGAGCTTCAAGGTTCAGCCAATCGCCGACTTTCCCTGGGTGTGGGACGTGTCGACCGGTTATCAATACGGCAGCATTTCAACCGAGGGCGAAGAGTTCGACCGCAAGACGCACGACTTTCTTGTCGCGCTCGACATGCCGCTGATAAATCCAAAGTCGCCCGAACAATTCCTGATTCTGCCCGATCGCGAGCTGCGCTTTCGATTCGATGCACGTTGGCAGATCGCCGACTATCAGAATCGAAGCGCATTCGATCGCCGGCGTAACGTGCGCGATGATCTGATTACCGATTACGGTTTCACGCTGTCGCAGACGTTGCTCGACGATCCCGATGACGGACGCGTTGTGTTGCGCGGGCTGATTCGCTGGACCGATGCCGAGTCGAATGTGGTGCTGAGTGATCGGTCGTCACCGTTTACGTATGATAAGTTTGTTTATGGTTTGCAGGTGGAGTGGTCTTGGTAGGGCCAAGCGTCATTGCCTGAGTATCCCACCGCGGTCGAGGTCTCCGGAATTCGACACGGTTCTAACCAAGGGCCGCTCCAGACCGTCAAAGAATGCCCCATTCTTAGGAAATAGGTGACTGTTCAGAACGCCATTAAGTTAAGTCGT
>DDIR01000072.1 GCA_002338715.1 Phycisphaerales bacterium UBA1845 | reverse complement strand
GGCACGGCCCACCCTACGGTCTTGCATCTGTATGATCTATATCACTACAACTTTCCGGCGCTCTTGCGCGGCATCCATTTGCCCCAGCCGTTCTTACCGCAGAACTTGTAATCGTCCACGATCATGGCACCGCGGCTAAACGTGTTGCGCGCAAACCCCGCAAGCGACCAACCCTGGAAGGGACTCCAGTCGGTGTTGGTCTCCATCTTCGCGTGATCGACTTTAATGCGTTTCTTCGGATCGAAGATGGCGATGTCGGCATCGCTGCCGGGCGCGATGACGCCCTTCTTCGGATACAAGCCCATCACTTTCGCCGGATTGGTGCAGCACTTCTCGACAAACTGCTGCATCGTGAGTCGCTTTTTCAACACACCGTGCGTGTAGACGATCGGCAGCAGCGTTTCCAACCCGGGCATGCCCATCGGGATCTTCGTCCAGTCGCCCTTCCACATGGCCTTCTGCTCACGCGTGAACGAACAGGTATCCGTCGAAACCACGCAGACATCATCCTGCTTCAATCCCTGCCACAAACGCTTCTGATCGGATTTCTTTTTGATCTGCGGGCAACACGCGTAAAGGTGACCGTCTTTCGTCGCGAAAAGCGAATCATCGAGCACCAGATACTGCGCGCACGTTTCGGCGTGAACCGGAATCTTCTTCTTGCGGGCTTCCTTGATGATGTCGGCGCCGTCGGCTGTCGACATGTGCACGATGTACAACGTACCGCCGGTGACCTCCGCCCACTTCACCGCCCGCTGAATCGCCTCGGCTTCGATGTAGTTGGGTCGGGTGATGCCATGCAGCTGTGCGCCGTACTTTTTCATCAGCGCTTTGGTGTGGTGACGATCGATCAGTTCATCGAGCACGCGACTCGACTCGGCGTGAATCAACAGCATCGCGCCGAGTTTCTTGCAGTTTTCCAGCGCGCCGAAAATCGCCCGATCGTCCGACTGCCATCCTTCGGATTCATAGATCATGAATTCCTTGAACGTCGGGCAGCCCTTCTGGACCATCTTGGCCATCTCGGGTCCGTGAAGATCCCACTTGGTGATCGCCATGTGGAAACAATAATCGATGCAGGTTTTCGGGTCGGCTTTCATGCGCCAATTGTCGTAAGCCGTGGCCATCGATTCTTTGCCATACGGAATCGCAAAGTCGATCACACTCGTCACGCCGCCCCGGGCAGCCGCCTTCGTTCCCGAGTCGAAGTCATCGCTCGACACCGTTCCACAAAATGGAAGTTCCAGGTGGACGTGAACATCCAATCCGCCCGGAATGACATACTGACCCGTCGCGTCGACAACTTTCGCCGTGCTGCGTCCACCTTTGGTTGAACTGCCGTTCGTGACCAGTCCCTTGCGGACAGCCGCGATCTTCTGCCCCTTGATTCCAACGTCGACTTTCTTTGGGCCGTTCGCGGTAAAAACCGTACCGCCCGTAATGATTGTGTCGTATGCCATGATGCGAATCTCACTTGAAAGAGATGCCCTGAAAAATGCGCCGCAATCCGTATGTTGCGCGCAAAGGGCTCATTCGGTCAAGAAAAGAATGATTTGAAAGTGTTTTAAGGCAACCCAAACCAACAAAAAGCCAAGGTCCGGTGCCCCACCCTTCCAGCGTGGGGGACTGAAGAATCACCAGCACATCAGCGACCCAATCCAATCGCATCGCCAACAAAAAGTCACCCAATGACACCCGCAACCCCAGGCATTTCGATACGGACATAAAAAAAAGACTGGCAGACAAGCTGCCAGTCGAAAGTGTGTCGCAATGAATTGTCGCGAACCCGCCCGCGAAAAGAACCCTAGCGGGTGTAGTATTCGATAATCGAACCGAATTCGACTTCGAACGGAAGGCGAACGTCTTCAGGCACCGGCAGACGCACCACGCGTCCTTCGAGCTTGCCCTCTTCGACGGCCAACCACTCGGGAGGCAACGGGCCTTCGCAGGTTTCAGCACAATCCTTGACGAACTTCTGGCTGCGATCGCGAACTGTAATGACATCGCCCGGCTTCACGTGCATGGACGGACGATCGGCTTTGCGACCGTTGATCATGAAGTGCCCGTGGGCGACGGCTTGCCGTGCCTGCCAGATCGTGCGGGCCCAACCGAGACGTCGGATCGTGTTGTCCAGACGGGTTTCAAGCAACTGCTGAATCGCGGTCAGCGTGCCGCGCTTCGACGACGTGGCCTTGTCCATGTACTTGCGGAACTGACCGTCGCGAATGTTGTAATAGAATGCGATTTTCTGCTTCTCGATGAGCTGCGTGCCGTAGAGGCTCGGGCGTCCGCGGCGGAAACCATGCATGCCCGGTCGATTGGCTTTGTTGGGATTGAGGTGCTTTGCCGTCTCACAGATCGGCACGCCGACACGGCGCGTCAACCGCACCTTTGGTCCAGTGTAATTACCCATACGAGAAACGTCCTTCCAAATTGAGTCAGTCAGGCCATACGGGGGCGGAAGACCCCTCATCACACGTGCACATCCCTCGGCCTTGAGAGATGGACCGGGTATCATACAGACCGCGAAAAAAGGTTCAACCGACCCCGAAATCCGTCATTGATCCGTCTTTCCCGCGAAAGCGGGAATCCAGGGCGGACGCAGCAGACCCAGAATCCACCTAAATCAGCAGCATAATGGCAATCTCGCTAGCTCTTCACAAGCAGGCCCTCAGCCGAATCCGCCGTCGCGGCATCGATGAGCCACTTTTCCAGCTTTTTGGTGTCTTTGCAGCCGCGGATCTTCTCTTCGGTCGCCGAATCGACCTTCATGCCCCGCCCTTCCAGCAGGGTGATCACCGCGTTGGCGATGTTCGTGCGCCGCATCTCGTCGGCTTGCTCATGGGCGGCGGCGGCTTCCTCCTCGGCTTTTAGCTTCTTCATTACCAGATGATCGCCAGTGGCTTTGGCCACCCGGTCGTACCACGATTCGGGATAACCCGGATGCGTCACCTTACCGTGCTCATCCTTCACGTTTCCGTCCAGATATTTAAAGAGCAGCTCCTCGCCGAGTTTTCGCCAACGCTTCACCGTCGCGTCGCCCGCATTGCACGAATAGTTCGTCAGGTAATCGACGGCCAACCTGGGCGATTGTTCAAACAGCGCCTTCGCAGCCGCATCGATCGCTGGCTGATCTGCGAGAAAGCGACCTTCCAACTCGCGCTGCACAAGCTGCACGTCCTGAATCATGTCGCGGTAACGCAAGTACGAATAGTTCGACACATAGTTGAAGACCCAAAACGCCGAGTCCCAGGTGAACTCCTGAAACGACCCGGTGCCCACGGCGAACGAATGCGGCACGCGGCTTATGCCGCAATACATCGGAATGTAAACGGTGCTGTAGGTGTCATCGACGCCGAACCACAGAATCCCCCCCACCGGATCGGGCAGCCATGACCGCGACTGCGTCACGAATGAGAATCCGGTCTGTTGCGTGGACGTTGCCCGCTCGTTGAAGAATTCCGTGCCTTCGTGTTTCCAAGTCAGTGGCCGCCATCGATACGGCAACTCGTACGGGCCCGCACCGATGTCCTGCGTCATGTCGAGTTCGGTGCCTTCGAAGTGATCGCGCATGAATTCCATCACGTCATGCACGCCGAGTTTGCGGTCGGGTTTGATCCAAAGGGGAATCGGTTCGGCTCCATCGACACCGGTCACCCAGTCAGCCGAAATCTTGTTGGACGGCGCCGCCCTCCGAAACATGCACCAGACGCGGGCATCGCAGAACCGCACCGCACCATAATCCGGCGGCGCATACGCATCGGCAAAGCTGAAGTCAGCATCGGTGCCTTCGTAAAACCCTTGCTCGCGAGCGAACGAGATCACATCCTTCGTATAAAGCGTGTCCGGGTCGTTGAGCGGAAACTGCCTGATCCGCGCCGCGTTGGCGTGGCCCGAAATGTACCCGTCGGGAATCTTGCGGGCGACCCACACCGCACCGCGCCGGCTTTCATCGTCAGCGCTGGGACCTTTGCCGATGATTTCAAAAATCCAGACTTCGTTGGGATCGGAAATCGACATCGACTCGCCGGAACTGTAATACCCGTACTCGGCGACGAGTTCGGTCATCACTTTGACGGCTTCGCGCGCTGTCTTCGCCCGCTGAAGCGTGATGTACATCAGGCTTCCATAATCGATGCCACCGTTGGGATCCTGCAACTCGTGACGCCCGCCCCAGGTGGTCTCCCCGATCGCGACCTGATGTTCGTTCATGTTGCCGACGACGTTGTACGTCTCGGGGGCTTGTTTGATTTCACCGAGATACTTACCCGTATCCCATTCGTAGACCTTCAACATTTCGCCGGGCATGTGGCGACCGGCTGGCGTGTGATAGAGCTCGCCATAAAGCACATGCGAGTCGGCTGCATAGGTGATCATGGTCGAACCATCCACCGACGCGCCCTTGGTGATCAAGAAGTTCGTACAAGCCGCAACGGGAACCGTCGCGCTCACCGTCAAGAAACCGGCCAACATCGCGACCAGCATGCCTCTAAGACCAACTCTCATGTGCCTTCTCCATGTGTGCAGTGAACAACCCAGCCGACAGTGAACAATCCAGTCGATGATCGCGGGGCGAGTTCGATTGACGTCGTGTGGATACTGTAGCGGATCGCGGAATGCGGGTGCAAATCTAGACGCCGATATCCTCGTTCCAAAGCGTTGGGTGGGCTTCGATGAAATCGCGCATCAACTGAAAGCAGCGTTCGTCGTTGGCGATCACCAACTCGACGCCGCGCGACCGGACGTAATCTTCCGGCCCTTGAAACGTCTGGTTCTCACCGATCACGACTTTCGGAATTTTATAAAGCAGCGCCGTTCCGCTGCACATATCGCAAGGCGACAGCGTCGAATACAAGACCGATCGCGCATAGTCAGCCGCCGTCAACCGGCCTGCGTTCTCGAGACAGTCCATCTCGGCGTGCAGGATCGCGCTGCCCTTCTGGACGCGACGGTTGTGACCGCGGCCCACGATTTTCCCGTCGATCACCAGAACCGAACCGATCGGAATTCCGCCTTCGGCAAGTCCAAGCTTCGCCTCTTCCAAAGCTGCATCCATAAATGCGTCCATCAGTCGCTCCTCGCAATCGGTAATGAAGTGAATGGCGAAAGCATAGCACAGATTCAAACGCGCAGCACAACCGTGCCACTGCTCTGTGAGCAATGGTCGTTGGAAATACGGTTGTTTTCAGGGGAACATAAGCGTGCGAAAGGACCAACGCCATCCACACTGCTCACAGAGCAGAGGCACAGGCACAGGGCGTTCGCGATCCGCCGCGCAATGAACTATTCGTATTCGTCGTAGCTGCTGGATCGGTAATTGCCTTGCCCGCTTCGGGCAACGCCATCGCCGCTGCGATCATTGCGCCATCCGTCGTTGCGCTCACTGCTCCACTTGGTTTGATCGTTGTATTGCGGCTGGGATGCAGGCTGATCATAAGACTGACGGTCATACGACGAGTCGTCGTAAGATTGACGGTCGTACGACGGACGATCGTAAGACTCCCGCTCATTGGTCGGCTGATCGTAAGCGTTCTGATCATACGACTCGCGATCGCTGGCGTTTCGCGCCGCCCGTCGTTCGCTTCCCGGCTCGCGGGTGTAGAGATACGGGTCTTCGCCGGTGTCATCGGCATTGGTCAATTCATGGATGCGGCGACTTGCAAACGCAAGGTTCGACTTGTTGGTTGTCTCTTCCTGCAAGACCTGCTGATACAGTTCCAGCGCCTTGGCCCGATCGTGCAGGCGATAGTCACTCACGACAGCCGACTGAAACAGCACCGGGTGCGGCGTCTGCGGGTCCCATTCACGGGCGCGGCGATACCACTGCAGCGCCAACCGATCCTGATTCTGATAGTACTCTTTCAGAATTTCGCCACACTGAAACGCCGCATCGTCGATCTTGTCGCTGTCGGGATAGCGGGTGATCATCTGCGTGAACGTTTCCAACGCTTCCTGCATATAGTCTTTGCGATACACCACCGGGAGGTTGTGCCCACCGCGGCGCATCAGCATCACGCCTTCGTCATACATGCGATCGGCTTCTGCGATCGAACGCGCCGGACGAAGGTCCTCGGCTGGCACCTCGGCGGACAGGATATAGCGAAATGGTTTGACGTGGGCGAGTTCGTCGAGTTCGGTCTCAGCCCACTGCATCTTGTTGAAGTAACCGCGACGTTCATAGAAATCGCGCAACGCATCGAGCGACCGCTTATAGACCGCACGGTTGGCCAACACTTGCTCGACCATGTCGACTTCGCTGCCGTCGATGATCACGATGTCGGGAATCTCGACACCCTCAGGACGATCGAAACTGGTCAGCGGTGCGTCGCGATGTTGGCGGTCGGCGAAGAGTCCGTCGATGTTGCAGCCGGTCGTGGCGACGAGGAAAACCGGGAGGAGCAATACGGAAAGCTTTATACGAGACATGGGCCACTCCTTGGCTCTGAAAACCTGTCCAGTCGCTGGGGATGCCCAGCGACTCGGGGCGAAGATTGAAATCCTTTCCAATCTTCCCCCATTTAACATCCGACCGGCGGATCGGTCAAGAAAATCCGCCTTCGGTATCGACTACCATTGGGCTTCTTCAAAAGCCCCAAACTTCGACGCGGCTTTGGTCGGTCGCGATTTGATGATTGCAGCCGCCAGCACCACGTCGGACTTGGTTGTGATTTTAAGGTTGGTTCGGTCCGATTCGACGATCGTCACCGGGATGCCCAGGTGCTCGGCCAGCGCGGCATCGTCGGTGATGCGGCTTAGGTCCTCGGGCTTTTCGGCGAAGGCTTTTTCTAAAATGTCGCGGCGAAAGACCTGCGGCGTCTGGGCTTCGTAGAGGTTTTCACGCGGGACGGTTTCCTCGATCACCTTCTCGGAGGTGGCCCGTTTGATCGTCCCGACCAAGGGCGACGCCAGAATCGCCGCACCACTCTTACCGGCTTCTGCGAAAACCGCGTCGATCATCTCATCGCTGACGCAAGGCCTCGCCGCATCATGGACAGCCACCAACTCCGCATCCTCAGGCACGGCTTTAAATCCCGCCTCCACCGATTCGACCCGTTCCGCCCCGCCCGTAACGAGGGCGACGCCCATGAAACCAAGATTCGGTCCGAACTTCTGTTTGAAGTCTTCGACATCGTCCGGGGCGACAACCAGGATCGTCTTGCAAACGTCCTCGCGGTTGATGAATTTTTCCAACGTGCGGAGGAACACTGGTCGGCCATCGACTTTCGCCAGCGTCTTGCGTTCGTCTGTTCCGAAACGTTCACTCTTGCCTGCCGCCGCAACAATGACCGCAACCTTCGACATGATTTCAATCTCCCTGATAACGATCGACCTGCATCACCTGACGTTACGCCTGCGTTTCACGTTTGGGCGGCGCTTTCTTCGCCGATGCCTGTGTGGACGGCGCGTTCGGCTCGACGCGGCCAAAGATCATCCTGCCCGCCGACGTCTGCAACGCACTCGTCACCGCGATGTCCACCATCTTACCGATGGCGTCGCGTCCGCCTTCGACCACCACCATCGTGCCGTCTTCGAGATAACCGACACCCTGACCCGCTTCCTCACCGGGGCGGATCACTTTCACCTTCATTTGCTCGCCCGGCAGGAACACCGGTTTGAGCGCGTTGGCCAGGTCGTTGATGTTGATTACCGTGATCCCGCGAAGCTGCGCGACCTTGTTGAGATTGTAGTCGTTGGTCGCGATTCGACCGCCGATATCGACAGCCAACTCGACCAGCATCTCGTCCACCGTCCGCTTGATGTCCTGGCGGGCCATCTCGACGTCCATGATGCGGATGTCGATGTCCTCAGCCGTCTGCATCTGGTTGAGCACGTCGAGACCGCGCCGGCCCCGGTTGCGTTTCAAACGGTCGGCGCTGTCGGAAATCAGTTGCAATTCCTGCAAAATGAACCGCGGGACGATCAGTTCGGATTCAATGACATGGGTGGCGCATATGTCCGCGATGCGTCCGTCGATGATCACCGACGAATCCAGCAGGAGCGGGCGATTGCCCTTGACCTCCTTGGCGAACTCCACGTACGGGATGACGAAACGCACGTCATCTTTGGTCTGGTAGATGAAACTGACGGCCAGGTAGCAGCAGACCACACCCATGACGATTTTGAGCGTGCTGATAAACGGATGGTCGCGGTAACCGACGAACTGCTTGTCGGGCACTTTTTCGGTGACCAGAATCGACTTCCCCGTCTCTTCGTCGGCTCGTAACAGGTCCCGGTCGACCAACACATCCGCATAGACTTCCTGGCGAAGTTCCGGCCAAAGCGACTGAACGCCCAGATCGATGATCATCGACAATCCGTACGAAATCACCATGCCGACGATGACACCGAAGAACAAACCCGAAATCGCCAGCAGGGACTTTTGCGAGATGAACATGTCCACGGCGATCACCAGCAGGCCCAGGACGACCACCGCGATCAGGACCAGTTCCTTATTAAGCTGCAAAATGCGCAGGGGGCTGGTCTGATCGTCGTCTGCAGCAATGAAACTCCAAGCCACAGCCACGACAATGAAAAGGAACAAGGCTCTTACGACGTGCAGAAACAATTCGGCGACTCCGCGGGCAGGCTAAATGCGAAACTATCGGACGTGCGACACGATTCGGCAGTGGCCCAGCATACTATATTGCCAAAGTCACGTCACGGGCAATTGCGTCAACACCGATGCACCGGAAATTCTTCCGATTGACCGGTGTTGGCCCGTGCGATGCAGTCGGATAAGATCGTCGCCCGCATTCACGTTGGCTGACGTGAAAAAAACCGATGGACGCGAAATGGCGCACATTCCTGGGTTCGTACAATGAAGAAGATTCTGGTCTTGGGTGCAGGTCAAAGTTCCCCCTTTCTCATCTCCTATCTGCTTGAAAACGCCGAGGCCAACGGGTGGTTTGTCACCGTGGCCGATCGCGATGCAAACGCAGCCGCGAAGCGCGTTGCCGGCCACTCGCGCGGTGACGCCATCGCGCTGAACGCCAACGACATGGCCATCCTTACCGCGCAGATCAAAAAGTCCGACGTCGTTGTCAACATGCTGGCGCCGAGCTTTCAACATCTGGTCGCGTGGGAATGTGTGCAGCACGGGACGCACATGATCTCCGCGTCGTATCGCGACCAGCGGGTTCGCGACCTGCATACCGACGCCCAGCGCGCCGACGTCTTGATTCTTTGCGAATGCGGACTCGATCCGGGCATCGACCACATGTCGGCGATGTCGCTGATCAACCACGTGCGCAATCACGGAGGACTTGTCGAAGGATTCCTGTCTTACGGCAGCGGCATCCCCGCACCAGACTCGCTCTCCAACCCGATGAAGTACGCCATCACCTGGAACCCGCGCAACGTCGTGATGGCCGCCGAGCACGGCGCTCAGTACCTCATCACCGGGCAAATCAAGATCGTCCCCCACTGGCAAGTCTTCCGCCGCAGTTGGGTCGTCGATGTCGAAGGACTTGGCACGATGGAAGCCTATCCCAACCGCGACTCGCTCTCGTATAAGAAGATTTACGGACTCGACAATGCCGAAACGATGATCCGCGGCACGTTGCGATACCCGGGATGGAGCGAAACTTGGTTGCAGATCGTACGCCTCGGATTGCCCAACGAAGAGCTGCGCATTCCGGACCTGCCCAATCGGACGTTTGCCGAAGTCGTTGAGATGTTCCTGCCGCGCAACACGTCGGGCGACAACCTCGCCCAGCGCGTCGCCAACCATCTGCAGATCAGCCCCACCGGCCACATCATGGAGAAACTCAAGTGGCTCGGGTTGTTTTCGGAAGAACCAACGGGCGTCGACGGTGAAACGTCGGCTGAGGTGCTAAGCCATCTGCTGCAAAAGAAACTGGCGCTGGGCGAGACCGAACGCGACATGGTCGTGCTGGTCCACGAGTTGGAAGTGCGCTATCCAGAGGAAAACAATCGCGGCGAAAAAGTCATCTCGACGCTGATCGAACACGGCGAGCCCAATAGCTTCACCGCCATGTCGAAAACCGTAGGGCTGCCAGCCGCCATCGCCGCCAAGTTGCTGCTGACCGACGACCTGCCCATCACCGGTTCACACATTCCAACACACGCAGCGATCTACTCAGCCATCCTGCCAGAACTGGAAGCCGCCGGCCTAACGTTCAAAAAGAGTACAAGGCCACTGAAATAGAAGAACGCGTTCGTTGTGAGCTGCGCCCAAACGTAGGGTGCGTCCCGGACGCACCTGCTGAGCCTAAATAATACGCGAAAGAAAGACCACAACCGCGATTGGCGCCCCCACGCAAATCACCGTCCCAATCGCAAGCCACGTTTTGAAACGATGGCGATCGGGTTCATGCACTGAGGCCAGTATATGGGTCGAACGCGGCGACATTCGCCACTGAATATTCAAAACGGCCCGAACCAGACCATAAATGACCGCGAGCGCGGGGACAATCGCGAAGCTCAGAAATGGAATCAAGAACGGGAAGACAAACGCGCCGATCAATGATGCGATCGCGGCGTCCTGAAGCTCGCGAGTCCGACGGTGAACGATCTCCTCGGCATCCAGCAGAATTCGATCAATGTCAACGGCTTCGCCACACTCCGGACATCGCGTCGCCTCCAGGCCAACGAGGCAATACCCGCAATTGAAACACTTCGGCACACGGTCTTCGCACATTTGGAGTTACTTTCAAGCGACAGCCTTCGCGATTGCCTACGACCTGTGCTTTGGCCCTAGCTGCGATGCGGGGCGTATCTTTCGACGCACCTGCCAATCCGCCCCGCTGCCTGACAACTCTTACAGAATCGCATCGTACATCAACTGTGCCCCGTGTTGATGTACACCGTGTTCGTCTCGTCGTCGATCACGACTTCGCCGTAATTTTGATATTTATCCCAGGGTATCTTGAAGCGGCGTTGGCGTTTGCCGGCTTCCTTCTTGATCCACCAGATTGGCTTGTTCTTCAACTCACCGAAATCTTGCGTTTCCTGCTCTGCGACTTCGGTGATGCCATTGGTCGTAGCGTTTTCAACCAACGGAGCGTGCGGCTGCTTTGACCCGATGTATTCGGGCGCGATCCCTTTCAGGCCGGGCGATGCCGCAATGAACGCTTCGATGTCTTCAGGGGTCGCTTCAAACTTAAGCCAGAACTGCCGAGAGAACATGTTCCCGCTGGTTTCCACTTTGACGTTTCGAGCCGACGCGGGCAGGTCGGCCAACCGCCCCGTCGCCAACGCCCCTACAATTTTCGGCGCGTCCCGTTCAAGCCAAAAGCCAAGCCCGATGATCGACACCAGCAGAATGCCAAACGCGGAGAACAAGGCGACCACAATCCGTCGCCGCCATGATTTGCCTGGTTGATCTTGCGTTCGACCATTCATTGGAAGCCCCAAAACTATACTGCCCAATCTTTCCGCCACGCCTTGTAGAGATCAATCTTGTATCCGTACTCCCTGCCCGCATTCGTTTGGGTCCATTCCACAAGCGCCCTGCGAAACAGCTTGGGTGGTATTTCATCCCGTAGCCATGTTTCGAGTTCCTTCCCCTGCTCTGGAGATTCCTCCCAGAATGCGCCGGATAAGTCGTCCAACGATATCTCCGTACAAAAGAACTCCGCAAAGCGAAGCCTGGCGACAGCCGACCGTTGCATCGCCTCGGACCAATGGGCCAGATACTCAGACACGCTTTCGACCGCCTGCCCAATACACGCCAGACACGTCTGCATCAACATGCCTTCATCCATCGTCTCGATTGTCTGCCGCCACAAAGCCGGCAAGTACGCTTCAATGGCCCGCTGCTCCGTCATTGGCCAATCGCGCCACGATGCGTACGGGAGCTTGCCAAAGACGATTTCCTCATTGATGGGAAAGTCGCGTTCGTACGCGATCAACTCAAGAAGCCGCGGCAGGAAATGTTTGAAGTCGTTGACCGTCCCGAAGGTTGTGATCGCCTTGAACGCATACCAATCGAGATCCCTTGAAGTCAGCGCCTCTAGCGGCTTGGCTGAAATCACCCGCTGATGCGACTCATCCACACAACAAGCGCAGGCCTCCAAAGGAAACTCCACGCGATAAGGCCGAAACACGCGGTAAAGCTCGGCGATTGCGTCGGCGATATCTGTGCCGCATTTCATCGTTCTACGCCCAAACGTTCACGGCTATTGGCCGTGCTTTCGACTTGGAACTCCGACAAGTCCGCCAAAGGAGGCGGCTATGAAACCGCAACCGGGCAGTCGGAATCATTGTATCAAACCTGAAACGACGGTCTTGAACCATCCCGAGCCAAATCAAAAAACTTCTGAAATTCGCGTCGATTGACGATTTGGGAGTTTCTTGGGAACCCATTGGATTCCAAGTAGACTAATAGAACAGAAAATGTCTATCCGGAGCCAGGTCAATAAACACAAGGAGATACCCGTGCACTACTTGCGAGCGATCGTCATCTCTGCAGTGGTCGGACTTCCTATGGTTTACCCGTCGACTGCCTCGGCGGGGACTCTTCCCGATTTTGAAACGCTTGACAGTGCGCTCGAATACGCAGAGTCGCAATTCGACGATGAGCATCGAGCCGAGCAAGCCGTGATCGTCTTTCGATACACGTTGGCCGAAGGCGACTCAGACGAACGGGCACGGGTGCACTTCTACAGCGGATCAGGATTTGAAGTCCGGGGCATCAAACCCAATGTCTACTTTGTGTACCGGATCGGCCGATACCGAGAGTCATTCACATACAAAGTCATGGTCAACAAGAACGGATACAATGAAGTCATACATCCGCTCAAAATCACGCCTGGCGAAATAACCATTGTCGATGACATTGAGTTGCATGAAGTCGACGCAGTCGAAGGTTCGACCGTAATAGGTACCGTCATGATTGAAGGTAACGAGAGCCTAGAGGGAATCCGAGTCGAACTGGATGGGCTGTCGATCGAAACCGATGAATTGGGTCAGTTTCAATTCAACGATGTCGCCATGGGTCGCAAGTACGTCAAGGCGTTTCTGCCGCATTACTACTTCAAGCCAGTCGGCGTGGATCTTGAATCAGGCTCCCTCAGCGATGTGTCGCTGGAGGGCTATTACAAGCGCCGCGCGAAGATCCGCTGGGCCGTGCAACCGGATGGAAGTCGCAATCTTGAAACGGGGCTGAATGAGGGGGAAGCCATCGTCGGCGGACCGGACGACTCTCGATTTAGTTTCGTCGACGGCAAAGTGGTCTCAAACAACCCGTCGGACTTCGGACTACTGCCATCCAAAGACGGACTCGTACTCGGCATCATCGATCGCGGTAAGAACGGAGCCGAATGCGCCAAGCTCAAGGATATTTCGCTGGACGAAGTGCGGCAGGCCCCGGACACCAAGTACTCCCAACCCTACCAACCTGTCAGAGAGGGCGACGTATTTGTTTTTAGAACCAGAGGCGATCACCTTTACGGAAAGCTCGAGATCGTCGAAATCCTCGTAGATCGCGGCGATAAAGTACCACGCGATAAGAAACCCGAGAACTCCGATTGAATTCACATGGTTCTGACCGACACTAACTGCTAGCATCAATGTGCTGAGCACATCCGATTGACTGCCAACTGAATAAAGGAATTGCCCATGTCCCACCGGCGCGTTCTTCATGTCTGGATAACACTACTCTTCCTTGCGGTTTGTGCACAGTCAGCCCAGGCCGACCCACTTCAATTCGACTCCACCGAAGAAGCCGTCCAATACGCTCAGCAGGAATTGGGCAAACTTGGACCAAGGTACGTCGGCGCGATCGTCATGCTTTTTAACTACGAAGATGAGAACTACGGATCAGCCGCGTATCACGTCAGAATACGCGGCGGCACTTTGGGAACGCAGATGCTTGGCCCAGGAAAAGCCGGTGTGTTTTTCGTGTCGAAAGGCGGAGAAGAGGTGACGCTGATCTTCGAGTGCACCGGTTACCACGAACTGAGCAGGACAGTCGAAGTCAGCGGGGGCAACGTGTTGGTCGTCGATGACCTGATTATGGAGCGCCCAACCGAGGCAGATGAGTCCACCATCATCGGGCGCGTTTGGCTTGAAGACAGCGATGAAATTGAAGGGATCACAGTTCGGATTGGCGACGACGCCTTCACAACTGACGAGAAGGGACGATTTCGATTTGACAAGCTGACCTCCGGAAAGAAATACGTGTCGGCTTACAAACCCGGATACACTTTTTCAGGGGGCACGGTCCAGGTCGAACGCGGCACCAATGAAGTCGTTGCATTGAAGGGGTATCTCATCCGCAGCGCCCAGGTTCAATGGGCCTATCAACCGCTGGAGTCGCGGGACCTGTCCGACGGATTGGTTTGGGGTGAAGCTGTTCTCGATTCTCGCGAAATGGATAAGATCGTTTTTGCCGGTGAATCCGAAGAGCGCAAGCACCGACCAGACGTGGGTGTCTATCAGAAAGGCACAGAACTGATCCTGAGATGTTCACACATCGGGTCTGACGGTCCCGGCTACATTCAATTGGAAGACATCGGATTGGACGAAATCCTGCAGGCGCCGAAAGCCGAATACAAGCATCCGCGCACGCCATTGAAGGAAGGCGATATCTTCATTTGCAAAACCTATGACGGGAAGCACTTCGCCAAGCTTCAGGTTCTGGCGATCAATGTCGGGTTAGCCGACAAGCGGCGATCCCTTACGGACATCGCCCGACAACCGCTTGAATGAATCGTCCGCAATTGATCCGATTCCCAAGAATCGTGTGCCCGATGTTTGGAGTGCAACTGACGCAACAGCGCAAGCCGATTTGGCCAACTGAGGGAACCATCTAACATGATCTCAATCTTCAAACTCGCGTGCGGCCCGATGGCGTTGGCTGGACTCGTTCTGTTGGGAAATCTCCCATCGCCCGATGCGCTCGACTTCGACACTGTCAATGAAGCGGTGCGCTACGCCGAAGAGCGGCTTGGCGGAGAATCCGACTCCAAAGATGAACTCGGCTGGTCCTTTCCCGGCTGCGGCGGAAAAGCAGAAACGAAGGCGCCTTCCGAAACCTATGCGGCTTTGGTCGTCCGATTCGAGTACTCCGACGAAAACAAGAATCCCGCGCGTCTGATTGCGTCTTCAATCAGCAGAAATGGCAGCGCTCCAATAGAAGCCGGTAAGGCTCGCGTGCTCTTTGTCCGCCCATACGCGGGTCAAAAATTCAACTTGCGTTTCGCACAACGTGGATACCACGCGTTTTCACGCGATGTCGAAGTCAGAGTAGGCGAGGTCACTGTTGTCGATGATATTGTTCTTGAACGCGCGACAAGAGAAAACGGAGCGTCGCTCATCGGGCGACTCTGGCTTGAGGGAAGGAACGAACTCGAGGGTATCACCATCCGATTGGGGGAAGATACCGTCGAGACTGGGCCTAGAGGCGAGTTTAAGTTTGAAGGCGTGCCAAGCGGTAATACCCCACTGAATGCCAATGTGGACGGGTTTCTGATCAGTCCAGTCTATACCGAGTTGAAAAGAGGCAAACGCAGTGTGGCTGCCTTGAAAGGGTACGGCAAGCGGGTCGCCCGCGTTCGCTGGGCGTATCAGCCGGAGAAGAGTCGCGATCTTTCGAGCGATCTGGAAGGCGGCGAGACGATCCTCGAGACGGAGCGATATTCGCAATTCTCATTCGCCACGGGACTCAAGAACCTCTCAGGCCCGCGGGATTTCACCGTCAGACAGGAGGAGGACAAGATCCTAATCGAAAGCAGCAGCGGCGGAACGGGCATGATTCGCTTGACCAACATTCGATTCGACGAAGTCATGCAAGCCCCTGACGTCACGTACGAACGTGGACCATTAACTTTGAAAGACGGCGACATCTTCGTTTTCAAAACCTCGGATGGCGAACATTTTGCCAAACTCGAGGTCATCGAAATCGTCGCAGGAAACGAGGCCAAGGCCGAAGCACTGTCGGAACTCGCCCGCCAACCGCTTGACGAAGATGAATAAGCAAACCGTCGAAAACACAAACAGGAAGTTCTGACATGAGATCATATCGCCGCTTTAGATTCGCATGCGTCATCGTGGTGTTCATGCCCTTCACCGCTTTCGGTAATTCGAATTCGCGTGTCGACCTCGACTTCGATTCGGTGGACGAAGCCGTCCGTTACGCCCAGAAGCGTCTGGCCGAAGATCGTTCGGTTTGCAACGATGATCGCGGATGGTCGTTTCCAGACTGCGGCGAGAATCGCAGAGCCAATAGCACGTCGGAAGAATTTGCGGCTGTCGTGATCAAGTATTCCTACGATGATGGCAGCGATGAACCGGCTCACCTTATTTGCCCCTCACGCAGTCGAAATGGGAACACCCGATTCTGGCCCAACAAGGCGCGGGTACTTTTTGTGACGACCCACGAATACACAATGGCGTTTCGATTGACGCATCGCAGATATCATGAAATCGTAGACCGCGTCAAGATTTCGGGAGGCGAGGTTACCGTCGTCGACGATCTCGTACTCGAACACGCAACGAAAGAAAGCGGCTGCGAAGTCACGGGGCGCGTCTGGCTTGAAGGCAATGAAGGGCGTGAAGACGTCGAATTGACGTTGGCGTCCTCAAAGGTCTCTACGGGTCCCAAAGGCGAATTTCGCTTTGAGGGAATCGCTAAAGGCAACCACTATCTCAGCGCCCTGAAGAAGAGGTACCACTTCGATTCCGAGAAACTCAAGCTTGAGAGGGGAGAGCGCGTCACGGTGGCGTTGAAAGGCTACTATCATCGGGCAGCCCGTGTCCGCTGGGCTTATCAACCCGACGGTAGCCGTGACTTATCCGAAGGCCTTGAGAGTGGAGAGACGATCCTCTCTGAGGATTGGCGCAAGTGCTATCGATTTTCCGACGGTTTCCAGAATCAATCCAGACAACGCGATTTCGCCATCCGCCAGGTCGAAGATCGTCTGCAGGTGGACGACGTGGGCAGCTACCAGAATCCGGGGGTCATTCGTCTATCGGGCATCGAACTTGACGAGGTGCTTCAAGCTCCAGATGTCATCTATGAGCGTGGCCCGCTCCCGATGCGCGAAGGCGATGTCTTTATTTTCAAAACGCGTGACGGTGGGAAATACGCCAAACTCCAAGTCATGGAGATCATCGTCAGCGAAGACGCCAAGATAAAAGCAATGGTAGAGATGGCGCGTCAGCCGCTCGACGAAGATGAATAAACGATCATCGCAGAGTCGGGTTTGTGTCGCTGCATGAGGGGAACGCATATCGTGAGTTCAGAGCTTCGCTTCAAGTGCAGGCACTGCGACCAAACGCACGTCGGCATTCCAGACCTGGGATTCGACGCGCCGTACCACTATGCGCAACTCAATGAGTCTGAACAGGCTGACGCCGAGTTGACCTCGGACCTGTGCACCATCGAAGATGACCACTTCATTCGTGGCGTGCTTCAGATTCCCATCATTGACCACGAGCCGGAGTACTTTGGCCTTGGCGTGTGGGTATCACTCAGCGCCCAAAATTTCGCGCGCTATCAAGAGCTGTTCGACTGCCCCGATCCCGACGAACCGCCCTACTTCGGTTGGTTCTGCAATCGCATTTCGGGTTACCCGGACACGTTGAACTTAAAGGCGAAGGTCATTTTACAACCGCACCCCAATCGTCCAAAGATCGAGTTGCAGCCGACCGACCATCCCTTGTCTGTGCAACACCACAACGGCATTTCCGTTGATGACATGATGGAACTGCTGCACGCCCACGGTGCGTTTGACAGTTGCGATGAATAAGAAGTCGCCCGTCAGAGCGGTTCAAAGTCGAATGATCATCACCGGAGCCGTCGCGACCGCAGCTGGCTTGACGATACTCAAAGCAACGCGCTCCGATTGGTGGACAACGCTGCACTTTGTTCAATATGTCATACCGCCGATCGTTTTCTCGGCGCTGCTTATCGTTGATGGACTCGCAAGTCGCCAATGTCTTGGAATAACCAGAATGGCATTTGACGGGCTGGTGATCGCGACTGCGGCCTCTCGTTTGTACACGACCGCAACGCCATTCTCGGGGCATATGGTCTTGTTTGCCTACGGACTATTGGCGGCAACAAACCGAACCACTCGATTGATCGCGCTTTTGCTGTTGATACACACGACCGTTCTCAAGTTGATCGTGTGGGCGGACTTTTCAACTTGGTCCTATGGCGCTGCAATGGGGGTTGTGCTTGGTATTGCGTGTTTGAAATTCTCAAGTCGGGCAGAATCGACTTAAGACCGCGACGACAGATAGTGCACCATGTCGATCTTGCTGATGATGCCGACGATATGATCGTTTTCCATCACGATCGCGACATTGCCCGTGTCGAGGATGCCTTGCACCTTGGTCAGCGAATCGTGAAGGCCAACACGGCCTTCCAGCGGTGCCGCCGACTTTGAGATCGGATCGTTGGGTCGGCAGCGGCCCGTCACCAGACCGTGCAGCAGATCCTTCTCGTGGATCATCAGGAACTCGCCGTTGCCATCCTTGCGAACCGGCATCTGCGAATAACCCTTCGCCATCATCCGCGCGACCACCTTCTCGATCGATTCGTCCGGCTGAGCGCAATCCACTTCCTCGCCTTTGAATTCGATCAGCTCGCGCACCATGCCCATGCGCTCGTCATGGTCGAGGTACCCGTTGTCCTTCATCCAATCGTCGTTGAAACACTTGCTCAGGTAGCGAGTGCCCGAATCCGGCAGAATGCAAACCACCAAACCGCCCTCGCCAATCTCCCGCGCCACCTTCAACGCTCCCCACAGCGCCGTGCCAGCCGACCCGCCCGCGAAGATCCCCTCCTGCCGAGCCAAATGCCTTGCGGTGATGAACGAATCCTTGTCGCTGACGTTGATCACCTCGTCGATCACCGACAAGTCCAGCGTCCCCACCATGAAATCATGGCCAATGCCTTCGACGGCATAGACGTGATCCTGTGCAGGCGGGAGTTTTTCGTGGGCGTTCTTGTAGATGCTGCCCAGCGGATCGGGGCAGACGATGCGAACGTTTCGACCGGCTTCTGCAGCCTTCTCCTTGAGGTACTTGCCCGCGCCGGAGATGGTGCCGCCCGTTCCGATCCCGCCAACGAGGCAGTCGATCTTGCCATCGGTCTGCTCCCAGATTTCCGGGCCGGTGGTGAGGTAATGCGCTTCCGGGTTGGCCATGTTGTAATACTGATCGGTGTAAAACGAGTTGGGCGTGTCGCGTGCGATGCGCTTGGCCACCTCGACGTAGCTTTCCGGTGAATCGTGCGGAACCTTGGTCGGTGTGATGACCACTTCGGCACCGACGGCTTTTAGCATGTCGATCTTTTCCTGCGACATCTTGTCGGGCATGGTGCAGATGCATCGATAGCCCTTAGCCGCTGCGGCCATCGCCAGCCCCAGACCGGTGTTTCCGGAAGTGCTCTCGACGATGGTCGACCCCTTCTTGATCAGACCGGCTTCTTCTGCGCAGCGGATCATGTGGACGGCCATCCGGTCCTTGACCGACCCGCCGGGATTGAGGAACTCGACCTTGACGAGGATGGTGGCCATCCCCGGCTCGACCATGCGGTTGAGCTTGACGAGTGGTGTCTGCCCGACGACATCAAGAATATTCTCGTGGTATTTCATCAATCGCTATCCTGAAGATTGCCGGACGCAGCGCCCCGGAAGAAATGGTGCCCCGGAAGATATGCATCTTGTGCGGCATATGTATCCATGCTGAAGTTTCGCCCTGAACCAGCACGTGGCCCGTCAATCGAGAATCGACGCGTGAACCATTGGTTCGACGCACAGACTCGGGTGGAAAGTGCCGATTCGGACGCGACGAATCGCCCGGCGGTACGGGCAGTTGAGCCCCGGGATGGATGCATGTCACGCCCTTGAAGTGAGTATATCCATTGCATGGGCGTATTCCAATGACACGAGCCGATCTGGCCCATCCAAGCGAAAAGATAGGCGCCGGCGTTAGACGCTTGATTTGAGGTTCCTGCAAGCGTTCGGGGGGGCTGAAGCTTGGAGGGATTGGGGCTCAGAGGTATTTGGGCTTAGCGGCACTTGGGCACTGATCTTTGCAGGCGCGGAGTTTGTGAATGTTTGCACAGACATCGGACGATCAGCGCTTTGGGGCAGAAAAAATCCAAGATTAGTCGATCGTTTCAGGGTGGATAGTCGATGCCACTAGGTTGTGCGGCTAAACACACCGATAAACACACCGGCGCGGATTCATTTGGAACGACGGGGCAAGTGGTGCGGGCACGGTTAGCCCGCATCGCAAGGAAGCCGGGATCGGGCGTTACACCTTGGGCGTTGACCCTGTTTTGTGGCGATTCTTCGGTCAAGTGGCCTTGAATTTGATAAAAGGACCACCTATCCTTCCAATAATCCGTTGGATTTTTGGGGGACAACCAGCGGAGGATGCAAAAAGACAACATGAGCCTTGCTGACAACCTACATCAAGACACCATTCGCGATCTGGGCATTGAGCCCCCAATCACCGTTGCCGGCGAAGATCGCATCTCGACCGCCATCGACATCCTGCGACGCAAGTCGAAAGGCTGCGCGCTGGTGTGCGACCCGGTCGGAAAGCTTTTGGGCATTTTCACGGAACGCGACATCCTCACCCGCGTGCTGGCACCCGGTCGTTCGCAAGACGACTCGGTCGCCGAAGTGATGACGCCCAATGCCGATGCCGTGCGACCAACCGACGGTGTTCGCGACGTCATTC
This sequence comes from Phycisphaerales bacterium UBA1845, assembly GCA_002338715.1. Taxonomy (GTDB): domain Bacteria; phylum Planctomycetota; class Phycisphaerae; order UBA1845; family UBA1845; genus UBA1845. The sequence continues at coordinate 904 of DDIR01000072.1, read as the reverse complement.
GCCGCATGAATAGCGGTGGATTTCGACACATGCCCGTTGTCGATGATAACGACCAGGTCATCGGAATCGTTTCGGTCCGGCGCATTGTCAACTACCTGATTGAACACTTTCCAATGGCCATATATAACCTGCCACAATCTCCGCAAACAGGAACCGCAACCCGGGAAGGCGCTTGATTGAAACGAACGACAGCAGTCCGCACCGCGAGCAATGTGCTCAACTCTAAATGGTGCGGTCATGTGCTTGCTCATGTTCAACCAACGCCAATGATATTCAGGAGTGATCAGTCGGATGGCGACGTCAACAGCCACACAAAACAGTTCTAATCCAGTGAAAAGGCAAGAACACGATACCGTAACGGTGCGCTTTTGCGGCGACTCCGGTGACGGTATGCAGCTTGCCGGAACGCAGTTCACCAACAGTTCCTCGATCTTCGGGAACGACGTGGCGACGCTGCCCGACTTTCCCGCCGAAATCCGCGCTCCAGCGGGTTCGCTGCCGGGGGTCAGTGGATTTCAGATCAACTTCAGCAAGTTCGACATCCATACGCCCGGTGACCGCGTCGACACCCTCGTCGCGATGAACCCTGCCGCGTTGAAGATGAACTACAAGGACGTCGTCGATGGCGGCATCATCCTCGTCAACGAAGACGCATTCACCAAGTCGAACCTGCAAAAAGCCGGTCTCGACGTGAGTCCGCTCGATGACGGGACGCTGCGCGACTATCGCGTTCACAAGCTTCCGATGGGCAAGCTTACCGCAGAAGCCGCAGGCGAATTCGGGCTGACGACCAAGGGTGTCAACCGCTGCAAGAACTTCTTCGCGCTGGGCGTGGTCTGCTGGCTGTACGAGCGTCCGCTTACTCCGATCGAAGACTGGATCACCAAGAAGATGGGCAAGACGC
>DDIR01000044.1:46593-51077 GCA_002338715.1 Phycisphaerales bacterium UBA1845 | reverse complement strand
CGGGGCGACGGCGCTGGTTGGGGCGGTTCCGCGCATCATCGCCGGACAAGCCGAAGTTGGCACGGGTCTGATTTTCGCAGCCGGCGGGATGGTCGGGGCGCCGGCAGGGACCTGGTTGGCTGGCATGATCGCGGAACCGGTTCTTTTGACGCTATTTGCCGCACTGATGCTGCTAATCGCGCAGAGCATGTGGCGGTCAGCCGCCAACGACAGGCAAGTGCCACAAGGTGACACCAATCGCCGACCGGCCAACTGCGAACGATCGCCGGCTGGCGCGATCCGGCTCACTTCACGCTGTACGCTGCTGCTGATTGCACTGGGACTTTTGACCGGTGTCCTCTCTGGGATGTTTGGCGTGGGCGGCGGGTTCGTGATTGTCCCGGCATTGGTGATGTTCGCGGGGATGCCCATTCACAAGGCGATCGCGACGTCACTCTTGGTGATCGTCTTGGTGAGTGTTTCAGGTGTTTCATCGCATTTTGTCGCCGGGCGGGGTATTTCACCCTCGATCACTGGCATGTTTATTGCAGGAGGAATACTCGGAATGACCGCAGGAGGGCGCGTGGCGCGGCGCATGTCGGCGGTAAGACTTCAACGGGTGTTTTCCGTGGGTATTGTCGCCGTTGCGCTGTTTGTCATTGGAAAGACGCTGGCTTAGAGAGGAGACTCAATATGTTTTTTCATCAAAAATTCGTGCCAGGATTGGCCATCTATTCATACATCGTGGGCGACGAAAGGACCAAACAAGCGGCGATCATCGATCCGACCCGCGACGTGGACGAATTCATCGACATCGCCAAACAGAATGGCCTGCAAATCAAACACGTCTTGGAGACGCACGTCCACGCCGATTTCGTCAGCGGTTCGCGGGAATTGAAAGCCCGCCTGGGTTCATCGGTCACCGTTCACGCATCGGGAATGGGTGGCCCCGACTGGACGCCGACCTATGCCGACCACATCGTCCAGGATGGCGACCCCGTGGTCATGGGGAGTTTGCGGCTTGTTGCGATGCACACACCCGGTCACACGCTGGAGCATCTTTCATGGGCGCTGTTTGACGACCAACGCAGCAATGAGTCCCCCTGGCTGATCTTCACCGGTGACTTTGCATTTGTTGGTGACGTTGGGCGTCCCGACCTGCTTGGTGAGGAGGCGCGCAAGGTGCTTGCCAGTCAGCTTTACAAGAGCGTGTTCAATCGAATGCCGGATTGGCCCGAATTCGCCGAGATTTTCCCGGGGCATGGTGCCGGTTCGCTCTGCGGCAAGGCCATCGGTTCGAGGGGTTCTTCAACCGTGGGTTACGAACGGCACTTCAATGCCGCCCTGATCGAAAAACCCGAATCGCAGTGGATCGGCGACCTGATGGACCAGATGCCGCTGTCACCGCCCTACTTCGCGCGGATGAAACGCATCAACAAGGAAGGCCCCAAAGTTCTCGGGTCTGAACTTCCCGGTCAATGCGTTCTCACTGTCGACGAAGTCCACGGGCGAAAAGATGTCAGCCATCTCGTGCTCGACGTTCGCTCCAAGGAAGCATTTGCAGGCGGCCACATTCCCGGCGCGATCAACATTCCCCTCGGTCCGATGCTCCCGACGTGGGCGGGTTGGATCCTGCCTTATGATCGCCCGATTCTCGTCGTCGCCGATGACGTCGAGCAAATGCCAACTGTCGCGACGCACCTGGTGCGGGTTGGATTCGACGACGTTCAGGGTTTTCTGATTGGCATGGATGATTGGGAGAAGCGCGGGTACGCGACGGCAAAGCTCTCCACGATGACCGCGCAACAACTTCACGATCGGATTGGCAACATGATCGTGCTCGATGTCCGCACCGAATCGGAATGGAACAACGGTCACCTCGACGGCGCCATCCACGTTCACGGCGGAACGCTTCCGCAGCATTTCGACCGCGTCCCACGCGATCAACCGGTGGCGGTGATCTGCGGATCGGGATACCGCGCATCGATCGCCGCATCATTGCTGAAACGAGAAGGCTACACCGACATCGCCAACGTCGATGGCGGCATGTCGGCATGGTCGGCGGCTGGCTACCCCGCACTAAATTCAAAGGGCGAAAGCGTTCACGTTGCCTGCGCGACCGCGTCGACCTAGGCAGATATTTTGACGTACACCCATGACAAGCTTTTGAAAGGAATTCCGATGGCATCACAAGAACTGATTGATGGACTCAACCACGCACTCAATCGCGAGGTGGGCACGTTTCTTCGATACATGTTGCAAGCCGCTTCGATCAAAGGGGCGCAGTGGGAACCCGTTCGCGTTCTCTACGCCAGCGAAGTGCAGGACGAAGTCGGACACGCCCAACTGCTCGCCAACGCAATTCGCGCGCTCGGTGGAAAGCCAACCCTTGCACCCGATCTCACGGCTCCACCCGAAGACGTCAAGACGATGCTGGCCAACGACATCGAGCAGGAACGCATCGACGTTGCCCACTACATCAAGCTTTCGCAATTGGCGGAAAAAGAAGGCTATTTCAGCCTGAAAATGAAAATGGAAGAGCAAGCCGCGGATGAAGACGGGCATGCGAACGAACTGAAGCGATTGCTCAGCTAATAAACACGTATCACGGCGAGGTCATCTTGAAACCATAAAGGAGAGAAACATGTCCAGAGATGTTGCGACGTTTTTTGAGCAATGGGAAACGAATCAGCGTGAAATGAAGGAATCGACGCCGGACGTCATGCGCGGTTTCGGCGGAATGTTTCAGGCGCTGATGAAAGAGGGCGCGCTGAGCGTTCGCGAAAAAGAGTTGATCGCCTTCTCCATCGGGCTGGCAGTCCGGTGCGAGCAGTGCATGAACCTGCACATCGACAAATGCCTAAAAGCCGGCGCGACCCGCGAGCAGATCATTGAAGCGGCTGGCGTCGTGGTGGTGATGCAGGGCGGACCGGCGTACACGCACATGCCCGAGGTGATCCACGCGCTGGATTACCTCGAAAGCAAGAAGTAGCTCATGTGGCCAATTGAAAAACGATGGGATGACGCGAATCCTCAACGTCATCCCATCGCCGGCTTGGAAGCGAGTCGCGCCTCGAACAAGACTGCCACACTGCTATAGCGACCAGACGTGAACCACAGCCGCGTTCATTTCGCCGTCGCCCAAACCGCGTTCGACAACAAACAACCGGCGTCCAACTGCGTCGAACGCCATGCCGCCAACATTCCAGCACGGACTTCCATCCAGATAGAATTCATCGGGACGCCAGATCTCGTACGGCAGAACCACCCACGGGTCCTGCGCACCGAGCGCCGTCTGCCCCAGTTCGTGGACATCGTAGAAAATGATCTGCCGTTCGTTCGGCTGACAGTGATAACCATGCGAATCGCTGCATGGATCGTTGCATTCGACAGGTGGTTCGTCGTAGCAATTCGGCCCGAGCCCTTTGTATCCAAGGAGCATGATCGCCCGCCGCGTACCGGTGTCGGCAAACGCGCCGCCGGACCAATCGTCGCACATCGTGAAGTTCGGATAGTCACAATTGGCGACGTCGCCTACATTGGGCCCCGCACATCCCGGAAAACTCACTCGATAGTACAAGAACGGCATCGCATCGAGGTTGCCAGTCGGCGCATCGCTATCGAACGGCTGAAATGCAAAAAGCGTCGGACCTTGTGAACCGCCGCGCGTGGTAACGGGTTCAGCGCCGTCAGCTGGCGTGCCCCTGGATCGCCCCGTCACCAACGTGCGCCCGTTGAGATACTGATCTGCGTACCAGTTGGGCACGGTAAACATGTAAGACCCGACTTTGCGGCCATGGTAAGGTTCTTGCTCAGGTCCAACGTGAAACATCCCTGCCGCACCGCTCCCGTCCATGTTGGCCAGCCAGACCGTGGGAAACGTATCTTCACCGGCTACGCCTTCGGCGTACCAGACGTCGATGGAACCGTAGAGTTTGGGGCTGGTCTGACTGCCGCGTTGGGGCACGTACTCAAGATCACTGACGAAGACGTATTCGCGATGAACCGACGACGCGAGTCCACCGTCAAATTCAATCAGGGGCGCGGACAACGTAGCCACCGGAAGGTCTTCCCAGTTGGCGGCAGCAGTTGGGGCGGGAATGGTCACTTCGCCATAGTAGGCGCCGCACCCCCAGGAAGGATCTCCGCAAGTCTCGTTCGGGTGCGCGGGATCCATCAACAACTCGAATCCCGTGACCAAGAGCGATCCCGCCCCATCGCTGCCATCAGGGTAAAACGACAATCCCCGTGCCCCCCAATTGAATTCGTCGGGCAATCGAAATGCCCCTTGATACGCAAAGTCGGTGGCGCGAAGACGCTCTCCAACCACCGCCCCGATTGCGGTCGAACTACCCGACCCGCTTCCACCCGCGCCGGAATCGTTGCTGCCGTTTGCCCCGTTGGAATTGACGTCATCGCCATTGTTGTTGTCGACGTTGTTGTCATCGACGTTACCGCCCGCGCCGCCACCGTTGTCACCGGTAGAATCCGGTGGGCATCCGCCA
>DDIR01000044.1:24537-46494 GCA_002338715.1 Phycisphaerales bacterium UBA1845 | reverse complement strand
CAATCCGGTGGGCATCCGCCACAAAGCGCGAGAACCAGCGCGGCCGCGACCACAACAAGAATCAATCGCCTGAACATTGGCCGTCCCCATTTCAAGATGGTTTCAAATGGTGGGCCTTGGGGCGGGGTGCAGAGTGGGGTCGGTTGGCGTGCAGCAGACGGCATCGGCCAACCCGTCTGGCCCCGTAGGACCGACGCGCCGTGAGTCCACAATTGCTATGGTTGGTAGCTAGAGTGTTTGTGAAGTATGGGCCCGGCTTGGGCAGACTGAAATGCGTTGTCCCAAGCGACTAGGTCGGCCTGTACCGCCACCAGAGCTACCGGACATCGATTGTTCTTAAAGTCTAACACAGTTATTCAAATGGGCAAACAAAGGCGAAAAAGATTCTCTCACCTGACGCTGATCTGCCATTGGGCGAGATTCGACGATTGCGACGGTTCAGTTGGATAAGCAGAGGTCACAAAGGACACTGTGATGTGCACGGTAATCGGCTCGTCAACTGAACCACCGCCGAAATCCGCATAGGCCCATTCTCGCTCAACCGAATCTGAACCCTCGACGCAGAACTCTTCCGTATAAGGACTCTGTCCTGGTCCGAATGTGCACCCGCTTGTAAGCCCGTTCACATACCGGATATCAAAGTCCGCCACATGGATGTTCAACTGATCAATCATCGCCGTTTTATCCGTCCGATGATCGTACGAACTGTCAAGATGCAAGGTCTGCCAGGGAAAGAGTTCGACTTCGTAGAAAATGCTAATTTGAACTGACCGGCCAGGCGCACGACAATAATCGGCACCGCCGAGGGCTCCAATCCCCGAGAACGGCAGAGTTGAAAGCTCGCGATCGTAATTCATCGCAATTTGCCCAGAACACGGACTGGTGTTCATTCCAATAATCTCAAGTCGACCCGCGGTCGAGTACGACAGATCGTCCGAACAGGGGAGTTCATCTGTGAACACTTCAGGCACACGGAATAACTCGCCCTCGACAAACGCTTTATCACCGAGGAGATCTTGACCGGTTCCAAACGAGCCCACGCCCATATCCCAATACGCAGAACTGCTTATATGGCGGACATTTTCACTCCCCTCGCATGTTGAGTCATCACCAACACACGGTGACTCGCACTCGTCACAGTCCAAGCTCGGACACGCGTATCCCGCGCCGCATGCCGCGTCGAAGCAACCAATCTCATCCGGGTCGCCTTCGGAGAATGGACAGCGGCTTAGAATGCACAGGATCGCCTGCACATTGCACAAGTAGCAGTCAAAATCCAGTGGCCCGGTGATCCACGACAATGCCGAACAGTCATCGTTGTAGTAGCACTCGTCGTGGGCTGCACAGCACCGCACCATGCATGCCGGATCGTTCGGCACCCAATCGCATCCGGGATTATCGATGATCCTACCCCGCTCGGCGAGGCTTGCCTCATAGTCCTGTGCTGCAAGAAAGCGTCCAAGAGCGTCAGCCGCTGCCTCCGATGGAAGATCAGTCAAAGGCTCGGGGAACTCTAGCTCGGCTTCCGTATTGTCACGATGACGCAGAAATATGACACGCTCCCGTCCGACCTCAAGATCGAATTGAACATCACCATTGCCATCTGTCACCACCGTCTTGAGAATCTCGCCCTCACGCGAACTCGCAACACTCAATACCAATTCATTGTCCACAAGCTGTGCAGCGCCAGCCCCATCCACCCCACCCAGATCGCCGGAGTCGCCCGAGCCACCAGAGTCTCCAACGTTGTCAGCCGGAGGCGTGCATCCTACTACTGTAATGGCTACAATGAGAGCCAACTGGAATTCACTACTAATCCTGCGGACAATGGTAGTCATTTGCTCGATCCGTACCATAATAAACGAATTAATCAAACCGAAACGGAAAGGATAGATCATGAAGGGGCTGGTTACTTTTGCCGTCATCGCGGGCATCCTCGTACTGGGTGGTTACTACGGATTGGGCTCGATGCTGTCGAGTGGCCCGGATCACATGGTTGCATTCGCCTGCGGCAAGTCCGATGGACAAACGGTCGAAATTCAAATCGCCATTCCGATTGCCATGGTACGCATCGACCCGCCCAAAGTCGAATTCGTTGGAAACTCATCCGTGGAGCTTTGGGATGAGTGGATTCCCGAGCACTTCAACCTCCGCACAGGGTCATCCGAACCGGTCGTACTCGAACGCGGCCACTTCGCCAGCTTGATTCCCGATCACAAAGTCGGCACGCCCGATTCGTATCTGACCGGCCGCCTTGAAATCGGTAAGCCATACGTCTTTGACTACACGCCGAAGGTCTCGGAAGGCAAAACCTATCGCTTCGAGTTTACACCGACTGAAGATGGTCCGCCGTTTGCCCGCGAGATCTTCGAGCCGGTGAAATAGGTTCCGCTCCGGTGATGCCAAGTCTCAGCGCCAAGTGACAACAATGCGCCGCGCGCTGTCCAGAGCGATACGCTGACCGGTTGGAACAGCAACGGGTTTTCCATCTACCACGACATCGGTTGGCGCGGCTTTGCGCGGTAGTGTCAACTCGAATCCTTTCGGTGGGCGAGCATCACCGGCCAGTTCGACAGTCATCGTGTTACCGGTCATAGACGCGCGCAGATTCAGTGTTCCAAAGTACGTCGGGAAACCTTCAATCTCCACGCCCGAATCTTCGGCGAGCCAAGTCTCGCCCGCGCCGGCTAGCAACACCAATTGACCATCGCGTTCGTACACGAACATCGATCGCACCGAATTGATCAGCGCGCTTCCCACCCAGGTATGCGGCATGTCGCCGCGAAATCGCGGCGCCTTCGGATCGCGCCAGACCACCTCGGCCCACTGTCGCCATGCGTTTGGTCGCTGATCCTTCAAAAAGAAATCAAGCAGTGCGCGGGCCCGCTTCGGCTGCCCCATCCGCACGTACGCATCGACAATCCGAATCTCATACGGCGTGTAATCGTTCCACTCCACCTGACCAGACGCACGTTTCTGGAAGAAATCGAAGTAGCGATCAAATGTAAACGCGAGTGCCTCCGAAGGCAGGTGTTGAAGTTGCTCGCATGGGAAGACCGCGATCGCGGTCGACGTCGCGTCGAAGTCGCCCAACTCTGCGCAACCAGGAAGGTATTTGATGTCGTGCAGCTTCATCGACAGATCGAGCGAGTCATACAGGGCGTCGCGATGGGCATCGTGTAGCTTCGTGCAACGCTTCGCGAATTCAGAATCCTGCAACTCATTTGCGATCGAAGCCGCATCCTTAAAACCTTTGACAACGAAGAAATTGTCCCAGTAGGAATGCATGGGCTTGGCACTGTATCCCTCGTGACTGATCGATTCGGGCACGAGGCCATAGCACGCCCGGGTCACGCCTTCACCGTGTTTGTAATGATCGGTGGTGCGTTGATTGCGAAGCGCTTCGACGTAGTCCACCGCTCGCTTCACATTCGAGACTTTGGATTCGAGAAACGCTCGATCGTGCGTGAATCGATAGAAGGTGTTGATCGCGTAGATCAACTCGCCGCTGCTGTCATGCTCCGGAACCGGGTCCGGACCGCGTCGATCAACCACGCATGGCACCTTGCCATCGGGGTATTGATTGCCCGCATACCAATCCAGATATTCGCGCACCGCATCCGTATGTCCGCACGACAGCAGCGCCGTGGATGTCACCGATCCATCGCGAATCCAACTGCGCTCGTACGTCCGCGAACCCGGCTGAATCGCTGGCCCGTCGCGATTGATCAGGATATACGCCTGCGTCGCGCGGAACGTGTCCTCCAATTGCTTCAGTGATTGCGGGAGCTTCAAACGCACCCGATTGAGCATGGTCCGCCAGGAATCAGCGGCCTTGGTTAGGCGTTTTGCGTAATCGCGATCTGAGACCCCACTTGCCACCGCCTTAGCCGCCTTATGCATCGGAATCGAGACGACGACAAGTTTGTCTTCACCGGGCGCAAGTTCATACGCATAGCGCAGCCCCCCCGACGCACTGCCATCGCTACACGCTACCATTTGCGATATAGGCAGTTCGTTGGCGGCCAGGTATTCGCTGATATCGCCGCCATCGAAAGTGGTCGCTCCAAATCCGTCCGGTGTTGTCCAAAGTTCAAGCGGCGGATCTTCATTGACGTGAACGCCTGTACCATCTCTTGAAATCGCATCGATGGATGTCGCGCCCCCGGTGATGTTCAGATTCTGCCACGGTGGCAACACCTGAAAAGGTCGGATGGCCAGGAAAAAATTGCCTTCGACCGACTCGGCGCTTTGGTTTTGTATCGCGTATGACACGACGAGTTCCGAAGATTCGGCGTCGCCATCCGCAAACGCGGTCGTTGTCAGTTGCAAACCGTCGATGCCCCACGTGACGGACGGGATCGGAATGTAGCCCTCCACCAACGATTGTTTGATCGATGCATCCGCCCAGGTTTGCAGTTTGCCCCCAATATTCAAGAACGGTTCGAGCGACCAGCCGCTGCGTTTGACCTCCACCTGTCCGTACGCACCAACGAGCGCTTCATTCGTATCACCGGATACACCGACGATCGTCCAGGGCGCATGCTCTCTTAGAAAGTACGCCGGGAAATTTCCGCGAGGCGACTCGGCTGTGATCGATTCAAAGAGCCGGTTCTGATCCTGCGAAAATTCAACATCGCGCACGGTCACGCTGCGCATCTCGATCGGTCCGTCATCCGCAATCACCACGCGCACGCCCAGCGCCTCGGCGTCGCGCGTCGGTATGTAGTCACGTCGGCCATTGCCATCACGAACGCTCGCCGCGCGTTCCCAAGTCGAACCGTCGAGCGTCAATTCAACGTCGTAGTTGCGTGCATAATTGTCAGCCGCCCAATCGATGACGATACCGCCCAATTCGCGCACATCGTGAAAGTCGAGTTCGAGCCAACGCGATTCGTCATCGTCAGCCGGTCGCCAGTGAACAGTACCGTCTTGCGGAAGCGTCTTGAGTTTCGCGGAGTCGACGCTGGTATTTGAAGAAAACCGGATGCCCGGCGCAGTCGTGACCGGCTTGGGTTTGGGCAGGGCTTCGTAAGTGAGTGAATCGATGAACACGCGCCCTTTCCCACCGCTGCTAGCCGCCACCGCGAATTCGATGGCGCCGAGTCGCTTCATCGGGACATTGCCAGCCGGTCCCCATGCGAACTCGAAGTGTCTGGCTTTGTAGCGTGTGGTCTCCCATGTTTTGGGGAAGGTCAGGTTCCGTCGATTGACCCACCAAACGTTGTCACCCGACGGATCGACAAGTTTGAATTCCAAATTGTTTGAAGGCGCTTCCCCCCTCAGCGCAAATGCGAACCGATAGTTTTCCGGCAGTTCAAAGTCAACGACGCGACGGATCACAACAAACCCCGCCCCCGCGCGAAAATCGAAATCCAGCTGCATGCACTTGCCATCAACGCCGGGCGCCGGCTTGATGGAGGCCACGACTCCATCATTCGCGTTGACGGTCCACCGATCCAACGTCTCAAAGTCATCCAATATAGTTGGTGCGGCATTGGCGAGGGATGTTGCGATGAGAAGCGCGGTAATCAAAGCCCAGGTGCTGCGATCGACGGCCAATTTGGATTTACGCATTATTGATTTGCCTCGAATTCTGCAAGAGTTGTCGTCTGCGCATAAAAATGCCCTGCGCGGAAGATCCGGCAGGGCATTCGGTTGTCTTTGTTTTGCTGACATTCAGCGTACTGGGCGTCTTCCTTACGGGCCCGTGATTCTCGGGTGGAAGTAGTTGAAGTCAACCAGATCGATGTCGATATCTTCGTCGTTGTCGAACACCGTGCAATTCCAATCGAGATCGCCCGCACCGCTACCGGTGAAACACCGTTGGAACTCGCCGAAGTTGAACAGGTCTTCGTCGTCGTCGCCGTCGGCATCTGCGCCATCGAAACGATTGGTGATGACGGCTTCAAGATTGTCAAAGAAGACTTCGCCCGTTCCCGTGCCGGCTGACACAATGCAGACAGCTCGCGTCAACGCGGCATTGCCGGCTGGCATCGTGAAGTCGATTTCCAATGGAATCCAGACATCGGTCGGACTGGTGGAGTCAATCGTATGATCATCGGCACTGCTGCCAATATCGATAACGCCGGGAAGCGTTCCCGCGATCCATTCGATCTTGACGCCGGCTTTTGCGGTACCGTGAAGCTGCTGGGCTTCGACATCCTGCTGCCTGACGAAAGCCCGCACGTACAACGTTTCATTTGGCAGAAGCGTCGATGGCAGCGAAATTTCTTGCGAGATACCGGTGAAATCGGAACCAGCCATCTTCGCACTGGCACCAAACACATCTTCATCCACCAGGTTGTTCTCCAACCCACCGACTTCAAACGAAAGCTGTGCTTCCGGACCAAACTCCTGCCAATCGTCGATTCCGTTGGGACCACCGAATCCGTTTTCAAAACTCGAGTTGGTCAACAGGTTCGTTGACGGGGCGCGGGACAATGCCGCGAACGCCTGATCAAAATAAACGACGCTGTTGGTCGACGCATCGGGGAACATGATCATCGTAATACGGGCGAGACCGGCATCATCCGGAACTTCAACACCAATGGTACCGATGTCGATCATCACCCACGCGTTGGACGTCGAGTCCGCACCGAATGGGAAGTTTTCCGAAGGCGGCGGCAGCGATGAACCACCGGGCGGTGAGAATTCAAGCTTCAAACCGGCAAGGGCGTTGTTCGTCAAACCGTTGGTCGAGGTGTGCAACACGCGTCCTTTGAGCAAAACGCGTTCGCCTTCAAAGACCTCGGTCATGTTCTGGAACAGTCCACTGAACGCCGAATCGGTGCCGATCTTCAAGCTGACATCACCGTGAAGCGAATGATCTTCTGAAGGACGCTGATCACCGAATCCGCCCCATTCAGCCACTGCATTGGGGGACGCTTCACCGGGACCAGCCAACTCAAAATCACCGTTGGCGAGGAGGTTGGTCGGATCGCCGTTGAGGGTCAACCGTGCGTCGTCCCAAAACGCAGCACCGGAACCGGAGCTTGCAATCCAGACGCAGGTCATTCTGGCTTTGGTTGCTCCCGCAGGCGCCGCCACCGGGCCGATTGACGCCGGAATCCAGGTGTCAGCCGGCGAAGACGCATCCATCACGAAGTTAAACTGCGTGGCACCGCCGACCTGATTGCCTCCGTTGTCGAAGAATCCGAGTGCGATACCCGCAATCGCGTTCCCGCCGACTTTGTCACCTGTTCTGGTATACAACTGAGCACTGACCGTGACACTGTCCGAGCCACCCGCGACCGGGATATCCTGGAACGCCAGTTCGGTCGGGTTGCTTTGGAATGCCTTCAGCGCGTGTCCTGCGCCGACCGGGACGAGATTCGCCTCCGACGAGCGTTCAATCACGTTGCCGCTGAGTTCCCATCCACCGGGAACAAACGGATCCAGCGCATTTGCGTCGCTGTCTTCGATGCTGCCGTTGAGCAAGATATTTTGAGCTGCATTTGCTGCTCCGAACGAAATCAGCGACGCAAGCATCGCCAATACCAATGTTTTTTGAGCTTTCATCACTGCTTTCCTTCCGCCTCTTGAACTTTGCCGCTTTCCGCCCAAGTGGACTGCACTCGTGCGACGTTTTGATCTTCAATCAAACCTGTTGACTTCGTTCAACCTCTTGGACCGCAACCACGCGCGATTGGCTTTCGACCTGATCCGCCGAATGCGCAATCCGCCTAGTTCGAGTACTGACCCGTCGAACCGTCCACGACCTTGTTTCCGCCCTTGCTCAAACCCCACGACCAATACGGGCGATTACCAAACCGATCTTTATCGTTCGCCTCTTGATAACTGCCGGCTTCGTAGTCGAAATATCGTTCTTGCTTGAACCACTCGACGTGGGTGTCGAGGAAGAGAATGTGATGCCCGCCGTTGTGACGCGGACGCTGTGGCAATGCATCGCTGAACATCACCGACAAATCGGGGAACGGAATCATGTTGATCAGATTTCCGCTGATCGCCGGAATGTCACCGGCTCCGTCATTCCAATCGTTGAACCAATACTCTGTGTACACATTCTTCAGCAACTTCGTGCTTGGGTCCTGAAACTCCTGCACGCTGACGAACGAGAATTCACGATTCTGAACAAACTTCTTGACGAGCGGGTCGCTCTTGACCGCGAAGTACTGGGTCATCGAAGGACTGGCACTATCCTGCATCGAAACGAATTCTTCTGCCGTGATTGACCGAGCACCGGGTTGGCCACCTTTTGCGTTGGCCGACTTCGCCTTTGGGCACTCGTAGATTTTCAGATCTTTAAGGTAAGGCCAGAGTTGCAGGATATGTCGGTATTGTTTGAAGGGGGCTTTGTGGTACGGGCTGCCACCGCCAATCGGAACGCCCGGAATCCATGGCAGGTGATCTTGGGAATCTTGCACGTAGTATTGAACCGCGAGACCCAGTTGATGCATGTTCGCCTTGCACAATGTGTCCTTCGCCTGATCGCGCGCCTTCTTGAGGGAAGGCAGCAGGATCGAGACAAGCAAAGCGATGATGGATATCACCACCAACAGTTCGACCAGCGTGAATCCAGCTCGGTTTCTTCTCAATCGCATGTTGGCCATCCCTTGCTTCATACGTCCCCGTGTTCCCCCGAATTCATCTGCGTATTCCCCTCAGTCCGATGCGGCAGCGATTCGCTGCTGCCGCATCGCAATGAAGGAAAACAATCGTCCGCACGCATCGCGCCATTGGATCAGGCGCGTCAACGCGCAGCATTCAAACTTCATTTGACTAGCGACGACGACGAAGCATCGTCACGGCACCCATCGCCAACAGCGCGAGACTTGCCGGTTCAGGTACAAAGCTCATGTTGCCAAAGTTCGCGACCAGACCGTTGCCTGCACCACTGCCACCGGTGAAGTACTGGACATAACCACCAACGCGGGCGTCATCGAGCATGCCCCACGTGCCCATGCCTTCAGCTGCATTGCCTTCATCGAATGCCAACGGGCCGCTGGTGTAATCATTTCCACCGAGGGTCAGCAAATACTCAATCGTCGCGGGTGAACCTGAGCTGAGGCCATTCGCGCGATACTTCACGCCGACATTGACCGTGTCACCCTTGGTGTAGGTCAGGCCCTGCGAACCGGTGAAGCTGTAAAAAGGAAGACGACCACCGAAAACGGCGATTTCGCCATCGGTGGTCCGGAAGTTGAAGCGGCCGTCGACATTGTGCGACCACCAGGGTGCGACTTGAAGACCGCCTTCGCCTTGACCGTCGCCGCTGATTGTCAGGTCGGCTGAGAAGTCAAAGCTGTCGCCGTTGTTGAACACGGCTTCGGTGATGAAATCGCTGGCGAGGTGGAAGTTGTGCAGATTTGCGAAACCGGCACCTGAATTCGTTGTGTCGTCGAACTGCACCTGAGTGGGAAAGTTGTTGATTGTGTTGAGCGTTGAACCGCCATCGTCATTGAAGACGCGGGTATTGAGCAGCGCACCCGTGACCGTTGGAGCCGCCATGGCCTCAACCGCAACACCCAGCGCGGTGACCGTAGCCACTGCGACCAGCAGTGAATAGCTTGTGCCTTTCCTTTGTTGCATCTTTACTCCTCCAAAATGAGAGATTTGAAAAGTCGCCGCAGAGCCACATTTGCTCACAATAATCGCTGCCGCGGAAGAGAGTCCGGTGCAGCGGTAGAGACGCCCTCGGACTATAGTCCATCATAAACGCGCCGACCCACCATTGCAAGCGCTTTCATACCTTGTTACGATGTATTTTAGCGCCGAACTGACCTATGATCACATTGAATTCGCGCCCCGGTTTCAATGGGCCACGATGTATCGCGCAACTTTATTCTAGAAAAGATCTTAGATCTGTCATCGAATTGGTCAAACCCCCTGTCAGGGCTTCGGAAAACTCCAATAATGACGACCAAAAGACCATTCACCTGGGGGGCAGCCACCTCCGCCTTCCAGATCGAAGGATCAGGCGAAATCGGGCAGCGCGGGACCAGTATTTGGGACGTTTTCTGTGAAATTCCGGGCAAGATCGCGGGCGGTGCAAACGGATTGCGCTCCTGCAACCATGTCAGCCATTACCGCGATGATGTCGCCTTGATGAAGGCGCTCAACCTTCAGGGATACCGGTTCAGCATCAGTTGGCCCCGCGTCCTGCCGGAAGGTACCGGCACGGTCAACCAAGCCGGTCTCGATTTTTATGACCGTCTCGTTGATGAACTCATCGCAGCCGACATCGCCCCATACGTCACGCTTTATCACTGGGATCTTCCGCAAGCATTGCAAATGAAACTTGGCGGCTGGGAACACCCCGACACCGCCCGCCACTTTGCAGACTACTCAAGACTCATCTTTGATCGCATCGGCGATCGTGTGTCGCATTGGTTTACCATCAACGAGCCGTGGTGCGTTGCATATTTCGGCTACTTCAATGGTGCATTCGCGCCAGGAGTTCAGGATCGCCGACGCGGATTTCAGGTCGGTCATCAACTGCTCCGCGCCCACGCACTTGCAGTCGCAGCGTTTCGGGCCGGTGGATACCGCGGCGAAATTGGCATCAATCTCAATTGCGAGTTCATGTATCCCGCCAGCGACACGATCGATGATCGCGACGCAGCGCAGCGGGCTTTGATCGACATGGCCGGCTGGTTTGGCGACCCCGTCTGGTTCGGTGACTACCCGAATGAAATGCGTAGCGCATACGGTGATTTGATCCCGCAGTTTTCCGATGAAGATCAAAAGCTCGTCAAGCAATCGATCGACTTCATCGCGACGAATTACTACTTCAGCGATCTCGTCAGCGCAGCCCCCGGTGAGAATCCGATGGGTTACATCCGCAGGTCGGATCCGAATCGACCGAAAACCGCGATGGGTTGGCCCATCGTTGCGGAAGGTCTTGAATCGCTGCTGATCTGGCTGACTCAACGATACGGCAACCTTCCCGTGTATCTCACGGAAAACGGGATGGCCAAAGAGAACGAAATCGTCGAGGACGGCTTCGTCCACGACCCCGAGCGCATCGACTATATTCGGACGCACTTTGAATCCGCTCGCAGGGCAGTAGAAAAAGGCGTCGATTTACGCGGATATTTTGTGTGGTCGTTGATCGATAACCTTGAATGGGCGCACGGTTTTGCCAAGCGATTCGGCTTGGTTCATTGCGATTTCGAAACGCAGGTGCGTACAATCAAAGATAGCGGACTCTGGTATGCCGACTGGATCGCCCGTGGAGGTTGGAACGCTATCGAATCACCACAACATCTTGACTCAAACTCGGCAGGGGAACGCGAATCATGCATGGAATCATAAACACTTCAACACGGCATCACGCGCGCCTCGTCCCGTTGGTCGGATGCGTCTTGGCGATTTTCACGACATTCGCACGCGCCGACATCTTCACGCCGCTGGCCAGCTACGAACCCTCTGAAACCGACCTCACCGTCACGCCCAATGCGGGTGATGCCGGCTTGTCTCTTTCGATCGTCGCGTCGGGCACCGGGGGCGCACCGACTGCGACCGATGGCGGATTCATGCTGCGGTTGGACCTCGTCAACGAACTCGACGGCAAGTTCGAGATTCGCCACAACTGGTCTTCAACCACGTATGACCTCGATGGCAACGATGAGTTGCTCGTAGACGTTTACGCGGTTACCCCGTCAATGATCCCCGGCATCATGGGCGTGTGGAGTCCATCCTGGAACCCGCCCGACAACTGGCAACAAGCCACGTCACTTCCAATCACAGCCGACGTGTGGACTACGGTTTCACTCGACGTTTCAAACCGATCGCAAACCGGCTTGAATGACATCTTCGCGTTCGTCTTTGAGAACTTAGCCGGCTCAACCGGAACGGTTTTCGTCGACAACATGCGACTGCGGAATCCGCAAGACCCACCACAACCAAGCGAACTCGCATTGGTCGCATTCGAAGACCATGTCGACCTCGCGTGGAATGCGTCGGATGAACCCGGGCTTGACGGCTACAACGTCTACCGCGGCGACAATGTCGGCGGACCATTCGTTAAACTCAATGGCCCACCGCTGACCACCACCAGCTACCGCGACAACGTCGGACCGGGCGCACCGACCGGCTATTACTACGTCGCCACGCAAGTCGGTGGTAACGAGTTGGCCAACAGCACGGTGGTCGAAGCCGCCTACAACGGACTGACCGATGACGCCCTGCTTGACCTGATCCAGGAAAGCCACTTCCGTTATTTCTGGAACTTCGGTCATCCCAATTGCGGGTTGGCCCGCGAAGGCATCAACATGGGCCATTCGCTCAACACAGTGACAACTGGTGGCACTGGAATGGGTTTGATCACGTTCATCGTTGGGGCTGAACGCGGATACGAAACCCGCGCCGACATCGCAGCCCGCGTCCTTCAAATCCTCACGTTCCTTGAAGACACAACACCGCGATATCACGGTGCATGGTCGCATCACTACAACGGCGTCACCGGTGCAACCATTGCATTCGCAGGCGCGATGGACAACGGTGGCGACCTGGTCGAGACGGCATTTCTCGTCGAAGGCATTTTGTCCGTTCGCCAGTACTTCGATGATCCGGTCGATCCGGTTGAAGTTGAGATTCGTTCGCGGGCGACGAGCATGTGGGAAGGCGTCGAATGGGATTGGTATCGCCGCTTCCCGGGCAGCAATATCTTGTACTGGCACTGGTCGCCCGATTTTGATTTCGCGCTGAATCATCAGGTGCGCGGCTACAATGAGGCGATGATGGTGTACCTGCTCGCGGTTGCATCACCGACCCACCCCATGCCGGCAGCGGCGTATACGTCGGGCTGGGCAGGCGTCGGCGGGTATGACAATGGCAACACGTTCTACGGTATCACGCAGGATGTTGGACCGATCGGCGGCGGACCGCTGTTCTTCACGCACTATTCCAATCTCGGTTTCGACCCACGATACAAGCGTGACAGCCACACCAACTATTTCGAGAACGCCCGCAACATCTCCCTGCTTCATCGCGAATACGCGATCGACAACCCCAACGACTTCGTCGGGTACAATGCGTTCGGATGGGGCTTGACCGCAAGCTTCGATCCGTTCGGGTACAGCGCTCACTCACCGACCAACGACAACGGAACGATTTCACCGACAGCGGCTGCGAGCGCCACGCCATACACGCCGGAAGAATCATTGGCGACAATGCGATACTTCTACGACACCTACGGGTCATCGCTGCTCGGACCAGCCGGCTTCTATGACGCGTACCATCCCGGTGAGAATTGGATCGCACCGGGTTACATCGCGATCGACCAGGGGCCCATCGCGCCGATGATCGAAAACTACCGCACCGGTTTGTGCTGGCGGGTTTTCATGTCCAACCCCGAGATTCGCCCGATGATGACGGCGATCGGGATGTACTTTGAAGTGGACTTCGACACCGATGGCGACATCGATGGTGCGGACTACGCGGTGTTTGCCGAGTGTATTGGTGGGCCCAACACGACGACGCCGCCCGCCGGATGCTCTGCCGGCGAATTCGCCGATTCGGATCTGGACAATGATGGGGACGTCGATCTTTACGATGCGGTAACCTTCATCACGCTATACGACACACCGTAGGGTGGGCCGTGCCCACCGCCGTTTGATTGCCAACATTCTCAAACGCCAACGACATGGTGGGCATGGCCCACCCGACAACTACACGTATTGCAATTTGACTTGGTGTCGCTGACCCGTCACCTTCGTTGGCGGGATCACATTTCCGGAAATCTCTTTGCCGTCGAGCGTCAACTTCGCTTGCTTGCCGTTTTGATTCGTCACGTCGATTTGTATGTCGTATACGTTGCCGCGATAGGGGCGCGTGATCTTCGCGGTCGTCCAACCCTTCGGCATACACGGATCGACGAGCAACCCTTCCCAGGTCGGACGCACGCCAAGCACCCACTCGCAAATCACCCGGTGGAGCCAAGCCGCTGATCCGGTGTACCACGTCCAACCACCGCGGCCGAAGTTCGGCGAAAGGGGTCCGTCCACATTGCCCGGCGTCACGTAAGGCTCAGCCCAGTAACGCTCCGGATCCTTGTTGGTCGGATTGATCGCAGTTAGCAGTTGCCCAAGCGTTTCGTGATCGCGCATCTTTGCAGCGGCTGCGATCGCCCAGGTCGCCGCGTGCGTATAGACCCCGCCATTCTCACGGAGCCCCGGTGCATAACGGGTGATGTAACCGATCTGCTCTGCCGGCTTGGTGAATGCAGGTGCCAACAGCAACGCGCCGGCTTCGCTGACGAGGTTTTCGCAGACAGCTTTCCAACACTGCTCGGCCCGCGGTGCATCGGCGATGTTGTTGAGGATCGCCCAGGTCTGCGCGTTGAGGAAAATCTTACCGGCATCGCATTCGGCGCTACCGAGTTTGGAACCGTCGTCGAGCGTCGCGCGTGAATACCATTCGCCATCCCACCCGTGTTCATTAATCGCCGCAACCAACTTCGCCCGACGCTGCCGGAGCACGTTGGCCTCATCCTGCTCGCCCAATGACGTCAGGATGTGCGCCCAGTCACCAAGGATGCCCGCAAAGAAATGCCCAAGCCAAATCGACTCGCCTTTTTCCTGCAAGCCAGCCGCACTCAATCCATCGTTCCAATCGCCGGCGCCGATGTACGGCAAACCGCGCGGACTCGTCCTGCGAAAAACGCGCTCGAACGCACGGAACACGTGCTCGCGAAGCGTTGCGGGATTCTTGTCATCGAGAAACGGCGTTTCGTCGCAGAGGATCGAAACATCGCCAGTTTCGCGGATGTAGTTGGCCGACACAAACGCCAGCCACAGCAGGTCATCCGTCATCGTCGTGATCAAACCGTCTTCACTAAGCGGATGCCACCAGTGATACACCGATCCATCTTTGAACTGATGTGACGCGTGCAGGTTGATTTGCTCGCGACACTTCTCCGGATCGATCGTCAGCCAGACCTGCGAATCCTGCAACTGATCGCGGAAACCATACGCCCCGCTCTGCTGATAATATCCACCGCGCCCCCACATGCGCCCGACGATCGCTTGATAGCGCAGCCAATCGTTGGTCAACAGATCGATGCTGGGATCGGGCGTTTCGATGCGATGCTCCGACAACCGCTCGACCCAATCCTGCTTCACGCTTTCGAGCGAATTGGCGATCGCGTCGCACGATTCAAACTGCTTGAGCACATTCGCCAACGCATCGTCATCGTCAGCCGCCGCAATCACGAAGCCCATCGTGCGCGACTCGCCGCCGCGAAGTTCAACCTCACAGCGCAGCGCCCCGATCGGATCCTGATGCCGTCCGAAACGCGGCTGCCAGTTGTTGGCTTCAAGCGCTGCCGGTTTGTCCATCCCGCGATAGCGCCCGGCGAACTCAGCTTTGTCGCCTTGTGCGGCTTGCACGGGTTCGGTCGCGGAAAACGCAGCAACAAAAGGCCAGGGGCGATTCCAGTGGCCATACTTTTTGTGATTCACTTCCCACATGTGGTTGCGGGCGATGATTGCGCGGCGGTCCAGGTCGTAATGCGTTTCGAGAAAGAGCTTGTGGAACTCGCGGCGCGGCGACGGTGCGACACCACAATTCCACTCCAGCGCCCCGCACAACTCGAGTCGTCGCGGACCATCGGAAAGATTCTTTAACTCGACCAGCCAAAGCTCAGCCGTCGTGACCGGATCGACCCACAGCGTCCACTTTGCGTTGATGCCTTTGATCGTGGTTTCAAAAACGGTGTAGCCGAGTCCGTGACGACAGAGGAACTCGTCATACGCCGGCCAACATGGTGCGGGCGCGAGCGACCACACATCTTTCTTGTCTGCATCGCGCACGTAAAGGAACTTGCCGGACGAATCCTGAACGAATTCCTGCTGCCAACGGGTGATGACGCCGAGTTGCGAGTTGTCGATCCAACTGAAACCGCTGCCGGTTTGACTGACGGCCAACCCCTGCCGCGTGTTGCCGATGATGTTGACCCATGGGCGCGGTGTGCGCCAGTCGGTGATCTGGTATTCCCGACCATCGGGTGAAAAATGACCGTATCGATTGGGCAAGAGATTTTTCAAATCAACCGCACCGCCCAGATGGGAATGCGGGGTTGTTGCAATGGTCATGGAACGGATCCTTTCCGAGGCGGGTCTCCCAAACCCAAATCGAAACCGCCCGTCGCAACGTCAGTTGAAGCGAGGTGGATCGAGGTTTCTGCCGCCCCATCGCTGGGCATACTGAAAGCGCTTTCATCCTAACCCATCCGCCGGATACGATCAATCGCAAACTCGCTATCGCAAGATGGCGTCCTATAACCGTCTCCACGCAAACCCGCTCGGGCAGGTCACCCCGAATTGGCCCTTAACTTGTGTTCCGTTAATGCTTTGGCCCGAATGCATATGCCCTGATTATGCGAACTACCGTCAACGTTTCAATCGCTAACGGTCCGCCGCCTTTGAGAGCTTCAACCGCCCAACCGCCCGCTGACTGGCTGGATGCTGCATGAACAACCGCCAGATCAAACCCGTCCGCGCGTTCTCGATCGCCAGGATCATCGGCCCTTCATCGATACCCACGTAATCGTCGCTGACAAAACCGCGATCCAGATTGAAACTGTCGGCGAACCCGTATCCGCCCTTTGCCGGGTCGCGCCAGATCAAAGGATTTCCGTTCTCATCTTTCAACGATCGCATTTCGCGAATGGCGGCCATGCTTTCTTCCGGTGTGAACATGATCGCCGATGCCGCGGCATAAGGCGCGACAATTCCACCGAACCACTTGTCGTCGTTCGAGATGTTGGGCCCGACATGGGGCACCGCGTATCCGTCCGGACCGTCGCACGCGCTTTGCCCCCACACATTGGGACCGAACGTCTTGAATTGCTTCGCGGCTTCGATGCATCGCTGCCGATGGGTCAAGACCGCCCGGCGCGAATTTTCAAACCAATCCACCCGCGGCGCGTCAACGCCAAATTCCTTGGGATTGTCAGCCGCCAACGATCGGTAATCAATCCAGCAGTGATCGAAGAAGTAGTGAAACAAAGTGCCACTCCATGACACCACGTACGGCTGCATGTCGCCGTGCTGCTTGATTTCGCGACGAAGCTTGTAGTATGACTTGGGATCGGCGGCGTGTGCTTCGACCGGTGAACCAATCGCCAACCAATAGACCAGATGCTCTTCTGCGCTGGACAGTTGCCACAGCGATTTGTGATATTTACCCGAACCGTTCATCTTGCTGCGATCGTCGGGCCGCCACCCCATGCAGACCAGCCCGCTCGCCTTGTCGACAAACGCGCGCCAGTTCGCCTCACGCAGCATCTGGTCCGCACGCTCACGCACCTTACCGCCAAAATATTCCGACACGGTCATCGCGCCGGGCAGCAACAGCGACGTATCGATCGTGCTCGCGAGCACTTCGTAAGCAGTCGTCGACAGGCCGGCAGTTTCCAGATCAACGAAATGCAGGAAGATGCCTTCATGGCGGTTGTCGTCTCGACCAAGCAGCGCATCGAGAATCGCCAGCGCCCGCGTCTCTCCCTCGTCGCGCGTGATCCAACCGCGTTCGACGCCGATCGGTATCGCCGAAAGCTGAAACCCGACGGCTGCAACGCTCGCGACCGGCGCTTTCTTGCGATCCTTGACCACATATGCGGGCGGTCTTACTTCGTGCCAGAGATACTCGAAGCAACCCCGCTGAACGTCGTCGAGCAGCTTCTCGTCCGCGCCCAAAAAACGATACGATGCAACGGATTTCGTGTCGTCAGACCGCAAAATGTCGGGCGAAGGATTGGCCGCAAACACCGACGTTCCTATCAGCAACGATAACATGTGTTGACGATTCATCCTGTCAGCAGATACTAGGGCCCGCTGGCTATGTCAACAGACCAGTGGTTCAGGAAGGAACACGGCATGGCCGCCTCAATCTCAGACGTCGCCCTTCGGGCAAACGTATCGATCAGCACCGTTTCGCGCACGATCAACCGCCCCGCACTGGTCAACGCACAAACGCGCGAGCGCGTCGAAGCCGCCATCCGCGAACTCGGTTACCACCCCAACGCCTTCGCCCGCGGCTTGATGCTTCGCAAGAGCGAGATGATCGGTCTGGTCCTGCCCGACATGCACGGTGAGTTTTATTCCGGGATCATCCGTGGGGCGAATCTGCGGGCGCATGAGCTTGGGTACAGCCTCGTGTTGTCGTCGGCTCACGATCCACTGGATACGCGCGGACTCGTCGGCAGTTTGCGCCAGCGCCAGTTCATGGACGGCATCGCGATCATGGTTGCGGAAGTCACCGACCACATTGAGCAAGCGTTGGCCGACCTTCACCTGCCGCTCGTGCTGATCGACACCGACGTACCGGGTACATCGCACGACAGCGTTGTGATCGACCAGCGGGCTGGCGCGTCAGCGATGATGCGACACCTGATCAACACCTGCCATGCCAAGCGGATTTTCTTCGTCGGTGGTTGGGAAACGAACATGGACTCGATCGCACGTTTCAAGGCGTATCAGGAAATCCTCGCCGAAACGGGTACACCATTTCGCAACGAAGATGTGCACCACCTCGACTACGACTACGACACCGCGTACGCATTCGCGATTCAGCATCTGCCCAACTGGAAGGGTGAAAAGCACTGTGTGTTTGCGGCGAACGACGAGATGGCCTGCGGATTTATCGATGCGGCCCACGCGCTGCAACTGCGGGTGCCTCGGGATATCGCGGTGGTGGGTTTCGACGACACGCGCATCGCCCGCATGACCCGCCCGCAACTGACCACCGTGCGCGTTCCGCTGGCTGAGATGGGCGCGACCGCAATCGAACTGGTCTGTCAGCGCCTCGACGACCCCACCCTGCCCAAACGCCACATCGCCCTGCGCCCCGAACTCGTCACGCGTCAGTCGTGTGGTTGTCCGAAAGCCCATTAGCCTCGGCTGCATCTTCCAATTTATGCCGCCGGGCCAACGCTTCTTTGATTTCGTAAACGCGGTCTTCGGTCAGCGGGTAGTTGGCCAACAAGCGGTATCCGATCGCGCAGAAGATCGCTGGCAAACCGATTTCAAACGCCCGCAACCAGAACAGTGTCAACGAGTGCTGTTGGTCCAGGACGTTCGTATAACCCGTTGATTCCAACAACAATCCCGCGATCAGAATTCCTGTGGACACCGCGAACTTCAGCCACCAGCTGTATACCGCGGAGTAGCTGCCTTCCCGCCGGACGCCGTTTTCCAGTTCATCTTCGTCGCAAATGTCCGCGATCATCGCGCCAGCCATCGTGTACAACACGAGCATGCCGATCGCGATCAACACGGTGGGAATCAACGTCAACCAGGGATAAGTACGGTTGTAGCAGACGATCTTGAGGAGGCACCCAATCAACATAATCAACGCGGAAATCTGCACGGTCTTCGCCTTGCCGAGGCGTTTGCTTGTCCAAGCCATTGGAAAAACCGCGATCAATGCGGCGATTGCCCAAGCGGTTCCATTGACGCCCATGATAAATGATGCCTTGTCCTTCACGCCGTCGAACAGGTAGTAAATCATGATGTAGTTGGCGAAACTGTTCACGAGATTGAAACCGGCAGTCACACAGAACACGATGCCAATAAGGCGCAGGTACGTCTTGTTCTTCATCGTCGCGGCGATGCTGGCCCAGAACTTGATCTTCCGCTGCTTGCGAACCTGCTCAATCTTTGGTTCGCGGCAGACAATTCCGGAGACCAGCGCCGATGCCAGGATGATGCCAGCGACAAAGATCGCGACAACTTTCATCCCCTCGACCTCGTCGTCGAACAGATAGGGTTGCGTCGCGAGCCAGTACATCCACGGCGTCAGGATTGCAAAGACGTTGCCAATGAATCCTCCGTATGCAAAGAGACGAGTCCGCTCGTGATAGTCCGCACTCATTTCGCAACCGAGTGCAACCAATGGGACGGACATGGCGGTGACGGCTGTGTAAAAGAGCAAACTCATCCCGAGGTAGTAAGCAAATACAGCGTTTTCACTCAGCCCGCTGGGAACCGTCCAGACGAGCACGTACGTCAGCGCAACACTGATCCCGCCGATGACGATGTACGGTTTTCTTCGACCCCATCGACTTCGGGTGTTGTCGGAAAGATAACCAGCCAACGGATCGGAAATCGCATCCCAAAGGCGCGGGATCATTTGAGCGACGCCCAGCAAAACGGGGCTGACGCCGAGCGCGATGTTGTAGATAAGGTTGGTGAGTTGGTTGACCGAGTTTACAAATGCGATCGGGGTGGCCATCCCGAATCCAAACGCCAGCTTCTGAGCAAAAGGAATTCGATCGGACTCGGCGGTTTGTCGCATCTGTGACATATTGTTTCTCGAATGGATCGCGCGATTAGTTCTTTTGTTGTCCGATGAGTTCAAATTCCGCGGACAACCCGTCGGCTGAGTTCGGAGCGATCCATACGGTGAAATCGCCTGGTTCGGCTTCGAATCCGAACTTGTTGTCCCAGTAGGCGAGGTCATTTTCGGTCAGCTTGAATTCAACCGTTTGCGATTCGCCCGGTGCGAGTGACACGCGTTTGAAACCGCGAAGCTGTCGGACCGGCCGCGTGCGTGAACCCACTTTGTCGCGGATGTAGAGCTGGACGATTTCTTCGCCGGCGACCTTGCCCGTGTTGGTGATGGTCGCGCTGGCGGTGATCGATTCGCCCGGTTTCATTTTGCTTTGCGACAATGCCAGGTCGGCGTATTCAAACGTTGTGTAACTCAATCCAAACCCAAACGGATAAAGCGGCGTCCATGGCACATCGCTGTACTTGGACGTGAAGAAGGAATCGGTGGGAGGCCGACCCGTCGATTTGTGGGCGTAGTAAATCGGAACCTGCCCGACGTTGCGCGGAATCGTGATCGGCAACTTCGCCGACGGATTGATCTTGCCAAACAAAACGTCCGCCACCGCATGCCCAGCTTCCACACCCGGATGCCAGATCTGCACAATCGCAGGAACATTTGCTGCCACCCAAGGAATCGCCAAAGGCCGCCCACTCGCAACGAGTACAACGACCGGCTTGCCGGTCGCTTGAATCGCTTTGACGAGTTCCAGTTGATGTCCCGGCAGGTCGATGTTCGATCGGCAACTGGCTTCACCGCTCATGCTAGCCGTCTCGCCCACGACCACGATCGCAACGTCGCTTTCGTTGGCGACTTCGACAGCGCCTGCGATACCAGACGTATAACCGCCTTCGATTTCGCACCCCTTTGCGTAGGCAACGTCGACACCGTCCCCAACGGCTTCCGTTAGCGCGGTGCGGATCGCGATGACGTCTTCAGCCTTCCCGATAGACGCCCACGTACCCAGTAACTCGCGCTGGTTGTCAGCCAATGGACCGATGAGCGCGATCTTCTTGACGCTGGAATTTAAGGGCAAAACGGATCCCTCGTTTTTGAGAAGGACCATCGAGCGCCCGGCGGACTCGCGCGCGGCATGGCGATGTTCGTCGCAGAGTATCACCTTGTCGTGTAGCGTCGTATCGGTGTACGGGTTTTCAAAAAGCCCGATCGATTCCTTGCCCATCAAGACGCGGCGGACGGCTTCATCGATCGTGCGGATATCGATGCGGGCTTCGTCAACCGCTTTCGCGAGATGCGTGCGAAACGCCTGCGACGTCATGTCCATGTCCACACCGGCATGAATCGCAAGGGCGGCCGCATCGGCTTCGTCGCGGGCATAACCATGCGCGACAAGTTCGGTGACGGCTGTCCAGTCGCTGACAACGAATCCGTCGAATCCCCATTGCCTTCGCAGTATGTCGGTCATCAGGAATCGGTTTGCGGTTGCGGGCACGCCGTTGATTTCGTTGAACGCGCTCATCAATGTTCCAACGCCCGCATCGACAGCCGCTCGAAACGGCGGCAGATGCACTTCGAAAAACGTTGCGAGCGAAATGTCGACGGTGTTGTAATCCTTCCCCGCTTCCGGCGCACCGTACGCGGCGAAGTGTTTCGCGCAGGCAAGCAGCGAATCGGGCGCTCGCAGATCGCGCCCTTGAAACC
>DDIR01000044.1:0-24445 GCA_002338715.1 Phycisphaerales bacterium UBA1845 | reverse complement strand
AGATCGCGCCCTTGAAACCCGCGAACGCGGGCAGCTGCCATTTGCGCGCCAAGGTATGGGTCTTCGCCCGAGCCTTCAGCCACCCGTCCCCACCGCGGGTCGCGGCAGATGTCGACCATCGGGGCGAAGGTCCAATCGGTTCCGGAGGCAGCGGCTTCGACGGCAGCGATGTGCGCACTGCGTTCGACAAGTTTCAAATCCCAACTCGCGGCTTCCGCCAGCGGGATGGGGAAGGTCGTTCGGCAGCCATGGATGATGTCGTTACCAATGATCAGCGGAATGCCGTGCTTCGATTCTTCGACAGCCACCCGTTGCAGGTCGTTGATGTATTCCGCGCCGAACGCGCCGAGGAGCGAACCAACCCGACCTTCGCGAATTTCCGTTTTGAGATCTTCAAGTTTGGTGCGGGCGACTTCGGGGTTGTCGTCTGAACGCATGCCGCCGGGCCGCTGGGTCAACTGCCCGAGCTTTTCTTCAAGCGACATCGCGCCCAGCAATTCTTCAACGCGCTTCGATGCCGCCACTTGCCCGGCTTGGGGGGCGTCAGCCTCTGCACGCGACACGTATCCAGCGAGCAGTACCAATGCCAGCAATGCGCTCAGCCGCCCGGCGCGATGACGAAAGCCTTTGTTCATGGGGTGCATCTCCAGGAGCCTGATGAAAGCGCTTGCATGCCTTTATTTCCGCTGCCAGCCGCAACTGTAGTCGAAAACCGAGTCCATCACAAAATCACCGATTTCGACGGCTACCCTATCAGTTCCAACCCATCGGATTCTGCCCAAGAAGCGGTGACGAACAACTCACAGCCCCCGCACGTCGTCGGCTGTGAGTTTTCCGACCACGCGCTTCCGCCATCGGAATCGCATCGATCAAAACAGTTGGCAGAGAAAAAACTTGCGCGATTTGAAATCAATTTGTCCGGTTGAAAATATGACACCGTCGTTTGCATCCCAAGCCGCGCGGTCAGGTTCGGGTCATTCCGCGCGTTGTCCTGCTCATTCGTCGCAAGCGTAATATGCAACACCAACTGACGCTTGCGCGTTTGCACCGGTGCATTCGGAACAATTCAACATCGCTTTGAGAATTCAGGCGTTGAACCATCCTCAGACTTTGCTATGTTCCCCTCAACTTGTGCGACAAGTCGCACGTCAAGCCCAAACGCGAGGAACGCCGACGCCATGCCCCGGCACCCGTCCATCAACCGCGTACTCATCATCGGAAGTGGTCCTATTGTCATTGGCCAAGCTTGTGAATTCGACTATTCCGGAACGCAGGCATGCCGGGCGCTTCGCGAAGAAGGCGTCAGCGTTGTCCTTCTAAACAGTAATCCAGCCACAATCATGACCGACCCCCAGTTGGCGGATCGAACCTACATCGAGCCGATCAACTGGGAAGTCCTCGAAGAAATCCTCACAATCGAAGCCAAGCGTGGCACACCGGTCGACGCGATCCTGCCAACGCTCGGTGGGCAAACCGGTTTGAACTGCGCGATGGAAGCCGCAGAACATGGCGTCCTCGAACGTCAAAACGTGCGGCTCATCGGCGCCGATCGCGAGACGATTCATCGGGCCGAAGACCGCGACGCATTCAAGCAGACCATGATCCAAGCCGGTATCGGTCTGCCCCGATCCGGAATCGCCCACACCTTCGACGAAGCGCTCGAAATCCTCAAAGACGTGCAACTACCCGTATGCATAAGACCTGCATATACGCTCGGGGGCGTGGGCGGCGGGATGGCCAGCTCACTCGAAGCATTCGAGCGCATCGTCAAAGACGGACTGAATCAATCGCGGGTCAGCGAAGTGCTCATCGAAGAGGACCTGACGGGTTGGAAGGAATTCGAACTCGAGATGATGCGCGACCACAAGGACAACGTGGTGGTCGTCTGCTCGATCGAAAACCTCGATCCAATGGGGGTTCATACCGGCGACTCCATCACTGTCGCCCCAGCGATGACGCTTTCGGACCGGGAATATCAGCGGATGCGCGACGCGGCGATCAAGATCATCCGCGCCGTCGGCGTCGAAACCGGCGGGTCGAACATTCAATTCGCGGTCAACCCGAAAGATGGCCGGCTTGTCGTGATCGAAATGAACCCGCGGGTGTCGCGATCGTCGGCATTGGCGTCGAAAGCGACGGGGTTTCCCATCGCCAAGATCGCAACCAAGTTGGCGATCGGATATTCGCTCGACGAACTGCCCAACGACATCACCCGCGAAACGCCAGCCAGCTTTGAACCGGTGATCGACTACTGCGTCGTGAAGATGCCGCGTTTCGCCTTCGAAAAATTCCGCGATGCCGACGAGACGCTCACCACATCGATGAAGTCGGTCGGTGAAGCGATGGCGATCGGTCGCACGTTCAAGGAAGCGTTCCAAAAATGCATCCGCTCGATGGAAATCAAGCGCGTCGGGTATGGCCTTGGCGTCAATGACAAGTGGTTGATGGCCGAAGGGGAAGCGCCATCGAACGCGGCTGACGATGGCGCGGTCTGGCTGGATGCCTTCGGACAGGATGCGTCGCCCCGGCAGGCTGCAGTCCAATCGAGTTCACTCGCGGAAGCGCCGGGCGATTGGCTTGAGCAAGCGTGGACGAAGTGGCCGGTGCCCGATGAGGTGCTCATCGCGAAGATCAAGACGCCATGTCAGGGTCGCATCTATTACATTCGATACGCACTCAAGCAAGGGTGGTCGGTCGAGCGCGTTCATGAATTGTCTGGAATCGATCCATGGTTCCTCGATCAATTTGATGAGTTGGTCCAATTCGAGCAGAAGCTAGCTGCCTTCGAGGTGCGCAACCTGCCCGCGCTTCGCATGACGGTCGAGTTGGAGGATATCTTCCAACAGGCCAAGCGCTTCGGATACGACGACGCCCAACTGCAAAGCATCTGGCGGATCGACTCGTCCACGCTGGCACTCATCAAGAATCGATTCGACCGGGCAAAGTACAAGCAGGTCGATACGTGTGCGGCTGAGTTTGAAGCGTACACGCCCTACTTCTATTCAACGCACGAGAAACCGATCGCGCAGGTGATCAAGAGCAGAAGCGCCGCCGCCGAATTGAAGCAACCTAGCGGTACGGGTAACGGCGCACTCCAGCAAGCCCTGCGCGAAAACGGCGTCGACTCGGTGTATCGCTGCCGGGCGATCGATGATGAACACATCCTTGTCGAATCGCACGACGACGAGTTGAAAGTAACCGATCGCCCGAAAGTCATCGTGCTGGGCGGCGGACCGAATCGCATTGGACAGGGAATTGAGTTCGACTATTGCTGCGTGCATGCATCGCAGGCGGCGCGGGGGCTGGGGTTCGAGTCGGTGATGGTCAACTCCAATCCGGAAACCGTCAGCACCGACTACGACACGAGCGACCTGCTCTTTTTTGAACCGTTGACGCATGAAAATGTCTTTAACATCTGCGAACGACTCAACAACGGTCCGTTTTCTCCGGAGCACACCGGTTACCTGCGCGGTGTGATCGTGCAGTTCGGTGGGCAGACACCGCTGAACCTCGCACAGAAGTTAAAAGATGCGGGCGTTCCGATTCTGGGCACGACGCCCGAAAGCATTCACTCAGCCGAGGATCGCCAGCACTTCCAGCAGGTGCTCCACGAACTCGGTCTGCGCCAACCGCCCAATGGCATCGCCCTCTCCAAAGACGAAGCGATGTCGATCGCGGAGGAAATCGGTTACCCGGTGTTGGCCCGACCATCGTATGTCCTTGGCGGGCGCGGGATGGAGATTTGCAACAACCCGCAAGACCTCGAGCGCTACATCGACCATGCCTTGCAGGCGACCGATCGCGACCCGCAATCCAACGCGCAGCATCCGATCCTCGTCGAAAAGTTCCTGCTCGATGCCGTCGAAGTCGATGTCGATGCGGTCAGCGATTACGGTCAGCCGCATCGCGATCCAGCCGAAGCCCGCTGCGACATTTGCGGCATCATGGAGCACATCGAAGAAGCCGGCATCCACAGCGGTGACAGTTGCTGCGTGCTTCCGCCTTATAGCCTGTCGCCTTCGCTCGTCGACGAAATCAAGCACCAGACCAAACTGCTCGCGCGCCGCCTAGGCGTGTGCGGTTTGATGAACGTGCAGTTCGCCGTGCAGGGTCGCGTGGTCTACATCATCGAGGTTAATCCGCGGGCGTCGCGCACCATCCCGTTCGTCAGCAAAGCCACTGGAATCCCTTGGGCCAAAATCGCGACGCAACTGATGCTGGGCCGCACGCTTACCGAAGCGCTGGCGGATGTCGGCGTTGGTGAACCGCTCGCACCACGCCACGTGGCCGTCAAAGCGCCGGTCTTCCCGTTCAACCGATTCGCCGGGGTTGACTGCGTGCTCGGACCGGAGATGCGCAGCACCGGTGAAGTGATGGGAATCGACGAAACATTTCCAGCCGCCTTTGCAAAAGCGATGCTGGCGGCTGGCACTAGACTGCCCACATCGGGAAAAGCCCTTGTCAGCGTCAATGATCCCGACAAACCGCGCATTATCTCGGTGGCCCGCGAATTGAAAGAATTGGGATTCGAACTGGTGTCAACGATTGGCACGCACAACGTGCTGGCTGAGCAGGGCATCGAGACGGCGATCGTTTCCAAATACGCCGATGGCGAACATCCGTTCCTGCTCGACCTGATCAAATCCGGGGCGCTCGACCTCTTAATCAACACGCCGATCCATACCGGCAGTGCATCGGACGAAGGGCGATGGCGGGCGGCATCGATTGGGCGCGGAATTCCACTAATCACCACGCTGGCCGGCGCGAAAGCGGTTGTCGGCGCGATCCGCTCGCTGAAAGAAGGCAAATCCACCGTCAAAGCGCTTCAGGATTACCTCGCGATTCACGCGAATCTGGTGGCGGCAGGGGAGCGCATGCGATGATCTGCAAGCTGGCATTGGAAAACGGCTTTGTGTTTTCGGGTCAATCGTTCGGCGCGACGGGCACGAGCGTGGGTGAGGTCGTCTTCAACACATCACTGACCGGGTACCAGGAGATCTTCACCGATCCGTCGTATTGCGGTCAGATTGTGACGATGACGTTTCCGCAGATCGGCAACTATGGCGTGAATCCGCAGGACTTCGAGTCGCTTCGCCCGCAGCTTTCGGGATTTGTGGTCAAGGATTTGCCCAGACGTCCGAGTAACTTCCGCGCGACGGGCGCGCTTGAAGAATTTCTCATCGAGCACAACGTCATCGGCATCAGCAACATCGACACGCGGGCCATCGCCAGGCGCATTCGCTCGCAAGGCGCGGTTCGCGGCGTGATTTCGACGGAAATCAGCGACGAAGCCGAGATGGTGCGTCTCGCCCGCGAAGCGCCGTCGATGGAAGGCGCCAACTTGGCCGAACGCGTCGCATCGGAAACCGAACGCGAGTGGACCGAACGCCTCGGCGAACCGACAGCCTCGGAGATCAATGCCGGCGAGAAAACGTGTCACGTCGTGGCACTGGATTGCGGGATCAAACACAACATCCTTCGGCATCTTGCAGAATTGGGATGCCAAGTCACCGTCGCCCCGCCGAACGTGTCGGCTGGGCGCGTCAGGGAGTTGGCCCCCGATGGAATCCTGGTGGGCAACGGGCCCGGTGACCCTGCGGCTGTCGGTACGACGATCGAGTTGCTGGCAGAATTGGCGGGTGATGTTCCGATATTGGGCATCTGCCTCGGTCATCAGATGTTGGCGTTGGCGCTGGGGGCGAAGACGTTCAAGTTGAATTTCGGGCACCATGGCGGGAATTTGCCCGTATTGAACAAGCCGGCAGACCGCGTCGAAATCACCAGCCAGAACCATGGATTCGCGGTTGACGCCGCGTCCCTGGAGGGCGTTGGCGCGGAGATTACCCACATCAACCTCAACGATCAAAGCGTCGAGGGTTTCATTCACGCCGACAAGCAGATCATGACGGTGCAGTTTCACCCGGAGGCAAGTCCGGGCCCGCACGATGCAGCATACGTCTTCGCCAAGTTCGTCGACGCCGTCCGCAACCGCACCCCCGTCACTCGTCAGCTATTGATCTAAGAGTTATTGAACCAGGATCAACGTTCGCGCGACCAGATTCCCTCGAAGTCGGTCCCCTTACGTCTCAAAAACCCCGGGTTGATAAGTTCTGCTTTGCGATCCAACGTGTCGAAACGATTTTGGGACAGAGTTCACTCTCCGTCCGCACAGGGTTATTCATAAAGCATGCCGGATTGGGGCACCGAAAGAATAGTCGCTTGGACCGACGGGTTGTCACAGTGAGATTGATCAACGTCATGCAGTGGATTCCGGCACATGTCAGTTGCAGCAACGATGAACGTCGTCATTCGGCGCGGTGGTCGACAAACAAGGTCATCCGTTGGCGAATGAATCGAGGTCAAATGACACGCACTGGACTGCTCAAAGAACGATCGCTGAATGGCCTCATGATTTTGGTTGAAAACGGCAGGAAGCCCAAGCTGGATTCACGGATTCGAATTTCACCGGAGTTGGCTGAACGACTGGGATGCAAAACCGCCATCGTTCGGCGCATCGTCGATGCAACCGCCCCCGCATTTAAGTTTGTGGCTGAGATTGAATCCTAGGAGCACGCAAAATGCCGATTGATCGACGAAATCACATACGCAGGGAGCCGGGACGCCGCCGGGGGCTGCGCAGCTTCATTAAATCGTGGGTGACGTGGATTTGTGAGCACGACGGAGACACCGGCCGGTGCCGCCTGATCGAGTACTCAGACAGCGGAGCGGCTCTTATGACCTATCGTAGTACCGCACCGAAACTCGGCGCGTTTCTCGATCTCAAGATTCATGGTCGACCGTGGAACCGACAACTCGAAGTCGTGCGGATCGATGAAATCTCAAGCCGCGATGTGATCGTAGCCGCTGAATTCAAAGGCGCACCTGATTGTGGGGAAAGTAAATGAATCGTCAAACCGTTCATGAGAAGCGCAGCGCCGATCGCGAGTTTCGCAGTGAGTCAGTCTTCTGGAATTCGCCGCTCGCGTCCAATACGCATTGTGGGTGGTTGCTTGAATCTTCATCTCAAGGACTGGCGTTTGTCACCCGTAGCGGACACGCCCCGATCGAAGGCATGGACATCGAAACGATCATCCAGAACTCCAAAGATGTTGAACCAGATAAGAAGTGCGCTTTCGTTCGAAGGATCAACCGCCTCCACGCCGATCTGTTTCTCATTGGCGCCGAATACATCGGTGCGAATTCATAGTTGAATCAAAGCAATCGAATTGTTCAGTGGATGAATTGCGCAGTGGATGAATTGCCCGGCGCATCCGGTGCGTTTCTAGTTGAATACCCGCTGAAATATGGCGGCATCGAGCAGGTCAACGCGGTCGTTGCAGTCGAAATCAAACGCTTCGACACAAGCCTGCGCAGTCACGTCAGCCGCGTTGGGATCGGGAGCAAACGCTGGACCACCGAGGCAATCCGCAAAGCTTGAGTAGTCCGCAAGGTTCACGGATTCCGATCCGTCAAAGTCGCCCAAGGCACAGCCGACATGCGCGATCCATGCCTCGGACTTTCCGAGTGGGTTGAGACCTTTGCCCGCAATGGTTCGACCGTCTCCGCTGACACCGACAGCCTCTGACAATGTCCAACCGTCAAGATCGAGTTTCAATCGAACGCGCAACACCTCGTCCAGATCGCGCAGCCCATGCCCGGCATCCCAGACAAACGGCGCAAGCCCATTTGAACCACTCGACGCCCCCACGACCACCGAACCGTCGGCTGATACGTCAATCGCTCGACTGTCCATCGCACCTCCAGGCAGATCGCCGAGAAACTGATACGCGCCGTCTGCCCAGCGAAACGCTTCAACGTGCCCCGGTGCAATCGTCGCATGACCCACGATGACCGAACCATCGGCGGAGAGAGAACGTGCGAATGGCGCAGTACCGCCGGTTGGATTTGCGATTGCTTCCATCACATCCGATTGCCACCGGAACATCCGCATGCCCATTGATGTTGAAATGCTGCCGATGATGACCTGCCCGTCGTTGGATATCGAGCGTGCATTCCCATCCGGAATCTCGCCGTCGAAGTCCTCAGACAGGTTGGTCATCACCCCGTCCTCCCAGCGAAAAGGAAAGTCCCCCGCCTCTGTTCGGCTCAAGCCGACGATCACGTCACCGTCACCGGAAATCTCAAACGCGTGGCTATAGAACAGTCCGCCCGCAAGATCGCCCAACCCGATGAGCGGACCGCCCGACCAGCGAAACCCTTCCGTCCCGTTACCCGAAATCCCAACACCAGCGGCCACCGTTCCGTCTGCGGAAACACCACTGCCTTCGCTGAGCATCAACGGGTCGTCAGGAAAATGTCCGAGCGAGGTCATCACGCCATCCCGCCAACGGAACGCAATCATGTTCAGTCCTTCGTCGGAATTGCCCAGGACGGTTTTGCCATCTTCGGAAATGTCCACAGCCGAGCTTCCGAACTGCGCCCCCGGCAGCGTTCCGAGCCCTTCAAAGAATGGAACGTCAGCCGACACCGGATTGCTGAAGTTTGAAATGACAAGAGCGCCGACACACAAGCCGATTGATCGCAGGGACATGCGTCAACTCCATCTTGAAGTGCCCAGCCGCCAGGTGACGATGTGAAGCTCGCCCGATACGCAGATCCCCATTATCTGAGCGTGAGCCAATCAATACAAGATAATACTGACCATGCGGCGGAAATGGCTTCTGGTGACGTCCAATTGCTACGGGAGAAAGTGCAATTGGATGTTGACGAATTCGAAATCGTCGATGTCGTTACCTCGACTGCGCGCTTTAATTCCGAATGTATTCTCGCCGGCCGACAGCCATCGGATGTCGATCTCGGCTTTGTACAATCCAAAACTTCCATCGCGCGGCGAGTTGGTCATGCGCAGCGGTGTCCGGCGGTTATTGATGTAAATCGAATGCGGCATCTGCACGCCGCGTGTCAACATGGTTAGTTCGCAGCGGGTCATGTGCGGCGGAAGTTGCAAGTCAGAAACTTCAAACGCCGCAACGTAAGTACCGCCTTCGCTGCGTTTTTGGAATTGGCTGTTGACCGATCCGGAGAATCGATCGTCGCCCAAGTGATGCACATCCGGGACAGCCTCCAGCGCCACCGTCGACAAGTCGATTCGCCGCAGTTTGAAGTTTACCGTCAGCGATCGTTCGCGCACCGACTCTTTTGCAATGTTCACCGACGCCGGAACGTAGCCCTCAAACGAGGTGGAGATTGCAAAGTGATCGGGCACGTGCGGGATGTGCAGCGCATATGCGCCGTCTGTGTCGGTGGGGGCTGTCTCCGTATCGACGTCACTCAAATCCAATCGAACGACGGCCCCTTCGATCGGTTCACCGGTATGGGCGTCAGTCACTTGTCCGCCGATCGCGTTGGTCACCGGTATGGGTTTGGCTGGCTTGGGAATGGTCGGCGGCGCAAGATCGAACTCGGCGAGATCCAACGCATTCACGTGGACAGGCTGAACCCGTGTGCGATGGCGGGCGTTCACATCGGCATCTCGAATCACACTTTGATTGGCGTGATCATTCAACCCGTCGATTCTGATCGCCTGACTCAAACCGGGCAGCGATCGGGACGTGGGCAGTGGCGTCGCGTTCGGCACGGCAAGCTGCAATGCGGGGCGAGTCACACCACCTTCGGTCAGTACCGGTAATGCGTTTTGCGCTTCACCCGTCGCGTGAACCGATCTTGAAGACACTTGCGGCAATTCGAACTCGGACTCCTCTGGAGAGAATCTGATTTCGACCCGCGCGTTGGTCGTAATCAAATTCGCATGTGCGTCAGGCATGTGGTCTGCGACGTTGTCCGATTGCGTTTCAACGTGAGGCAGTTCGATGGGCTTCGATTGTATCGCGCCCGCAGCCAATTCGAGTGGTTTTGCGTTCGGGTTCGGATCAAGGCTGGCACGCGAAGGCATCGCACTGTCGGCAGCGGGGATTGGCATGTCGCGCTCGATGACCTTCGGCTGCCTTCGGTTGGGTTGTGGCAACGTGATATCCGCGAACGTGTGCGTCGGCAATTCAACCGTGCGGGCAGATTTGGGAAACTGCGTGGACGGCGAAGTCGCATCGTTGATCGGCATCGATTCGGGTTCAACACGGTTCATGGCATCCGACGGAAGTTGCATCGGCACCACGGAATTCGATAGCTCCGTCAATTGCGGCTTGGCGATGCCGTGTGTTGGGACCGCACGCGGCACGTCAGCCGGATCGGTTTTCACCAGCGGCAATGCTGCAACTGCCTCTGAAATCCGTTGGGGTTGACGGGTCTTGGGCACGTTCAACTCAAGTGCATTCGGTTGGGGCAATGCGTGGGGATTCAACGATGCCGGTCGCAACACGTTGCGGTTGGGCGTCGGAACCGTGTCGGCAATATCGGATCGCGGTGATTCGCCTTGAGGCGCATCGACGATACTTCGCGGCAATGACACCAGGGATGCCGCCAACCGCGCGGGGACGATTTTGTGTTCAATCATCCGCGCAGAAATTGTCGGCTGAACGGTTGGTAACGTTGCCTCTGCAAATCCACCGCGAATCTGCGCCGCAAGTCCCGAATCGCCAGCCGGTGCGGCCAACGCCACCCGCACACCGCCATCTTGATCAAACAAATCCGAGAGCGATGTCTTCACCTGCCAGAACATGAACAACGTCAAGAGCAGCACGTGCACAAGCAGCGACGCCAGCAGACAGCGCATGATCAGGCTGAGTCTACCCCGCCACTTGGAACTGAGCAGCATCCTCGAAAGCAATAGCAACAGCAGTAGAAGTAGCAGCGCCAACAACCCGGGTCCGAGCACGCGCAGCATCGCCGCCCAGTTGAATTCCGAATCCAAGACCTCTGCCGCGACAAACACCTCGCGCGAACTCGTTCGATAAATGTCATACGTCGGTTCGCGCGACGACGACGACGCTTCCAGACCGCCAGCCGACCGGTTTGAACTAAAGAGCAGTTCAAAACCTTCCATGCTAAGCACCGGGTCGAGATCGTCTGCCGGTCCATTCACCGAACGCCCAAGCCACTCGATTTCGCCGAATCCCGATGAGCCAATGCGCGATCGATACAGATCAAATCCGCCCGCCCCACCGCTACGATTGGAACTGAAGTAGACGAAGTCTCCGTTCGGACTGATTGCCGGCGTACCCTCATCGGCACTGGAATTTAAGGCATCAAGCGGCTGGGCGTCACCGATCCCCGCACCGGTTACGCTGGCCAAGTATAGATCGTAACCGGTGCGGCGACGGTTTTCGCGCAAAGTCGCAGACCATTTTGGTTTCGGTAGTTCTTTCAATTCGCCGACGGGTCGATTGGATGCGAAGTAAATCTTGTCGCCCGAGGGTGTCGGCGCGGGGCTGTATTCATCCCAACTGGAGTTGACGTGCGGACCGAGATTGGTCGGTTCATCAAACGGAATATCTCGGCTGGTTCGGCGAGCAACCCAAAGGTCATACCCGCCGAATCCACCGGGGCGATCGCTGTAGAAATACAATGTCAAACCGTCGCGCGACAGTCGCGGGCCCAGTTCGTCGTATTCCGTATTGATCGCATCGACTGCCACCGGTGGCGACCAACCTTCATCCGTCCGATGGGCAACGAAAATGTCCGCGTTGTCGCCGGTTTTGCCGCGAACGAAGTACAACGCGCGGGCGGATTCATCGAACTGAGGCTCGTAATCATCGCCATCAAGGTTGATCGTTGCAGGCAGCGGTTGCGGTTCGCGCCAGAGCACGTCACGAATACGTGCGTCTTCGGCATCGACGCGCAGTTCGCCGCCGTCGGTGTAGTATCGATTCGTCTGCGGCCAGGCTTTCCATGCCGCGAGCCCTGAAATTCCCAGGATAAACACCAAGACGCAAGCCAACGGCAGCTTCCAACTGAAACCGCTTGCCTTGGGCGTGTTGGTCGAATTGGGGGTTGAATCGTTGGACATGAAATCCCGTGCGTTCGATTTGAAGATCGCTTAGTTTGAAGGCGCCGTGTCGAGGAACGGGGCGTCGATCCCGCCAGCCGAACACGCATCGAGAATGCGGGCGATGTGGTCGTACTCCGCACGTCGATCGCCGCGCACCGTCACCTTCTGTTTCGGGTTCACCTTCACCGCCTCCGCCACCAGTTCGCGAACGGCTTCCGCATCCATCGACTTTCCATTGACGACAGCATCGCCTTCCTGATTGACGTTGATCACCAGTTCGCGAAGGGCCACGCTGACCGGAGCGGCAGATTCCGCAGTGGGCAATACGATGTCCAACTCACGCTCCTCCTGTCGAAGCGTTGTAGCCACCAGGAAAAAAATCAGCAGGAGAAAAACCATGTCGATCATCGGCGTGAGTTCGACGCTGACCGGTTCGTTGAGATTGCCGGACTTGAGCAGCATGACGCTTCCCTCCTATCGCATCGCCAGCGAAACCGACGCATCGCGACCGTTGCCACCGGATGACACCGAACCATCGCCGCTACGAGACACCGACGGCGGCGACGGTGCAAACAACGTCTCTTCAAAGAAATCCACGGTCACCCGATCCATGTCGAACACCATTCGATCGATTCGCGAGCTCAACCAGTGGAACGCAATCAGCGCCGGGATCGCCAGCAACAGGCCAGCCGCCGTCGTGATCAGCGCTTCGTAAATTCCCTTGGCCAGCAGTTCCGTCTTGCCCAGTGCGTCGCCCGAAATTGCCACGGTCTGAAACGCCTTGATCATGCCGAAGATCGTGCCCAACAACCCGAGTATCGGTGCGACCGCAGCCACAACCGCCAGCAACCGCAGATGCTTACGCAACGTAAAGACTTCGCGGGCACCGGCTTCTTCGATGGCCTTTTCTCGCCGCTCGGGCGAATCATGATGACGTCGCAGGCCGGCGCGAAAAATCTCAGCAATGGGTGATGTGTTGGCTTGGCAGTATTCCAGCGCACTCGAAATCCCCCCGGACATCGCAGCCCGCACGCCTTCGACAAAACCCGAAGGCATCACCCGCACGCGCCGCAACACAATCATGCGCTCAACGATCACTGTCAGCGCCGCGAGCGAACAAACCGCGATCGGAATGATCATCGGTCCGCCCTTGATCAGAAAATCCCAAACCGACTGCACCTGAACGGCATCTGCCGCCCCGCCTCCATCGGTCTGGCCAGCCGCCAACAGCGCGCTCATCGTTTCCATCACCACCACATTCGCTAACACGACATTCTCCTCCGCTTGGCCTCGATGTTACTTGAAGGGATTGATTCAATGACCGGGTACGACGCTCGCGGCCAAATGCGGAATACGCTTCTCAGCCAGTCCCGCCCACTTCGAATCGCCGAACCGGTCGACGACATCCTGAAACTGCGCCCGCGCTTCGACCCGCCGGTCCATCGACTCGAAACACCGCCCGGCTTCATATAGTGATGCGGCACTCCACTCGGGATAGTCGTAGAGAATATCGACTTTCAGGAACTCGCGCGTCGCCGCCTCGTGCTCGCCCTTCGCAAACAGGCATTCACCGATTTGGAACTGCGCCCGGGCGGCAGACGGTCCTTGATGCCGTTCGACGACTTCGCGATACGCGTTGATCGCGTCGTCGTGGCGATCCTGATTTTCCCGCGCCCACGCCAATCCGAATTGTGCTTGATACCAAACGTCAGTATCACCGAATC
This sequence comes from Phycisphaerales bacterium UBA1845, assembly GCA_002338715.1. Classification (GTDB taxonomy): domain Bacteria; phylum Planctomycetota; class Phycisphaerae; order UBA1845; family UBA1845; genus UBA1845. Next base: position 10,816 of record DDIR01000044.1, on the reverse strand, counting down.
GTATCAGGAAATTCTGCAACACGCGCTCGCTGTCAGCCCACTGCTGCTGGGCGGCCAGACATTCGCCAAGTCGTAACATCGCCGCAGAACACGTCTTGGCGTCGCCGCAATCTTCAGTAACGAATTCCAGTTGCTCGCGCGCTTCCGAAAAACGCCCGAGTTGCATGAGCGCTTCGCCGCTGTAAAGGTGAATCGACATCACGTTGGCGTCAGTTGGATACGCTTCGAGCAATGCCGCGAAGTACCCTTGCGCCTCGGACCATTCCTTGGCCGCAAGCGCGCACGATCCCAGTCGAAAAAGCGCACGCTGGCGAACCTCTGCCGGAATGGGTGATTCGGTCTGGCTGCTCGCAATCAGCGTTCGCAAGCGATCGGTGCCAACAGCGCACCCGTCGCGGTCGACTTGAATCTCCGCGAGCCCCAACGTCGCTTGCGCGCGAAGGGCTGCATCTGAACCATCGATCGCAAGAACGGCTTGATACGCCTTCACCGCACCCGCGTCGTCCCCGGCCGCGCGCAGCGCCCACGCCCGCTCATACAAGATCGTCGCGCGTGTCCGCGCATCGAGGCGATCGTGCAGACCCTCAACACGTTCAGACCAAAGCGCCGATGCGTCCGCCAGTTTGTCCTGCCTCACCAGCGTCACGAATGACCAAGCCAGTGCTTCCGGCCCGCGGGCGTGTTGGGAATGGTGTTGCATGATTTCTGAAAAATCGGCGTACGCTTCCTGGAATTTGCCGCTTGCCAGGTGACAATGCCCGCGCTGATACAGTCCCTCTGCCCGACGATCGGCATCGGTTTCTCTTGAAAGAAAATGGGTGAGATGGTTGGCTGCCTCCGCGAAGTGACCATCCTGCATCGCCAACACGGCTTGTTGAAACGCGGCTTGCGTTGCGACAGATTCCCCGCCCTTGGCGTCACCCGCTTCCGCAAACGCCAACTTGGCGGCTTGCTCATCTCCCAAGAGTGCGAGCGTTTCGCCGCGTTCGAGAAGCGCCCGGGCACGATGCGTTGAGTCGGGCCAACGTTTCAGCAGCGCATCCAAGTCGGCCAACGCTTCCGTGGATTTGTCCATGTGCCGGCGGGCGATCGCGCGTTTGAGCAATGCTTCGTCACCAGATGGTGGTGTCGGACCGGTCGCAAGATAACTGGATAACCAACGGTCAGCGGCAGACCAATCGCCGGCTTGAAATCGAATGTCACCTAGCGCCAACGATGCAACCGCGTAGGTTGTGGGCATCTCCCCATCGACCAACAGCTTCGCGAAATGCCCTTCTGCATCATTAAACGCTTCAAGTTGATAAGCAGCTAACCCGGCCCGGAAGTTGGCCTCACCAACCCGCGTGTCGGTGGGAAACCGCTCCGTGAACTTTCCTGCCCACGCAAGCGCATCCTGCCACTTTTCTGCACGAAACGTGCAGCGAATCGCAAGGTTCAAAACGTCGGCGATCTGCGGACCGTCGACGAATTCTCTGGTGTACGCTTCGCAAAGCTCTGCGCACGCGGCATCGTCACCGCGTCGGTAAGCAGCAACAGCCAACAGGTGCAGCGCTGCGGAATTGAGCGGATTGGCGGAGAAACGTTTGCGAAAGTCGGTCAGCACACGGGCAGCATCGTCGAACTGCTCGGCTTCGATAAGCGAGACGCTATAATCGTATGTCGCTTCGACGTTCATCGCGTGTGCAGAATTCGCCTTGTTCCAGTTGCTAAACAACTCAACGGCTTCGCGGGCGCTACCCATTCGCAAGGCGCACTTGGCAATCCAGTATTCGGCTTCGATGCGATTGGCCCGCCCCAGATCGCGAACGGCTTCAAATGCTTCGCGGGCAGCCGCAAACGCACCACCGTCAAAATGAATGCGCCCCAGGATCATCGTGGCGTCCGCCCGCAGCGCATCGTCCGGTTTGGACTCGAGGATGCGTCCGATCGAACGCTTCGACTCCTCGACTTTTCCAAGTCGATACAGCGCGTCGGCCAACCCAAGCTGGGCTTCACTTTGAAACGCTGAGACGTCAGCCGACAGCACCGCGCCGAACCAGGAGGCGGCTTGCTCATATTGACCTAACTGCGCCGCGCATTGCCCCAGCATCACGCGAACCTGCGCCGCCATGTTTTCATCGAGCTTGCGATCGAGAATTGATTTGAGCAGCGCTGTCGCCTTCGCGAAGTCCTGCGTGTTGACAAGAACTGCAGCCTGCAGAATCTCGGCGCGGTTTCGCGTCGGTTCGTGGGAGATATGACCGATCATCTGCCGCGCGTACTTGTCGGCATCTTCGTTTGCACCCGAGCGATAAAGCGCTTCGATGGCGCCGACAATCGCCTGCGACGCCAACTTGTGCGATGGATGGTCGCCAGCCACATGCTTCAACACCGTCGCGGCTTCTTCAAAGCGACCAAGCGAAAGCAAACTCTGACCGCGCATGATCCCGACTTCCGCACCAAAGGCGAATGCGTTCGTCTCCTCAAGCGGTTCCAGCGCGGCGATCGTATCTTCGAACCGCCCTTGCCGGTAAATGCAAATCGCAAGTCCATACTGCGCGGAAGCCTTGGTCGCATTGTCCACGTTCGCAGCCAGCGCCGCGTGATATTCGGCTTCTGCCAAATCGTACAACCCGCGGTTGAGCATACCGTTGGCCGCATCGATCCGGCGTGCCGCGCTTTCCACATCACCTGATGCCGAACCGTGCGGATCTTCCGGATGATTTGCGGCAAACGCGGCAGGACCCGCAAGCGAAACGATCAATGCGGCGACGAGGTGACGAACCGATTTCATTCTCGTGAGTTTCATTTCGGACTGTGCGGGTTTCCGCATGATTTCCAACTTTCAAATTGATGGCGCACCGATTCCGCCGTGCTGCCCGATCGCCCGGGCATCAGCGCATACACGAACTGTGACAATTCAAGAACGAATTATGCCGGTGAAGAATGCGGCTCAACCGCGCACGAAGGCAACCGGACTTAGGACTCGACGCCATCCAGCCCGTCGATTTCATCTTCATGCATCGATGCAGCGGCTTCCAACTCATCCCCTTGAGCTTCGAGTTGGTCGGCTTGTGATTCCAATTCGTCGATCTGCGCTTCAAGGAAGTCGGATTCCAATGCATGCGCATCAGCGGAAGCCGCCGCTTGATCAATTTTTGATTGAAGCGATTCGATCACCTGCTGGGAGGCTGCGAGTTGTGCAGTTAGTTCGCGCGCCGTATCGATCTCGGCACGATCGGCCCGATCGGCGTGCTCGCGCATGTCTTCCAACTCTTCCAGCGACCGCTCCCTTTGCTCACGCAGCTTCTCGGCTTGCTCGCGTAATTGGTCAGCCGCTTGTTCGATTGAATCCCGCTGCACGTTCAATAACTGCGCCTGACTGCGGAGTCTGCGAACCTGTTCGCGGAGGGCATTGCGCTCGACTTGAACCGCAACGGTATTCGACTTCGCCGCTTTCTCCCGTGCAATTTGCAACATCTTTTGGGCATTGTCGAATTTGAAATTGAGCGATTGCGACTGATTGTTGCCGAGTGGAGCGCTACCTTTTCGCCAAATCGTGCGACCTCTTGCCGAAGGCGCGTCGGCGACGGACTCACCCTGAATCAACTTGACGAAATCCGCAAACGCTTGCTGTTCTGCGGGCGAACCGATGACATCGATGTGATCATCTCCCGGGGCGACGCGAATCGGCACGTCGTTGCGACTCATCAGTTCCGCCAATGCATCCTTTTTTCCGCCGCCAATCTTGACGCGCTTCGTCTCATCGCTGCCGATCGCGTCGACGAAACGCTTGAATACCTCATGCTGAGCCGCGGTGCCCTGAACGGTGATTGCATCTTTACCCGGTGAAATGAGCACCGGCACATCGTCGCGACTCATCAAATTGATCATCGCCTCAAGTTGCCCCTTTGGCATCTTGTACGACCGCTTGAAATTCAATCCCATCGGGCTACTCGGTGCGCTGTCGAAGAAAGACTGCGACGGTTGTGCGGGCGGTGTCGGCGGAGTCGGCGTCGTAAGAGCCGGCGCCCGGCGTCGCGACAAGACGCTACCGCGACCGGATCGGCTTTGATTGGATTCCATCAGTTCCATCAGCCGCGACATCTGCCTTTCGAGCCGATCGAGTCGACTTTCCATCGCGTCATTGTGATCGCCAGGTTCGTGGGCATCGTGATGATCATGGGCGGCGACCCCGTGTGCTGCGGGTGCCGATGCCACCGTCGTCACAACCGGCGCAACGCTGTCGGTGCTCCCGACCGTAATCACGCCGTCGTCCGACGCCACGACCACATAGGCGTTGTCGGCTTGGGGTGGTTCTGCCGCTCCCGATTGTGCCGGTATGGCGAGCCAACCCGCGCCGACAACAGCGATCGCAAGAAGCCAGTCCGTCGCGGCCATTTTGGGGATGTCTTTACGCGTCATGATCATCGTTAGTCTCCTCGCAAAGTTTTTGGATTTTCGTGTCGCTGCCCCGATACCAAGTGCGGGGGCAGTGTGAACGTCAGATGAAATGAATTGTCGCGCGGTGAGCAGCGCTTCGGCGTAGGCCCGGCGATTCTTCGGATTAAGCCACGTCACCCACGCGTCGCAACAGTCTTCGGCTTCGGCGCTGATGCGTGAACGCACCCACCAGACCACCGGATGCCACCAGTACAGGCAGCCGACGGCTACATCGACCCACCGCACCCAATGATCGCGGCGGCGCATATGGGCGAGTTCGTGCGTCACGACGGCCAACCGTCCATCGCCATCGAGTTCGTCCCAAAGCTCTGCCGGCAACACAAGTCGCTGCGGCCAACCGCACCAAATCATTGGCGAGATGCGTCGCTTGACGATCACGCATTGCGGTACGCGTTTCAAACCGAGGGAACGGGCGACGCGATGAACGAGTTGCCGCGTGTCGTAAGGGGCGTTGTCGGCACGTTGAATCCGCCGCTTCCAGCGCACGGCATTGATCCAATAGAGCATGGCGTAAAGCAATGAGCCGAACACCCAAAGCGATCCGGGGATCGGCGATATTCCGCCAAGGGCATCGCGGGTGGCGGCCAACTGCCCGACCCACCTGCGCCACGTTCCGACGACGGTCGGAATGTATTGCTGGATCAACGATTCTGACGGCGTCGGCGCCCCCTGCGATGAATCAGCTCCTGGCGATTCGTCAAACTTCGCAAGCATCTCGACGTCGACATCGGTTTGCACGGGCGCAGTCGTCGCGCTTGAATTCGATTCAGCGAAGGTGACGGGTGAATCCACGCGCCCGATTGCGAAATCGCCACCGTTGTATATCTCCGAATCAACCGTCGCGGTCGGGTCCGTTGCTTCCGTCGAGCCATGCCCGCTTTCCAGGTTGATGTCACGTTGATCGATGAGACCGTCGAACGGCGGCTCGGCGCTTGCGACTTGATTGGGAAATGCTGCATGGGTGTCGCGTTGATCGCTTGATCCATCGACAACCGACTCGTCGACATCGTGCGGTGTTGGCCGGCGATCTTGCATGGATGCGGGCGCGTCATCGACCAACTGGACTGGCGGCTTGACCGCTGTCGGCACAAACGGAATCGCGATCAAACCCAACATCGTGATCAGCCAAAGACCATGCCGCGCACCGGGTCGATGTTTCAGTTGGCGGCAGATGGCCGCAGTGATAAGAGCGAGCGGTATCACCGCGATGGCCCCGCGCCATAGACCGTTTGTGATGACTTCTGGCCAATGCATGTCTTGGATCCGAATTTGGACTCGCTTACTGACAGGGACGATGGCACGCAGCGACACAAGCACCGAGGGCTTTAGAGAGTTCCTTTCGTTCTCTTCTGCTCGCGCTCTACTTGGCTTTACTTGATTCGGTTTACCTTCTTGCGGCCCTTTGTTTGCCGGTTATTCGTCCAGCTTTTCGATGAGTTTCTGGAGTTCGGCCAACTCTTCGCGACTTAGTTTTTGCGTTTTGACCAGGTGAAGGGCCATCGCCCCGACGGCCCCATCATAAAGCTGACCGATCATTGATTTTAGGCGGGCGCGTTGCACCCGTTCGCGGGTCAGCTTGGCCCGAAACACATGGGCGATGTCGGACTTGTCGCACTTGACGTAGCCCTTTTGCTCCAAACGGTTCAAGAGCGTCTGCACGGTTGTGTATGCAACCTTGCGCCGCCGAGCCGGCAGGTGCCCCATCACATCGCGAACGGTACCGGGTCCGCCATCCCAAAGAGCACGCAAAACATCCAGCTCTGCACTACCCAATTCGTATTCGTTGTCAGACATCCAGTATTTTTCTCCAGCGGAAACCAACGCGGAAAGGCCATCAAAACCAGCCCAACCGCAGGCGCCCAGCCTCCTACAGGCGTCGTAGAAATCCTACTACAACAGTCGGAGGATGACAACCAAAAACTTAAGAGAATGTGTCAGGACTTGTGGAATGGGTGATTCAACTGGAAAATTGTCAATTGGCAAGACTTACCCGACAACGGACATTGCATTTGCCGAGTTGGGAATGGGTGAACCGGCAATCACGTGCGCTACTCCAGAAGCACTCAAGATGATCTCGTACGCGGACATTGAGAAAGCATTTGAAACGGACGGGAGTTGGCGGGATCTCTACGCGTTTGAAACAACAGAAGACCATTGGCGAAGCTTCTTAACTACCGTCTTGCAGAGCAATTGGCCCGCCCAGCTGATCGTCAACGACCGACCAGTCAATCAACCCGATGTCGCCGTGAAAACCCTGCGCGATCTGGAAAGCCATGCGTCTTTGTCAATCGACGTATGCGGCGCAGAACTAAAAAGCTACTTCTTTACCGACGACCAAATCGAACTGGATCTGGTGCCAGCCGAGATCAACGAGACCAACTTCCCATCGCTTTTGGAATTCATCGCGCTGATGGCCCGCTCTACCGGGCGCAATGTTTTTGTTACCGAAGAGAACAGCCCCTCTCGCGGAATCTTCGTCTATAACCTAGAGGCAGGATCCGCGAGTCTGATTACGCGAACATCTGAGTCGACTGAATTGAGTCGCAGCGTTGGACAATCCTTGCATTTGTTCGCCAGTCAACTTCGGAGGTGTCGCCGTCATGCAAGTGCGATTGAGAACGCGGACGGTCGAAATGCGATCACCACAAGCACGTTTGAACTAAGCGAATCCGACGCAATTGCCGCAGTCAATGAATGGAAAACTGGTGCGATATTTCGTCCGAATCAAATTCAGTGGCACACGCAGCTGACAGAGGGAGAATTCCTGACGCTCAACGAGTTGGACGTGGGTTTCTCCTACATGTCCATTTCCGATGTCGACTTGCTAACTGAAATTCTCGGCGCTTCGCCAATGCCGCTCCATTTCTGGGCACGCCTCGAGCTTGCCTGCCGCGCATTCGGAATCCCGACGCGCGAAGACTAACGCATCCACCCCTGCTGTTTCATTCGCTTCAAGCTCGCGTCCTACGGCTGAATGACGGCAATCCCCAGTGCCGCATTGCTGCCGGATTGGGCTTCAAAGTCGGTGCGCGGGTTTGGTTCGATGGGGTCCGTCAGGTTGCCGCTTGAATCGATGCTGAAGATGCCGTCGAGCGGTGAACCCTGGACGACGCCGAAGATCGTTCCCGTGGCGTCGTTGGTGCTCAGCCCGCCGTATGCTGCGAAACCGTCCAGCGCAACACCCGGTATATTAAAGTGCGTGGTGCGCGTGACGCCCGTCAGCAGGCCCGTCTCCGGATCGATCTCCTGCATCTCGGCGGAGAACACGTCAGCCGCCTGCCCATGGCCCCACAGCTTTCCGGTCGCGTCGTCATACGTCAATCCATAAAGCGACGAGCCATTGTTGGGGAACTGATGCAGCAGATTGCCCGACATATCCGATTCGATCAAACCGGAATTGAAACTCTGCGACCAGAGGCTTCCGTTGCCATTGTCGCCCGTCGGGTCGTAGGCCAGTGCCCGCCATGTCGTGCCCGTTCCCGGTGTCGGACCGGAGATCAGCAACATGCCACCGCTACCATCTGCGTTGTGACGGGCGATACCGCCAGCCCATCCGAAGTAAACGTACGTGCCATCGCTTGCGCCGTCGCGGTATCCAAACGAATCGGTCGCAGCCCCCGCAATCTGCGGATAGGAACGAATCACTTCGCCGCTCGGGTCCATGATGAACACCGCGTTGGCGCGGTCCGGCGCACCTGGAATGATCACGCGGGCGCTGACGTGGATGACCGGATCGCATACTGGGCCATACTGCATCAGGTTCACGAATGCGGCAATGTCGTTTCCATTGAGGCGCTGATCATCGTTGGCATCGGTTCGACAGTAGGCCAGCGTCTGGCAATCGGACGCCGAGGCCAGCAGCGCATCAACAATGTACGGGATGTCGTCCGCGTCGATGGTCTTGCTCTGATCCGGATCACCCGGGCAGCAAATCGGAAGCTCATCGCACTCGTCGGGAATCATGTTCCCATCGCAGTCGGTTGTGCTTCCGTCGACAGGGTCGATGTCGCAGCTATCGGGCACATCGTTTTCGTTGCAGTCCGGCGCTCCGCCTGCCAACGCGCAAACGTCCGTCTCACCATCGCCGTCGCAGTCGGCAGGGCTTATGCACGTGGAGCCTTCACCCAGGTACATGCCGCCCTGCGACGCGCATCCTTGCTCCGGCGTCTCGACACACCCGTCAACGCCCAGGCAACATGCACCGATCGGACCGCAGGTCGCTTCTTCGTTGAAACAGTCCCCACCTTCAAAGAACGCACCGCCAGCCGACGTGCATGCGCCCTCCGTGACCACGTTGCACTCCCCGTCCAGCGTGCAGCACGCGCCGCTACCGGCTTCGATGGGCAGAATCTCAAGCTGTCCGCCACCCGTCGCGCCATCGTATCCACCGATGCGAATCAGGAATTGATCGCCAGGCGAAGCGCTGACGTTGACCAGCGCCGGACCTTGTGCCACACCGCACCCGTCATTGTCGCAATACTCAGCCAGCGACGTGTTCTTGAGGTCATCACAAATCGTCGACTCGTCGGTTTGGTAGACCTGAAGCGTCGCGTCGAAACCGTCGTTGTTGCAGATCGAGAAGGAAACCGCGCTACCCGGGTTCGAAACCGTCGCCACATACCGGAACCAGATGTCGGCAGTTCCGACGAGCGGATCAAGGCTGCAATCAGCGTTGGCTTGCGGACCGTCGGTCGACGAACCCGATGTGATGAATGGCGAAATACCGTCGCCAACAGGCGCGGGCGTTTCACAGTAATCAAAGCATTCGACCAGACCGCACGAACCCGGGTGCCAATACCCGCCGGCAGCCGTGCAGTTCACACCGCTTGTAAACGACTGACAGTCAGCCGGTGTGTCATCGGGGAAACAACAAGCGCCATTAACCGCGCCACAAATCGGAAGCGCCGAACACGCCACGCCCTGGAAGAAGGTCTGCGTTTCGCTGACGCAGGCTTCGGGTTCGACCGGGTCGGCGCAATTGCCGGAAGCAAAATCGCAGCACGCACCGAGTTCACCGCACGAGTGCGAGAAACTCCACGTTCCATTGAGTGTGTTTTCGCATTCACTGCGTGTTGCGGCTTGGCAGGAATCGTCGGGCAACACGCAGGCATTCTCGGGATCGGCGACGAACTGTCCGCGAAATAGAAACGGAAAATCAAGCGGCAGACCCGAACCGCCATCGACCGATGGGAGTTGTTCGCCGGCAAGGTCCATGACGATTCCGTTGTCCGCACCGTTTCTGGGTTCGGTCGGCGGACCGAATACGGTGCGAATGTCGTCAGGATGCAGCGATACTTCGACCCAATAGTGACCGGCTGGCAGTACCGGTGCCCAGTTCATCTCGATATCAACGTCCATGATGCGCCGTGCGCAACTGGTCGTGTCGGATGGTCCGGTGCGGTGCGCGCCGGCATCGTGCGTATAGTCGTGGCGGTTCGTCAGCAGGTCGCCGAGGATTGGTTCGCCGCCACTTAGCGGGTTGGTCGTCCAGATTCGAACATAAGCGCGTTCAATCTGTGCGGTGATCGGCGCGTTGACCTGATACATGCGCCAAGTCAACTGGCTGATGTCCCACGCCTGGCCGACTGGAACCTCGAAGTCGTCAGCCACCCGCGTCGATCGACCATCGATGCCGATACCCAACGTGGTGTTGGCGCCGACCGGAGTGCTTCGACCGTCGTATCCGTTCTCCGAACATCCATCGTTGGCGGTGATGAATGGACCATTGTCGTAAAGCGTCGGATCCAAGCCGCGCGTTTGTGCCGCAACTTCTCCAGCCGTCATTGCGAAAATCGAGAGCGTGACGAGACTATACATACACCGGTTTTTGGTGATCATGACCGACTGCTTTCTATTAAATGGCTAGGGCTGAGAGATTCCGCCAACCGGCGATGATTCATGGTCCGGTGCGGATTTGGTTTCACCAGTGGGATCAACATCGGGCGTCATAGGCGAGTCCATGGCCCGAAGTCGTGCAAGTGCGAATTCCCCCTCGACAACATCATCCGGATTTGGCGATGTGCAATTGTTGAAGCGACGGACAGCCAACTCCCTGTCGCCTTTCATCAACGCCATCACACCGCCGTAATAATTGGCTTCAATGATTTCGTTTGCGTTCGACGCACTCGCCAAAAGCTCTGCGAAATCCAACTCGCCTGAGAAAAATACGAAAAGTTTTTGCACCCACTCGGCAGAGGTGTCGGCGCTTAGGTCGAGATCAAAGCGATCTCCCACAAACTGCGCCGCGCGATCATCGTCGCCTTGCAGCTTGCAGAGTAAAAATGACCAAAGATCCGCGTAGTCGCGAACGGCGGGTTGTGCCTCGGCGGCGCGCCGATAGTCGGCCAGCGCCAACCGCGACTCACCAATGGCT
>DDIR01000046.1:40721-41611 GCA_002338715.1 Phycisphaerales bacterium UBA1845 | reverse complement strand
GTGGGCACGGCCCACCCTACGAGCCTCGCACCCTATTCGTCTAAGATTCTTCCTGCGTCCACTCGATGCGCGGGGCGTCACCCCAGAGCAATTCGAGATCGTAGTACGCGCGGTGCTCCGGCGTGAAGATGTGGACGACCACGTTCACGAAGTCGATCAACACCCACGATGCCGAATCCAAACCGGAGTGCCCATACGGCGGGTCGCCATCGCGCTTGCATTCGACCATCATCTCTTCACCGGTCGTGCGCATCTGCCGATCGCTCGTACCGGTGCAGACCACGAAGAAGTCGGTGATCGGACTCAGCCCGCGCAAATCGAGCACGACGATCTGCTCGCAGTGACGATCGTGCGCCAACTTCGCCAGCTTGATCGCGAGTTCCTTGGAATCCAACTCAGCCGCCGGCTGCCCCTTTTGGGGCTGCTCGATTGAATTGTCATGTGTCTTTGACATAGCTACCAATCTTGCGTTTGTGTCGCGTCACAAAGCGACGCAATCATGTTACCACAGCCGGCTGCGCAGAACACACCCCGCGAGCTGCACAGAAGCGGCTGGCGGGGTGTCGTTCAAATCTTATAGACAATCGACCTGCACAGCACCGCGCGTAAATATTTCAAACAGCGTTCGCGACGGCGTCCAATGCGATCGAGAAAGCGTTCCTACAGACCAAGCATTGAGCTGATCTGCGGGGCGTACTTGACGATCAATCCCGCAAACACAACGCTGACCATACTCATCAGCTTGATCAAAATGTTGAGGCTCGGACCCGACGTATCCTTGAACGGGTCGCCAACAGTGTCACCGACGACGCCGGCTTTGTGGGCTTCGCTGCCCTTACCACCATGCTTGCCGGTTTCGATCCACTTCTTCGCATTGTCCCAAGCACCAC
>DDIR01000046.1:11254-40623 GCA_002338715.1 Phycisphaerales bacterium UBA1845 | reverse complement strand
TTCGCATTGTCCCAAGCACCACCGGCGTTGGCCATGAAGATCGCGACGGCGAATCCGCTCGTCAGACCACCGGCCAACAATCCCATCACGCCCGGCACGCCAAAGATGAGACCGACGAAAACCGGAATGATGATCGCGAGCAGTGACGGAACGATCATTTCCTTCTGAGCGCCAGCCGTCGAAATCGCGACGCAGTTGGCGTAGTCGGGAATGTCGCGACCTTCGTGCGTGATCTGTTCGCGTGGCCAGTTTTCCGGATCGTTCGCGAAAGCGTCGTCGTTGCCCTGGCTCTTGAGATAGGCCCTGATCGTATCGAACTGCCGGCGACATTCGTGCATCATCTCATACGCGGCTCGACCGACCGCTTTCATCGTCAGTGCACAGAACAGGAAGGCCAGCAACACACCGCTGAACATTCCGCAAAGCACCTTCGGATTCATCAGTGTCACATCGTAGAACGCCATGTACTGCTGAAGCGATGCGCGTCGCGTATTGACCAACTGACATTCGGTGTCACCCACATTCACCGTGTACACGAACTCGTGTTCCGGTGTGGCCTGCATCTCGTTGAGGTCGGCGGCTGCAAACTTGTCACCGACCGAGAGCTCCTTGTGGGCCTTGTGGTTGAGCATCATGTATGCCTGATAGGCACCTTCACCGGTTCCTTCTTTCCACTTCTGGGCGAACTTTCCGTGACCGATGTAGTAGACGTTTTCCATGCCGGCTGACGCGTCGGTCTTGGCTTCCGGATCATGCTTCTGAACGTAGGCCATCGCTTCACGCTGCTGACCCACGCGAACTTCTTCGACGTACGCCGCGAGAAGCGCCAACGCGGTCAAAGCGGCTGACCCGATTGCGAAACCCTTACCGGTGGCAGCCGTCGTGTTACCGAGCGAATCCAGTGCGTCGGTGCGTTCGCGAACCGACGGGTCCTGGTGGGTCATTTCGGCGTTACCACCGGCGTTGTCGGCGATGGGACCGTATGCGTCGGTTGCGAGGGTGATACCGAGCGTCGCAAGCATACCCACGGCTGCGATACCGACACCGTAAAGACCGAGCATGAATTCGTGTCCACCACCGGCACAGACGAATGCAAGAATGATCGCGACGATAATGGTTGCGAGCGAAGCCCAGGTACTTTTCATACCTTCAGCCACACCGGCGATGATGACGGTCGCGGCCCCGGTTTCTGCCTGCTGGGCGATTTCCTGAGTCGGCTTGTATTCGTAGCTGGTGTAGTACTCGGTGGCTTTACCGATGACAACACCGGCAAAGAGACCGGAGACAACGCTCGTGGCGACACCGTACCAGGCGACACCATCGACATCCTTGAGCAACCACCAGCAGACGGCGTAAGAGGCACCAGCGATCATCACGCTGCTGCCGTTGACGCCCTTACCGAGCGCCGACATCAACTGACCCATCGATGCGCCTTCCTGCGTACGCACCATGTAAATACCGAGAATCGAAAGCACGATACCGATACCCGCGAGCACCATCGGAACCGACAGCAACTTCATGGCGTATTCCGTGGCTTTGATCGAATCCATCGGTGAAAGGGCCGAGGCAGCAGCCACACCTAGGGCAGCCGTCGCCAGAATTGAACCAGCGTAGGATTCGTAAAGGTCGGCGCCCATACCGGCGACGTCACCGACGTTGTCACCGACGTTGTCGGCGATGGCAGCCGGGTTACGGGGATCGTCTTCGGGGATACCGGCTTCGACCTTACCAACAAGGTCGGCACCGACGTCAGCCGCCTTGGTGTAGATACCACCACCAACACGGGCGAAGAGTGCCTGCGTGCTTGCACCCATACCGAAGGTCAACATGACCACGGTGATTTCGTTGAGCGACATGCTCGGGACGAACTTGTTGAGAACGTAGAACCATGCGGTGATGTCGATCAGTGCAAAACCGACGACGACCAGCCCCATGACCGCACCGGCGCGGAAGGCGACGACGAGTCCGCGGTTCAAACTTTCGCGAGCACCTGCCGTTGTGCGGTGTGCGGCGATCGTTGCGGTACGCATACCGAGGTAACCGCACAGACCACTGAAGAAACCACCGGTGAGGAACGCGAACCAGACGATCTTGTGCTGGACGTGCAACCCGTAGGCCATGAATGCGAGAATCCCAGCCAGCACAACAAAGACGACAGCCACCACCTTGTATTGGCGGTTCAGATAGGCCATCGCACCTTCGCGCACATAGGATGCGATCTTGATCATGCTTTCATCGCCCTCGTCGGCGGCCATCACCTCCGAGTAAAACTTACGGGCGAAAAGAAGCGCGACGATCGCAAATACCGGAGCGCAATACCAGATGCCCGGGATGTCTGCGCGAGGAGCAGCTTCCGAGACAGCCGCAACAGAAGCGCCGCCATCCGCGTTGTCCTGTGCCAAACCAGTGGTGGTTACGCTGCATACGACGAGCGTGACCAACAACACCCAAAAGGTCGATTTCAGAAACTTGGACACGATCAACTCTGGTCTCCTAGTGTTCATGCCTTGGTCAGCCGTCATCCGCGCCTTGCGGACGGCCCCCTCGCATGTGCTTAAGCTTAGAAAGGAAAATGGGTTACACCGAGATGATCCGCGTCCACGCACCCTCGGCGGACTGCGGACTATAGCGACTTTGAGATTGAAGTCCAGCCAACTTTGCCCCCGAAAACGCTTGGAATCTGCTGCAATTCAACCGCGGTTGGAACGTGATTTACCACGTGATCCAACGACCTCTTCAATCGGTCGACAGGTCGTCTTGATTCATTGACCTGTCGCATTCCTGGACATGCGAGAAACTGGGCTGACCGATTGATTTAATTCTCCCATCTGCCATGTATCTGGGAAGTCTGGATAACGGGTCCGAAGGTATTCGCTTGCGGACTTGGTGACGCCCCGGTACTGTCTCGGCGCGCCTCGCCTTGTACGGCGTGACAGTCGCCTTGAATGAATTGGCTGGCGAATCCTCGATCTTCCGACTCACGACCGAAAGCCCATAATCATGTCTGATCACGTGACGACCCGTATCGCCAACTTGCACAGCTTGATTCGCGATGTGCCCGATTTCCCCAAAAAAGGCATTGTTTTTAAGGATATCACCCCGCTGCTCGCCGACCCGGCTGGTCTGGCGCTGGCGGTCGAATACCTGGCTCAGCCGTTTCGCAAAGTGCGAATCGACAAGGTGGTCGGAGCCGAGTCGCGCGGGTTCATCTTCGGAACCGCATTGGCTCAATCGCTTTCGATTGGATTCGTCCCCATCCGCAAACCCGGCAAGCTGCCTTGCGAGACGATCTCGGAAGATTACGAACTCGAGTACGGCGTTGATTCGCTTCACATCCACAAATGCGCCATCAATCCGGGCGAAAAAGTGCTGATGGTCGACGACCTGTTGGCCACCGGTGGAACGATCGGGGCATGCTGCCGACTGGTCGAAGCGCTCGGGGGCGAAATCGCCGGTGTTACCTTCGTGATCGAGCTGGCGTTTCTCAAAGGACGCGACCGCATTAAGCAGTACAAGGTGCATTCACTGCTCTCATACGACGAATAGCCCGCATCAACCCCATAAGACATTGTAAAACATGATGTTACATCAGCATTCTGCCGTAATCGGCGAAATGCTCGGGCGGTGTACGTGCATTTGGTGGTGACGTTGGGGACATGTAACACGCATGCAAGGTGGCATGGGAGGCTGCCGTTGGCCGATTCTACGTGTGTATAATCTTGTCACTGAGGGGGTTCTGGGCGGCGATCTGAGATCCAAGCCCGTATAAAAAGGGGCACTAAGGCGTGTAGTTGTCGCGTTGGGGTTTTCGCATCGTCCCGATTTTGACGGCTTTTCCTGAAACCTCCGGCTCCATTTTGCAACCAAGTCAGTTTGGGCTGCTAGTGGCCCGCGCTTTGGGGTGCGGGTTCGATTGTTTTGGAATTTGGGCGTCATGATGAATCCTAGGTCAATCCAATCGACGCCCATCCCCATCCCGCTCAATGCCGGCATGTTCAGGTGTGCCAACCGATCGACGCTTGTCAGCCGGCGGTCACTGCAGATTCTCGCTTTGACGTTTGTATTGCCTGTGCTCATCTGCGGGCAGACAACCTTTGCTCAATTGCGCGATGCGCGGCGCGGGACTGCTCCACGCGCGGCGATTCTGGAGCGCAATGCCCCCATCGAAAGCCTGCTGCGAAAAGCGACCGGTGCGATTGAGCGCAAGGATTGGAAGCTCGCAATCGATTCCCTGCAGCGCATCCTCGACGACCCCGGCGGCGCGCTGCTCAGTCCGGATGATGATGGGGCTGGAATCGCAACAGGTCTGACCATGTACGAGTCGGCTCAGGATCGCGCGACGGCGTTGTTGGCGGCCATGCCGGAAGAAGGCATTGAAGCCTACCGCCTGCTTTACGATGGTCGAGCGAAAGCACTCTTTGATCGAGGCGTCAAGGACTGCAACGAGACAGCCCTTCGCACAATCCTGGCGCGATACATGGTGAGCAGTTACGGTGACGATGCGGCCAACGTTGTCGCGGCATGGCTGCTGGATCGCAACCGCCCGGCAGAGGCGCTCGAAGTTCTTGATCGCATGACCGAGCTGTCGGTTCAGCCCGATGTGCCCGAGGTTCAAATTGCGGTCAGGCGAGCGATCACCTGGACGATGTTGCGCAATCAATCGAAAGCGCGCGGGTCGCTTGAATCGCTTCCTGAAGAATCCGAAACCAAAAACGATGCGGAGTACGCGGCGATTTTGAAATTCGTCGAAGCCGGTTGGCCTGAGTCGTCGGTCGAGTCGGCTGCCGCGGGTCACGAATCCTGGCCGCTACGGGGTGGCGACTTGTCGCGCCGCTTTCAAATGCCCGCAGTCACTCCCGAATTGGAGGGTAATCTTCCGTGGCGATACATTCTGCCAGCCGACCATGAACATCCCTCCTGGTGGGAGGCGTATTGGGAAAGCAGTGTCGACGCACTCCAAGCCGATCCGGTTGGCGAATACGCCGTCAGCCAGGGACGACTTTTCGTCAAGAACCTTCAGCAGGTTGTCGCGCTTGACCTTGAAAGCCTCGATCCGCTGTGGATATCAGAGCGTCCGATTTCGATCGACGGCGAACAGCGCCGCAACGTTCGGAGCAACAATGCCTTTCAGAGGTTTGGTTCGCTTCAACTGGTTGATACCAGTTACACGTTAAGCGATCAGATTTTCGCCGATCACGTTGGCGGCGCACTTTCGGCGGCTTTTGGCAAGGTGTATGCGATCGAGCGCGATGGTGTTGGCAAATCACCGAATCAAACCAAAAGCAACCCGGGCTTTTCATTCCATTCGTTCTCCGTGTATCGCGGAACGCGACTTATCGCGTACAACGCCGAGCATGGCCAGATCGTTTGGCAACGTGGACGCAGCGGCGACTCTGACGATCAGCTTGGCGATGTGCAGTTTCTTTCGGCGCCGATTGCGATCCAAGATGAGCTGTGGGTGGTCTATGCCAGTCAAACTGATTTGTATCTGGGCGTGCTCTCACCAAGCGATGGAACCATGTCGCGCAACCTGCTGCTGTGTACGGTTGATCCCGCGCAGTTGCAGCGCCGACAACATTTCGCGATTTACCCGGCATCGGACGGTTCACACATTTTCATCTCAACCGGTTTCGGCGTCGTCCTCTCGGTCAGCATTGATCCGTTGTCCCTGCGCTGGGCAGGGCAGTACGAACAGCAGACGGGTTACGACAACGTCTTGTTCAGCCGAAACTGGCGCTGCGGACCACCCGTGCTGGCTGGCGGTTTGCTCCTGGTTGCAGCACCGGATTCGGATTTGTTGATGGCGCTCGACCGGGCGACGGGACGCGTGGTATGGACGTTGAATCAGCCGGGAGGTGCGAAGTATCTGCTGGGCGTCGATGATGATCATGTGTGGTTGGGAGGCGAACAACTCCACTGTGTCAACATCCACGACGGATGGGTCGAGTGGTCCACCTCACAAGCCGCGCTGCGTACGACGGGTCGCGGAGCGCTCAGTGGCGACCGTATCTTTGTTCCGACCGTCGCCGGGTTGGCCACCTACAATGCGCAGACCGGTGAGCAACTCGAGACGCATCCGCTGGGAGATCAGCCGCCGTTGGGCAACCTGCTTTGCATCGCCAACTCGACGATCAGCATTGATCCAAACGAAGTCCGCAAGTTTCCCGATCTGACTTTATCGTATCCGAGCGCGCTGGCGTTTCATGAACGCGACCCAACCGATCGACACGCCGCGATCCGTCTGGCATGGATGGAATTGCGCCGGGGCTTTCCACGCAGGGCGCACGAAGTTCTTGAGAAGGTCAAACCGCCAACGCGGCGCAGCGCCAACCGTCTCAGCGATGTTACGCAACTGCGCTTCGAGGCGCTTCTGGGCATCGCCACCCTGCCCGACACCGGCACAGAAGAGGCGATCGAGAAACTGCGTGAAGCCGTCAGCCTGGCTGACGGAGGTCAATCGAGCTTGCGGGCAACGATTGCGCTGGCGTTTCGATTGCGCGATGTGGGCGCAACCGATGAGGCTTACGTATCGCTTTGGAATCTGGGATTGACGCCGTCGGGCGACGGGTACGTCACCATCGAATCGCGGCTACGCAACAAGGCGCGGCTTGTCATCGGCGACATACTGTCGCGCTTTGAACGTGACCTGACCACAGCCCAGCTTCGCTCCATCGCTGAAGTCACCCAACAAGTCGCCGAAGTGGCCATCGCGGAACTATCCAATCCGTCAACAAAGACGGCGGCCCGTTTGCGCCTGGAGCAGTTGGCCCAGATGAACGACGTGGGCGGAGCAGGACAAGCCGCGTTGATCGCATTGGCGAACGTTGAGCGCGACCGCGGTCAGTTTGAATTTGCCGAGCACTATGCGCTGCAAGCGATCGAGTCGGACAGGATGGCCACCCAGACGGCGGTGGCGCTACGCGACCTGGCTGAACAGTACGTTCGTCCTGACCAGCGCCTGCACTTCGAGGCGTCGCAGTTGTTGTCGCGCCTCGAAAACGAGTTCGCCCGACAGTCGTTGCCCAGCAGCACCGCGGCGACCGTTTCGGTGATGGACGAAGTGAGGCGCCTGCGTGCAATGTTGGACCCAATCCGAATTACCGAGACCGCATTTGCAAGTTCGCCAAAATCATTCTGTTGGAAGTCACCGACTGTGAACGTCAATCGCGACCGCACCGGTCAAGGGATGTTCACTTATCCACCAAAGGCGGCTGGCATCTTTTCTGACGTTCTGATGTTCATGCAATCGGGATCGCGACTTGAAGCGATCAATCGAACTGACGGTTCGGATGCGTGGTCGGCAACGCTGCGGTTGCTGGGATCGGTGCAGTCACCGCCGGACCCGGACGAACCCAAGGACGAGATCGAGCATCCCCGCCTGACGTGCGAAAAGCAGATCGCGGTGATCAACGGGCGCGATGGACTTTTTGGCGTCGGCGTGCTGACGGGCAGGCGACTTTGGGGCGTCGAGTACGAAGATTCCGGATCGACGCATCGGTTGGCGATTCGCGATCGACTGATGGCCGTCGATGACGGCTTGCTGGTCGCGGCGTTTCGTCGGGGCGTGTTGACGTGTTCGTCGCTAATCGACGCGAATGATGTTCAATGGGAGCGCGTCCTGCCGCGCGAGAAGATCGACAGCATTTTCGTTCAGGACGGTTTGTGCATCACATTGGATAACAAGCGGGAAAAAGCGACGACCTACGATCTCAAGACCGGGCGACTGCTCAGTACCGTGGAATTTAACCAGTCCAACACCGACGCGATCATCCCGGTGATTTATGAAAGCGGGCATCTGATCGGTCCGGACGGTTCGGGGAGCGTCGTGTGCTACAGCGCTCGCTCGGGCGAAGTGAACTGGCGATACGAGGTGACCGACAAGCTGCGCTGGCTTTTCAAACCAGGCGACGGGTATGTCGGTATCAGTTGCCTCAAGGGCAGGGTTCTGCTCATCGACGCGCTGGCTGGCGATGTTCGGATGGAGATGACCGTCCCGAAAGACACCAAGGGATACGCGGAGGGCGTGCTGCTCGACAACCGACTGATCCTGATGCCGGTGACCGAAAACTCGCGCGGCGACGATGCGGACCTTTACGGTGTCGATGCGGATACCGGTCAGGTGGTGTGGAAGCGCGAAGACCTTGGCGTCGTGGGACTCAATCGCCACGCGCTTTGGCAACAGCTCACGCTTGCGGTAGATGTCATGCCGGTGCTGCGGCGCGTGGACGTGGATTCCGAAAGCCCCCTGCTGCGAAATCGCGGTGAATTGGCCATCGAATTGATCGACAAGCGCACCGGTCAGCGCATCGGCGAGTTGATTCGAACGCAGTTGTATATCACCGTCAGCAACGCCTTGACCGGTGAGTTCGGGTTGTGGCCCGGGCAGTTCATTCTTGGCGCGAATCACGGATTGCTGAGCGTACCACTCGCGGATGAAGTCGGCGCGATGACCGACACTGCGGTAACCGACATGGGAGAGCGGCCGTGAATGATCGAATGAGTCGATTTGGATTGGTGCTGCTGGTCGTCCTGAACACCAGCGCCGGCGCAGACCCGGGCGAGCCTGCAAAACCACCACCCGCGCCGCGTCCCAAGCACATCAATGCGGAAACAGAAGCTGCGATTGAGAAGGGGCTGGAATTCCTCGTCAGCACGCAGGGGCGCGAAGGCGCCTGGCGTAACCGCACCGGGTATGGAACCTATCCGGTGGCGATGTCGGCGCTGGGCGGTTTGGCGCTGTTGATGAATGGAAGCACACCCACGCAAGGCAAGTATGCCGCCAACGTCGATCGCGTGACGGACTTTTTGTTGTCGTGCGCAACCGACACCGGGTTGATCGCGCTGCGGGCTGAAGATGGCAATCGCCCGATGTATGGTCACGGATTCAGCATGCTGTTTCTCGGTGAAGTGTATGGCATGACCGAAGACGTGGACCGACAGCAGCGCATCCACAACACACTCAAACGGGCTGTCGCGCTGACGGCACAGGCGCAAAGCGATCTTGGCGGGTGGATTTACCAGCCCGACGGCGGTACCGACGAAGGCTCGGTGACGATCACACAGTTGCAGGGTTTGCGGGCGTGTCGCAACGGCGGCATCAGCGTGCCAAAGAGTGTCATCGACAAGGCCCTCGACTATTTGAAAATTTCGTTTCGCAGCGACGGCGGGATTGCATATCGAGCCCGCAACCCGGGACCGTCGCGACCGCCCATCACGGCTGCGGCGATCTGCTGCTGGTTTAACGCCGGCGACTACGACAACCCGATGGCCAAGAAAGCGCTGCGCTACTGTCGCAGCACGATCGGTCCGGGTGAAAAGAACATCGGGCATTATTTCTACGCCCATCTGTATTACGCCCAGGCGCTGTACTTGGCTGGTGATGCGGAGGCGTGGGATGAGTATTTTCCGAAGATCCGCGACATCCTGCTTTCAAAACAGAACGAAGATGGCTCGTGGATGGGCGACGGTGTCGGTAAGCCTTATGGTACGGCGCTGGCGCTGATCATTTTGCAACTGCCCTACAATCGAATACCGATCATGCAACGTTAGTTGAAAGTTTGAGTGCAGCACGGTCGGCTGACCTGATGTCAACGCGTGCTGAATCGTCTAAGAGGAAACGCCATGAGTGAATCGCCAGAGAACGTACCGGCTCAGCCGGGTGACGCCGAGCTGATCCGCGAGTTGACCGACGGATACAACCGCATTCGGGCGGAGTTGAGCAAGATCATCGTGGGTCAGGATGTCGTCGTCGATCAGTTGATGGTCGCGATGTTCGCCAATGGGCACGTGATCTTGGAAGGCGTGCCGGGACTGGCGAAGACGCTGATGATCTCGACACTGGCGCGATGTCTGGCGCTGTCGTTTCATCGCGTGCAGTTCACCCCCGACCTGATGCCCTCCGACATCACCGGGACGGAGATCATGCAGGAGGACAAGACCACCGGCCAACGTGCGTTTCGCTTCATGCCCGGTCCGGTGTTTGCCAACGTGATCCTCGCCGACGAAATCAACCGCACGCCACCGAAGACACAAGCCGCTTTGCTTGAAGCGATGCAGGAACGCCAGGTCACGGTCGGATCGAACATTCATCCGCTACCGTCGCCCTTCTTCGTGCTCGCGACGCAGAACCCGATCGAACAGGAAGGCACCTACCCGCTTCCCGAAGCGCAGCAGGACCGCTTCATGTTCAAGGTTTTCGTCAAGTACCCGACCTACGAAGAGGAATTGCGAATCGCCGAGACGACCACCATCGATCGGGAAATCAAGGTTGAAGAGGTCTTTACGGGCGAGCAGATCCTTCGATTCCAGCACGCGGTGCGGCGCATACCGATCGCGCCCGAAGTGATTCGCCATGCGCTGGACATCGTGCGGATGACCCGCCCCAACGAACGCGATGCACCCGAAATTGTTCGCAAAATGCTGACATGGGGCGCGGGACCGCGGGCGGTGCAGGCGATGGTGCTGGGCGGCAAAGCCAGGGCGGCGCTGCACGGACGACATCACGTTTCGTTTGAAGACATCCGCCGCTGCGCGCTACCGGTGCTGCGTCATCGCATCATCACCAGCTTCTCAGCCAGCGCCGACGGATACTCGACCGACCGCGTCATCGAAGAACTACTCAACATGCTCGACCCCAATGAAACCGTATTGAAGGGTGAAGATGGTTACAACCGACTACTTTCAACCTAAGACGCTTAACAAGATCACGCGGTTGGAGTTGCGGGCGAGGCACGTTGTCGAAGGGTTCCTCAGCGGATTGCATCGCAGCCCCTATCGCGGGTTCAGCATCGAATTCGCCGACCATCGCGAATACGTGCCCGGAGACGATCTGCGCCATCTCGACTGGCGGGTTTACGCCAAAGCCGATCGCTTCTACATCAAGCAATACGAGGTCGAAACGAATCTGCGCGCGTATCTGCTGCTCGACGCGAGCGGTTCGATGCAGTATCCCGCGCACCATGTCGAAGATCGCATGAACAAATGGCAGTACGCCTCGACGATCGCGGCCAGCCTCGCTTACCTTTTGGTCAAGCAGCAGGATGGAGCGGGGCTCGTTCTGTTTGATCACGAAGTCCGCAACAACCTGCCCGTCAGCACCAACCCGGCGCAGCTGCGCAACATGGTCGACATGATCGAGCAAACCGCCCCCACGGAAGAGACCCAAACCAAGGTGCTCTTTCGCTACCTCGCGGACCAACTGCCCAAACGCAGCATGGTCGTGCTGATCTCCGACCTGCTCACTGACATCGACGAGTTGAAAGACGGGCTGGAGCGGTTTCGATTCGGTCATCACGACGTGATGGTCTTTCACGTGCTCGACAAGGACGAACTCGAATTTCCGTTTACCGATCGAACGCTTTTCGAAGGACTTGAGCATTCGACCGACGAAATCCTCACCGATCCGCAATCGCTGCGGGCGGCATACCTGGAGCGCGTCCAGGCGTTTATTCGTGATGTTCAGGGCATTTGTCTCAACAGCCGCATCGACTATGCCCAGATCAGTACAGCCGACCCGCTTGACGTCGCGTTAACCCGCTTTCTTTCCAACCGCATGCACCAGACGAGATCGATGGCCTAACGTCCATCACGCGAACCGAATGAATACGTCGACACTCATCCTAGCCGCCCTGGTGAACCCTGCCCTCTTTTGGGGCGGGGCTGCAGCGATGGGTGCGCCGATCATCATTCACATTCTGGCCAAGCGGCGCTTCCGGCGCATTCGATGGGCGGCGATGTCGTTTCTGATGGATGCCGACAAGCAGAATCGCAAGCGCGTGCGGATCGAGGAGTTGATTCTGCTGGCGCTTCGATGCCTGGCCGTCCTGCTCATCGGGCTTTTGGTTTCGCGTCCCTTTATTCAACCTTCCGGTGTCTCCGCACTCCTTGGTGGGACGCAGCGAACTGAGCGGATCTTTCTGCTCGACGATTCGTTCAGTATGGGATATCAGTCGAATGACCGAACGCTGATCGAAGACATGAAATCGAGCGTGCGCAACCTGTTGCAGCGTCTGCGCGATCATGCGCCGCACGATACGGTCACGCTGCTACGCACCACCGCACCCGATGACCCCATCGTCGAAGGAGCAATTCTCGACGACCGTCAATACGAATTGCTGCTGGCGCGTTTGGAGGCGCTGCAACCGACACAGCAATCGCAATCCGTCGAACGCTGCATGTCAAGCGTGCGCAAACTGCTCGATGGCGACGACGGCGTGCTGAGTTGCGTGCTCTACGTGATCAGCGATTTTCAGGAAGTCGATTGGTTGACGGCAGCGGCTGCGACGGGCGAAGGAAACGCAACGTCTGCAACGCTGGCGGCAGAGCTGACCGACTGGAAGAACGACGAACGCGATGTGCGCGTGGTGCTCGTGGATGTGGGCGACGATTCGCCGCAGAACGTGGCGATCACGGATTTGCAATCGATGCAGCGGCAGGTGGTGACCGGGGTCTCGGCTCAACTCGAAGCCACCGTTCAGAACTTTGGTACAAGCGATGCCGACGCGCTCGAACTGCAAATCTCCAGCGACGCGTCGGGCGCGGGCTCCGTCCCGACCGATCCGATACCGGCTGGTCGTAAGGTGGCGGCCGCTATCTCGACAGTCATCCAGCGGGCGGGCGACGCCTCGATCACCGTGTCGGCGAACCCGGATCGACTACCAATCGACGACACGCGCTACCTCGCACTCGAAGCCACCGACGGCGTGCGCGTGCTGATCGTCAACGGTGAACCTTCGACCGACTCCTATCTCGATGAGGTCCACCTGCTGACGACAGCCCTTCGACCCGAAGGCGACGTGTTCAGCGGCAACCAGGTGGATGTGATCGACGAGTCGGCGCTGGATGGTGCGTCGCTCGACGACTATCACCTCGTAATTCTCTGCAATCTCTATCGGGTCAGCGAACCGATCGCAGACGATCTGCATCGATTCGTTTTCGCCGGCGGAGGACTGGCGATCTTCCTGGGCGACCAGGTTTCCGACCCGATGGCCTACAACGCGACTTTGTATCGCGACGGTAAAGGCTTGCTGCCGGCATCGCTGCAATCGATCGTGCGGGCAAAGGAGTCGGGCGTTCACCTTGCGCCCAGCGATTTTCTGCATCCGGTGGTGCGGGTGTTCTCCGGGCAGGTGAATCCGTTTCTCGATCGCGTCAACTTCTTTCAATACTTCGCGACTGAACCCGCAACCTTTGAACCCGACGAACAAGCCGCAGAAAAGTCCGCCCGCGAACCGACCACGGTCATCGCCCGCTACGACGATGACGACGCGACGCCCGCGATCATGGAGCGCGGGTATGGGCGCGGGCGCGTGCTGCTATTTACGTCGTCGTGCGATCTCGAATGGAACGATTGGGCCCGCGATGCCAGCTATGTCATCGGCATGCTCGAAGTCACGCAGCATCTCGCCCGGGCGGGTGATGCGAATCGATCGACCACCGTGGGCCAACCGCTGACCTTCGCACTCAATCCATCGGACTACGAACCGCAAGCCACGCTTCGCCTGCCAGGTTATCCGCAACAGGAAGACGAAGACGTGGTGGCTTCGACGGATGGCAGCAGTGGCATGGAAATCAGTTGGCTCCACACCAACCAAGCCGGCATCTACAGCTTCCAGTTGCATCGTCGCGATGGGCGCAGCGTGGTCCGGCGATTCGCGGTGAACGTCGACGCGAATGAAAGCGACCTGACGCCCGCAACCGAAGAAGACCTGCGCCGCTCGCTCGACGGCTTGAAGGTTGAATACATCGAAGGCGTCGCGATGAAGACGGATGACACCGACAGCGGGCGGAAAGAACTTTGGCCGATGCTGCTCGTCGCGGCGATGGGCCTGTTGATGATCGAACAGGCGATGGCCTGGCGCTTTGGACGCGGATAAACGTGATTGATTTTGGATTGCTGACGCACACGGCATGAACGTGAACTGGAACAACATTCTCTTGGGCCAGGTGGACCACATCGAAGTGGAGCGCCGGCTTGAGTTTGCGGCGCTACCCACCGGATGGTGGACCGTGGCGACGATGATCGTCGCCGCAGTTCTGGTCTATGCCATCATCTGGTTCTATCGTCGCGAAGGGCGCATCGGCGCGAGCCTGCGCGTGCGGATGGTGATGGCCGGTCTGCGCATCTGCGTCATGCTCTGTTTGCTGACGATTCTCTTCGAACCGATTATCGCAACCTACCTGCATCGGTGGGTCAGTTCATATACACTCGTCCTTGTAGACGCTTCGGCGAGCATGGACCTGCAGGACCGCTATCGGCGCAGCGAAGACCTCGAACGGGTCAGTTCCGTCATCGCCGATGCAACAGAGAAACCCGTTCGCCGCACCGAGGTCGTCGATCAACTTCTGGGAAGTGACGATCACCGTTTTCTGCGCGAACTGGCGGAAAACAACCGCGTCAAGGTTCATACGTTCGCCGAAAACGTCCAGACGCAATACACGATTCGGGCATTGCGGGAATCGGCTGACAGTCCAGAAACACCAACCGACGAATCCGATGCCGCATCCAAAACGAAATCGCCGATCGTCGACGCCAGCGGTGACGAACAACTGATCACCCAATTCCAGGCAACCGGCGCAACCACCGACATCGGGCGGGCGGTGCGGCAATCCATCGAAAAAGCCGACCGATCCCCGGTCGCGGGTATCGTCCTGCTCACCGATGGCGGGATCAATCGAGGTGATTCTTACGGCGACATCGCCCGCTTTGCCCAGGACCATGAAATTCCGCTGCACATCGTCGGCGTCGGAAATGCGGCTCCACCGCGTAACGTACGCGTGGCTGAAGTCATCGCGCCGGACAATGTCTTTACACAGGACCCGTTCGCCATCGTCACGCAGATAGGTGCGCAAGGGATGGCCGGCCAAGTCGTCACGGTCGAGCTTGTCGAAAAACAAGCCGGTACAGAAGGCGAGGGTCAGGTCGTCGCATCGCAGCAGGTCACACTGCCGGAAGACAACACGTCGGAACCGCTGACCTTCAAACATCGCCAGCAACTCGTCGGGCGATTTGTTTATCAGGTGCAGGTACCCGTCGCCGAGGATGAATCGGTCAGCGACGACAACAGCCAGAAGATCACGGTCAACGTTGTGGACAATAAGATTCGTGTGCTGGTCGTCGCGGGGGCGCCGAGTTGGGAATACCGCTATGTGTCGCGCCTGCTGGAGCGCGATGACACATTCGAAGTCAGTTGCTGGTTGCAGTCGGCTGACGATGATGCCGCCCGCGATGGCAACATCATCATCGACCACCTGCCCGAGTCGGCAGAGGAGTTGTTCAAATACGATGCCATCGTGCTGCTCGATCCCGATCCGCTGGAGATTACGCCCGAGTGGGTCGAGTTGGCTGACCGTTTGGTCACGCGACACGGCGGTGGTTTGATTTACGCGGCATCGCGTTTGCACGCACCGGCATTTGCCCGCGACGAGGCGACGAAGGAATTGCTGCGCATTTTGCCGGTGACGTTCGATCCCGATGCCGACCTGGTGCTCAACCAGATCGGACACTATCAAAAGCAGGCCCATCCGCTGATCGTGCCAACGTCGTCGCAGGGTCACCCGGTTTTGAAATTACCGGGCGATACGACGGCAGAATTGAGTTGGGCCAACGTGGGTTCGGTGTATTGGCACTTTCCGGTGCTTCGCGAGAAGCCGGTCGCGACGGTGCTGATGCGCCACGGTGATCCGCGCATGCAAAATCGATACGGCGGACACGTGCTGCTGGCCACCCAGTACGCAGGGTCGGGTCGCACCGCGTTTCTCGGCATCGACAGCACGTGGCGCTGGCGGGCGTATGGCGACAACGTGTTCAACAAGTTCTGGGTGCAGTTGGTGCGTTATGTCGTCGAGGGAAAACTTGTCGGGGGCAATCAACGCGGGTCGATTTTGACGGACCGCGACTCGTATCAACTGGGTGATGTGATCAACGTGTCAGCCCGCTTGTTCGATCGGGCATATCAACCGCTGCAAATTCCCGGCGTCGAAGCCGAGTACACCATCGGTGATGAACGCGGGAAGTTCACCCTGTCGCGCATCGCCGATCGCCCCGGTTGGTACGAAGCGAGATTTGTCCCACCAACGACGGGCAGTTGCGAGCTGATGCTGCCGATTCCGGATGGCGACATTGAAAACGACACCGTGCGGCGCGAGGTTCAGATCACGCGGCCAAACCTGGAGATTCTTCAACCACAACTCGCCCGGGATCAGTTGATCGCCCTGGCTGAGCAGACACCGGGCGGGCGATACTATGACGTCAAAGAAGCCGCCGACCTTCCGCACCAGATACCGGATCGACACGAGTCGACGACGATCCGGTCGCGGCCCACACCGTTGTGGGATGAGACCTGGGTGCTTCTGCTTTTGGTTGGATTGTTGAGTACGGAGTGGGCGATGCGAAAGATTTTCCGCCTGCTATAAGCGCGGATGGTCCGCGGCGATTGGATAAAGATGCAGCAATCGGCATTTCGACAACAGGTGATGCAGCGGTTGACACGGTTGGCCCGGCGATTGCGCACAGACCGCGCGCTGGTCGGCGCCGGCGTGGTGGCGACCGTTGTCTTGGCTGTGCTGGTGATGCAGTTCGCGCTCGACTACACCCTGCGCCTGCGGCTGGACATGCGCTGCGCGCTGTTGTTCGTCGTGCTCGGTCTTGTCGGATGGATGACATGGCGAAAGTTGATTCAACCGCAGCGTCTTAAATTCGACGAGCGCGACATCGCTCGCGTGATTGAAAAGCGATTCCCACAACTCGACTCGCTGTTGATTTCCGCCGTCGAATTCGATTCGGGGCGGGTCGGACCAGCCGCTTCCAATTCACCGCAACTCGCGGAATCCGTCGTGCAGCAAGCTGTTGAAGCGACCAGCGGGCTCGCGATTGAAGACGTCATCGAACCCCGGTTGGCTCGACGCGGCACGATGAAGATCATCGCGGTCATGGTTGTGTGCGTCGCCAGTTTTGCCATCGCGCCGCAGACGATGGGCATTTGGCTTGATCGCAACATTCTGCTGCGAAACGTCAATTGGCCCAAGCGGACCATCATCGAAGTCGACGCACCCGACGATCGCATCATCAAAGGCGCGATCGGTGACGATCTGGAAATCCGCGCGTCGATCCCTGCGGGCGCGGTCGTTCCCCGCCATGTTGAAATCGTATTTGAAACCAAGTCGGGTAAGAGTGGCCGCGAACCGATGACCGGGGTTGGCCAACGCGAGTTTCGCTACACCTTTGCCCGGGCGAAAGAAGAAGTGAGTTTCTATTTGACCGGTGGCGACGACACGACCGACTGGTTTGAAACGCAGTTGTCGCAGCGACCGACGATCGACGAAGCCACCTTGTCAATCGAGCCCCCCGACTACACCGGTATCGCACCATACGTGCTGCCCTCGGGACAACGGGCGTGCGAGATTTATCCGGGCAGCGCCGTGTCGATCCGCGCGATCGCTTCCAAACCCCTCTTGAGCGCGCGGTTGATGAACGGATCGGAAGTGCTTGATGAATTGCAGCCGCTGGATCAAACGATCACCGCGTCGGTGACGCCAACCGAGTCGCAAACCCTGCACATTGAAATGACCGACCTCGACGGACTCGCGAACGTTCGGCCGATGCGTTTCTCGATCCGTTTGCTCAAGGACAATCCGCCGCAGGTCAAGCTACTCTTCGCCCACGTTGGGAACATGGTCACGCCGGCGGCCAACATCCCGGTGGAAATCGACATGAGCGATGACCTCGGGCTTGGGACGGCTGACATGCTGTTTCGAATCGACAATCCCGACGCATCGCAGCAATCCGTCACGCTGCCCGATTTCAAACCGCAATCCAAGCAGTACGCCGCTCAGTTTGGTTGGCCGGTCAAGTCGACCGGGGCTGCCGTCGGTGAACAGGTTGCGGTTTTTGCGAAAGCGCAGGACCTCAACACCGTTTCGGGACCGGGTGTGGGCGAATCGACGACGATCACATTTCGCGTGGTGACGGCTGAGGAGTTCCTCGCCGAAATCAACCGCCGCGAACAGGAATTCCGCCGGCAGTTTGAGCGTGCGGTGGACAATCAGGATCGTTTGCGGCGAAGGTTGCTCACGGTTCTATCGCACATCGACGACCAGACGACGCGGGAAGCGCTCGAGTTGGAACTCGCACCGCTCGAACGGCGTCAGAGACAGGTGCTCGCACAGGTGAACGTGATCCGCCAGCAATTCGCCCAGGTGCTTAGTGAATTGGAAATCAACGCGCTGGATGAGCCCGAAGTTCGCGAACGGTTGGAACAGGGAATCATCACGCCGCTGACGAATCTGTGTGCAAGGGAGTTAAGCCAAGCCGCTGACCTGCTCCGCCAACTGAGTCGCGAGCCGAATATGGAGATGGCGCGGCAGGTCGATCCGCAGCAACAGCAGATTCTCAATGAAATGCAGGATGTCTTGGATCATATGCTTAAGTGGGAAGGGTTTCAGCAGACCGTCACGCTTCTTCGGGAGATCATGCAGTTGCAGAAGGAATTAAACGTCGAAACGAAGGCGGAGCTTGAAGCCCGCACCGACGACGTGTTTGACGATTAGATTCGATGGACGGGTGTCAGACCGATTCGATGGACTGGCGTCTGCGTCCTAGAATCCAGTGTTTGCGGGAAGTCGTAACGGAAAGATAGTGGATATGTTGACGACCAAATCGAAACTCAGCTGCGTCGGCTGCCTGATCGCCACGCTCGTGTTGATGTCATTGGCCGGTGATCTGTTTGGACAACAGGGCCCCGACGACAAACCCATCAACGCGCTTGCCACCAAGCAGCAGATGATCCTCGACCGCATCGCACGCCTTGAAGAGCACATGTTCCGTCTGCGCGAGAAGCTGGCTGAGGTCGAACCCGAAAACGCCGAGAAGCTCGGCGAAGCACTTTCGCGCACGGGTGAGTTGGAAGTCAAGGAACGCATCGAACGGTTGGTCGCCGCCCTCAACGCGTCGCAAAGTCTCAACGATGCCGCCAGCGAGCAGGAACTGTTGGCCGCCGACTTCGAAAAGATTCTGATGGTGCTGCTTGATCAGAATCCAAACGACGAGGCGCGCAAGGAGAAGATGGAGCGAATTCGTGAAGCCAAGCGCGAGTTGAAGACGCTCATCGAAGAACAGAAACAGCAGCGCAAGGATGCGGCTGACGCCATCCGCGCCGCCCGGGCAGCAAAGCAGGTCGATGCCGCGATCAACCGCGCCCAGCAACTTCTAAGTGAACAGGAAGAATTGCAAAAAGAGGCGCAGGATTCCGACCCATCCGATCAGGCCCAAAGCAATGAGAATGCGGAATCGCAAGCCAAACTCAGCGAGCAGGCGCAAAAGCTGAGTCAGGATGTTGACGACATCAGCAAGTCGCTCAATCCGGAAACCGAAAACGACGAGTCGGGCGAAAACAAGGAATCGGAGAACAAGAAAGCGGCTGACATGCTCGATGATGCGTCGAAGGAGCTAAAGCAGGCGTCTGAAAACATGAAGTCCGCGGGCCAACCGCAACAGGGTAAGAAATCCGAAGGCAAACAAGGCGCAGAGGAAAGCAAAAAAGAAAACGGCGAGCCTGACGCCCAAGAACAAGGCAGCGAGGACGCAGGTTCCAACGAGGCCCAAGACAAGGCGGATCAGAAAAAAGAGGCACAGAAAGAAGCAACCGAAGAACTGAAGCGTGCCCTTCATCGCCTGGAGGAAGCCAAGAAGGAATTGGAAAAGAAACGCGAATCCACCAAGTCCGGTGACGCCCAGCGCAAACTTTCCGACAAAGCGAAGAAACTATCGCAGAAAATGCAATCGCCCAAGGGCGGCGACTCCAAGGGAAAACCGCAAGGCAATAAAGATCAAGACAACAAGGGCGATCAGCAGGACGGACAGCCCAACGAATCCGGCGACGAGCAGCAAAGCCAGGACGAATCGAAAAAGTCGCAGGAAGAAAAGCCGCTGCCCGGTGAAGAGAACGTCGACCGTGCGGGCAAGCACATGGACGATGCCGGCAAGGAACTCGATGAAGAGGATGTCGAGCAAGCCGTCCTCGAAGAAGACAAAGCGCTCGATGAATTGGAGCGCGCCCAGCGTGAGCTTGAAGAGGCGCTGAAGCAACTTCGCCAGGAAGAGCAGGAAGACATCCTGACGGGACTTCAGGCCCGGCTTTCGGAGATGCTGGAGATCCAAAAGGGAATAAACATCGAGACGTCAAAGCTGGCCGAATTGGATAAGGCACTCTTTCGCCGGGCGGAGAAGCTCAAGTGCGACGAACTCGCCAAGAAGCAAGGCGACCTGACCAAGTCGGCGCAGATGTGCGTCCGATTGCTGGAGGAGGACGGAACCACCGTTGTGTTCCCACAGGTCATGGAGCAATTGACGGCCGACATGCAGATGGTCTCGGAGCGACTGAGCAAAACCGAGCTTGGTCCGATCACGACCGGCACACAGTCTGACATCGAGCGCGAACTGGGTCAGCTTCTCGAATCGCTCAAGAAATTGATCGAAGAGCAGAAGAAGAAAAAGCGCCAGGGCGGGGGTGGTGGCGGAGGCGGTGGCGGAAACGCCCCGTTGGTCCCGACCTCGGCTGAACTCAAGATGCTCAAGAGTTCGCAGCTTCGGATCAATCGCCAGACAACAACCGCGGACGCCGCCCGCAAGGACGGATCGGAATCAGAAGCCGATATAGAAGGTAATCTGTCCGTCGCAGCAGAACGGCAGGCAGAACTCGAAGACATGTCGCGCAAGATTCAATCGCGGGCAGAAAAGGGACACCAGTGATGATCGCACACCGACGACGATATTGGTCCATCGCCGCGCTGGCGGTTGCGCTGTTGGGATGCGCGGTCAGTGCCCATGCCCAAACCGCAGATATTGACGATGATGGCGACAGATTCTTTGACCGATTGGTGACGCACGTGCAGTCGATCGAATCGGTTGATGAAAAGGCTCAGAAGATCATCGCTGACGCCGTGGCGACGTATCAGAAAGAAGTCGCCGACCCGGAAGGTGATCCAGCCGACCCCGAATCGCTGATCATCGAAGTGCTCGTACTGATGTCGCCGGAATTTCGCGAAGCGCTGGATGGTTACGACGAAAATGGCGCGACGCCCGAAACCGTCGCGGCGATGCGAAAGCTGACCGAGTCGGCTGATCCTTATCTGCATCACAACGCGAATCTGTTTCTCGTCCGCCAGTTGGTCGAGTTGGAAAAACTGGTCGAAGCCGAGGAGCGCATCGCCGATATTTTCAAAGACATCGAAACCTACAACGACTACGCATTCGGCGAGCCCGACCTGCTCTACATGCTCGGATACTGTCAGATTCACAACCTCAAGCACGAAGAGGCCAAACGCACCCTGGAAGACTTCCTCGCGCAGTTTCCCGATGCATCGCCGCGGTTCGTCGTGACGGCCAAGCAGATGCTCGCGGAGTTGGCCCGCCGCGTACCCGAAAGCATTGGTGAAGTCGCCGACCTCATGTCGTTTTCGCAGAAGCGATTGGCCGCCGCCGACACGGGCGAGCAGGTTCAAACCGCTCAGCAGCGGGTCATCGAGTTGCTCGACACCTTGATCGAAGAAACCGAAAAGCAGGAACAGCAGCAACAATCGAATCCCGATCCGCAGCAGTCCCAACCACAAGACAATCCGCAAGAGCAGGACCAGTCCGAATCGGCGCCCCAGGATTCGAACGCCCCCAACGGCGGGTCAATGCCTTCGGGAAAGAAAGCCGGTCGACGCATAAATCCGGGCGATGCGTGGGGTTCGATGCCGCAAGCCGATCGCGACAAAGTCCTGCAAGTGTTGCGTGATCGTTTCCCGGGCCGCTACCGGGCGCTGGTCGAACAGTATTACGAATCGTTGGCGGAGCAACCGTAGCAACCATGCATGTTCAACCAAGAATCATAAATGCAATGTTGACGCTGATGATGGTGTGCGTGCTGGGTGCGCAGGCCCGCGCGTCGCAGGTTACGTTGACCGAGGTCGATGGGTCAGCCGTCGTGGGCGAACTCATCTCACTTTCGACCGATGCAATCACCTTGCAGATCGATGGTGAAGAGCACGCAACACCGCTGGCGGACCTGGCAAGAGTTACGTTCCACCGTCGCCTCGACAGCGTTCGCGTCCCTCGGCCCTGTTTGGTCTATCCGAAATCGGGCGGCCAACTGTCCGGAAGCATCCTCGAATCCGTGCCCGATGGCATCATCATGAAGACGACTTTCGCCGATCAACTGCGGATTCCATTCACCGACATGCGGGCGATGACATTTCAGCAGGAAAGTTGGCCCGTCGAAATAACATCGCGTTATCAAGACACGATCGCCAACGCCCAAGCCGGTGAAGATATTCTGCTCGCCCGAAGCGAGAAAGCGGCAGATGGCGTCAGTGCGATTCACGGCGCGCTCGTCGAATTGAATCCCACGGGCGGCGATTTTCGATTCAACGATCGCACCCGTCGCGTCAAACTCGAAAAAATCTACGCGCTGGTCTTTGCGACATCATTGGAATACCAGCCGCTCCCACCGGCATCGCTGCAACTGGATTCGGGCGATGTCTTCGGCGGATCGCTCGATTCGATTCAGGACGGTCGCGTGACCTTTACCACCGGATTCAACCAGACGATCGCCTGCCCGATCGACGATATCGATTCGATCACACTCAACAACGATCGCATTGTCTATCTCGACGCGCTCGAACCGCAAAGCCAAACATCGACCAGCGTGTTGTATGACGGCTGGTCGGTGCGAAAAAACCGCAACGTGTTCAACCAACCGATGCGCATGGATGGAACAACGTTCGACCATGGAATCGGCGTTCACGCAAACAGCGAAGTGCAATACCGCTTGGCCGGCGCGTATCAGACGTTCGCGGCGAAGGTCGGTCTGGATGACGCGGTGCGCCCGGGCGGAAGTGTGATTTTCAAAATTGTCGTCGATGGCAAAGTCGCCTTCGACAGCGAACCTGTCACCGGAGCGGATCGAGCCCTTCCCATCAACGTCTCGGTGGTTGGCGCGGAGTGGATGACGCTTGTTGTCGAACCCGCCGAACACGCAGACATCGGTGATTGGGCGAATTGGGGGGCGGCTCGATTGATCAAACCAAAAACGCAAAGCTAAAGACCCGCGCACCGCATCGCATCGCAGGAGACTCGCCATCCTTCCCACGCTTCGACAATCCATCGCCCTCGCGACACTGTTGGCATGTGTGTTTGGCAGCGCGCACGTCATCGCAGCCGACACCGTCGCGACCCAGCCAACCGTCATCGAACTCGCAGAGCGCGCCGAATACGCCCGCATCGCCGTGGTCGAAAAAGTCGCTCCGTCGGTGGTCTGCATTTTCGACGAAGACGAACGTGGCGGTGGCAGCGGTGTGATCATCAGTCCGGATGGTTACGGCTTGACGAACTTCCACGTCGTCGAAGCGATGATGGAAACACGCAGCGGATTCGGCGGAATGTCAGACGGAAAGCTCTATCCGCTGCAGGTCCTTGGCATCGATCCGGGCGGTGACGTGGCGATGTTCAAACTCACCGGCCGCGATCCATTCCCGTTTTCAAATCTGGGCGATTCGGACCTCGTGCGCGTCGGCGACACCGCGATCGCCATGGGCAATCCGTTCCTTTTGTCCGACGACTACACGCCGACCGTCACCTCGGGAATCGTCAGCGGCATTCATCGCTACCAGTATGGCTCGGGCGATGTGCTGCTCTATTCTGACTGCATTCAGGTGGATACCGCGATCAACCCCGGAAACTCCGGCGGTCCGCTGTTTAACCTCGCGGGGGAAGTCATCGGCATCAATGGCCGCATCTCCGTTTCGATGCGTGGCCGCGTCAACGTCGGCATGGGTTACGCCATTACATCGAACCAGATCAAACCGTTCATCCCCGGTCTGCGTGCTGGACTGCTCGTCGAACACGGCACGATTCAAGCCACCGTGCGCGATCGCGATGCCGGGGTCGTCTTCATCGAACTGTACGAGGACGGTCCCGCGTGGAATATCGGCATCAGACCGGGTGACGTTCTACTTCGCTTCGCCAATCAACCGATCGAATCCGCCAACCATTTTGCGAGTGTGTTGGGCACGCTGCCGGGTGATTGGCCCGTTGCGCTGAGTTATCGCGACGCATCCGGTGAAGTGCACCACAAAATCACGCGGACCGAAGGCGTCAAAATCAAGACGCGCAAACCCTACGAACCCGATGGCGATGTCGTCGCCCGCGCTGTTGAACGCGTGCTTCGGCGATTCCACGATACACTCGGCAAGTCGATTGACATTGCGACTGACATGAGGTGGAAAGAATCGCATGCAGCGGGCGAAAGCGCGAACGATCCGATTGAATACGCCGTCGCCGCTTCCGACGCCAGCCGCCTCGTTTGGGAACCGGTGGACGATAATTCGGGCAGTGTTGTCGTCGACAGAATCGATGGGGAATTGAAAGCAACCCACAACGATGCCCCCCTGCCCCTGCCGATGGACCTGGTCTTTCGGGCGCGGGCGTTTGTGCAGCAGCGCCTGGTCGAGTCTGATCCGCAAACGTCGGCTGGCCTTTTTGAACACTGCGGCGCGGACGCACTTCTCGACCTCGACAGCAATGGTCAATCCCATTCCACGCTGCTCGAATGCCTTTCCGCATCGCTCGACGATCACACCACGATTCGCCTCGGATTCGATGCAGCCGCTGGAAACCTTCGCCGCATCACGGTCACCGATGAACCGACCCGTGAGGTGGCGGGCATCACGCTGGCTGACGAAACCGGTTGGCCCGTCGATCTCGACGTCGAATCAACGCTCGGACGCACAGCAATCCGCATCGTCGATCGCAACATGCAGGACGTCGACCATCACGATGACGCCCCTGCAAACACAGCGAAGAAAGTTCCGACGCCTGCGGCAAAGATTTTCGAAGACGTTGCCAATCGTGTGGTCAAACTCACCGGCGCCCGTGTGGGTCAGAGCGAGGGGTACGGCTGCGGCATTTTGATCTCGACAAACGGACTGGCGCTGACGGTCGATTCGGGTTTGCTCAACTCGCCTAACGTGCGGGCTCATCTGTACAACGGTACGCCGCGCCAAGTGGAACTCGTTCATGCCGATCGGGATTTGCAGTTGGCGCTGATTCAACTTAAGCCCGTTGAATTCAGCGATACGCCTGAAGAAACGCACGGCAAGTACCCGTGTTTCGAACTCAACCAGACACCCTCATTGACCATCGGTCAGCCGGTGTTCGCGGGCGGAAACCCATTCAAGGTTGCGGACAAGGGCGAACACATTTCGCTGAGTCGCGGCGTCTATTGTGGTACAACCAAACTGGACGCGACGCGTGGTACGCAGGACTTTCCCTATCGCGGTGACGTGTTGGTGATCGACGCCATCACCAGCGCGCCGGGATTTGCAGGCGGTGCTTTGGTC
Organism: Phycisphaerales bacterium UBA1845; assembly: GCA_002338715.1. Classification (GTDB taxonomy): domain Bacteria; phylum Planctomycetota; class Phycisphaerae; order UBA1845; family UBA1845; genus UBA1845. The sequence continues at coordinate 15,246 of DDIR01000046.1, read as the reverse complement.
GATGGTCACGGTGAACTGCTGGGCCTCGTCGGTCGCGGTGTTGAGTCTCGATTCACCTACACGCAGCTAAACTACGCCATCCCGATCTCGGTCCTCAGTGAATTCGTGGCCAACGCCTCGAACCCCGCCACGCACGAATCAGGTACGTCGACAGCCAAAGGGCGCGACGTTTATCACGGCATCAAATTCTTTGAGTTGGGATATCGCTCCAACCCGGTTTACGTCGAGCGCGTGCGGCGCGGTTCGCCGGCTTCCCGTGCTGGGATTCGCAAGGACGACTTGATCATCGGAGCCAATGGCCGCCCCATCGCCAAGCTTGAAGTGTTGGAGCGGATCATCGACGAGAGCGAACCGGGCGATGTTCTCGAACTGACCGTTCTGCGCGATGACAAGGTCAAGAAAATCCGCATCGAACTGGAGGAAGCGAAATGACCGGACTTTCTCGACGTTTCGCGGTTGGCATGATGTGCGTGGTGGTGCTGCATGGGGCCGTTGGATCGCCCGCACGCGCTTCTGATTCGAGTACTGATATCACGACGGGCATGCAGGCGCTGGTCGATGACGCGATCAACCATGCGAGCCCCTTCATCGTGCGCATCGAGACCGTTGGCGGGGTTCAGCCGCTCGATCAACTGCTGGCCACCGAAGACGACGACAACCCGAATCAATTCCGCGACAACCCGGGCTCCAACTTCATGGTGGCCGACGGCCCCACGACGGGCATCATTTATTCTGCGGATGGGTTCATCCTCACCAGCAGTTTCAACTTCGTGCGCGATCCTTCGATCGTCACCGTTGCACTGTCCGATGGGCGGCAGATGACGGCTGACATCGTCGCGCGCGACCGCGTTCGCAAGTTGACGTTGCTGAAGATCGATGCGGCTGACCTGCCCACGCCCGACTGGGTGCCCAACGAGCAGATTCGTCCGGGGCAAACCGCGATCGCGATGGGCATGGGGTTCGGCGGATCGAAACCGATGGCCAGCGTTGGCATCGTCAGCGCCGTCAATCGCATGATGGGTAACGCGATTCAAACCGACGCAAAACTTTCCCCCGCCAACTACGGCGGACCGTTGCTCGATTCATCGGGATATGTGTTGGGCATCTGCGTGCCGATGGCGCAGCGTCCGGGTGAACTTGCGGGCATCGAGTTTTACGATGCCGGTGTGGGTTTCGCCGTACCGGGCAAGCGCGTTCATGAAATCGTCGCGGAGTTGAAAGAAGGAAAATCGTTTCACCGCGGCTGGCTTGGCATGACGGTCGATCCGAAAATCGAAAAAGGCGTGGCGATCAAATCGTCGGCTGACCCTTCACCAATTCGCGATGCGGGTGCGCTTTCGGGCGATTGGATTGTGCGCATCAACGGTCAGCCGATCAAGCATTTCGGACATCTGGTCAAGGCGCTCTACATGGTGCCGGCTGGCGAACGCGTGAATCTGCAACTGCTGCGAGGGGCTGAGCATATCGATGTGGAAGTCACGCTGGCGCGCAGCGAAGAATTGGGCCCGCTGCCCATCGAGGAGGAGCCCTTCGACCCAACCAAACCGGTGACCGAAGAGGAAACTGATTCGCCGCAAGACTAGACGCATCCGTCGATTCCGCCCGCAGAAAAAACTCACATCCGACCGCTGTGAAATTGCGTCGCATTTCACCATGCTGAGTCCGCGTATGATTTGCAAGCCTCGCCGTTGGCGGCTATACATGCCCCCAACTGTTAACGAAAGCGAAGACGATATGCTTGCAGAACTCAATCGAATCAAGAACGCGGATTTTTCCGAAGGTCAGAAGAAACCGCGTGGGTGGACGTGGACATCAGCCGGTGATGACGTCGATTGGCGTCCGATGCCCAAATCAAACAATGGCCACCTCAGCGGAATGGAACTCGAATGCACCGACACGCGTTCGGGCGGGTTCTGGTCGCAGAAGTTCCGCTGCAAGAAAGAACAGTTTTATCGCGTGGAAGCCGTCGTATCCTGCGACTGCGCACGCGACGATGACTTTGGCGGATTGGTCGTGCAGTTGCTGCCATACGATCGCGACGGCAAGCCGCTTAAACCGTTTGCATTTGAACCGCTTCAACAAGCGCATGAATACACGCTGCGCGGATATTTCAAAGCCGAGGAAGGCATGGCCTCGGTCGAGATGCAGATCGGGTTGCGTCACGCCCAGGGGTTGGCCCGCATTCATGACGTTCGCGTGATTCCGATCATCGAACCGGAAAGTCGTTCGCATCCCGCGGCGATTCCGCCACCGCCGTTCGCCCATCAGCCGCCAAAAGCCGCGCGGTCAGTGTCAATCATCACCAATAAAACCGATCGCCCCATCGTCAAGTGGCTGGCGGATCGATTCGGAAAAAACCGCGTCAGCGCGCACAGTCCATCCAAGCTGCAACCGCAGGCGCTGCAAGCCGACGCCGTGATGATCCTGACTGACAAGTCGCTGGCAAAAGTGCCCAGCATCAAGGCGCTCAATGCACTGGCCGAAGATCGAATCGTCATTGTCTCAACGCAGTTCATGGAGGCGATTTCAGGCGGGCACGTGCTGACGAAACTCATCAAACAAGTCGATGATCCATTCCACGCGCGCGTCCTCCACTCCAATTACGTGACCGCCGCATTTGCGCTTTACGATCAGATTCCCTTCGCCGGAAGAAGCGACCATTCGTCGCAGATGTATCAGCGGCAATTCCGCCAGAACAAAATCTTCAAGGATTTCTGCAAGAAGCACGGGTTTGATGTCCTGCTCGATTCGGTGACGGATTCTGAACTCAGCTCCGAAAAACCGATCGCGCTCCTCAAGCGCACCGCGGGAGGGGCTATCGTCGTGATCGATGTTGACCCGATCGAAGCCGTCGGCAGTTCGCTGCACGATGCGGTGCCCGCGATGAATCTTTTGCTATCGGCGATGGGTATCGCTCAACAATCGATCGGACAGTTCATCGCTGTCGGTCGGTCGCAGGAAGAATTCCACAGCCACCTTTGCGACATGGTCGAGCGCTTCCCTGCATTGGCTTGGCCCGAAGAGCGCAGACCGGCAGACCCGAATCAACCGGCGATCATTACCGTCGGGCGCGATCTGGAAACGATCGGGCTGCCGCTGGTGGACCGCCCTTCGATCATCGTGCGATCGCTGCTCAATGGCGTTGATATGGATGCGGCATATGGCGTGATGCTGTGGATCAAGTCGATGTTGCGACCCGCGCCGTTTGTTTCGCCTTACGCCAACACGCTCAACCGGCACTTCCGCATTGGCTGGATGCCGCACGGCACACACCTCGGCCGCTGGGGCGGATGGTCGGCTGACGATGATGCCCAGCGCCATGATATCGATGCGGAGTTCGACAAGGGGGCGCTGGCGGCTTGGGTTGATGTAACGACCGCCCCCGCGCATGACATTCGCGTGTCGGTGTTTAACAGCAAGAAGGTCGCGGATCGTCTTTCACCGCTGCCCGCGTTGATGGCGCAGTTGATTGGCGGCAGGCATTTCTACCGATCGCCCGAACCGGGGGCAGACCTGAGCCGAATCGAGGACATCGATTGGCGGGTGGACAATCTCAAGACGCACGTTGTCAGCGACGACCACGATTTTACAGATCCGATTCACCGTTCGGCGAAGTCGGCTGGCGCGGCGCTGATTCGCGTGGAGGTGCCCGCAAGTCATTCCGCCCCGTTGGGCGATTCGATTTGGAAGACCGACTGGGTCGCGCTGCTGATGGAGCAGATCTTCGGGTTGATGATGGGGATGCTCGTGGTCAATCGCGATGCAGCGCCGATGACATTTGAGTGGCCCAAAGAATTGAACCATCTGCGCAAGAACGCGGTCATGCGTAAGATCGATGAACCGAATGTCGATCACCCGCTGCCCAAAGCTTCAGGCAGTACGATCAAGATTCCGTCCGGTTGGGCGATTATTGCAGCCGGCTTGTGAGCTTTATGGCAGACGCAGTGGTTCGGAACTGCCGTCATTCCCGCGAAAGCGGGAATCCAGGGGAA
>DDIR01000046.1:9149-11155 GCA_002338715.1 Phycisphaerales bacterium UBA1845 | reverse complement strand
GAAAGCGGGAATCCAGGGGAATAGCAAAGTCGAACTCGCCCCCTCGTCATTTTCGCGCACGCCGGAACCACGCCCCGCATGTTTGTCATCGCCCGTCCTGGACTCCCGCCCGCGCGGGAGTGACGACGGTTGCTGGCGGCGAGAGTACTCTATCGTGCTTTTGCTCGAACCTTCTTGGTGTTTTTCTTCGGCGCGGCTTTCTTCGGCGGGGTTTTCTTGGCACGCTTCTTGGGGGCGGCAACTTCGGGTTCTTTCCCGACTGGGCGACGGTTCTTGGGGACGGCGATTTCTTCCTTGCCGCTTAGGAATTGACCGGTGATCGATCGCGGATTCTTGATCACATCGGCGACCGAACCGCAGGCCACGACCTCGCCGCCGCGCACGCCCGGACCCGGACCAAAATCAACCAGCACGTCGGCTGCCCGCATGGTCTCCTCATCGTGCTCGACGACAATCACCGTATTGCCCGCATCGCGAAGTCGCTCCAACGATGCCAGCAGGCGGGTGTTGTCTTTGGCGTGCAGACCGATGCTTGGTTCATCCAGAATATAAAGCACACCAACCAGCCCCGCACCGATCTGCGAAGCCAACCGAATGCGCTGCGACTCGCCGCCGGACAACGTGGGAGCCGTCCGGTCCAGCGTCAGGTAGTGCAAACCGACATCCACCAGAAAACCGAGGCGATGGTTGATTTCCTTCAACACATCTTCGGCGATGAACTGCTCCAATTCCGTGAGCTTCAGCTTTGCGAAAAAGTCAGCGGCTTCACCGATGGTCATCGTCGAAACCTGCGGAAGCGTCTGACCGCCGATCAGCACGGAGCGTGCCTGCGGATTCAACCGCGCTCCATCGCAACGATCACACGCCTTGCGGCGCATGTACTTTTCGTAGTACGCCCGCACAAACGCCGACTTGGCTTTTCGATACTTGCTGCGAAGATCGGCGATCACCCCTTCGAACTCACCGCCGTGCTTCCAGACGCCGCCGCGCGTGCGCCAAGTGTAGGTCACGTGGAGGTCACCGGTTCCGAACAGCAATGCATCGCGGGCTTTTTGCGGAAGGTCCTTCCACGGCTTATCCAAATCAAACCCGACCGCGTCAGCCACCCCGCGATAGATGTGCCGTCGCCAGCGTCCGATGCGCGTCCGCATCGGTTCGACAGCCAGCTTCAAGAATGACTTTTTCGGATTGGGAACGAGCAACTCCGGATCGAAGTCAAACCGCTCGCCCAAACCATCGCAGGCCGTACACATCCCCGACGGCGAATTGAAACTGAACATCTGCGGAGTGGGCGGTTCGAAGCTGCGATCGCACGTGGTGCAGGCATACTTCGCCGACAACACGACGTCCTGGGATGACGATGTTTTTGATCCGGCATTTCCCTCTTCGGTCTGAACCACGATCGATCCATCGCCCAGCGCCAGTCCCTGTTCGACCGCATCGTGGAGGCGCGAACGGTCCGTCGCGGATAACTTGATTCGGTCGACGACGACTTCGATGGAGTGGCGAATGTTGCGATCCAACATCGGATCGTCGGCGAGGCGGACGATCTTGCCATCGACGCGGGCGCGGGCGTATCCGCGCTTGAGCATGTCGGAAAACAGATCGCGAAACTCGCCCTTTTGTCCGCGCACGACCGGCGCGAGGACGATCACGTTTTGACCGCGGCCGATGCTTTGAATGCGGGCGACAATCTGCTCGCGCGTCTGAGCCGTGATCGGTTTGCCACACGTCGGACAGTGCTGGCGCCCCAACCTGGCAAAGAGCACCCGCAGAAAATCGTGAATCTGCGTGACCGTCCCGACGGTGCTGCGCGGGTTCCAACCGCTGGACTGCTGCTGGATGGAAATTGTGGGGCTCAGACCGCTGATCAGATCGACATCGGGCTTGGGGAGTTGGCCGAGGAACTGCCGGGCGTACGCGCTGAGCGACTCAATGTAGCGGCGCTGCCCTTCGGCGAAGAGCGTATCGAAGGCGAGGCTGCTCTTACCGCTGCCCGACACACC
>DDIR01000046.1:8678-8985 GCA_002338715.1 Phycisphaerales bacterium UBA1845 | reverse complement strand
GCAGATTGTGCTCGCGGGCGCCTTTGACGATGATGGATTTCGTATCCATGGATTGACCGGATTGCAATCGTCGGCATGAACCGTTCGACTCAGCCACGCCCGACGGATAAGGCGCAATGGTTACTGGTCGTCTTCGCCGACGCTTTGTTGGGTGACGTCTTTCAGCGCCCGACCATTGAGCTTCTTTTCCTTCCAGTTCCGCGTATCGCTTTCGAAACTGACCCACCAGATTCGCCAGTAGCCTTTTTCCTGAACCAGATCGAACCGGGCGACGACGTTGCCGGCTGGTCGCTGCTCAGGATCGGGG
>DDIR01000046.1:0-8572 GCA_002338715.1 Phycisphaerales bacterium UBA1845 | reverse complement strand
TCGGGGTGGTCGAGGTTCATCAGCACGACCGCCGCAGATCCTTCCTTGCCGCCTCGCTCCGCCGCAAACATGCGGGCGGTCAGGGATTCATAGCTTTCGCGGAACGTCTCGCGGTAGTGCCCAAGGACCGGGGCGAACCGCCGAACCGCGATGAAAAAGCTATCGAGAACCTGCTGTTCGTTCTGGGCGTTGCGTGAGACTTCTTTCTTGATGCGCTCGGTCGCGAGCGTTCCGAGTTGAATGTCGAACGCCTGCTCACGCTTGGCGATATCGTTGCCGGCATCGTAGTCATCGAGAACGGCTTTGACGAAAACGAACACCACATCGCTGGGCGACGCGGTCTGATCGAGCACGTGACCGTAGGCCTCGATGGTCTGCACCTCACGGGCGCGGACTTCGTGGTCGGCCAACCGGGCGTTTTCTTTGCAGCCAGCGAGCGTGCCGGAAAGGCTGGCCAACATGCCCACGAGGATCCAGTTTCGATGATTAAGTTTGCTCATGTGAGTTATCTCTATGGTGAAAATGGAGTGTATCCTCAAATGTACTGATTGCAAAGGCAGGACCGTTGTCGCCCGTGTGCGATGCAGCTAGACTCTTGGCGGAGAAGATCGGGAACGCGATGGCCGAATTCAACGAGAACATCTGGGCCCCCTGGCGGATGGAGTACATCCGATCGCTCGGCGACGACGTGATCGGCGAATCGGGGTGCTTTTTCTGCGCCTATTTTGAAAACCCCACTGACGACCAAAGCCATCACGTCCTCTGGCGAACCGAAGGCGCGTTGGTGATGCTCAACCGCTTTCCGTACACCAACGGTCACCTGCTCATCGCCCCCCGGCGTCACAGCGGCGACCCATCCGATTTTCCCATCGAAGAACACCACGAACTGACCAAGCTGACCTACGACGCAGTGAAAGTCGTGCGGACCGCGTTCAATGCAGACGGATTCAACATCGGATGCAACCTCGGGCGATGCGCCGGTGCGGGCGTCCCCGATCACCTGCACTATCACATTGTTCCCCGATGGAATGGCGACACCAATTTTATGGCCGTCTTGGGTGCGACGCGGGTCATTCCGGACGGATTGAACGCCGCCTACGAACGTCTCCTGGAAGCGGCGACCCAACTGGGTTTTGTTGATTGAAGGATCAGCCCGCCACTCGATTGGACCAGCCCAAAAGCGAGGTGCCCGTGTCTGTCAGCCCTCTAAAGTCATACGCCTGTCACGCGGATCAGAGCAACGGTCGGCAATTCGATGAATCGCCCGATCCGTTCAGCGACGTGTTCGAATTGGATCGCCGAAGGGTTTCAGGATGCGCTGCATTTCGACGGCTTGAGTACAAGACGCAGGCGTTTGTCACGCTCGAGGACGATCACTTTCGCACGCGACTGACGCACACACTCGAAGTGGCTGGCATCGCCCGCGTTGTGGCCAAGGCGCTCGGACTCAACGAAACGCTGGCAGAGACGATCTCCCTCGCCCACGACCTGGGTCATCCGCCGTTCGGTCATGCGGGCGAAGTGGCGCTGCGCGATTTGATGGCCGACCACGGCGGTTTTGAGCACAACATGCACGCCCTGCGGGTCGTCGATTATCTGGAGCACCCTTACCCCGAACATCGCGGATTGAATCTGACCTTTGAAACGCGCGAGGGATTGATCAAGCACAACACAAAGTACGATCGACCCGAAGGCGCCAGCAACAACCCCGCCCTCTGGGATTTCTTTGAATGCGGCAATCTCCCGTCACTCGAAGGGCAGATCGCCTGTGTCGCCGACCGCCTTGCATACGACGGACACGACCTCGAGGACGCGATCGCAGCCAACCTCGTCAACGAAGAGGAATTGGCCGACATTGCAATCTGGGCCGAAGCGATAGCCCCCATCCGCGAGCAGTATCCCGATCTGGTGTTGGCGGCGGTCCGACGTCCGGTGCTGGATCGACTGGGTCGCCTGCTGATCGCCGACGTCGTTGACGAGACGGAAAAGCGGATCGCGGCGAATGATCCCAAGCTGGTCGACGATATTCGGCTGATGAAGGAAGGCGTGGTCACACTTTCACAGGCCCGCAACTCGCAGCTGAATGAGCTTGAGGCATTTCTGGTCGAACACGTGTACCACCACCACCGACTCGTGCGAATGGACGCGAAGGCGCGCCGATTTATCGAGCGTTTGTTCTTAGCGTACGTGGAAAACCCGGCGATGCTTCCGCCGCGATTCACCAGCCGGATCGACGAGCAGGGCGTGCATCGCGTGGTGTGCGACTACATCGCGGGCATGACTGACCGCTTCTGCCAGGACGACTACCAGCGCATGTTCGAACCGTTTGAGCGCGTCTGATTGACGGACCAATCGCGAACTATTCGGCTTTTTCGATGTAGGCTTTGTTGTCTTTGAACAGCGCCAACCGGGCTTCGTAGTTGAGCAGTTCTTCAGCCAATCGCGGATCGGACTTGGCGACTTCGATCGCCTCTTGTGCGACTTTTGTCGCGTCATCGAATCGACCCGCAGACGCGTACGCACACGCGAGGGTATCGAGGCAGCTTGCGAGCTTTCGATCGGTTTGCTCGCAGGTGAATTCCGCCCACTTGACCGCCGCATCGGGATTCCGCAGCGATTCATTGTCGATGGTCGCCCAGAACCAGCTGGCGGTGTTGGCCAACCGCACCGACTTGTCGAGGATCTTCAACCCTTCTTCCGCGGCTTTTAGGGCGCCCTCGTTGTCCTTTTGACTTAGCAGAAATTCGATTTGGGCGACGCGGGCTTTTTCCGAACTCGGATTCAACTCAACTGACCGTTGAAAGCTTGAATTGGCTTGGTCGAACATTTTGTTGGTGTTGAAGACGCGACCAGCCACCAGGAAGACTTCAGGCATGTTGGGGTGAAACTTGATCAAATCGCGCACGCCTTCGAGCGCCTCCTGCGATCGGCCCAGTTGGTCGAGAATTTCGACGCGCAACAGTTTGTAAACGGTGTATTCCGGACGATCGGTCAGAATGCGGTCGCAGAATTCCAGCGCCTCGTTTCCGCGATCCTGTTTCATCAGGGCTTTCGCGAGAGACATGAACGAATCGACATACCCCGGATCGGATGCAATCGCCTGACCGAAATGGGTGATCGCCAGATCAAGCTTGTCTTCCTTAAGATCAATCTCGCCAAGCCCCGCAAGCAGCGGACCGTAAGCCGAAACGGGATAGTTTCCAACCTTGGCGGCTAGGATCGCCTTTTCATAAAACTCCCGCGCTTTTTCATAATCTTCCTGGTGGAACCAGATGTTGGCGATGGCCTGCGCGGTCTGGGGGCGGCCGGGGTTGAGTTCGCGATCGCGCACGTATTCCGCCTTCGCGTCTTCGAGTCGATTCATCGCCAGGAAGACATCACCTTTCACGCGATGGGCGTAGTCGGCTTTGTCATTGGCGACGACAGCACTCTCAGCCGAAGCCAACGCCTTGTCCAATTCGCCATCGAGCAAGTAGCATCGGGCAATCGTTTCGTGAATTTCGGCGGAATTGGGATCCAGCTCGCGCGCCCTCAGCGCCAGTTCCAACGCTTCTTTGTGTTTGTTTTGAAACAGCTCGAAACGCGAGAGGCCAAGAATCAAGACGGGATTGTCGGAGTGTTCTTCAAGCAGAATCTCACTTAACTTTCGGGCGCTGGGGAGATCGCGCGTCTGGGCAAGCTGCCTCAATTCCAGCAGTGCGCTGTCGGAAGCGCCAAGGCTTCTCCAACGATCGATTGACAGTGGATCTCGCAACAACATCCCAGGTCGAACCGGAAGGACGGACGCTTTCTGCATCGCCTGTCGCGCCGCAACCGTGTCTTCGTGCTTTTCGTAGTAACGCGTCTTGAGCATGTAGGCCCAACCCATGGTCGGATCGAGCTCGATGGCTTTCTCGTAGTCGGCTTTTGCCGCCTCCCAGTCTTCCAGCAACATGTATGCGGCCGACCGACCACAGTAACCGAATGCATCTTCCGGCTGGAGTTCGATGTACTTTTCAAAAAAGCCTTTGGCCTCCTCACCGTTTTCCTGTTTGATACTGAGCATTCCCAACCAACCGTAGGCCATCGCATAGGTCGGTTCGAGTTCCACGGTTCGTTCCAACTCAAGTCGGCCTCGCACGTCGGAATCGCGATTCAAGAACAAGCGGGCGAGCATGTAAGGCCATTTGTGATTCTTCGGGTCGAGTTCCTTTGCCTTGGAATAACATTCGACGGCGCGGCCTGAGTCTTCGCGGCTTGTTGAGATCGCGAGGTAAAGCGATCCCAGTTCGCCGATGTCTTCGGCGCGTCCACTTGAACATGCCTTAAGCGCCCGCTCATAAGCCAATGCGGCAAGATCCGGTCTAAGTTCCGAAAAATCTGGCGGAGCAGGCAACCCGGCTTTGCGACACTTCTCAGCCAGGTCATCGTGGTCGTATTCAAACCGGGTCATATCAAGCGGAGAAGGTTTCGACGTGGAATTGGCCGACGGACTCGGTGTTGATCCGGCTGAGGTGGATGCCGTTGGAGTCGCTGCAGGTTTCTCCGATTTTGGAGACGACGTCGTGGTCGGAGCGGTGACCGGCTCATCTTTGGGAAGCGTCGGGGGCGGTGTTGGTGATGACGTTTCGGACGACTCCGTTTCGCTTGTTGGCGTTGCGGAGTCAGGCGACTCCGACTTCTTGCAGCCGGTCATCGTGATGGCGCCAACAACGAGCGCGACAACCAGCATGCGCGAGGACGTCAATGAGCGAATTCGACTCAATTCAAACGAGGTTTTTCGCAAAGCAGAAGCCAGCCCTTGCGATGAGTTGATTTTCATGGTGAACGATCCTTTGAATTGAGGGGGTTTGGGAATTTATCGAATCCAGCGTTTCAGATTACCCGCATGATCCATGCTTGCAGGCGAGAGCATAACCAACGCCACTGGTACAGTCTAGTCGTACGCACGACCACGCCCTTGTGTTCGATTGCCGGCTTACGGGGCATCAATTTGGAGGTTGTGGATGCGGGGCCCGTTGACCTCGCGCAGGCCAAGTCGAATCGTTTTGCCAGCCGTCGATCCCACATTGCTGAAGGTATACTCGGTGGCCAACGTCTGACCCGGGAGGAGTTCGTTGATGACGCGATATTGGCGGCTTCTTCCGGGAAATGTCGCAAACGCGCGAAAGCTGATCGGGACATCGGCGTGACTGGTCATCCCGTGGCGTACAACCAGGTTGTTTCCTTCCATCACGGCATAGCCCCACACGTCAACGTCATGAAGATCCAGATCGATCGGAAGCGGAACCCTGAGGTAGTAACTGCCCGACGAATTTAATGAGACATTTGCGAATATCTGCTTGATGCCTGCAGACTCGCTGGTCGGATGACGAATCGCAATCGTGAATTGCTTCTGCTCATTCGGATAGAGTGAAAACTGAACGCGTGACGGCGTCACCGTCCAACCCTCGGGCGCTTCCAAATCGATCTTGCCGGACATCGCCACGTCATTCGGATTGGAAACGTTCAGCGTGTGCTCGCGAGCGTCCAGCGCGAAATCGGTAATGGACGGCGTGAGTTGTACGCTCGCGCGAAATGGCGGTAGCCATCGCTGTGAACCAACAACAAAAATCGGCGCACTCGAAACAGTCAGTTCTCGACGTCCATCCTTAAGCCGCGTGGAGGTCATCCGACGTCCCAGCAGATCGACGATTTCATTGCCGCTTCCCAATTGAATCGTGAGCGGACGACCACCGGGCGGCGCTTGCGGATCCCAAATCACCCACACGCTTTCATTGCCTCGCACAAACGTCATCGCCTTCGCCGACAAGTCCAGATCGAGTCGTTGAGACGGAATCTTGTCACCGATGATGTCTGCAATGGTGCGGTAGGCCAAGTACGCCAACGTCGGTTCGGAAACAAGCCCGGTCGGTGTCTGGCGCGTGGTCCACGGTTGAATCGCAAACACCGCATCGACGCCGGCCCAGCGCGCTTCGAGAATGCGCAGCGCCCATGTGCCAATCGACTGCGCATCGAGATTCACGCCCGACTCAACCGACGCCCACACAAGGTCGTAACCATTTTTCGGGCGGCCGTCTTCGATGAATCCGCTCAAATGTTCGGCGATGTGTTCTGGGTAAATGTCATCCGGCAAGTACACGGATAGATTTTCGACATCGAGGTGCCTTCCTTCCGGCAGCACCGTAGCCGACTGAATCCCCGTCAGATCGGGGGCAGCGATCATCTCGTGTATCCCTTCGCGCAGCGCCGCAACCGCAGCGCCATAACGTGGGTCGTCGACCATCGACAGGTCGCCATCGGCGCCCAACTGCCACGACCGAAAGACGTTGGCGTGCGGTGCGACAATCTCATCAAGATATTGCCGCCACCCGCGCGGATCGTCGGTGAGTATGTCGATCAGCGTCAGGTTGTGCTCCGATTGCGATTGGGCGAGTTCATCAGGCAAGCCGCCAAACAGCCCCACAACTTCGACCTGCAAACGTAGGAGCAGGTTCATCGTCTTGGGCAATGCCTGCGGGTTGATTTCGGAGCGCAATCGCAGCCCGCCCCAGAGCGGGACCTTGACGATCCCGACATCGAGCGCATCGAACAATGCGAAGACAACTTCAATTTCTTCGTCGGGCAGACTGCCAAGCGCGATGCCCATCCTCCGCGACACCTGCTTGGGCGGATGATGCGACACTCCCAACTGGGCGAAACGCAGCGTTCGCTCAATCACTTCTTCGCTGCCACAATGAACGACCAACCGCGCGTGATAAATGCCTGGAAGCAGGTCCGGCAAAGTGACAGCCGTCGCCTGCCGCTGCTCAAAATCTCTGACGGGGATCGGCTGATTGAACTGCACGTTGCCCACATCGTCGGTGACCACGAGCGTGGCTTCGAGGCTGTCGGCGAAATCGTCGGCGACCGTGGCGAGAATCTCAAACGTTTCGTCCGCATGGACGATGTTGCCGCGTTGACTCAGCTTGAGTTCGGCGAACGGTTCTTCAATGATCTCGATGTCGTCGAACCAGGCCCCGCCGAATATATCCATGTGGTCAATGTGGCGGTGCGGTTCCTTCCCCGCGCGCCACACGTCCTGCTGAACGAGCCAGCAGGTAATGCCAATAAACTGAGCACCTGCGGGTACGTCCTTCATTTCGATTTCGACTTTTTGCCAATCGGACCCATCTTCCGGGCCGCCCACCAGTCGACTGTACTTCTGCGTGTCGCCGATGTACCGCCCGTTCCAGTCGATGAAATAAGCGCTGATCGCAGCGCGACCGAACTGCAACTGGTCGGCTTTGATCCACCCGCGCACGCGAAACGTTCCCGGGCGAATGCGTGTGTCCGGTCCGACATAGCGATACCCGATGCTTTGACCCTTCGACTCGAGATAGAATGACGGGCTCGCGAGGTGCCCCGTCTCCATGTCAAACATCGCTTCGGTGTAACGCGGGAAACTGGGATCACCGATCACCGCATCCGGAAAGCGCACCCAGTATTGCGGAACCGAGTCGAAGTTGTGGGGCTCGTTGAAATCAAACCTATGGATGATGCGACTCGTGTTGGCCGACTCCGCGGAATTTGAATTGCCAGATGTCGAGTTGCCAGATGTCGCGCTACCTGATCCCGATTTGCCGTCATCGCCAAAGGCAGGAATCGTCAGCGCGAAAAGGGCGCACACGAACGCGATAGAAGCGGCGCGCAAACCGGTGGCCCAACGACATTGTTGCAGCGACTGTCGTGTCATCCCAGTCTATCGGCAGGGCCGCGTGCACCGTTGATTTGCTAGTTGGTTATCGGAGCATGGTTTCGGCTTATTCAGCTTGATTTACGGGAAAGTCCGATAGTGCTGCACCGCTGATCAACAGCATGTTTCCCACGTCCACCGTGCCTTCCGCCAAGCCATTGCCGGCCATCTCGTTGACGATCAGATCGGTGTGGCCATCCCCATCAAGATCCGCAGCGGCTGCACTGTAGCAAAGCGTATCACCCGCATCGCTGGTCGCCGAACCGGAGGCTCCGTCGATGATCGCCACCGCGTCGACACCCGATTCTTCGATGTCGATTCGGGCGAGGTCGATCACGTCGGGCCAACCTTTTGTCTGGCCAATCAACACATGCACGACGCCGGCGGAGATTCGGCCTTGCGGATTACCGTGCGGACTCCCGATCGCCAGGTCGGCGATGCCATCCATGTTGAAGTCGCCGTGGGCCATCGTGTCGCCGCCGAGCGAACTGTTGGTCGGCCCTTCGATGATGCTGATCTTGATGCCCTCGGGCGGCGCATCGATGACGAAATCGAGACCGCGCAGATTCTCCGCCCGATCGAGGATATAACCGCGACCCGCACGCGTGCCGTTGAGTCCGTCAGCCACCAGATCCCCTAAAAACAGATCGGCGAAACCGTCGCCGTTGTAGTCGAGTCCGCCGACGATTTCTTCACCGAATGCGCCGTTGTCTTCCGATCCGCGAATCGTCGTGAAGTTGGCCGCCCCCTCAACGATGGTAATCGTTTCGCCCGGTGTCCAGGTGTCGGCTGCGATGTTATCATCCCAGATGATGTACATCCGACCGTCGGGTGCGCCGCCGATCGCAGCCCCCGTTC
>DDIR01000037.1:749-9691 GCA_002338715.1 Phycisphaerales bacterium UBA1845 | reverse complement strand
TCGCTCGTGGGCGTCGATCGGATATGCAGTGCGGCCGCCGCATTTGATCACACCGGTCATGGTTGCACCATTGTCGATGTCGGTAGCGCGATCACGATTGACCTGATCGATGACGATGGCGTTTTCAAGGGCGGTACGATCATGCCCGGCCCATCGTTGCAGGCGAAATCACTGAGCGACAACACTGCCCAACTCCCGTTGATTGAAAAAATGTTTACGGGTGACGTCATTGGCAAGTCAACGGAAGCGGCGATTCAAAGCGGCATTCATTACGGCACGTGCGGCGCGATTCGCGGAATCGTCGAGCAGATCGCCACCAGCGAAAACCGTTGGAACCAGGTGGTGCTGACGGGCGGGGGGGCTGAGGCGTTGAAAGAGCACCTCGATTTTGTCGACAGTTGGGTGCCCGACTTGTGTTTGATGGGCATCGGTATCGCGTACATCAAGCGTGCGGCAGAGATGAGCGGATAACCCAACACGTCAGACCAGACGGGCGACACCGCACTGCGGTTGAGAACATGACGTCAACGCAGCCCCATCTTAAAAGCGACTCGCTGACTTGCTGCCCTCTGACGCCGCCCGGAGTCGGGGCGATTGCGGTCATTGCCCTTCGCGGCGACGCGTCGTGGTCGCTGATTCGATCCTGCGTCCAAAGGCCAACCGGCCCTCTTCCCGAACAACCACAATTCGACCGACTCTACTTCGGCACCTTTGGGGACGAGCGCGAGACCATCGACGAAGTCATCCTCGCGCCCCGATGCGATCGATCCGGCGCATTGGTGGGGGTGGACGTTTCCGCACACGGCGGCATTCGGGTTGTCGAACGAATCCTGATGACGTTGACGGATAAGGGAGCCGCACTGGTCTCACCGGGTGAATGCGTGATTCAAGAGCCGCAGGGCGGTCATGACGGCTGGATCACGCGGATAAAGAATGCGGCCAATCTCCAAATGATGCGCACCACCACACGCCGGGCGGCGATGTTTTTGATGAATCAAGCCGAGGTCCTGCCCGCGGCGTACACGCGGATCATGGAGCTGTCCGATGCCGGTCGCGAAGATGATGCCCATGCGGTGTTGCAGTCGCTCGTCGAGCGGTCCGATCGCGCGCGGCATCTTTTGGTCCCGCCCAGGGTTTCCGTCGTCGGTCCACCAAACGCGGGCAAGTCATCACTGATCAACGCGCTCGCCGGGCGTGATCATGTCATCGTGTCCGATATCGAAGGCACGACGCGGGACTGGGTCACGGTGCCAGCCGTCATCGAAGGAATCGAACTGACCCTCGTCGATACGGCTGGACTGCGCGACACCCCCGACGCCCTCGAAGGGATTGCCATTGATCGCGGAAGGGTGGCATCGGCGTCGAGCGATCTGAGGATTTGGGTATTTGATCGTTCTGCACAGGCGCCGGCTGACGTTCCTGCGATTCTCGCAGGATTGGGTGATCGCGACATCGTCGTTGCGAACAAGTCCGACCGCGCCGCGAGCGACAGTTGGTCAGATATTTTGGGTAAGTCGGACCGTCCCGTCCTCGCGGCGTCGGCGACGCAACAGGATGGTCTGGATGAGGTTCGCCGCGCGATCGTTTGCGGGCTGGGGTTGGACGATTTTGACGACGCGCTTCCAGCCGAATTCGATCCCGAACGTCTTGCGAGAATCAGCGCAGAGTATCGGACCAACTCCGTCAGTATCACTTCATTGGCCGCCAAAATCCGAAATTCAATTGTCCTCGACTGACATCCAATGTGACTGTATCGGTGCGGGTCTGTGGCGTCTCGATGGTGTCGAATGTTTGGGAAGACAACATATTCTGGGAAGAGTCGATTTTGGGTGGGTATAATAGGGCACGATGTGGCGCGGGCGATGGGTTGAGGTTCGCGCGGTATGCTTCGGGCACGGCGCGTGTGATTTACTCACAGCCGATGCGGACATCGGGGTCCGGACTTTACAATCGGACTTAATTATTGGTTGAACGGGTTACGGTTGGCACATATGATCGCCGTCACTCGTCAGAGAACTTTCGGTTTTCAGCAGCGTCAAGCCGAACCGCCTATTCGACATCCGGAAACGTATGCCTATGAGCATTGGCGACGACAGCGATATCATCCGCAAGATAACCGAGCAGAAGCTCTGCACCTCTGAAGAGATCGCCCTTTGCAAAAACCGCAAGGAAGAGCTCGAAGCCGAGGGCAAGAAGGTTTCGCTGTCGGATGTTCTGGTCTCGTGCGGCTACCTGACCAAGAGCCAGATTGCGCGCCTCTCCAAATTGATGGACGAGGATTCGATGTATCGTCCCGCGCAGCAGATCCCCGGTTTTCAGATCTTGAAAAAGCTCGGGCAAGGTGCGATGGCCACCGTGTTTCAGGCCAAGCAGCTCAGCCTCGATCGCATCGTCGCCGTGAAAGTGTTGCCGCGGCGGATGAGCGAAAACCAGGAATTCGTTGATCGTTTCTATCGCGAAGGTCGGGCGGCTGCCCGTTTGAACCATCCGAACATCGTGCAGGCCATCGACGTCGGTGAAGCCGGTGGATACCACTACTTCGTGATGGAGTATATCGACGGGTGTACGCTCTACGACAAGATCGTCGAGAACAAACCGCTCGGTGAACAGGAAGCGCTGGAGACCATTCTTGGCGTCGCCCGAGCGCTCGAACACGCCCACGCCCGTGGATTCATTCACCGCGACGTAAAACCCAAAAACATCATGATCACCAAGAGCGGTGAAGTGAAACTCGCCGACATGGGTCTCGCCCGCGAAGTCAGCGACTACAAGGTGGCCGAGATGGAAGCCGGCCGCGCGTACGGCACGCCGTACTACATCAGCCCCGAACAGATTCGCGGTGAAATCAACATCGACTTTCGTGCGGACATCTATTCGCTCGGCGCGACGTTCTATCACGTCGTCACCGGGCGCGTTCCGTTTGACGGTTCGACACCGTCAGCCGTCATGCACAAACATCTGAAGGAACCGCTCATTCCACCGGACCATTTGAATACGAAACTCTCTGCCGGTGTGGCGGAAGTGATCGAATTCATGATGGCCAAGCGCCGCGAAGATCGCTATCCGTCATCGCGTGAACTCATCGTTGATTTTGAAGCCATCGCCAAAGGTGAAGCGCCGCTGCTCGCCCGCAAGAAGTATGATGCGGGTGTGCTCAAGGACCTGGCTGAGTCGGGCGTGACGGTCTCATCTCCGACCGCGAAGGACCTTAATCCCAAGGAGCCGCGCAGCGAAGCGTGGACCTGGTTGGTGGTTGTGTCGGTCGCGCTGATGATCTCAATTCTCATCAACATCATGCAAGCGGTGAATTAGACCTCCGCTGACGTGGGTTTAATCGCCGATCTTGCGCACGCCAGGTGATATTCATTGCGTGGCCAACCCTGATTTTTTAGAATCAAAGCTCGGGCACCCTGCACGCCTTTCGCGTGAACCCTTCTGTTGTCTGCGGATTACAAACGATGAAACGATTCGGCAAATCGGCTTATCCATTTCTCGCTTTGTGCGTATTGGCGATGACGGCTTGCAACGTGACGACTGTTCCGGGCGACGGTGGCGACAATGGTGGTTCGGATAATGGCGGTTCGGATTCCGGGGGTGGTGTTGGTTCCGACACGATGTCAACGCTCACGCTGCGGATCACCGGACCGGTCGGCAGCGAACTTGCCCGCGTTTACGGGATCAAAGACTCCGGCCCGCAGGTGCACGAAGACTTGATCGACCGTGTGCCGCAATCGGATTTCAGTCTGACGCTTCCATTGTTTTCGACCAACGGCGTCATCGAGCAGAGTTGGGCATTTCCCAACGGAACGCAGATCGCGCTGGTGGCTGTCGAGTCGGAAGGCTTCCTTACTGCAACTCCGCCACCCGAGACGATCGAATCATTTCCGAGTCAGTTCGTCACGTGGTCGGGCGACGTGACCGGAGACGCGAGCAACAATCCTGCAGCTTTGTACTTCGTGATCAATGAAAATCGGACGATCACGGCGGAGTATAAGGCGATGAATGCCATGTACATTGAAGCCAGTCAGGGCGGCCCGCACACGAGCATTGCGATCAGCGTGGACGTCGATCGCTACATCCTGGATGACGAAGATATTCCGATGTCGGGCGCGGGCGCGTCGGATATGCCGACACCGCACGTGTTGTGGGGCTACTACCGTGACGACGCCAAAGTGGCGCTCCAGGTGAGGGACTACGTCGACGACGATGTCGCAACGTGCAACGGTATGATTGAAGGGCCTTGTTTTGTATTTGAGTCGTGGTCGGGTGATTGCGGCGGCTCGGGCAAGACCTGCGTCGTGGATTTCTTTGACGAGCATCGCTCGACGGTAAACTTCACGGACATCAACGGCTGACCCATCGCCGCGCTGTCTGATCAAATCGCTTGAAACGTTGGCTGAATCCACGTTCGGTTGGCGAGAAAAAACACACTGAATCGTCGCAACTATGTTAGATGAGGACTTACGAATGATGCTAAATCGCCACGAACGTCACTTGTTTACATCGATCAGTTGCATCGGATTGATGCTGTTTCTATCGGTCAATCTACCATCATGCACGCCACCACCCGTTGATAACGGTGGCGACAATGGCGGCGGTGATGGTAGCGACGATTTGGAATTCTCAGCCGAAAATCTCAAGATCGGCGAGTTTCTGACCATTCGCCACAGCAGCATTGTTGAAGGTGAGATTCGTACGGTTTCATTTCGGCAGGATGATGGGTTCGTTCAGCAGCACGAAGTCACCCCGCACGCCGACGGTGAATTGTCTATCGCGATGCCGCCATACTACGACCCGAGCAACGACGCCATCGTCGCAAATCGCTTCGCTATTTCGATCGACGGTGTCGATATTGAACGCGATGTCGATGTCGAAGGCTTGTACGACCTTGAAGGTGTTGAAACCGGTGCGGTCATTGGCCTGCTAATTGACTCGACGCTCGAAGACATCGATGCCAGTCTCCAGCGTCTCGACGATCAGGGCGATGACTTCGATACAACGGCAGAGAACGAAGCGTTTCGCAATGCGCTGCTGGACAACCGGGATTTCTATGAAGGCCTGCGGGCTGAGTGGGATGCGAATCAAACGCTTACGTTTCCCGTGTCCGGCGGCGACGACATCACCGTGCAAGCCGATCAGGTGCGTGAAGCCGAGCGATACCTGGCCAACATCATCATCGGCGCCCACAGCGAGATTCAGCGTCGCAACGGCTCCGAGACGGGGCGCATCATCGGCGGCAACTGCATCGGCCAAACCGGTGCCGCGCTGCAATCGTGCCTCGATCAATGCATTCAGGACATCAAGGACCAGGCGCTGCGTGCCTCGCAAGTGGCGGGTGTGATACCGACAGCCGTCGGGGCTGGCATCACGCTCTTTGGCTTTCTCGTCGTGTCGTCTGAAGCGGTCATCATTACCGGTGTGGTCGTGACGGTGGCGGGGATGGCCCACGGTTTTGCGACGGCGTTCGCGTCCAATACGAATACCGACACGTTCGGTCAGAATGAGGGGGAAGGTTTCAACGCGTCGCGCGAGGCGATCAGCCAACTCGTTCGATATGGCGCCAATGCCGGCAGCGCGCCAGTATCGCTCGCGATCAATGCCAAAGACCTGGCCAGCGCGCTCGAAGCGGCGAAGTGCGATAAGGATAATCAGGGCCAGCGCGTTCGCGGCGACGATCCGGAGATACAATTCTGCGAAGTCGTGCTCGACGACTTCCTGCAAAACGTCAATGTGAACATCACCGGTCTTGGCGCGGGCAGTGCGTCGTCGCGATTCTCTGCCGACTTCCCGGTGGGGGCTGCCCTCGACGCCAACAGCTTCACCAGTTGGTTCTCAAACGGCGGAACCGAACAAGACAACACGGAAGTCTTCACCTGGCAGTTGGTCGATTCCACCGAGTACATCATCTCGCGGGTGGAAGTCGACCCCGAACAGTTCGAAGGCGGCGGCAAGTTCGGATTCGCAGCCGGCACCTTACAGATCCTAAACGCCAACGACGGCGTGGTTTACTCGCAAGACTATGGATTCGCCGGAAGCAGGGTCGTCATCGACCAGGCCATCCCCGAAGGCGTTCAGGGACGAACCGTGCAGTTGATCCTGGTCGGTCACCAGGACAAATCCTGCGGCGGATTCGCCGAACTAAGGGTCTTCGGCCGCCAACCATAAGGCAAGCGCGTAGGGTGCGGTTCACCGCACCTGTTGAGGTCGCTGCAGATCCGGTGCGGTAAACCGCACCCTACTAGTGGTAGACAAACAACGGGAAGCGTTCGTTCTTGATCAGGCGGTCGGCGGTGGAGCCGAAGAATAGGTTCTGGATGATGCCTTTTCGGCCGTATGCGCCGATGACGATGATGCTTGGGTCGAATTCTTCCGCGACTTGTTCGATGACTTCGTCCGGTTCGCCATCGCGACGGATGACTTGCACATCAAACCCGTAACCTTCGACGTACTTGTGGGCGCGTCCCAGTTGAACGTGATCGTCAGACTTGGACTCTTCACCGACGTGCAGCAAAATCAATTCGCCATGATCCGGTCGAGCCGATGCGAGTTGCACGAAGTGACGCATCGCCCGGGCGGAGTGAATGCTGCCGTCGTACGCGATGATGGCCCGCTTGGGCAGGCTCGCATCTTTGGGGACAGCGAGCACCGGGCACACGCCAACCTGCATCAACCGGCGCAGGGTATCGCCGTGTTCATCACTGGTTTCAAAATGAAAATTGGTGCGGATACCGACGACGATCAAATCGGCATA
The DNA here is from genome assembly GCA_002338715.1 of Phycisphaerales bacterium UBA1845. Lineage (GTDB taxonomy): Bacteria > Planctomycetota > Phycisphaerae > UBA1845 > UBA1845 > UBA1845. The sequence continues at coordinate 2,940 of DDIR01000037.1, read as the reverse complement.
GCGGGATTCGTCGACGATCGCCTGAAACGGTACGCCATGATGGTGGGCACGTTCGCAGCGAACGTTGGCGGCTTTGCATTCGGCTTCAAACGCTTCGAGCATTTCGTGGGTGCGGTCTTCGGCATCGGAAAGGCGATGCTTGCGCAGGCTCTTGGCGTAATGGTATGAACCGACACCCGCACCCCGCGCGCTGGCATCGATGCCCGGTTTATCCACGACAGCCACCCCAACCAACACGCCGTCAAACGCCTGGGCAGCGATGCAGGCGACGCGCACGGCGCTTTGGCTGTATTCCGTTCCGTCGAGTCCAACGACAATGCGTCTAGACATGAGAGTTGCTCCCGGCACAGATGTTGATCACCCGGCCAACAAACCGCCGGGCGGGTTATGGTTGAAGACATGTCGACAGGCTAAATGCCAGATTCGCACATTCCTGCGTCCATTGAATTGTACAACACGAAATGTCGAACAGGCAGACATCGTCGCAGCACTGCTGATTGTTGCACCCGGGGCTGGAATTCGCAATGTTGCAAGCCCCGCGGCCACACCCTTCAAGCGGAACGCACACATTGTTGCTCGTGTCGCAGGCGAATTGATCCGGGCAGTTGACGTCGCTGTTACACGGGACGCCGGTGACGATTTCATCGCACACGTCGTTGGCTTCGTCGCAGTTTTCGGTCTGGGCGTCGCACGGTGATGAGCCGTCCTGGCACTTGTCATTCAGGCAGCGTTCTTCGCCGTTGCAGAACAGCCCGTCATCGCAATCGGAATCGACGTTGCAGTCTTCGGCGTCGGGCGAGGGGCTGGGCGTTGGTGAACTCGAAGGCGTCGGCGTCCGGTCGGAACCGCGGACGCCACCCGAAGGTGACGGCGAATTCAAACCAGGAATCGACGTGATGTTGCACCCGGTATAGATGACAACAATTGTTCCAGCAATACAACTGAGCGCGAGAAGTGCGGCCAGCAGTTGACGTTCTCTTTCTTTCGGACTCTTTACCAACGTTTCTCTCCCGGAGGTCTCAAGCCGTTTGCGTCCTTAGCAACAAGCCCCGCCCGATGACGCTTCGCTGCGTATGCCCGTTCCGCAGTCGAATGCACCGAAGTGGGTGTTGCGCGAACCGATGACTTCAAAGTGCCGACCAAAACGGGTCCGGCTGACCATCGACGCGCTGTTGCCGCAAACCAGCATCGGTTTTTTGGCGACAAAATCATGGTGGTCGTCCAACGTAAAGTGCGTTGGGCACTCGGTCATCGTACCCTGATATGTCGCCACTTGCCCATAATCTTCACAGATATCCTCCAAATCGTCTAGTTTGAAGGCTCGAATCGTTTTGGAGAAGAAACGAATTGCACCGACAGCGGATTTTATCGCCGGCTCGTGAACGACGGTTTCACGGCTTGCAACGACGCGGAAGTCTGGGCAGCCGAGTTCGTTCAACATTCGCCGGAAGTCCTCGGTGTACATCGCTCCGCCGAGACATTCGCCACGGAGGATCGGATCGCTGGCAACGCTTTCGGGAATTCTACGGTCCGCAAAAATGTCGGAGAAGTAAAGTTCGCCGCCGGGGCGTAGGATGCGGAAAATCTCGGAGAAAACGCGGCGTTTGTCGGGCGAAAGGTTGATCACGCAATTCGAAATCACCACATCGACCGAGTTGTCTTCGATGCCGATGGTCGCGAGGTCTTCGATGAATCCGTCGAGGAAACGCACGTTGCTGTGTTTGAATCCAAAACGCTTCATCTGGGCGTCGGTGTACTTGCGGGCGACTTCGATTTGTTCGGTGGTCATGTCCACGCCGATGACCTGTCCGTTTTCGCCGACGAGCTTTGATGCGATAAACACGTCGCGACCCGTTCCGCAACCAAGGTCGAGCACGGTGCAGCCGTCAAGGTCCTGCGGGATCGGCGAACCGCAACCGTAGAATCGGTTGATGATTTCGGGCTCAATGTCTTTGACGATTTCGCGCAGACGGCGGGGCATCGCTTCGGATGGACAGCATGCTGACGTCTTCAAATCATCTTTGGATTGAAGGACCTCGCCATAGTACTTTTTGACGTCGTTGTGGGCGATGGTGTCAGTAAGTGGCACATTCGGCATGAATCTTCCTTTCGATCTTGGGTCTGCGTCCATCGCAGCCGAAGCGGACTGGGATTGTATGTCAGCGCGATGGCTGGTGGTAGGGTGGGCCCA
>DDIR01000037.1:0-602 GCA_002338715.1 Phycisphaerales bacterium UBA1845 | reverse complement strand
GCACGGCCCACCCTACGTGGCGGCTGGTGCCCGAATTGCATTTCGCCGACGGACCGATTCATTGCATTGATCTGATTGATCTGACGCCTGATGGTGGGCGCAAAAAAAACACTGGCAGTCAGGCTGCCAGTGTCATTCGGTTTTCGATCAATGGCGTGGGAAGTTGCCTAGCCGATGCTCTGCTGACTCGTGCGGCGGGCGCTTCCCTTGGCTCCGGGCAGGGCAGCAGGGACGGACTTGCTCGTGCTGGTGACTTGCTTGGCCGGTCCGCGAGCTTCCATATCTTCCATGAGGTCATTGACCAGCATGCGGAGTTCCTTGGCCCGCTGGAGCTTGGTCGTGCGGCGACGTCCCACGGTGCTGATGAGCTTGTCGTAGGCGATCATCCGGTCGACGATCGCGAGCAACACGCTGGCGGTCCGGGTCGAAATCACGCCCAAACGAACTTCGCGATAGACGTTTTCGAGGGCGTTGACGATGCCGTCCGTGGTGGCCAACGTCTTGAGATAGCCATCGGGCAGGGCGGCGAGTTGCTGCTTGCGGGCCTCGCGCTTGGCAGCCGACGCCGCGCGGATTCGGGCGGCGATCTGAGGATCGTGGAA
>DDIR01000074.1 GCA_002338715.1 Phycisphaerales bacterium UBA1845 | reverse complement strand
GCGCGTTGCCGCAGTTCGCTCTCCCAGTCGAGGCCAGCCTTGGCATATTCCGCTGCAAGTGTCGTCGTCTTGCTCGCCAACCGGGTGGCCTGTGCGTTCGCTTCCTTCGCCGGATCGACATGCTCAAAGCCATCCCAGAACCACTGATGCGGCAAATCGACATCGAGCGTGCGCACCACTTGCGGCAGATAGCCCTCAATAAGAACCGCTTCGTCGATCCACGCCTTGAAAACGCGGTCGAGGACCATATCCCCGAGGTATGCTTGATCGATGCGAATGGCTTTGAAGAACGCCTGATGGTCCAACCGGCCTGAGGCGTAGTTGTATCCACTGGAATTGCCGGCTGCGATGTTGAACGGCATATTCAGACAGCGTGCGATCTCATTGATCACTTCGTGCTTGAAGTCGCCATATACGGTCGTGGGTTGCTCGGCCTTGAGTTGGCCGATCTTCCAGCCGAAGGGCATGGTCAACCAAGTGCCGCGATCCATCTCGACAGCATCCATCGGCTCAACGCCGGCAGCTTCCGCGTCCGCCGGCGCATCGGTGTAGATCACGCCAGACGGCAAAGCCGCTTGTTCAGCTGAGGCAAGTACCGCAAGCGTGTAGCGCCGAAGCGTGGCGAACAATGAAAGCGACGAGGTCACTTCAGGCACGCCGCGATTCTGACCCGGGCGCTCTGCCCGAAACAGATGAATTACCGAATCAGCTGGCAGCAAGTCGAATTCAGCACCGCCCACGCGAAGCGCGGAGCCATCGCCAGGATGCCGCCGCAGAATCGAGTACGCGACCGGGTTACCGAATTCGTCGAGGATGATGCCGTCAACAACATTGGTGTCACGTCGGGCGGCCGGCCATGGCGTCGCGACCTGATCGGCTTCGATCAGCCGCACATCGAGTTGCACCGGCGCACTCACACGCGGGTTGGTAGCCAGAAGGCCGAAGCACTCGCCAGATTCGCACTGGCCGATACGCATGGTCCGCAGCTTGTGCGCCAGACCGATGGCCTTGGCCCAGCGGGTGAACTCTTTTTCGATAACACGGTTGACGGCCGGATCGTCGGTGAGCATTTGCAGCCGAGGACCCGTGCCCACCACGTAGTTGGCCAACGTCAGCACGATGCCCTTGGCATACGAGTTGTTCGCGACCTCGTACCGCGTCCGGCTGCGGAGCGTACGGCGTACCTCAGCGCTGATCGCAGAGTTGGCCGAAAGATGGTCGGCGTTGATCCAGTGACGGCGATTCTCGAGGGTGGTCTGAGCAGAGTCGTATTTACCGCGCACGAAAACGGCGCGACCGCGCGATCCATCGTTCGCACTCACCTTCTTCGCACCGAGTTGTCGCAGCCATTTCAGCACTGTCTCATTACTCCAGACTACGTCGCTCCCGGCGGAATCACCTTGGTCATCCGCACGCCCAAGCCCTTCTTCGCCGCATCCTTCGACGCCAGATACCGGTCGGCATCAATCTGGTCTTTCAGCGAATGCTGCTCCACGCTGCCGGAATCGCCCTGAGCACGCTTCGGCCCCGTGGCGTTGTCCTTGATCGCATTGGCCAGTTCGTCAGTCATCAGTCACCATGTACGTCCCATTGACCTACATCTGCGGTCGCAATGAATTCGTCGCAGCGCCTGCAACCGTCAGGCATTCCCAGAGACGATGCCCACAAAAAAACGCCACGCAGGGGTGCAGCCCTGCACGGCGTCACGATTGCTGGCAAAAACGAGTCCGACGGGGATCAGCCGCCGACCGCTCGCCTCCGGGAATGCCCGGTTTGGTTGTCCATAAAACTTATACGTTGCGGGAATTGCGAGTACAATACTCGACTCATTTTTAGTTTGAATTTGTTACGCATATAGAGACGACCTCTCAGAAGGCGAGTGACCAAGACCATGGACCATCTAGATCATCCTTCGTTAGAGCAATGGGAACAAAGACGACTTTGGTTTGAGGGGGTCGAAGAGCAGTCGCGCGGCGATGGTTCTTACCTCGTGAGTGAGCAGGCATGTGCACTTACGGCGGAAGTCCAGGCGGCGTTCTGTGCGGGTGCGTGGTTAGCTGTGATCGTGCTTTCCATGGCAGTTGTGGACGCAGCGTTGAGAGAAACTGAAGTACCTGGCTTCAAAGGCAACACGAAGAACTTGATCAATGATGCAGGTGCGAATCCAGAGTTACAAGAACTCCGAGTTAGACGAAATTCGCTTATTCATGTGAGCCCAAGCTCTCCTGCCATCACAGTCGATCAAATGTGGGGCCAAAGAAGTGAACTTGAAGACGAGGCAAGAAAGGCCGTGATGCTCATGTTTGAGGCATTCTATATCGGACCATGGACGTAAGCCCGAGGGATTGGTACTAGGAGGCGTAGTGCCAACGAAGCTGCGGAAGGCTCGTTGTCACCCAAAATCGCCCATCATTCAAACAGCGAGCGCTGCACAGTTTTGGGCGGCCAGAATACGCCAATTACCAGCCAAGTGTTGTATGGAAAGCGTGTGCCCATGAAAAAACAAGTGTCTCTGTCGGGCGCGCACATTTCGTTGAGAAACTTGTTCTTCACGCTGCGCGCAGCTGCCTCGTCTGATCCGAGACGATCGGCCTCTTTCAAGAAGAGAACACCCAACTCCCAGTCTTCGATCATCGCCGTGTGAGGTTTTTCGCTGTCGGCACACTCAAATCTGTAGTGAAAGGTGTATGGTAACCTACGAAGCGGCTTTGGTGGACTCTCGAATAGGCGCAGCTGCTTGAACTGGGCTTTCCACTTCGGTTTCCACTCAGAATCAGCCGGTCGAATCTCAAGATCATGGACTCGTACAGGACGGACGACGGAGAGGGAGACTCGCTCCGATTCGTAGAGCGCCTTGCATTCGTTGACCGTTCGGTGGGGCAGGCGATCAATGATCGCCCGTCGCTCTGCCCAGTCGCCAGTCGTTGGTATTGGAGGTTCGAGGATCTTTATAGAATTGAGGTTTGGCTTGCGGCTCTCCGCCCGGTTGTCGTTTCCCTGTCCCGATGGTGCCAAGTCAACGCTGATCCACTGGTACTTGTGAAATTGTTGATTCGATGGACGATACCTATAGTCGATGGGATACAAACGGACCCATTGTCCATCTTCATCAATCCCGGCTGTGCATACGAGTTCAGTGTACTTAGGGCTCGGATGAGGATATGTCATCACGGTGATCAATACACGTGTCCTTTGGTCGTCGAGGCTCACGCGGCCGTCTCCAAATGATGAATCGCAAGCCCGCATTGCTCAGCGACCACATTTGAGAGTCGGGAGCGGTGGCACAGAGTGTGATTGGCCTCCATACAGACAAGCACAGTCGGTTTGTTTTCGACAAGCGCCGCGACTGCCTCAATGGAACGTTGTCTCATGGGCAACAGCCCTCGCTCATACAAGGCGAACAGTTTTTCACGATCTAACGTGTTATTCAAGTCGCGACGATCACGAGAAGCGATTCCCAACTCTGGAAAATGTCTGTATGCAATGCCCACATATTCGCAAAGGCGAGCCAGAGTCGATTTGTGGAAACCGTATCGCCGGGATACTGGATTATTGCGAACATCGACCAGTTGCTCAATGCCGTTTTGCATTAGAGAATTGAGAAATCCATCAATATGCAACCCCTCGTACCCGGCCGTGTATACCGCGGCGGATGCTGATGGACGAGTTGTACGCGGCCCAAGTTCACTGTTGACAGTAAACCAAGCATAACGACTGTAGACGTATTCCACCAAGTCGTTTGTACGTTTTTTTAAGAATGGCTTAATGATCTTTCGAATATCGGCGCGCACGGTCTCCTTGAGTTCGTCAGCTACCCGTTCCCCCAACTCAGTAACTCGCCAACGTCGAGCGTCCACATCTTCAATGAGGCCGTTGCGTGTCAGTGAAGCGGCTTCTTGGTAAAGGCAAAACGAATAAGGCCCAAACCGATAGGGCAGAAATTGATAGAATGCCGATCCACCCCCTGAAGGTGCCTCCTGTTTGAGAAGGAATGCCCATTTCGTGACTTGCAAATGCGATGCAGTTCCTCCTGCTTCTCTTAGTATCGCGAGCAACACGCGTTGTCGATTTAGCATTGTGCATCTCCACTTGTGTCAAATCTATTAATGCCGCCGTTGGAAAGTCAATGATTTCCTTGACTGTTTCTCTCTATCGACCGAAGGCTATCTTTCACGCCAGCGTTGCACGACACCAATTCTGTTTAGCAACAGCAGGCATCTACCCACTTACCCGTTCTGCCGTCGTGATCCGTTTTCCGCAATGGCGGCATTCACGGCGCCGGACGATTCGGGCGTCCCATGAAGGGCGTGTATAAATAACGCGGAAGTGACCGCAACCGCAATTAGGACACGCGAGGCCGCGTTGTTCTTGCGGATTCGGTTTTGTTGTCGTTGGCTCGTTCATCTTCGCCCTCCTTGAAGTGCTGATAGCTTCATGCGCGGCTTCGGTGCTGCCTTCGTTTCCGTTCCAAACAACACCGCACCCTGCATCGATGCGGCCACGGCTGCACCGACGAGGCAGTCCAGCCAGTGGTTGTCGATGCCGTCAACGCGGAGTTTCCATTCGTCCACCGTGCGGCCACGACCTTGTGTTTTCACGCGGTACTCGGCGGTGAGGTGCTCGGACAAGAGTCGGTGCTTCTCGGCACTTCGGCCAAACAGCGACAGGCATCCGGGATCGCCCATCGGCACCGCCAGCCGCGTGTGGACGAAGCTCTTCCAGTAGTTGGTGTCGAAGACGACGTGTCGCACCGTGCGACGGCCAGTGATCATTGGGATGCGCCAGTTCAATCCCACGCGGTCGCCGCGTTTCTTCTTGTAATCGCTGAACGGAATGCTCGATGCGCCAACATATCGCCCGTGACTGGGCAGCAGAACGCTGGCGTGTTTGCTCTGGCGACAGAACTGGTACACGACATCCGATGACTGGCCCCAGTTCGCGTCGATGAGACAGCGGTCAATACGAACCATTGCACCGTCGTCCCTGCGCCACTCGCGGCCAAGCATGGACTCCGTCAGTCGTTCAAGTCCGGCATAGATTGATCCTTCAAGACCTGCGCGCGGTGACTTCATGGCCAGCGTCTTGCGCACGTCGCGCAGCGTGAAGTACGGCGTCTGCTGGTCCGGCTCGGTACCGTAGTCGATGACGTAACCAGTGAAGTCACTCTCCCAAGCCGCAACAAGCCAGAACAGCGCTTTGCCCTGCACGTCGATGAACATGGTGAGATGCGTCGCTGCCAGTGGGATTTCGCCCGGCTTCATGCCGTTGGTCTTTTCTGCAATCTGCTCAGCCATGAGCATTTCGTCGTCGGCGTGTTCCTCCGGCAAGGGTTCGTTCTGGTACTCCGCCCAGAACGCAGGTTCGCCACGGTCGAGCTTGAGATTCATGGCGTGCTGGATCGCTGACAGTTCGTCGGGATGGTGGCGTTGCGGCCAGGCGACGTCCGCGCCATCGTCCATGGCTTCGCGGTTGGCGCGGTAGAACTCGGTCGCATCGGTGTTACCACGATCAGTGGCCATGCCCTCGCGCCACATCTGCGCATACCGCGCCCACAGCGCTTCGTTGGTCGGCCAGGCGTACACCATCTTGGTGCGCTCACCTTGCCACTGCGGATGTTTACTGCGATCGAGCAGACGATCAGCCAAGTCGGCAGGGCGCACAACTGTGAGCGTCATCAACCCGGCGATCTTGCGCCCGGGGCCGGCAAGACCAAGGATGGCACCGGCAAGGATTCGTTCGCGGGCTGCACATTGTGACGGCGATCGCGCCGATTCGTCGGTCTGCGGATCGTCGATCAATACCAGCGCCGGGCGAATGGACGATCCGTCCACGCGCTTGTGTTTCATGCCGCGAATGCGTCCCGTGATCCCGGCCACGCGCATGATCGCACCGCTGGCCGGGCTGCCGGGAATGGTTGGTAGGACAATCTCCTTGGCCGTCCAGCCGATGTGCGTCTGTTGTCCCTTATAGAGTTGGCCGCCGGCACGCTGGTGGATGCCTTCGAGCGCCTGGATCGGGAAACAAACTTCCGGGAAATCCACCAGCAGCAGATCGTTCGACTCCAACTCGACCTTGATCGAATCGAGCATGTTGGCTGCGTGCTCTTCGTCAGCGCCGATCAGCGCCACGAACTCGCGATGGCCATACACAAGCGCCCACAGGCAGGCAATTTCACATAGGCTGGTCTTACCTGATCCTCGCGGCATCGCCATGGCGAATAGGCCGCCTTCGAGCACGGCCTGTTCAATCTTGGCGACCACCTTGAGATGATCGTCGGACCAAGGCAGGTGGAACGTCTGTGGCAGGTAGTGTTCGCAGAAGAAGCGGAAGTCATTCTCTGCGCGCTTCTTACGTTCGGGATTCTCGACGGTGGGCAGATCACCGATGTTGCGACCCGAGGCTGACATGGCCATGTTGCGCTGGCGGGCGCGTTCGCGATGGGCATCGTAGCTGGTAACACCAGTTGAGTTAGACGCATCCTTCTTGCTGCGTCGTTCCTCAATCGTCACACGCAACCATGCCGCATAACGCAGCAAGTCCAGTGTGCGGCCATCCCCGACCCGGAATCCCGCACGGGCGCGGTGCCGATGCAGCTGCCGCTCGCTGATCACTTCGCCCAGTGCAGTCGAGTTCAGAAGTCTCACCAGTTCCGTGGGTCTAAGTTTTCGCGGGTCAATCGCCACCGGTGGATAGCTCCCGTACTAGCCATGAAGTGTAATTCACGAGATTGATCGTGCCGTCCGCATTCGTTGGCGCGCCTCCATCCACATCAGCCTGGATCATCTCGGCAGTGATCCGTTGGCCGCCCGCGGCGCTCAACAACTTCGCCGCGTCCACTACGGCCAGCGCCGTAGGATCGGCCCGCTGGGGGCCACGGTTCGCGTCGTGTGCCAACGTGTCGCCGTTCACGCCGCCCGCCTTCCTGCGCAATAGTGCCATGAAGTGACACCGAATCTGCGCCGTTCGGTGACACTGCAATGCGTGTGTCGCGCTACATGCGGAATCTTCGGAATAACTTCGGAATCCGCCTTCCCATGTTGCGAAACGCAGCGTAAGTCATGGGTGGCGACGCGATGATCGCCGGAAAGGACGAACGAACGATGACGAACACAAACGCCAACACGAAGACCACCGCCAACGAGAACACAATCGTGCTCAATCAGGACATGCGAGGATTCTTGAAAGCGGTTCGAGGTGGCCAGTCGATCAACGCAGCCGCATGGGCGGCTCAAGTGCTGCGCCGCGGACGGATGACCGAAGACGACCTCGTCCGCTGCTTCCAGCTGGGATTCGAAGGGTAACACCGCGAGACGATCGCCAAGAGGAGAACGACGATGCACCCAAGACGGCAAAAGAAAATCAACGACGCAAAAGATCGTATGGACGCGATGGCCACCCGGCTCGCCAACGAGCTCGGAATCGAGACGCTTGAAACGCGAAACTTGGACAGCCTCGACTTCCACGAGGTTTCGGTTGCGTCCTTGAAACGCGTCCTGCAACGGGCATTCGTACTCGGCATGCAGGCCCACGAAAGTGAACGGCCCAACATCAAACATTTTGTCGACGCGCTGTAGCACGGCAGCGTCTGAAACCACGAACGCAAACCAAGGAGCCAAGCCATGACCACGCAGGACAATACAAAACCGATCGCCATCGAGGCGTACCGCAAAAATCGCGAGGACGTGGCCCGCCTGCTCGACATCCTCGACATGGAGCTCACGCGATTCGGCGAACGCGCCGAAGCCGCACCAAGCGATTGGGGATTCGCTGGATCGATGACCCAGGTCCGCAGCATGCTGGTCGATGCGGTCGAGTACCTGTCGGGCATCGATCGAGCGCAGATCGAAGAGACGCTGGCCGAAGGTTAATCGACGACCTCGACGCGACGGCCTGCGAACGCGGGCCCCAGCGCCGGGGCCGACTGAGAGCACCGGAGAATTCAACCAAGGAGATGATCCATGGCAACCAAGACCAAGAAGCGCACGAAGAAGACGACCAAGTCCAAGAAGACAACGTCGTCGAAGAAAACCACACCGAAGAAGACCGCAACCAAGAAGGCCAAGGCCGAGCCCGCGAAGAAGTCCGCTACGAAGTCCGCCAAGCCCAAACGCGTCAGCGCCATCGACGCAGCCGCTCAAGTCCTCAAGAAGACCGGCAAGCCGATGCGAGCCCAGGAACTCATCACCGCGATGGCCGAACAGAAACTCTGGACCAGTCCCGGCGGCAAGACGCCGCACGCCACGCTCTACGCAGCCATCCTCCGCGAGATCAACACCAAGGGCTCTGCGGCACGATTCACCAAGGTCGAACGCGGCCAGTTTGAGTTCAACGCCAAGGCGAAGGGTTGAGGCATGGTCACCCGACACCAACGCAGCGAAACGTTCAATGTGCGGGACGGCCATCTGATTCGCGAGGTCGTCCCGCGCACCGGCAAACCGTACGAACACCGCTGTCCGATCGACGCCTTCAACAGCATCGCCCAGGCCATCGACGAACTCGGCAACGAGGGCTTCACGCTCGAGACGCTGTTCTATCGGGAGAACGTGCCATGGACGCAGGTGGCGGTAGCACTCGCCTTCCTCAAGGAGCGCGGCATCATCGACACCCGCAACCGTCGCAACTACGCGGCCACGACGACCGGCGTCCATCTCGACGCGATGACCGAGTACCACGCCCTGGCTGACGGGGCCTGACCACATCCCATGCCTTTCATCAACGCCTCCGCAATGTCGGGGGCGTTTCTCCGGCAGGATTGTCACCTTGCCGATCATCGCATGTTCTCCTCACGCGGCTTCATGGGAATTGGCGAATCGCCCGTGCGCTCCAGGACCGCGGGGATCCCTGTGAAGCGCTGGAAGCGATCGCAGATGACATCGCAATACGCCTGATCCAGTTCCATCAGGAAAGCACGCCGGTCAGTCTGTTCGCAACCAATCAGCGTCGAACCTGACCCGCCAAACAGATCGAGCACGTTCTCGCCCGGGCGCGATGAGTACTGCATCGCGCGGATCGCCAATTCAACCGGCTTCTCGGTGAGGTGACACATGCTCTGCGGATTGACTTTCTTCACATGCCACAGGTCGGTCGCGTTGTTCGGGCCGAGGTAGACGTGAGCGGCACCCTCACGCCAACCGTAGAAACAGATCTCGAACGCACCCATGAAGTCCTTACGCGTCAGCACCGGATGCTGCTTGTCCCACACCACGCCCTGGCTGAAATAGAGACCGGCGTCCTTCAATGGGCCGGGGTAATTCCCAAGATTGGCGTAGCCGCCCCAGATGTAGAACGCACGACCGGGTAGGAGCACCCGCGCGATGTTGCCGAACCACGCAGCGAGCAGGGCGTCGAACGCCTCGTCGGTGACGAAGTCATTTTCCAGCGGGCGGTCCTTTGCCCTCATCTTCTGTGTCGTTCGCTTTTTCTCGCCTTGGCGGGCCACGTCGAACGACTGGTGATGTGTGCGTTTGCCGCGATTCTTACCGTTTGCTTCAGGATGAGGCAGGCCCGAACCGCCAGCAGCGATCGCGTTGTTGCTACGCGGCTCAACCTTCACGTTGTAAGGAGGGTCGGTGTTGCAGAGGTGAATCACAGCGCCATCGAGTAGCCGATCCAGATCCTCCACCGACGAACTGTCGCCGCAAAGCAAGCGATGGTTGCCAAGAATCCAAAGATCACCACGCTGCGTGATCGGTTCATCGGGAGGTTCGGGAATCGAATCGGGATCGGTCAGACCTTCCTTGATCTCACCACCCAGCAGTTTGATCAGTTCGTCTTCGTCGAATCCAAGCAGCGACCAGTCGATCCCGGCGTGCTGAAGTTCGGCCAACTCAATCGGTAGCAGGTCCATGTTCCAGCTTGCGAGTTCGCCGGATTTGTTGTCGGCGATGCGGTACGCCCGAATCTGCTCGGGCGTCAGGTCGGTGGCCACATGCACCGGCACGTTCTCCAACTCCAGCTTGGTCGCGGCCTTCCAGCGCGTATGGCCACAGACAATCACGCCGTCGTTGTCCACCACGATGGGCTGGCGGAAGCCGAACCGTTCAATCGA
>DDIR01000034.1:23158-23968 GCA_002338715.1 Phycisphaerales bacterium UBA1845 | reverse complement strand
CTGCAACGGTGGCCCCGCCAGCCGATTCGAGTTTCGCCTCCAGTTCCTTGACCTTGGGCGAATCGTCCGGGTTGAATCCGGCGGCCGTCGCGGCGGCGCGGGCTTCCTCGATTTCCGCTTTGATTTTGTCGGCTTCGCCGGCGCCGTGTTCGGTGAGCGTCTTGCGAACCACGTCGCGAAGCTGGCGGTCGAGGAAGGCAGAGACTTCGCCCTGCTTGGCGGCGATGATGCGGTAGATGCCGAAGTCCAGGTCAGATTTGTCTAGCTCGAAAAGCTCGCGAAGCTTCGACTTGAGGGCTTGGAATTTCGATTCAGATACATGGCTGATGGCCGTTGTCATGGTTGGTGCGATGCTCTATTGGTTTTGGGCAACGTTGCCTAGACGATTGAAAAACGGATGGTGAAGATCGTCTCCCGGTGCTGATGCTGCTCGCACCGGTCGCGGAGTTGCCGGATGAGTTTCTGGCGTTCGGCTTCGACCTGATCCTCAACGTCATCAATCCGACTTCGCGCCCGTCGACGTTTCTTCTCCAACTGCGAGACCCGTTCCTGTGCATCTTGCTGTGCTTGGACATTTTCGGCAAGGTCGGCTTCTCGTCTAGCGGCGCGGAGTTCGCGTTTGATGGTGTCGAGTTCCATCTCGGCGGCTGTGATTTTATCGTCGGCCCATTGATTGACCTGCTCCTGGACCTGCTTGAACCGGGTGTTTCCGTTTTCGGCGGCACGTGCCCGGGTCGCGGCTGCAAGACGGTCGGCGTCGGCGGTCAGGCGCTGATCGATGGCAGGTTCGCAGGCGACTTTGCCCGATTC
>DDIR01000034.1:21948-23060 GCA_002338715.1 Phycisphaerales bacterium UBA1845 | reverse complement strand
AGGCGACTTTGCCCGATTCGGTGCCTGCGACATCGAGCAGCCGCTGCGATTGTTCTTGATCCAAGTTCTCGCCCGCGTCCGTGATGGTGGTAAGGAGAAGGAACTCTTCGCGGGCGTCGCTGTCGATCGTAAGCTTTTCAAACCGCATCCAACCGCTCTGCCCGACGAATGGCGTGAGCATGCTGATTTTTCGTGGATGACCGGATGCGTTGAACTGGACCGCAGAAGTTGAGAGCTTCTGGCTCTTGGCTGTTTCGAGCAGCCATTGCCCCAGTGGACTTGAAAGGCGCAGAAGGTGAGCTTCGATTGCGGCAGTATCGTCTTCGCCGCGCGCCACTGAGATGAGGCGGTATTCACCCGTTGGGATGTCCGGCGCGGGACATTCGGGAAGATGAAAGCCCAATTGCGTATTATCGAACTTCGCGCGACCACTGAGCCCCCATTGGGCCAACCGCCAGAAGCGCTCGCCAACGCGATCGAGAGCCAGTTGGGCGTGCTCACCGCGAACGCGAAGGCGCTCTTGAACGTCCACGTCGAAGTGCTCGAGGATCTGCTGGCGGGCTTCAGTCATCTTCGCATTGATTGTGTCCTCAAGTTCGCGCTGAAGTTCATCAAACGCCTTCTCGATTTCCTCTTCGGTGCGACACGATTTGAAAATGGCGAGTACGCGGCTTTCAAAGTCGATGCCATCTTCGATGGTGCCGAGGACGTCATCGCTGGCGCCGAATAGCCCATCGAACAAACTGAATTTCTGCTGAAGCAACGCCTGAACACGGCGGTCGGCCAGGTTGTCTTGCGAGAGGAAGTTGACCACGACGACATCGTGTTGTTGCCCGTAGCGGTGGCATCGACCGATCCGCTGTTCGATTCGTTGGGGATTCCATGGCAGGTCGTAGTTTACAACGAGCGAACAGAACTGGAGGTTTACGCCTTCGGCGGCGGCCTCGGTCCCCAGAAGTATTTCGCCACGTTCGCGGAAGTCCTCGATGAGTGCAGATCGGATGTCGACGGGTCTTGAGCCCGTGAGTGTGTCGGTTCCGGCGTGCTTGGTGGTGTAGCGTTCATACGCCTGTTTGGCGCTCGCGTGGCCGTTGGTGCCGTTGTAGACGACG
>DDIR01000034.1:19838-21834 GCA_002338715.1 Phycisphaerales bacterium UBA1845 | reverse complement strand
CCTTGCCAGCGTATCCGTTCGCTTCGAGGTAGTCGGCAAGGAAATCTTGGGTCTTGCGGCTTTCCGTGAAAATCAGTGCTTTTCGAGCTGCGCCAAGCTCTTCAAGCCGCGCGAAGGCAATGTCGAGTGCGGTAATGAGGGCCTTTGATTTGCTGTCGGCCGTAATCCGTTCCGCCCGTTCGATTAGAGCTTCCACCTCGGCGAGTTCCATCGTCAACAACCGGCCTTCGATCGGGCGATTGGAATCTTCCGAGCCTTCATCGTCCAAATCGATTTGGTCGAGCATGGCCTCAACATCGAAGTCGTCTTCTTCGAGCGATGCGAGAAACCGATCGTTCCCTTCCTCGGTAAGGCCATCGCGCAGATCGATGAGTCGTTGGCGCATCATCCGGAGCGTGCTGGCCAGTGCTTGCGGCGAGGATGCAAGGGATTTGAACAGAATGATTTCGATCAAGTGACGATGCTGCGCAGAATACGCGAAGCTGATTTCCCGGAGCATGAAGTCGGTCACGTCCCGGTAAAGCGCCTTTTCTTCCTCGGTTTGCTTGAACGGATGGGTGATCGCCTGCCGCTTGGTGTAATTAACGTACGGGCAATCCTTGCGAAGCGTCCGCTTGCAAAGTGTGCTCAAGCGGCGGCGGAGTTCTCCAATGTCACCGCCAGCGTTGCTGTACTGTCGCTGGAAGGCAGTCTTGTCGCCGAAAATGTGATCGCCGATTAGCCAGCCGAGTCCGTAGAGTTCAAGCAACGTGTTTTGAAGCGGTGTGGCGGTAAGCAGGATCTTCTGTCGCAGTTCAAACGCCCAGCGTACGGCTTGGCCGCCTTTGCGGCTGGGCTGGTAGGCGTTCCGCAGTTTGTGCGCTTCGTCGAGTACGACAAGATCAAAAGGAACAGCACGCAGATCTTCTTTCATTCGGCTCGCAAAGCCGTACGACAAGACGACGATCTTATCGCAGTCGAATGGGTTCGGGTGCCCGTCGCGTCGGAGTTGATTCCACACCTTCCTGTCCATAACCAGCGAGGGGAGATTGAACTTCTCCGACAGCTCAGTCTGCCATTGTTTTCGGATATGAGCGGGGCAAACAACGACTAATCGTCGGCGTCGCTCCGCCCATTTCTGACAAAGCACAAGTCCGGCTTCGATCGTCTTGCCAAGGCCCACTTCGTCTGCAAGCAATACACCTTTCTGGAGCGGGTTCGACATCGCGAAGAGCGCGGCTTCAACCTGATGCGGGTTCAGGTCAACCTTCGAATCGAACAGTGTCGTGCTCAGTCGATCAAATTCGCCGACCTCACCGAGCTTGGTCAACTCGTGAGCGACAAAACTCGCTTGGTGTGGCGACATCGAGATCATGTTATGTGGCTGGTTTGGGAGCACCAGATACCTTTCTAGATCCTGCGATTACCAAAGGTCATTAAGCTACCCGAACTTCACTTGGCGTGCCAAAAATCTGGGACTTGTCTGGTTCTGAGGAACGCCTCCCTCTCCGCCCATCGGGAGCCAAAGTGCTAATCAAATAAACATGGTTTCGAATTGTAGGTGGGGCTCCCCGACTCTACCGATCGATGACAATGCTTGAAGATTTCCAGCAGGTGCGACCAAAACCTATAGCAGGGCACCTCAACACCATCTGTGTGAACACCGGTGTCATTACAGGCCTTCCTTGAGACCAAGTTGAATCAGCGTTGGTTCCATATTGCCAGTGGGATGACGAATTCAGGCGTGCTAAACTTGCCCGAACGTCGAAAGAGGACGATTTCTTCGACTGGATTCAGACAATGCCCCGAAGACGAAAAGACGATGATTTCTTTGAGGAACTGTACGAGTTGCTGCTCGTAGTCCCGGCCTGGGTTGGCCCCCCACTGGCGGGAGTCTTCTATCTCGTTCTGCGACTCATCATTCCCGCGATGTTCGGAGGCAGCGAGAAACCGGACATCAGCACTCTCGTGGCGGGCGTTTCCAAAGGAATCGCGTTGCCCATCGCGGGCCTCGTCT
>DDIR01000034.1:15243-19704 GCA_002338715.1 Phycisphaerales bacterium UBA1845 | reverse complement strand
GAATTCCAGAAGTGGCAGCGACGCCGATTGCTCGATGCGCAGTCTGGCATCGAAAGCATTCGCGCCCTCTCGTGGCAAGAATTCGAGCACCTGGTTGGCGAAGCGTATCGTCGGCAGGGATTTGTCGTTGAGGAAACCGGCAATGCTGGCGGGGACGGCGGAATCGACCTATCGATGAGCAGAGGCAGCGAACGAGTTCTCGTGCAATGTAAGCAATGGAAAACGAGAAGAGTCGGTGTGAAGCCGGTACGTGAACTGTTCGGCGTCATGACAAGCGAATCAGCGACCCGTAGCATTTTGGTAACCTGCGGCTCGTTCACACGAGAGGCTCGGTCTTTTGCTGATGGGAAGCCGATTGCCTTGGTTGAGGGGCCGGAGCTTTGGGAATTGGTGCAGTCGGTTAGCAAGGCGAGTTCTTCCATCGCCCCCCACCGCAGCTCGATTCCGGCTCAGCCGAAGCCATCACCACCGACAACATCGCCCGGCCCATCTACTGAAGCCCCGCCCCACTGTCCCAAGTGCCGGGCTTTGATGGTTCTCCGCGAGGCTAAGAAAGGACCGAATGCGGGTTCACGATTCTGGGGTTGCTCCCGCTTTCCGCAATGCCGCGGCACTCCGCAGTAAGCTGTTTTGACCAACTGAGGTTCACCAGAAAATATGCCGCCGTCTGAACAATTAGTCCCGAAGAAAACGTGCATATGTCATGTTTTGGGGTTTGAAGTGTTCGAAGAGCGTTATACACACACCAGCTGAGAGAACAGCGCTCTCGAGTTCTCAAACCGGCTAGGCATTGCCGCAACTTTCGGGACGCAAAGTTGCCGGTTCTGCGTGATTTGTTTTCTGACCGAAAACGCGGGCAACGCCTTCGCAACGGCAATTTCTTGACGGTCTCAACTTGATCGTCGTCATCGCGGACCTTAAACGACGATGGATTACGACCCCAGTATTTGGTGTATAAAATTCCGGACCTGACACTAGGCCGCACCACGCCCCTGGGTCACCAGTGGAAGCACAGCGAGCGTTGCTTGGAACAGCGTAGATTTCAAGGAGCCTTCAACCATCGCGTCAATGCCGGCGCGGTCATCTATTAGCGATGGCGGATTCAAGAACCATGCTGGCCATGCAGAGCTTGTGGCATGAGTCAAACTCAGGGCACTCCAGGCAGTCGTCCCATTCCTTCATGTTGACCTTCATCTTGCGATCCGAACGATACAATCCACCCGCCGTGTCCATTTCGAATGCAAAGACTTTGCCTGACATCATCCTGTCGCTCTGGTAATGCAGCGCATCTGGAAACATCGTCCCGTAACATTCTTTGTGCTGTTTGTCGGTCATTACAATTCTCCATGCAACTATCGCTTGAACACGTTAGAAGCCAGCGATGGCTGCAACGCCATCCTCTGCTCCGAAATATTTTCGCCTGAGCCAATAGGCCACGCTCACCAGGCCGATCATCACGGGAACCTCAACGAGTGGACCGATGACGGCGGCAAACGCGGCACCTGAATCGATACCGAAAACAGCAACCGCCACGGCGATCGCGAGCTCAAAGTTGTTGCTCGCTGCCGTGAAGGCAATCGTGGTCGTTCTCGAATAGTCAGCCCCGACCCGCTTACCCATCCAAAACGAAACGAGAAACATCACCACGAAATAGACGCAAAGCGGTATCGCGATACGAACAACGTCAAGCGGCAACGTGAGGATGTACTCGCCTTTGAGTGAAAACATCACCACGATGGTAAATAGGAGGGCGACCAGCGTAATCGGTGAAATCCTCGGGATGAATTTTGTCTCGTACCACTCACGCCCCTTTGTCTTCAGCATCACTAAACGTGTAGCCATGCCGGCAAGAAAAGGGATGCCCAGGTAGATGAAGACGCTCTTGGCGATTTGCCCTATGGTGATTGCGACAACCGCACCCTTGAGGCCGAATAGAGGCGGGAGCACTGTGATGAAGAACCAAGCATAAACTGAGAAAAAGAGCACCTGGAAAATCGAATTGAAGGCAACAAGTCCGGCCGCATATTCAGCATCACCTTTGGCCAAGTCGTTCCACACGATGACCATGGCAATGCACCGAGCGAGCCCAATCATGATGAGCCCCACCATGTACTCCGGGTAACCGCGAAGAAAAAGAATCGCGAGGGCAAACATCAACGCCGGACCAATGATCCAGTTCTGCACGAGCGAAAGGCCGAGCACCTTGAAGTCACGGAACACGTCACCGAGTTCTTCGTACTTCACCTTCGCAAGCGGCGGGTACATCATCAAGATTAGTCCAAAGGCAATTGGTATGTTTGTCGTCCCAACCTGAAACCGATTGATGAATCCCTCAACACCGGGAACGGCGTAGCCGGCCAGCACGCCAATCGCCATGGCCAAAAAAATCCACAGCGTTAGATACCGGTCGAGGAACGAAAGGCGTGAGGGACACTCGGATTGCATAATGACTACTCCGGCTTTCTAGCGGTGACGTTCAGACTCGTAATGAAGTCCGCGGGCTGCGTGCCTGCTGGCAGTGCGGCGATAATCTTCTGGTAGAGTGGATCCTCGAACGAGGTCATGGCCTCAATGTACCGCGGCTTGTACTCCAGATGAATGTCGGTGAGGCCGGCTTCCTGAGCGAACCGCTCTGTGTTTTCGACCAGTTCCGCTCCGGCGATGCAGCCGACCATCGCTTCCACATCAGCTCGCACTACATCCGGCAACGGCCGCAACAAGGCGAGGTCCGACACGGCCACCCGACCACCCGGTTTGAGGACGCGGGCAATCTCGCGCCAGACCTGCGGCTTGTTGGGCGAGAGATTGATTACGCAGTTCGAGATGACGACATCGACGCTGTCGTCGCCGACTGGCAGGTGCTCGATTTCCCCAAGTCGGAATTCGACGTTGTCGAGGCCGGTGCGCTCGGTGTACGCCGTAACGTTACTGCGTGCTTTGCTTAGCATCTCCGGCGTCATATCGACACCGATAACGCTTCCGGTGGCACCCACCTTAGGGCCAGCGACAAAACAGTCGAAGCCGCCGCCGGAACCGAGGTCGAGGACAACCTCACTGGCTTTGAGACTGGCAATGGCGGTCGGATTGCCACAGGACAGTCCCATGTCGGCGCCTTCTGGCAGATCGGCTAGCTCCGTGTCGCTGTACCCGATGTGCTCGGCCAGGCGCTGCGGGCCACCACACGACCGCGACGGTCCGCAGCAGCCCCCGGCTCCAAGGGCACTGTCACGCGTGGCGATCTCAGCGTAGCCGGCTCGGACTTGGGTTCGAACATCATCCTGGGACTTTGTCTTGTCGTTCATTTCTGTCTTTCTTGTTGTTTCGCTCGTCGGTCCGGGTTCAACCTGCAACGCGGCTCATAACGTACAGCATCTCGCGGGCGATCTGGGCACACCGCTCGTCGTAGGTCGCCGCTTCCTCTGGCGTGCCATCGGCGGCCTTCGGGTCGACAAATGGAATCGCGAATCGCCCGGTGGCCCCCCGAACCGCCGGACAGGATCGATCCGCGTCGCTGCAGACCATGATGGCCGCAAAGCCCTCGTGCGGGTTTGGATCGCTGTTGTGTTTCTTCGAGAAGCATGTCATCGCTGAACGATCATCAGCGTAGCGCACATGGTAAATCGGGTTTGGGTCGTCGGTCGTCTTCTCGATCTCGAAGCCGGCCCGTTCCATCGCAGCCACCGCCCGGGGGTTGAACGCGGTCGACTCGGTGCCGCCGGAATAGGTCGTCGCGTGAATCCCGTAGGTCTCGGCCGCGACCGAGGCCCAGAGCTGCGCCATGTGACTGCGCCGGCTGTTGTGGGTACACACGAACGTCAGCCGGACCGGTTCAACTACCGCCCGCTGCTGGCGGATGTACGCGCTCAGCTCCTCAAGCTGCGCCTTGCGCTTGGCATCGATCTGGTCGAATTCGGCCTGACGTTTGGAAACGTACCCGGCAATTGGCTTGTTCATCTTCGTTTTCTCACGATTGTGCTGGTCCTTGCCCCGGTTGGTCGACGAATCATCCGCCGCGCTGGCGAAGCCGGCCAGCGCAACCGCGGTCACAACGACAACGTTGGCCTTGTTCATTTTCCGGACTCTCCTTGTTCGCGGATTATTGAGTTGTAGACCGATAGCACGTTTTCGATACGTCATTGGCCGGCTGCGCCTCACCTGTACAGCCCGACGGTGGACACCACTCGTCGATGGCGTCCGCTAGGGCCCGCATACGTCCGGACAGATCCGCGCAACGGGCGACGTACCAGACGACCCGACCCTTCTTCTCCGCTGCGAGGACGCCGACGCGAGCCAGAAGCCCCAAGTGCCGAGCGACGACCGAGAAGTCGACGGCGCAGCACTCGGCCACCTCCGTAACTGAACAGGGCCGCCCGCACTTCACTAGGCAAGCCAGCAGCCGAGCCCGCGTGGGATCGGCCAGCGCTTTGAAGAGCTCAGTGTCGAGTCGACGATCAACGGCTG
>DDIR01000034.1:0-15133 GCA_002338715.1 Phycisphaerales bacterium UBA1845 | reverse complement strand
GGCTGCCCGCCGCCGGGCGGCCTGTCGTGGCGTGGCGGGCAATTTGTTGTTTACTGACGCCATCATGCCAATATTATGACTCATAACGAACGAGTGTCAAGTCGCCAAATCGGCCTTGTTTGCATCGCCCCCCCTCGGCCGCGCAAACCGAACCAACTCCATTCGCTCGATTACTACCTGCTTCTTGCTACGCAACGCCAAACACGAACCTCAGTGAGAAGAACAAGCCGACGATGATGAAGACGATCCCCGTGATTCGACGTGCCCAGCGCTCAAAGACACCCACCTTGTCAAAAGTCTTGCCCACAGCCTTTGCGCCTACGGCAATGAGAACTGCGAACACGATGACCGGCAACGCCGTGCTAGCACCGTACATCAGCGGGAGCAGCCAAGAAGATTCGTACTTGACGGAAAGCGGTAACAGGCTGCCAAAGAACAGCGCGGCGGATGACGGACAGAAGGACAGCGCGAACACAATCCCCAATGGCAACCCAGCCAACGTGCCCCAGCCCTCAACGTGCTTACCCACACGTTCCCCGAGTCCGGAGCCAATCGACCCCACGCGAATTAGCTCAAGCAGGATCATGCCCACGAGGATCAGCACGGGGCCGAGGATTTTATTCATGTACTTCTGCAACCAGTGCGACGCGGCCGGCGCCGCCAACACACTAGTGACGAGCAGTGCGGCCAGCGAAACATAAACCAGGCTTCTGCCAATTGCGTAGAGGATACCGGTCGCCACCGCAGCCTTGGGATTGTCCACGCGCCGCGCGATGAACGATACGGCGGCGATGTTGGTGGCGAGCGGACAGGGACTGATCGCCGTCAGGATGCCAAACCAAATGGCTGAGCCAATCGCTAGCGCGGTGTCATCCATCAGGGGACCACCTCAAGATACGCCTGTGCTTCGTCACGAACGAAGGTCTTGAACTTCTGTTCATCACCGACAAGGTCCCAGATCTGCTTGAGTTCCTTCGACTGCTTGGCTTGTCCGTTTTCGATATCCACTATCACCAAAGCGCTGGCGTACAATTCGTAATCCTTGACAAAATGTTCGTTTTTCGGCTCTTCAACGTTGACCGCGCGCCACTCCAGTGCGCCCGTTTCAAGTGCATCGGGAAACGCATCCTTCAATGCCTGCTCGGCGTAGGTTTCCATCGTCAGGCAGGTGTGGCATCGTTGAGTGCGATGGAAGTAGTACGCGATGACCTTGTGGCCGGCCAAGGTGTCCGTCTTGGTCTTGGATTCTGTTTCGGAACCCGTCGCAGGGGCATCGTTCGTTCGGTCTTGTTCGATGTATCCCGCAGCGTCCGAATCTGCGCTCTGCCCGGACGATTCCGGAACACCACTGGGTGACGATACGTCGGCAGTGGCGGCTTCGCGCGGGTTGTTGGGTGCGGTACCACGGTTTCCGATGACCAGGTAGACCACGGTTACGGCAACGAATACGAGCAGTACGATGGTTGTGAGGTTTTTCATGGCACATTTCGTCCCTAAGCAGATTCGTTTTTGGCGAGCGCGGTTGTCAGCATCGTGGTGATCTCGGCTTCGTTGGGCACTTTGCCGCTCACCTTGACTTCACCGTCGATCACCAACGCCGGCGTCATCATCACCCCACGCTTCGTAATCTCCGTAATGTCCTTTATGTGCGTAAACTCATAAGTGATACCCAGCATGTCCGCAGCCGACCTTGCGGCCGCTTCCAACGCATTGCACTTCGGGCATCCTGTTCCCAGAATCTCGATTCTCATTTCGTTTGCTCCTTTGCCATGATTCAGCCGGCGTACCCTGTGAGTACGATCGACTACGTCGTACCATCCCGGACCGCATCCACCACGCGCTTCGCATGCGTGAGTATGTGCGGCTTTTCCGGTTTCTTCTCAATGCCCAGCGCGGTCACATCGACGTGCAGATCTACGGGCATCCCGGCCGATTCCAGGATGCGCCGGGCGCAGTCATCATCGCACCCGTCAATGACCACTCGACGCGCTGCATTGCGGGCGCGTTCGAGCTTGTCGGGGCGCTCGGCAGCGATTGCAGCCGCGCAAAAAAGTTGACCGACACCCTGTTTCATCAAATCCACGCCGGCGCGATTCGCCACTTGGCCACTGTACGCCGCTCCCGCACAGGTGAAGACCAGCGTTTCACCCTCGTTGTCTGAACAGCATCCACTCATGATAGTCCTCCCGATGTTGCAACGAAGTTTGGTCCAGCACCTTGCGTCGCGCCATAAATCATGCCCACGGTTGTCGCCACGACGACGATGATCGCGCAGAATGCAGCCGTCTTCTTGGCACCCATGACTTTGATCAGCACCAGCATGTTTGGAAGAGATAACGCCGGCCCTGCAAGCAAAAGGGCGAGCGCTGGCCCCTTGGCCATGCCGTGCTCCATCAACGCCTGCGTGATGGGCACTTCCGTCAATGTGGCAAAATAGAAGAGCGCGCCGACAACCGAGCCAATCAGATTGGCGCTCAGGCTGTTGTCACCGACGAGTTGGGCGATTTGCTTATCCGGTAGGAGTGCCGAGATGAACCCGACGACGAACACACCACCGAACAGCAGCGGCACAAGCAATTTCGTGAAATCCCACGTGCTGTGCATCCATTGCTTGAATTCATCTCGTTCGACCCAGCGCCAAGTCATCACCGCCACGGCAAGGAACATCAGGCCGGCTAGGTACCAGCGAACGTGATGGACTTCCATGACCCAGGACTTGGCTTCGATGATCTCCGCAATCTCAGATTTGGACAGCGTGAGCCGCTCACCGGCGCGAATTCCCTCGACGCTCTCCTGGACCTGGATCATGACCTCGTCGTGCATCTCCTGAAGCACGACACCGCGAACCTCACTGCCATCGACGCGCCGCACGACCGCGTCGCCGGGATTGAACCAGTCAGAAAACACAAGGAACGCCACCATCGCGGCGAGTAGAAGTGCACTCTGCCAGCCGCGCCGAACAGGCACCTCCGGTTCCGGCATCGCGGCAGCCGCCGCGACCTTCTGCCGTTCGCCGCGACGAAAGATTCCGGCCATGCCCAGCCCCACGACAAATGCAAAGCCGATCGCACCGATGGCCCGCCACAACCCGATATCAAAACCCAGCACGCGAGCAGTGAGGAAGATGGCGAGCACGTTAATTGCCGGTCCGGAGTACAGAAACGCCGATGCCGGCCCAAGCCCGGCGCCAAGGTTGTAGATGCCCGCGAACATCGGCAGCACACTGCACGAGCACACCGCCAAAACCACGCCAGCAACGGACGCGACGGAGTAAGCAGCCAGCTTGTTCGACTTGGGACCAAGGTAGCGCATCACCGAGGCCTGCGACAGAAACGTGATGATGCCGCCCGCGATGAACAGTGCCGGCACCACGCAGGCAAGCGTGTGGT
This sequence comes from Phycisphaerales bacterium UBA1845, assembly GCA_002338715.1. Classification (GTDB taxonomy): domain Bacteria; phylum Planctomycetota; class Phycisphaerae; order UBA1845; family UBA1845; genus UBA1845. Next base: position 11,744 of record DDIR01000034.1, on the reverse strand, counting down.
TGCGGGCATACCACTGGAGGAGCTTAAACGCTTCCAGAACGGCGGCCTCTACCTTCGGATTCCCGAGGGGCAGAAAATAGGCAACTACAAAAATACCGAGGAGCGCCGCAAAGATCTTCCACTGCTTGCCCATCATCAACTCATCTCCATGCACCCGCCGAACTGCCTCGACGTTACCGCAAAACCTACGCATCTATGGCCATATAGCCATAGATGTTCCAAAACAAAAAGAGACGCCTGTTGATTCCCTCATGACGCGGACTTCATCACCGCCTGCTGCTCCTTGAGGTTCTGCCGCAATACGCCTTCAACGCACTTCCAGAAGCCGCTAAGACAACCAACCTTCAATCTGTAGAAGATCATGACCCCGTCTCGCCGGTCGGCGACGATGCCCGCATTCTTCAAGACCGCAAGATGCTTGGACACTGTCGATTGGTCCGCCCCCACAAGATCCGTCAGGTCGCAAACGCACAGTTCCTTCTCAGCCAGGGCATCGAGCATGAGCAGCCGGCTCGGATGCGCCAGCGCCTTGGCGACCTTCGCCCGGGCTTCGTAGAGTTGTGTCGATTTCAGCTTCATGGCTATATGGCAAATATACCATATATCTGCAGGGAGTCAAGGGGCTGGTTAACTTTCCCGTCTGCGGACGACCAAAGCGAAACTTCGGAATTCCGGATCATTTCTGGGGGAGGCGAGGCGGTCAGGACGTGTTCCGTCTCCTGGCTCTTGCATCTCAGTTGCCGGCATCAGAACTCCGATTAGCCACATAGCCAGCCATCGACACTGCCTCGATTAATGTTTCAAATGACGGCAGAGAATCTGCTTCGACTCCCACATGAGCTTGGCTATCTGAGTAACTAACTGAAACGCTTTTGACCCCCGGCACACCTTCCAGAGCTTTCCGAACATGTACCGTGCATGCGTCGCACGTCATGCCTTTAATGTCGAGCGTCACAACAGGAAGACCCTTGGCGATGGTCGATGAGGAAGCATTCGTAAAGACACCAATGTAGTTCGGAAACAAGCCGATTCCCGCCACTGCCAACGTCGCAACCCAGAGTATCGAGCGATTGAATCGACGAAGTCTCGGATTCGGCGTGATGCACTCACCATTCGGCCCACACGCCGCCTTTCGAAAATATGTAATGTAGAATGCGGACGCCAGGAGTGTTGCCGCCACTGCCAGGAAGTACGGCCGCGCTTGTTCAAACACCGCCGACACGCCCACTGCTGATACGCCAAATGTGATGAGCAGAAAGGGCAACCAACAACACGCTGAGGCAACAATCGCAGATAACACCGCACCAACAGACCAAATGCCAGATCGAGCACCTTGTCCCGATTGTCGCGTCGGGCAGCAATCTTCTCCTGTTGTACAACAATCCTCAGTTTGGTCATCTGAGCAAAGCACTTCGTCGCCGAAAGGATGCCCATGTTTTGCCAACGAATCCTTCGCATATCGACCGACCGTGCCCAAGCAGCAAGAACCCAGCGGGTTCTTCGTTTCACACCAGCAACCATTTTTCATTCGAGTCTTGATGTCATCGAGCACCGTACTCCGACCGGTATCGGCGACCTCACGCTCGATTTCTTCAACCGAATGGTCGAAGCAGTAGCAGACCGGCCGTGGTGCCGTGGTTTCTTTGATGCCCACTCGAACCGTCAATTCTGATTTCAGAAACAGCGACTCGTCGCTTGCAAAATACACCACGTCGCACGCGGGCGTGTCGCAAAACCGATAGTCTTTCTCGCCGATTCGGTCGTGTGCCTCTCGATTGACGAGCGACCGGACCGTAACGACACCTACTCGCTTGCCTTTGCCGCCACATCGAGGGCAAGCGGACCGGTTGCCGTTTGTATCTTCGCCACTCACTGAGAACCTCCACTCGTGCTTGATCGTCGGCACGTCATCCGAACGCCGGAGACATAAACGTACATCACCATAGGCTGATTCTACACCTTGAACCCAGGTTCAAAGTCAAGCCCGGCCTACGAGCGTTAGCGGCGGCGATTTCGGCTAGCGGGGGAGGCTGAACGAGACTTGAGACCATCAAGAACCTTGCAAGTATTCTTTCCTTGGGGCTTGCGGCAGAGTTTCAGACAGGACTTAAGAACCGCCTCCGTGCGAATCAGGTCCTCCATACGTTTCTTCGTCTCGGCAAGTCGATTTTCAATGAGGTTTTGAACGGCCTTGCACGGAGCACTCGTTCCATCGCCGAGGGCCAGCAGTTCGGCCACATCCGTGAGCGAGAATCCTGACCCTTGAGCAGCCCGAATGAACCGAATCCGTTCGAGAGCAGACGCTCCGTAGATGCGATAGTTTCCGGTCGTTCGCCCGTCAGGGCTCACGAGCCCACAACGCTCGTAGTAACGAATGGTCGAAGTCGGAATCCCGACCTCTTTAGCCAACTCGCCGATTGTGAAGCCCGCATCCATTGCATTTACTGTATCTGACCTTTAAGCTGGGTTCAATGTTTGGGCTGACCTGACCTTTGCAGGAGACGCAGATTATGTCCCGAATCACCTTGGCCCTCGTGCTCGTTTTTCTTCTTAGCTCACTCTCTTCAGCCGACCCTGGTTCATCGAAATCCGCTGTCGATAGCAAAGACGGAATCGTGCAGGCACATTTGCTTGTGATTCACGTGGGAAAAGAGGATGCCACGGAGGCGAAGGCTGCCGTCCGAACGATGAAGGGCGTTATCAACGCTGAGTCGGTTCCCGACACGCAACTTGTTCGAATCCTTACCAACGACCTTACAGTTACGGTTGAGCGAACGGTGAAGTTTCTTCACCTAGGAGGTTACCAAGCACGCAAAGCCACCGAGAAGGAAATCGGTTGGGCACACGAGTCCATGCAGGAAGAGACGGACCGGATTGTCACGTTTCGCTCAACAGGCGGTTCAACGGAACGCCAAGCAAAGACATTAGATGCGGCGTTTCCAGACACGATTGCCGGCCGAATTGCAAGAGGATACATCGAAGCATTCAATTCCGGAGACGCCGACACGCTACGAGATTTCGAACTCAAGAACCGGTCGAAAACGGCTCTAGACAGCCGCACGATAAACGACCGACTTGAGCAATACAAAGAACTCTACTCCTCATGGGGTGCTGTAGAAGTCAGGGGTGTGGAACACAACGGTGAGCGAGAGATTTCCGTCGAAATCTTCTCCAAGAAAAACGATACAGGATTTCGTGCAGCGTTTGAACTCGAAGAAGGCACAGATAAGCTCAACTTTGTGCGGTTCATGCCCTCAATGATGAGCGTCGCCTTGCCGGATGCCACCCCGGACCCGTCTGTGAAAGTCACTTCAATTGCAGAATCTATCGAACCGTTGAGAACGAGATTCAACGAACACAAGGGCAAACCTCGATTCGTCGCCATCTTGTCGCCTACGTGACCGGGCTGCGTGCGAGGTGCCCGGGCGGTACTAGAATCGGTTATACGAGACTTTCCCAAGGCGGACATCAGCGTGAGCATCGTGTGGATTCAGATGCCCGGATTCAACGACAACGAAACAACCGCGAAAAGAATTGCTGAGACGATGAGTGACCCTCGCGTGCAGCATTTCTATGACCCGTATCCCGTTCATCGGGCGGGAAAAGCCTTCGCAGAGGGCGTCGTGAATTCTGGTCCAGCTTGGGACATCTACCTCTTTTACGACAAGAACGCCGCTTGGTCGGACGCTCCCCCCAAGCCTGTTGAGTGGTGGCATCAACTTGGTGGTGGAGACCGAGCAGACCCCGAGCGTTTTGCAGCAGGCGTAATTGCTGAGAAGCTTCACGAATCCATGCACAGCGTGACCGGTGCCGAATGCTCTGGTGATTGAAGGTCCGCACTTCACCAAGGAGATTATACGCATGGCCTATTTCAACAAAGCGACTCCGTTTCTCGGCACAAACGACATTCAACGGGCCATCGATTTCTATACCGGTGTTCTCGGTTTTCGGATTGAATCGCTGGACCCACCAAATGCTCCGACTTTCTGCATCCTCGATAATGGTGATGTCTCAATTATCTTTGACGCAACGCTCTGGCCCGAACAGCCACGGATGACCGGACAGATTCACTTCAACGTTGCCGGAATCGATGAGCTATACGGACAGGTCAAGACAACGACAGAGATTCTCTGGGGGCCTGAGACGTTCGACTATGGCAAACGTGAATTCTCGTGTAAGGACCCGCACGGATACGCCCTCGTGTTTTCCGAATCTACTCGACTAACCTCCTCAGACTCGGTGTGAGATATCATGCAACGCGTTGTCCCGGCTCTTCGCATCAGCTCTTATTCAGCTGCGTTGCGGTTCTACCAACGCCTCGGATTTCGTGAGAAATGGACGCACCGATTCGACGACGGCCTCCCCGTGTTCGCGTCCATAGTTCGCGACGGCATGGAGATAAACCTAACAGAGCATACGGGCGATTGCAGTTTTGGTGGGCTGGTCCATTTCTACGTAGACGATGTGGATGAACTCCATCGTCAATTTCGTGACGACAAGGTTCCCGTCAAACAGGCTCCGGCAAACTCGCTCGGTCCCGACATCCGTGACATGCTCGTCGTTGACCCCGATGGCAACCGACTATCATTTCTCACGGTTCGACCAGCAATTCATTCGGCTGAAGGACAGGGTCTCTGCTGATTCACCCCATCCATTTGCGGTTTGGATATCCGCAACGTTCGTAGCAGTTGTACGCGTCGGACGGCGTAACTCTGTCGAGCATGGACTGCATCGCCTTCCAGAGCGCGTCGCGTGTTCGACAGGCCATTGACCGGAGCAGTTGCTAACCCGCATATTTCATGAGTTTGAGTCTCGCTGGATTTTCTGATGCCGTGTCCTTGAATGGGTTGATTTTGTTGGTTGATGTTCAATTCCGTGCGGAGGCCGCATAGTTCCTCGTGGCCTCATAGCCTGCGGGGCGGCACCGCTACCTGTTAACCAGCCAAATCGCCCGCCCGGCCCACTCTGGCAATTAGCCAACGTTCGAAAAGGGTTGCTTTCGGGGAGGTTCTTGTTCCAGTGTTCGAACCCCAGCGCGTTTGGTAACCCGTACCAGATTTCGATGGTCTGACGGTCGTGAATCAGAATCTTCTTCACCAACCGGTGCAGGAGGTCTTTTTTCTTGCGCGTTCGGGCCATCGGCGATGACCTGCTCAAAGTTGTCAACCAGCTTGGCCAGCATCTCGCGATCGATCGCGCGTAGTTTCAAGCGTTCCCGCCGAGCCTCCAACTCGCTCTTCTCTGCGTCCAACTGGTCCAAGTGACCTTGGAGATCCTGCACCTTTCGGTTGCACAATTCGGCTTTAAGCGTCCCGGCCTCGAACGCCCCGAAGTAGCGATCGATCGGTACTCGAACCTTGGTGGCCTCTGTCTCAATACGGCCAATCTCCTTCTCAATGTCCGGCTTCTCCGCACCGAGCCACTTGTTCGCTTCCGCCCAAACGCGGGCCATGAACTCCTCGTCGCGGAACATCGACTTGATGTCCTTGACGATCGCAGCCTCAAGGAGTTCAGCGCGGACGTAGTCTTGCTTGCATTCGTGCTTGTTGAGCCGCTTCGAGCAGACGTAGTACGGAATGTAGCGACCGCCCTTCTGCCCCCCGCCGCCGAACATGTGCGATTTGCAGCGGGCGCACTTGATGATGCCAGTCAGCAGGCGTTCGTCGCCATTGTGGAACTGACGACCCTTCAACTCCTCGTTCCGCTCATCGAGAACCTCACGTGCCTTCTTGAACAGAATGTCGGAAACGACCGGATCGTGTTGTCCTTCGTACTGGACATCGCGCCAGCGAATCTTGCCAATGTAAACCGGGTTCTTCAGCATGTAGAGTACAACGCGTCGGCCCCACTTGCAGCCGTTGCGGTTTCGAATACCGGAGTCGTTGAGCTTCTTGCAGATCGCGGACGCTCCGTCCTTATCCAGCGCATACGTCGAGAATATCTTGCGGACGGGCAGCGCCTCTTCTTGCTTGATCACAAGGCACTTGTCGTCGTCAAGGCTGTAGCCGCACGTCGATTGAACGCTTTCGCCATTCTTGCGCCTCTTCCGGACGATTGGTCTCGTCGTAGAGTTCGGCAAGTTCGGATGCAACCTTGCGCGTGCGACGATGATTTGGGCCAACCGATTTTGTCAGTTGGGCGTGGCAATCGAGCATGATGGGGCCAGCTTCTTCTGGGCGGTCCATTTTCAGTAAACAATACGCACGGTTTGCTTGCAGAACAATTGGCATGATATGACCGTCGGGCAGGGCCTCTTGAGCCATCTCGATCGCTTGATCGAAGTAGTCCAACGCCTCGTCGTATCGCTTCATGTTTCGCAAGGTTAGCGCGAGGTTGTTCAGCGTCGTTGCGGTACTGAAATGCACAGGCGGCAGCACTTTCTTGCGAATTACCAGTGCTTCTCGACATGCTTTCTCAGCCGCTTTGTAGTCCCCGAGATTCATCAGAACCAACCCCAGGTTACCCAAGCTCATCGCGACATCTGGATGATCATCTTTGAATATCGCGCGACGAATCGCCAGGGCCTCGCGATGCGAAGTCGCCGCACCACCGAAGTCGCCGTCCGCTTGTTGCGCATTGCCAAGATTGTTCAAACAATTGGCCACATGCATGCTCTTGTCGCCTTGAGCCGCACGATAGATCTCAACAGACTCGCGATGAGCCTCGATCGCCTCTTTCGGTTGACTCTTGGCCTCCAGCGTCGCGCCCAATCCGCTCAACGCCTGCGCGATTCTTGTGTCGTTTGGATCAAGCTGCTTGCGGGCGACGGCGAGGGCTTTGCGATAGTCCTGCTCCGCTTCGTCGTATCTGCCTGTCAGGTACAAGATGCTGGACAACCCATGCGGCCACACGCCCGAAGGCAGATACTCTGACTGACCTGAGTTGGCCCAATGCGACCGTGCTTTTCGATAGCAGTTCTCGGCGTCTTCAAAATTGTTTTGTAGTTCGTATGCTGCACCAAGGCCTTCGAGAACACGGGCCGACAACGATTCTGATTCGGGGATGTCCGAAATCAGATGCTCAGCACGCTCAAAATGGGCATGTCCGTCAGCATACCGACCCAGCGTGAGATAGCTGTGGCCCAATGTGATGTACAACTCCGCAATGACATCGGGTTGGTCACCGAAGTGGCCGCTTTGCAAACGCTCGGAGGCGACGTTGAGCAGCGCGACAGCCGTCACGTCCTGACCAAGCCTGCCGTCAAACGCTTCGGACGAAAAGATTCCCTGCATGAAACGATTGATCTCTTTTGCTTTGTACGCCTCGCGCTGGGCCTCGTCGCGGGCGGCAGTTGCGATCAACGCTTGTCCTGATGACACGACGATGGCGATGAGCAATGCAAAAATGGCGATCGCAACGCCGGTGACGATGGCCTTGTTGCGGCGAGCAAATTTGCGCAGCTGATAGATCGCGGTCGCCGGTCGGGCGAGGATGGGTTCGTCATTGAGGTAGCGGCGAATATCGGCGGCCAGCTCGGACGCGGATGCGTAACGTTGGCGGCGGTCTTTCGCGAGCGCTTTGTTGACGATCGTTGAAATATCGCCTCGGAAGGCACGATCGATCGACGCCAAGGGAGTTGCATCGACGTCTTTCAGACGCCGGGCTGATTCGGGGAGCGACATGCCTGCAAACTCGTGCGGGCGCTTCCCGGACAGCAGTTCGTAAAGAATGACGCCGAGCGAATAGACATCCGCGCGGGCATCAAGCTGCGATGCGTTCCCCTCGATCTGTTCCGGACTCATATACGCCAGCGTGCCGACCACCCGTCCGGCATGCGTCTGAAGCGTCGCGTCGGCTTGTCCGTCATCCATCAATCTGCCAAGGCCGAAGTCGAGGATTTTTGGTTGGCCAACCGAGGGGGAAGTGAGAAGTGACGGAGTTGCGAAGTGACGAAGTGACGAAGTGGAACCGCACTTCGTTTCCAACTCCGTGCCTTCGTGCCTGCGCGCCTCAGTCCCTTGATGACTTTGCGCCTCCCTCCCTTCACCCACGACGAGAATATTCCCCGGCTTCAAATCGCGATGGAGTATGCCGCACTGATGGGCAAAGGAAACAGCATCGCAGATCGTCGCCATCAAGAGCAACCGTTCGGTTGTGCTCAGGTTGTTCGTATCGGCAAATCGCGTCAGCGGCAGACCGTCGATGTACTCCATCGCGTAGTACGGCTGCTCTGCGCCGGTGGCGAGTTGAAAGGATCCGGCTTCGTAGATGTGAGCGATACTTGGATGCTGAAGCTGACCGAGCAGTTCGATCTCGCGGCGAAACCGTCGCAGCGAATCGGATGTCGGAATGGTTTCGCGAATAAGTTTGATGGCCACATGCCGGGCCGGTGCGTCCTGTCGGGCTTCGAGCACCACACCCATCCCACCTTCGCCGAGTTTTCGGACGACGGTGTAGTTGCCAATTCGTTCCGGAAGCGTAAACGTGTCTTGCTTGTTTTGGTCGTCGATCAGTTCGTCGAGTTTGAATCGATTGCCAAGTGCCGGCGTGTCCAAAGCAGCCATCGTTGACCGATCGTTTTGCAGCATCGACTCCACGCGCTGCCGCACCACCGCATCGTCGGCGCAATGGGCATCGAGATGTGCCTGGCGATCGTTCTTGGGAAGATCGCAGACGGCCTCAAAGAGTTGCTCGACGCGCTTGAACTGTTCCGGCGTCACGACGCATCTCCACCCGAAAGCTCGCTCGCCAACCACGCCTTGATCATTCGCCACCAGCGTGCGGCTTGCGTTCGTGAAATGCCCAAGATGTCAGCCGCCTCCTGCGACGTCAGGCCACCGAAGAACCGCAATTCGACGAGGCGGGCTTTCGGTTCATCGAGTTGGGCGAGTTTCTCTAGCGCAGTTTCAAGTTCCAATACGTCGAGGTGGTCGGTCGATTTCTCGGTCACAACGTCGATGATTGTTCTTGGCTCGTCGGGTTTCTTGCGCTTTTCGGCGTTTCGAGCGCGGGCATGATCGACCAGCACCTGCCGCATCACCCGCGACGCGAGCATAAAAAAGTGTTGGCGATTTTCGATGGACACTCCGGGGGCGTTTGCGAGTTTGACGTACGCTTCATGAACCAATGCCGTCGGTTGCAACGTGTGCCCGGCATCTTGATTGCGAAAGTACGCACCCGCCAACCGGCGAAGTTCTTCATACACCTTCGGAAAGAGTGCCTCAGCCGCAGCCCGATCACCAGTCTTGAGGTCCGCAAGCAGGCGGGTGATGTCTTCGTTTTGATTCAAGAAATCCTCAACAATTCGTTTTGAGCCCGATGGCCAAATGCGACGAAGAGGGCCATTCTTGGCCCCGTAGGCTCCGATTTCTGGAACATGCCCCACTTTTTTGTCGGCAAATGGAGCGCGCCATCGGGGGAATTCGTTCTCTCTTGTGACAGGTAGAGCAGGTGGTTTCGCGCCGTCGTCGGCCTACTGCCATCGCCCATGTCGCTGCTCGCAAATGCAACAGGTAGAGGGTAACGCACAATGAATCGAAGAGCCATGAGATTATCGGATCACGCTAGAAGCGCTGGTGCGTACTGCATCGTTTTTGCAGTTTGTTTCGTTGGGTGGACGGGCGGAGTCGTGTTGGCCGACCCTTGCGTAGGTTGGGAGATTATCGATCAATTCTCCGAACCGGGTCGCAGAACCGAACACGCCATGAGCTATCACTCGCCCAGCGGCAAGACAGTGTTGTTTGGCGGGTTCGATGATTTTGCGATCGTCAACGAAACGTGGGTCTATGAAAACGGCGTATGGGCGCAGGCATTTCCCGCAACATCTCCGTCCGCACGACGCGGTACTGCGATGGTTCGTGAAGCTGGCTCGACCAATCTAATTCTCTTTGGTGGCGAAAACAGTAGCGGTGGAAAACTCGGTGATACCTGGTCTTGGAACGGATCGAATTGGACGCAGCGATTTCCGCCAGCGTTTCCGACGCCACCAGCTCCGCGAAGCCATGCGGCGCTTTCGAGTAAGGAGTTCGCAACCGGTTCACGCACGCTTTTGTTTGGCGGCTTCGGCGAAGATGGAACGGTACACAACGATACATATCTTTGGGGTGCCAACGACACCTGGATCAATCCATTTCCGCAAACCGAACCACCCGCACGAGGTGCAGCCGCGATGGCCCTCGATGACGACCGCCATACGACGGTGATGTTTGGCGGAGCGGATGAAAGCGGAAACGTATTTGGCGATACGTGGGAGTTTGACCATGTGGCATGGCAGTGGACCAAAATCACGACGGCCAACTCACCCCCCGCTCGGGCGTATCACGTCATGGCCTGGGACCCGCAGCGTCAACGCATCGTGATGTACGGAGGGTCGGCTGGCGATGTGGTGCATTCGGACGGTTGGGAATTTGACGGAACCAATTGGTCGCCACTTCCGGAGTCTGCCATTGACGAGTTTCCGGCAAGTTTCGGTGGCGGGATTGCTTACGATGAGGGCCATAACGAATTTGTTTTCTATGGCGGGTCCGACGGTTCATCCTCCCAGCGCGTCACTTACACACGCGACTTGTCAGCGATTGATATGCCCGTCATCAACGATCATCCCGACTTGGTAATTCAATCCATCAATGGTGCCGCGCAGTTCAACGTGTCGGCAACGGGTACGGGGCTTGGTTATCAATGGCGCAAAGACGGTTCCGCGCTGACCAATGGCGCAGGTATCACGGGTGCAACCAGCAGTATGCTCAGCATTAACCCGATCGACGGGTCAGACTTTGGGTATTACGACGTCGTCGTCACCATCGGTTGCGCCTCGGTCGCCAGCAAGTCAGCCGCACTGGTCAATTCGAGTGCGATCCGTGGCGATCATTTCAATCCGCCCAATCAATCTGAAGATACTCCAGACGACAGCTTTGATGACGCCAACGGCGACGGGATCGACGGCATGCGAATCGGGCCGGTCTTCGTTTCATCGACAAGCGGAAGCGATGCAAACCTGGGCACCATTGAATCCCCGATGCGTACGATCGGCGCCGCGATCCTTGCAGCACAAGCACTCACACCAGTACGCGACGTCTACATCGCCGGCGGTGAGTACCCTGAAACCGTTACGCTTGCGTCGGGCGTCGATTTATACGGCGGGTTCGATCAGGCAAATGGTTGGGCACGTTCGTCCGCGACAGCTTCGCGGCCGGTGATCCTCGGCGGTACGGTGGCAGTCTGGGCATCCAACTTAACCCTGCTAACCAGAATCGATCGATTGGAAATTCGGTCGGCTGACAATTACGCACCCGGTCAACACACCATCGGAATCGTGGCACTCAACAACGCCTTCGATTTGAGAGTGACAAACTGTGTCATTGAATCCGGTGACAACAACGTACAAGGTCGGACGGGTAATCGGGGCGCGAACGCAATCGGATCGGGTTCAAACGGAAGCAATGGCGGAAACGGTGCGTGCGACGATTTGATTGCCGGCGGAACAGGCGGATCGCCAGGATCCGGCGGATCGGGGGCGACATCTGGTTATCATGGTGGCAACGGAGGTCGCGGGGGTACGTTTGAACAGTCGTTCGGATTCGATGGTCAAGACGGACACCGCAATTCATCCGACGTGACGCCCGGCGGTGCGGGTGGCTCGCGCTGCAGCGTGGGCAACCCGGGATCGGACGGATGGGATGGTGCGAACGGCGCGATCGGTTCGACCGGTTCAGGGGCGACCGGCTTCTTTGGGGTCGGTGGAACCGGAGGAATTGGCATCACAGGTGACGGAGGTGGCGGTGGTGGCGGTGGGGGTGGACAAGTCA
>DDIR01000075.1:4355-18976 GCA_002338715.1 Phycisphaerales bacterium UBA1845 | reverse complement strand
ACCCGGCTTTCACCACGGGCTGCTATGTGGCGCGGGCTGCCACATGTCAAACCCAAGCGTTGACGATGATTTATCAGCTGCCCAAAAACTCCGCGCCGATCGATTGATCAGTGTTTTTGAAAATGACACGATTGAACTTCAGTATGCATATATCGAAGACATCGGCGATGGCCGCGGATACACAGCTGGCCGCGCCGGATTCACAACTGCGACGTCCGATTTGCTGCTCGTGGTGGAGCGCTACACCGCAATCGTTCCGGTCAATGCTCTCGCCACATATCTCCCGCGTTTGCGTGAGTTAGCCGCTGACGAAAGCTCCGCAACGGATGGGCTCGACGGTTTACCCCAAGCGTGGACCAAAGCGTCTAATGATCCGAGCTTCCGTTCCGTGCAGGACGATGTGGTTGATGAGGAGTACTTTCAGCCGGCCATTGTTTTCTGGCGTGACTTGGGATTGCAAACACCACTTGCACTGGTTGAGTTGTACGACGCAAACATTCAACACGGTGCGGGCGACGATCCGGACGGACTGCCGGCGATAATTGATCGAACGGTCGCACGCGCCGGGGGAAGCCCGGCAACCGGCGTGGATGAGGTTGATTGGTTCTATGTTTTTCTGGAGGAGCGCCGCGCGACGCTGGAAAACGCATTTGATCCGGAGACGCGCGACGCATGGGCCGAATCGGTGTACCGAGTGGAAATCGTCAAAGCGATCGCTGACACGGGGAATTTCGCATTTGATGGCCCGATCGTCATCAACACGCCAGATCACAAAGCCACGATTCCGTGAGAGAGATGACTGCGGTTCCCTTCCGCTGGAGTTTTGAACCCGCGGAAACGTTGCTTTCAACGTCACCTTACCCGTCCATCCCGAATCGGTCAGGAATGCAATCGCTCTCATGCCCCTGCTTCGTGAGCGCCTGAGATGCAAAGCGTGGAAAATGGGCGGAAGGACGCCGCCATGACTGAAACAGAATTACCTACCACCCAAAGAACGTTCTGCCCTCCAAAGGAGTACAGGAGGTAAACCATGGGTTTAAGGCGGTTCCGCTGCTAAGCAGACACGCTTCGGTCGACGTCGGTTGGCGCGAAGCGACACCAATGGCGGCAGGATGGGCAAGCCGTTTATAGAAAAACCCCCTTCTGTGCGCGAAAGTCGGGTGTCCGGCCTGTGCCGCCCGTGGGCAAAAGCGCCCCAAAGTCAGCTGCCACGGAACGCACGGTCGTGCACCACACCCCTTTGTCTTTTGAGAAAATTGGAATCCATGGTTGAATCAGGAGTAGGTGGATAAAATAGCATCAGGGCAATCATCCTTTTCCTTCTTCTGCAAATTTGTTTTTGGTCGAGATGTGTGGGCGTTGTGCGCAAGAGGTGCGCGAAACGTAATTGCAGTTTGTGTGGGCGATGCGCGCTCCCTGCGGTGAAAACCGTTGGCGTCGACAAACGTTGGCAGAATACTTACGAGAAAGCAATGAAAACAAACCAAATGGAAAACCTGTTTGCACAGGTGTTGGTCGTGCTTGTCGCGGGATGCAACCCTGGCGCACCTGTGCCAACTCCTTCGGAGAATCACGCACCGACAGTCAATCTCAGTCAAGATCAGTCCGTCGAGGTCGGGGCGAGCGTTACGCTGGACGGCTCCGCGAGTAGCGATCCGGATGGTGATGAGCTCACTTTCGTGTGGCAACAGAAACTCGGGACGCCGGTGACGCTGAGCGCTTCGACCGATCCGATTGTCAATTTTATTGCGCCCTCGAACGGTACGTCTCTGGCGTTTGACCTGACGGTAAGCGATGGCAACACCAACGGCATGGGACGGACGACCGTCTCCGTGATCCCAACCGAATCGATGGCACAAGTCGAAGTGATTCGCCAGCCGTCGATCAAGAATGACCCCGCAGTCTCTGGCAATTTTCCTCAAGGCTGGGCGAGCCTCGAAATTCCAACGGGTGATCAGGAAGTCGGGAAAGGCGGTCCTGCTTGGCTCAAACAAGTCGTATATGCCCCGACAGCCGAAGTTGAATTGTCCCCGGGTGCGATGCACGAATTGGAACTGCCCATCGACGGTCCATCGGTGCTGATGGGATCGGTGAGATGGATCGGCACGACCGATGCGCTACCCGTGACGCTATTGCTTGACGGTGTCAGCATTGCGACAGGAGACGACTACAGCATTGGTCACGATCGAGGCGGAACGGACATACGTCAGACGTCGACCGAAGGCGGGACGGCTGTTCTTTCGGTGACGAACTCGTCCACATCAACGGTCACCATTCGCGCCATGTTGGGAGGCTACGACCTATGATCACGCCACTTGCAAAACCAACTCGAAGGTCACTTGGCGACGTACGAAGTCTGTCCATCCGAGTGGAGGATTCCCAAATGGATCACCATGTGCCGTGCAGAAAAACGCGCAGCTTTTCGATTGGCAAATGGTTGCCTGTGCGAATCGCCTGGTGGTTGTTGTCGGCGACATTTGTCATCATGACGATGGCGAGCACGGCCTTGGCCGATCCGACATTGATCGACTTTGAAGACATCACTGCCCCGGCCACCATCACCACGCAGTACAACGCCAAAGGCGTCATTTTCGGTGGGCACTTCCTGCGTACGGATGCAACCGCGCATTCCGGCACACAAGCGCTGCAATCCGTGAACCCGTCAGACTTTGAATTCGACCCCGGCCCCCTGACGATGACGTTTACCAGCCCACAGACTTTGGTGCGACTCTTTGCGGGCGTACCCGTTACTCCGGTGAACGGCACGATGTTCGCGTACGACGTCAACGACATGATCGTGGCGCAAGATGGACCGAAGGTGGTTGCAGGTGCCACGTTCGACACGGCGTTTGAGGTTACCGTTGCGACGCCGACAATCATGAAAGTCGAACTGTTATTTGAGGGCACGAATTTCGAAGAAATCGACGACCTTGAGTTTGAAGGCGAACCACCGGCTCCTCCTCCACTGTTGGCGCCCGTCATCGTCATTACGACTCCAGAAGATGGCGTCGATCTGGATGTCGACACGCTGGAGATCGCCGGTACGGTTTCGGGCGAAGGACTATTATCACCCGTCAGGATGACGCTCGACTATCGTCTTCCTCCAGAATCGTCAGCCCCTCCGTTCACATCGGCTCTCTCCCTGACCGGCACGGGAACCGAACGCCAGTTCTCGCTCCCGGGTGGATTTGGCGGACTGCCGATGGGGCCGATCACGTTGACCGTTGAAGCGGAGAATACCGGCGGCCTCAAAGGAACTGCCACCGCGACGTTCAACAATCTCCCAACCGCGATACGTGACCGAATCGTGCAAGAAAACCTCAACGGCGCACCGCAGTTGGGTGAGTTCAGCTTCGGCATTGTGGCGGGTGGATGCAAAATTGCTGTCTATGATAATGGCGCCGTCAGTGTGGATGACGCGGACAACACTTTCGTATTTCGCGGTGACATCTTTACCAAATGGCTGTCGCTACGTGGTCTATTCAACAATGACGGTTTTGGCTGCCCGCTGAGTGAAGAGCGAGTGGGACCTGGCGACACCACGGTACAGGATTTTGACGGCGGGCGCATCTACGCGGACCTTTCCACCGGGACAGCCTATGTACCAACGGTGTTCGTGGACGTGCTGGACACGCGCGAATTGGAATTCCTCGGTCCGCCGACCAGCGTACCATTGGCCGATCCGGTCAGCCCAGTCGAACCTGTGCAGACATCGACCCGGACCTGGCTATACCAACAATTCGTCAGACCGACACGGCCAGACCTCGTGCCAGCCACCCTGGAAATCCGCGGAACGCCACCGCGACTCTGGGTCGAACGGCAGTCACCGACGGTGAGTGCGAAGACCGGTGCCCTTTGGGATAACTATGCATGCACAGGAAATCTGGGGCCTTGCACCGTTGATCCACCGCAAACGGAATTCCCACTCATCGAAAATGCAGGAGATCAATTCTGCGGTGGTGAAGCCCTAGAGGATCAAAAACTCGACATACTTGTGGAGTGTGTTGCGACAGACCTGAAGCAGTGCGGCAAGGGTGAATGGGAGCCGATCAAAGGTGACCAGTACCTCGGAACGCCGGTTTACGGCGTGGTGGTCGAA
The DNA here is from genome assembly GCA_002338715.1 of Phycisphaerales bacterium UBA1845. Taxonomy (GTDB): domain Bacteria; phylum Planctomycetota; class Phycisphaerae; order UBA1845; family UBA1845; genus UBA1845. The sequence goes on along the minus strand of DDIR01000075.1, from coordinate 14,877 downwards.
TCCGCGCTGGCTGGCGAAGACTTTCCGTTTTCGCACACCTGGACCTACGACTCACCGCCATTTTGTTCGTCCGTGTTCGGCTGCCCCTCAGACTGGACCCTTCAGGTTTCACCGCTCGGACCGCACCGCGATATTGGCGATCTCCCAAGCCTGTTCGCTGCAGGCAACAAGGTCAGCGGCATTGGACCTGGCGACGGACGACTGATCGAATTCGAATACGAGCGCTTCTATGGTGAGTTTGTGGGATGGATGGGCTTTCCGGAAGAGGGTGATCTGATTTACGCAGTTGGCCGATGGATCATTGATTGCGGACACAACACATTTAGGTCCGAACTCCATCCCATCTATATGTACGCCAAAATGAAAACGGTTACGACGATCACCGACCCTTTTACGGGATTGGTGAACACGAACCCATTCGGAGGTCAGCCTGCCACCCGCGCGGATATCTGGGTGAACGGGTGGTATCCGGGAGGCGACGGTCCTGAGCGAGCGATCGAGTTCGATATATACCCACCTCCGCGCCCGTCTCCAACGGCAACACTGGTTGTCAACAAACCGGATGACAACGACGCAGTTCATGAAATCACGATCGAGTATTCCATTCAACCCGAAACGGCCGCCAACCATGTGCACATCAAATTCACCGCGCCGTATCGGGAAAACTTCGTCAATATTTGGGGACAGGTTTTCTGGGAAGTGAACCGCGGATACGAAGGCCAATGGTTTGTGTACTGGGCGGAGTAATAAAGTACACAAGACACCCTGCGCAGGTTCCAAAATCTTCACCTCACTGCTTCGGCTTTGGGAACAATTCAAGATTTGTCGAAAGGGTTGATCACGCGTCCGGAAGAAATGATTTCACGCAACCTCGCGAGACTTGCGGGTGGCACCGCACCCTGTTAACCGGCCAAATCGGCCGCCCAGGCACTGTGGCCATTAGCCAACGTTTGAAATGGGTCGCTTTCGGGGAGGTTTTTGTTCCAGTGATCGAAACCCCGCGCGCCCGACCGCGAGGTGCGTGTCGCGGTTGCTTTGGCTTTGGTTTCTTTGGAGAACTTTCGATTCCAACGTGTCGATCAACTCTGAGAATTCTTTGATTAAGTCATTTGCATTGCTCTGTATGTTGCTTGTCCGATCTTGCGCTGTCTCTAGCCAAGCTTGCAGGCTAATGACAATTTGGACAATCCGACGACTCGCCCCGATTTCTTCCGCAATCTTCCTGGCTTCAACGAGAGCTCGGTTTGCTCCAGCCAGTTTATTTTCGCGAAGTGCGTCTGCGCCCTTCACAATAGACTCCAAACGCTCCACCGCGAGAGACGAACCACCAAGTCTCCAATGCGGTAATCGATATTCAATCTGAAGTTCACATCGGAGATTGTGCCTTGGTCGGGAATCAGGATAGAGTCCACCTTGGAATAATTCTGAGTAAGCAGCGCGTTGGAATATTCGAGTCACAATTTGAGTCGGGCCGCGCGTGTCCTTGGTATTACGCGTGAGGCCGTGCGCTATCGTCTTGAAAAACATCGTACGCGAGTAAAGGAATCACAACGCGACGGCGGCGCATGAGCGATTAGGATGCATGCGATCTGCATCACGGATTCTCCGGTATTTTCCTGTCCAGGATCTTAAATACCAAGTATGGCTCGTTTCTTGAATCAGAATACGACGCCGAAGGGTAGACGAGTTGTGCCAATTCCGAATCGCGACTTAGTTTCCTTGCAAGTTTCTTGTGATCCCGGTCGGTGATCACATAGCCGGCGCCGAATTGATCCCGAATGTCGCTCAGTTCGACGTGAATCTTCTCGCGCAACCGAGTCCCATCATCAATGTGCTCCTCCAATTCCGCGTCTGAGGGTATATCGCCCCTCGTGATGCGCACGTAACGCTCCCAAAGGTCGGGGCGGCGCTCGTGCGTGAATTTCGGATCCAATCCAACCACATAGTGATTTTGCGCGTTGTAATAGAAGTACACGGGAAAGATGTCCCAGTCATCGGTGAAGATGACATCGCCCGGTTTCGAATCTGCCTGGATGAACTCCATCATTTTTTGAATCGCTGGAAGATCGTAACCGCAGCGCGACGCCCTTTGGGCGGCTTTCAACGATTGTCCCCGAAGCGAAAGCATGATGAGCAGCAGAATGGTGAACGCTGAAAACATTCGGACGCTCCGGCGAAACGCGGGCACGTTCGACTGCTTTGCCTGCAACCATAATCGCACGGCCGGCAGCGCGACAAAGAGAACGGCGGCGACGGCAATCGGTATCGAATAAAGCGGCGTGAGGACCTGCGATTGTGTGACAACAACGCAGAAGATTGCACCCGCCAGGATCCCACTCAACACCGTGCTTCCTGCTGAAATGTCAGGTGAACCTTCCAACCCCGGTGCAGCGTCGATTCGCTTCCGAAAGGCCAAGGTACGGGTAAATGGCGACAGCAAATACGCGGTGCTGAGCACGCAAAATGCCGGCCAATACTCAATGAATCGCCTCGCTTTCAGCGTCAATACCAAGAACATCAAACTGAGCACAAGCACCGTCAATTCACGGCCGCGCAAGAGTGGGCCAAAACGAAGTCGGCTGACAAGGGCCAACGTCCAGAAGAGCAGCAGCGGCCCGGCCAAGTAAGTCGAGAACCACCACACGTTCTGATATGGCTTCCATTCCCGGCCGACGGAAATGTCGGGCGACAAGCCCGAACCAAACACCTGCAGCATCAAGAATTCGTAGACTGCGCCGGAGTACGGATGGAAATAGATTCCAGCGCCCCACCCTAGTACGGCGGCGATCGTCGTCTTCCACGGCAACTCCCGGTCCGACTTGGGACCGCACACACCCGAAAAGGTATATGCCGCAACGATAACCGGAACGTACAGCGCGGCCCCCAGATAGAGTTGCACGTAAAGAAACGCAACAATGGCGACGAGCACGAATCGATGGTGGATCAACACTAGCAGCAACAACTGCATGAATAGAAGCGAGGGGCCAATTGCTCGCACATAGGCGTGCCGGACGAGGAATTGATCAGGCAGAACGACGAGAAGCGCGACAAACAACCAACGACACCGTACGCCGCCTGCGTCCAGCAACGCGTGAAAGAGTACCAGATTCAGACCGGCGAAGAAGCACATGGCCCAACGGCCCCCGGCCAGCGCATCGCCGGTTGTAAGTTTTGCCAAGTAAACGAAGGGCGCGAGGATGACGTGAAATCCCGAATGATGGCTGACGAATCCGTGCCCCTGTTGCGTGAAGTAACTGAATTGCAGCCACGGAAACTCCCGCATAAAGCCGTGCTCAGGAAGCATCTCCGCCATCTTGATGTGATAAAACGAATCGTGCCCTGGAACGCCGGGATCCTTACCGGTTTTGGCCCCGTCGCCATGGTAGAGCGACCAGATAACCATCGCGCCGATGCCGAATAACGCAACGCGTTCCAGCCACCGGAGAAGTCGACTTGCGGTCGAACGATCATCCAAGTGCGCGGCGCCATCGGACGGGTCGCTCATTGGGGCGGGCGACTCGGTGTGAATTGACATTCCCTCTGGGCACTGCGTGCCGTGAAAATCATCCACGCCATTTTCCCCGGACTTTCTAGGTTCGCTGTTCATTCGCTAAATGAAAACCTGCCGGCACAAACGCAGCCATCAAGCGTGCGCCTCCGCCGGCATTCCCCATAAACAGGCAAGCTTTCGCAAATCGCTTGATGGATGATACCGCAACGGCCAAGGGCATCAAAGGCGACAACCATCGCGACCCTGTCAATAAGTGTGGTTCTTCGTTAGTTTTCGAGGATCCCCGACTTCCTTAGAGAATTCTAATCAAACTCGCAATCCCGAGCCCGGATGCGCGATAATGTACCGTTTGGTGCGGCTTTTGTGAGACGCGTTAGCGGTGTCGGGTTCAGCCCATACGCCAGACTGACTCGTTGCGAGAATATTGTCGTGTTCTTAAATGACGTACGCGGTGCACACCCACGCGGCTAGGGATCTGCCGCGCGAACGCATTCCGATTGCAGCTTGTTCACGATTGTCGTCTTCCATTGCGGTAGGAACAACCAATGTCTTATTCACGGTCTCCGTTCATTGCCATGTTGTTTGCGATATCCTTCGTCAGCATCGTCGGCTGCACAATAGAAGCGCAAAACGATGGCGGCAGCGACACGCCCCCTACTGACACCACAAACAGTGAATCCGATTCAACCGGAACCGACGGCGCCGAATCCTTGGCAGACGATCCTTCGACCAACAGTGGGCTGGATGACGATAACGCAGAATTGTCCTCTGGAACGACAGACGATGTAAACACATCAGGGATGAACCCGGGGGCCAAAACGTACGCCGACAACAATTGCGCGGCTTGCCACGGCGCAGACGGTTCGGGTGGATTGGCCCAGTCGATCCTTGGAACAAGTATCAGTGGATTGGACGCTGCTCTCCGGGATTCCGCATCAACGCACCCCGGTGGAACTGTGCTTGATCTTACCGAACAGGAACTTGAAGACTTGTCTGCATTCCTGCGTGCTACCGACGCGACTACCAACGGAGAGGATGCTCCTCCAGCGCCCACCCACACGGTGGATGCACTTGCTTCCGGCGTCCTACATGCACCGGGATTGGCGGATCCGCTCAACAATTGCACCGCATGCCACGGCAGCGACCTAACCGGTGCGGGCACTGTGCCCTCGTGTACGTCGTGTCACGGAGAACTCTGGAACAATGCGTCGGCGCTGCACACCGACTTGCTTTCCAGTGGTTCGATTACGGGACTTCACGCACCGGGGCGCGATGATCCCCAGGCCAACTGCGCGTCGTGCCACGCGCACGACTTGTTTGGAACAGACCAAACTCCCGCATGCTGGACGTGCCACGGAAGCATCTGGGACGCGCCCCCAGACTATCCACCAACACACACCAAACACGAAGACGGGTTCTGGCACGGTCCCGGTCTGGAATCCCCAATTGGTGATTGCGATGCATGCCATGGCGCAGACTTGACCGGTACGCAGCTGATCCCAAGCTGCTTCGCCTGTCACGGTAACAAGTGGGAAGATGAGGACGACGACTGATCGAGAAAGTGTTTGATGACAAGAAATCCATCAAGAAGTCATTTATGGCCATTGAAAGCCGTCGATTTTCTGAGCGCACCATGCGGCATTGACGCGAAACCGCCAGTCCTCGATTATCACTCGCGGCTGCGACGTGCCGTTGATGGCTCCAGCTTTTGATAGCCCTCTTGTCGATTAGGAAAGTACAGAATGGTGTGCGCCCCTTTCTGCAAACCCTGAAGTTAAATCGTCCCCCGAAACAGGAAAGCACAGATGGAACAGGAAAGTGATGCCGTTATTTGTGCTGCGAACAAGATGGGAGTTCGCTGCGCAATTGGACTGGTCGCGTTGATGATCGGCTTGGGCAGCTGTGCAGGTCCGCAACCACTGAAGATTGCGATCGACCCGCAAGACGAGACATCTTATCTTCGGTTCGCCAACAAAACGAACCTTGATGGCAAGAAGGCGTTCTCCAATTGGATGGCAGAAGAGCGTGGCCTCTCGCCCAGCGAAGTGCTCCAACTCGACGCCGAAATCAGCAGCACGCGCAACCCGTACGATGCGTATCGTAACCCGCAGGCCGTCAGTCGCGGAGCCGTGATCTATAAGGTTCATTGTGCTCGATGTCACGGAGACGATGCGCGTGGACATGGTCCTTCAGCACTGCCCGATTATCCGGCCAACGACTTCAAGACGGCGGGAAACCGGTTTGCTGCAACGCTCCACCGGGGTGCCCCGCGCCGTTGGTTTCGCGTCATCCGCGATGGTGCTGGGGATGTAGTTCAGTATCCAGACGAAACGACGACCGCCATGCCGCCGTTTTCAGAAAAGTTGGCCCGCGAACAAATCTGGCTTGTCATCACATACCTGCAGAGTCTGGATATGCACGCCGCCCAAAAAGCTTCCGAGGGACATCAATGATACGCCGCGCCAACCCCGATGCCGTGCGCTGGTCGCTTCCCCTGATCGGAATGAAGCGAGAAGATCCACGGGAGATCACTGCGGTCGTGCTCGCCAGTGCGCCGATGCGGGCCTTGGGCTTCGTGCTCGACCGCCAAGGCCTGCACGTCGAGCCTCAGCCGATTGTGTACAAGGACTTGAGTGATACGCTTGTTCGCCTGATTTTTCCGGTGATCGGCGGTCGAATCGAAGATGGAGCCGTTGTGGCGTTGGTCTGCCTGTTTGATCGGGAGCAGGACCGGACACTGTACGCACATCCGATGCATGCTGGCGCCGAGGTGAACCCCCTGGTTCGCCATCCCGGTGGGCCGATGGCCGCGCCGAAACCACAGGCTGACGCCGATGGGGAGCGCGCCAACCGACGTATCATCGAACACAAGAAGGCATTGTGGGATCGATTCCTGCAAGAGCGAACTCAGATCGGTGAGACCCAAGCCGGTCAGCGATGGCGCGACGGCTACTACTGGGCGCTGCAACGCTTGTACTTTTGTAGCGGATGCAGTCAATGCAAATGGGGCAGCCCGTTCTTCGACGGCCCCGACCCCACGTCACCACGAAAAAAGACCGTTGCGATTCGGACAACCGAACCCGCGCAAGTTGATGGCGAGGCAGCGGCCATTGTTGCCAGAGTGCTCGCCAGCGATGAATGGCAAGTCGAGTCTGTTTACGCGGACCGTGGCGGTTTCTCCATCATGGATCGCCCGCGCCTGATCAAGAAATTGGCGGACGGCTTCACCCAAATCATCTTCCCAACCGATGTGTCGTTGATTCAGGCGGGTGCATTGGTTGCCGCGTCGTTCACGTTTCATGCTCCATCTCAGCGTGTCGCCATCTCACATTGTCTTGTTGCCGGACCCGAATCGGAAATCCAATTCCTCAAGGGCGATGTGGCTTTCGGTCTGCCGAAGCCACAATCCGGGGCGGCGGGTGACGAAGCAAGGACGGCCTACTGCTCCTGGCGACGAAGCGCCTGGTCGCAATTCTGGCTGAACGATCTTGAGATTGGCCCAGCGGCTGCGAGCGAAGTATGGCGCACGCAATTCTGGACGGCGCTCGAGGTGCTGTTCGGCGGTAACGAAATCGCACATAGGACGGCGATGGAAACGTCAACGAATTGTCGTGACGAATCTGCGCCGAGAATTGCAGGGCGCGGAGAAACGGTCATTCCGCCTCAGGCAATCGAAAACATCGGTGCGCGTTGTTTCACCGGTCATGCAACCAACCACCAACCCAAGGAACTTCGTGCACTGGGGATATCGACGTTGATGGTCAACGTGGGGCATCGCTGCAATCAAGCATGCGGGCATTGTCATGTTGATGCGGGGCCCAACCGGACCGAAGAAATGAACCGAGAAACGGTGGATCTGGTCCTGCGCGCAGTCCGAGACCTTCGTATAGAAACGCTTGACATTACGGGCGGTGCGCCGGAATTGAATCCTCATTTTCGGTACTTGGCCTCCGAGGCATCCCGTCTGGGGTGCCAAGTTGTGGACCGCTGCAATCTGACCATCTTCTTCGAACCTGGATACGAAGACCTTCCCGAGTTTTTGGCCGAGCACGGAATTCACGTGACGGCGTCGCTGCCATCCGAAGAAGCCGACGTCACCGATCGTCAACGAGGACTCGGTAGCTTCGCCAAGAGTATCGCCGCATTACGGAAACTAAACGAAGTAGGATATGGAAAACCCGATACAGGGTTGACGTTGAATTTGGTCTACAACCCTCAAGGAACCGAATATCCAGAAACGCAGCCAATGCTGGAATCGCGATTCAAACGCGAGCTCCTCAGTCGATATGAAATCGTATTTGATCGCCTCTTGGCCATGACCAACATGCCCATCAATCGCTTTGAACATTACCTGAAGCGTGAAGGACAGTGGTCAGACTACATGAATCGAATGGTCCGCACGTTTAACCCTGATACGTTGGACGGTTTGATGTGCCGGCGCACGCTTTCAATCGGCTACGACGGCCGCCTTTACGATTGCGATTTCAATCAAGTATTGGACATCGCGCTCAAGCCGGGCCTTCCAGCCCACGTTCGGGATCTGAACAGTTCTTTGCTGCAATCGCGCTTGATCAATGTCGCCGGTCATTGTTTTGGATGTGCATCTGGAGCGGGCTCTTCCTGCAATGGCGCATTGGCAGTGACACGCTGCGGTGAAAAATTGGATGGTGTGAAGGCATGACCGGTGCGTATCTCGAGGTGTTATTGACAGGCGTGACCGGGTTTCTCGGGCACTACCTGCTCGCGGAGCTTCTTGCACACCCGCGCGTTCGTTGCCATGTCGTGCTGCGGCCCCCAGTGCTCCGAAGTTGTGATCGTCTCGAACGACTTCTCGCGGAGATCGGGCTGGATCTTAGGGCGCTGATGTCGCAGCAACGGGTCGTTCCAATTGAAGGAGCGTTGCCGGACGGAATCGCTAATGAAAACTTCAGCAAGGTTGACCTGATTCTGCACGCCGCGGGCAACACGACATTCCATGGCAACGGTTCGGGCGAACCGGCGCACACAAATATCAACGGTACGCGAGCGATGCTTTCGCTGGCCAAGGCAACTGGGGTTCGTCGGTTTGTCTACGTCAGCACGGCCTACGTTTGTGGCGATGGAATCGGTCACCAGCCAGAAGCATTCTCCTCGACTGTTCCACGTCTCCGTAATGACTACGAGCGGTCCAAGTGGGAAGCCGAAAAACTCGTTTGGGAATGGGGATGCAAATACGGAATTGCAACGATCTGTCGCCCATCGATTCTGTTCGGGCATAGCGCGACGGGACGAGCCAGCGCGACGAAAGGGTTGTATCTCGTGGCCCGAGCCACTGAAATCCTGGCACGCGCGATGGACACCAAGAATAGCGTCAACCGACATCAGATCCCGCTACGCATTCTTGGGCGCGGTGACGCCACCTGCAATATCGTTCCCGTTGATTGGGCAGCCCAGCACATCGCGCAGATCGCATTGGACAACGCCTCCGAATCGACGGTGCATCATGTGACCAATCCCGACCCACCGACCCACCATGATGTCAAAACGTGGTTGGAGGCGTACTTCGACATTGGGGGTGGACAATTCAGTGACGCCACTTGGCCGCTCGAAGACCCCAACCACTACGAAGATTTGTTCTATTCGCTGGGCAACATCTGTCGCGATTATTTTCGACATGGACTGACTTTTGAGTCACGGTGTGCCGCAGAGATACCGACCGGAAGACGATTGATTGATCGTGAGTCGTTCGCACGGTGCATCAAGTACGCCCAGGACACGAATTGGTGCCGGACTTCAGCGGAAACATTCGAACTCCGCCGCCCTGCCGGTAATTTTGATCCGAAATGGTACTTTGAGAATTTCCTGCCCCGGACTGTCCCTCGTTCAATTATCTCGCAAGTCGATGAACTGACCGCAATCGTAAAGTACACGATCACCGGCCCTGTCAGTGGATGCTGGGTCTGCCGCTTCGAGAAAGGTCAATTGTTGGACGTCCACACCGGCGTGGGATCACCGCGCCCCCAGTTTGAATATCGCCTGAGCTACGACGATCTTGTCGATGTGGTGAGTTGCAAGAGACCTTTGCAAGAGGTGTTCTTTCTTGGGAGAGCTGAGATGCTCGGCGATATCGAACGGGCATTGAAAATGGTGCCCATCATCACCGAGTTCCTAAATCAATTCCCGGTGACGTGCAGCGAGAACGATGCGGCGGTCAGTTGCACTGGGGAAGCATGCTAACCGATTCGACGATTACTGAAGAAAGAGTTCGCATCAGTGGCAAGGGGCGTGAATTGGAAGGCTTACTTGCTTATCCGGCGGTCGATGCGCGTTGCGCTGCATTGATCGCAGGACCGCATCCCTATCTCGGCGGCGACATGCTTAACAATGTCGTCAGCACCCTCGTGAAAGCCCTGGCCTCTCAAGGATCGGTGACGCTGGCGTTCAACTACGGTGGGGTTGGCGCGAGCGAAGGTGGTCCAACCGACAAGCCTTCGACCATGTCGGAATTCTGGAAGAATGGAACGTTTCAGGAAGAATTCGACTGGATCGACGATGCCGGGTCCGCACTGGCCTCGCTACGGCAATGGTGCGATTTACCTCTGGTGTTGATTGGATACAGCTTCGGGTGCTGGGCGGTTGCAAGAAATCTGCAACAATCTTGCATCGAAGCCGTTGTCTTGATTTCTCCAAATCCGACGCAGCACGATTTCGAAGGACTATCGAGTTGTCCGGCACCGTTGCTTATGGTCCATAGCGACAACGACTTCACTTGCAGCGTGCCAGCGATGATGACTTGGTTTGAATCGATTCGCGAGCCTAAAACGCGGACCCAATTTCCGGCCAGCGAACATTTCTTCCGCGGACACGAAACGGCAGTCGCAACAACAGTTCTGGCGTTTTTGAAACATCACCGGGTGCTAGGATCGTAGCCGTATGACAAGGTCCATCGACGACAAGGCAATCGAGGATCGACTCCGCGATGTGCTTGCGATTCACTTCGATCCAGACAATGGAGCACCGTATTGGCTCGAT
>DDIR01000075.1:0-4214 GCA_002338715.1 Phycisphaerales bacterium UBA1845 | reverse complement strand
GGAGCCGATGTCCAAAGCGTGGGCGACCTCGCCCGCTTCCCAACGATGGACCCCACCGAAATCGCGGCGCGCAGGCTCGATGACTTCCTCCCGCGCCCCCTGCTTGCTCGAAGGAACGAGTTGATCGTCGCCCAGACTGGTGGAACTCTGGGCCAACCGGTGTGGACGGCGTATTGTGAGCATGAATTTCGAGAGTCGTTTGTTGATCCTTTTGTGATCGCGGCCAATCATGTCCACTTTCCGACATGCGGTACGTGGCTTTATGTTGGTCCATCCGGACCGCATATCATTGGGCGAGCCGCTGACGCCATCGCGCGTGCGACCGGCTCGATGACACCGTTCAGCGTCGATTTCGATCCGCGGTGGGCGAGAAAACTGGCGCCGGGTAGTTTTGCTTCTCAGCGGTATCTGCAACATGTTGTCGACCAGGCGCTCGCCATTTTGGAACGCCAGGAAATTACCGTGCTCTTCTCGACGCCGGTTGTCATCAAAGCCCTGGCAAGCGCAATGCGCCCCGAGCTGCGCGAACGAATTCGCGGTGTGCACTACGGAGGCATGGCCGTCGATCCGGGCGAATTGATGACGCTCCAGTCCGAATCATTTCCTGGTGCGGTCCACATGTCTGGGTACGGGAACACACTCTTTGGATGCTGCCTTGAATTGGACGTCTCCCCCGGGAGAGAACTGACGTATTTCCCGTATGGGACTCGGCTCTACTTTGGCGTGCTGGACGACCAAGGCGAAGTTGATGGCGCTCCAGTTTATGATCGGTCGGGGATCAAAGGTCGTCTGGTTTTCTCGCGACTGGACCTTTCTGTACTCCTGATCAACGTGCTCGAACGAGATACCGTGAAGCTATGCCCACCGCCGGCAAATGCACCACTGGGATATCAAATGATGGGCGTCGAGACACCAACGCCTAGAGTTGAGGGACGAAACATCGCCGAAGTCTCATTGTATTGAAGGTTGGGAGAGAATTCATGAGTCAAACCGTGCACCAACGGGCTTTTTGCATATTTTCACTTGGGTGCCTGACAATTCCCATCGTCCTTGCGGGATGCGTCCCGGCACAGTATGGTCCGGCAGTCGCTTACTACGCCGAAAAAACTGCCGTGACCAATCCCGACGCGCGCCACACTGCGACGTCGCCATTTTATCGATTCAATGCAGCAATCCTCAGCGACCTTGACGACGCCATCGCGTGTCCGGATGCCCAAACGCAGTCCAAGCTTGCCACTTCAGTATTGCAAAGCGCCAACGAGCTAAGTCGAACAGCGACTGCAAATGAGATTAAACGAATGCCCGATCAGGCTTGCCAAAAACTTGCCTCAATCGCAAACGTCTCAGCCGACCGTTTGAAACTTGCAAATCACTTTGCGTTGATCGCGCGCGCCGCCCTCGAATCGGACTTACAGGAAGTAAACCAGGTTAGCCCCTCCGAATTGCGATCGAAACTGGTCAACATCCGCAAGCGGCTCGCAGTCTTGCCCGACGACAAGAATCGATTGACTCGTCAATTGTTGTACGCGTGGGCGGCACCGATGACGGCCCTCGGCATCGCTCGCGAGGAGTCCCATCTGGCAGATAAGTGCATCGCCAAAGCTGAAAAGAAGTTCGATCGCATCGCCCTCTGGCGCCCGAAGCGTTTGGATGAAGCTTCGCTCATTGGAAAGTACGCTCCGATTATCGGTGTCGAATGGCCAGCGCAACGCACATACGACGCCAATCTCGACAGAATCGGCGGCGTCAGGTTGATCGGGACAAACCAGATCGACAAAGTGTCGATCGACCCAGCAGATCCAACGGTCTATACGTATTTGACGAATGCAAAAATCCAAGGACAGAAGTTCAAGCAACTCAACTACGTGTGGTGGCTCGATGAACGCCCGGAGATGGTTAAGGATGATCCCGCCTCAGGGCATATTGACGGCTCCATGTTGCGAATCACGCTCGACGCGAACGATCGACCGTTGTTCGTTGAATCCTCTCTAAATTGTGGGTGTGCCCACGAGGTTTTTGTCTCCAATCACATCGAGTCGGCTGCTCAAAAAGCTTTCGGGGGAGCGGTCAAGGGTAAACGGTTTGCCGTCGAAAAAAATCTCACTGGCAAGCATGATGTGGTCGTCATCAACACGTTCGATCTCGAATCGCAGGCAGATCGGACACTTGTGCTCTTATCGGCAGGCTACCATGAAGTGTGTCAGGTCAGTTTCAATTCATCCAAATGGTCTGACGCATTGGCGATCGCAGAGGAGACGACGTATCAACTAGCCGACTATGACTCACTCGATGCGCTGCCCGTTGGCGGCGGTATCGCGAGCATGTTCGGGTCTGATGGTCTGGTACATCATGCCGGTCGTCCTGAGGGTTATATGCTTGTCCCATCGGGCATTCTCAGCGCGGGTCAACCGCGCAAACGTGGAACCCAACGAATTCGTTGGGACGACCACCTGCACGATGATCCACATCTGCTTGAGAATACGCTTCGCATTCCCAAACTCGATTGAGAGCGCTGCATGTCCGCCTTCACCATTTTTCTCCTCGCCGGCTGGGGAGCCATTTGCAACGTGTGGTTTTGGTTGATCGTGGCTCAACGCCGTGCACGGCGCGATGGGTTGTTTCTCGATGGCGCTGCAAATCGACCAACGGGAACGTCCGTCGATTCCAGTGTGCCTTCCGTCTGTGTCGTCGTCGCCGCGCGGAATGAATCGGAAGGGTTGGCCAGCTGCTTGCGCTCGCTGCTCGCGCAAGACCATCCAGAATTGTCTGTTCGGGTGATCGATGACCGCAGCGAAGACGACACGTTCGATATTGCGCAGCGGTTCGCGCGGTCCGATCCCCGTGCGAGCACAGTACGCATCGATGCTCTTCCGCCGAGATGGATGGGAAAGTCTCACGCCCTGTGGCAAGGCACGCGCGACATCGATACCGATTGGCTTTTGTTTACAGATGTGGATTGCAAGCTCAAACATCACGCGGTGGGTCGAGCGATCGACGAAGCGCTCGCGCGAAACGTACGCTTCTTGTCCCTTTGGCCGCAGCAGTCAGCCGGTGGATTTTGGGAGCACGCGACCATCCCGCTCTGTGGTGGAATTATTGCCCTTTGGTTCGGCGCGCAGCGCGTCAATGATCCAGATAGCCGACTGGCATTCGCCAATGGGCAGTTCATATTGGTCGAACGTACCGCCTATGAACAGATTCGCGGGCACGAGGCCGTGCGTTCGGCAATCATCGAAGACATCCCGCTAGCCGAACACGCCAAGAAATCGAATGTCGCATGTTGGGTCGCATCCGGACGCAATCTGGTTTCGGTGCGAATGTACGACAACTACGCGTCGATCGTGAATGGTTGGGCTAGAATCTACGTGGGAGCGCTACGAAGCGGAACCAAGATCGTCCTGAGCATCCTGTGGTTGCTTTTGGGTTCGCTGCTTCCCTATGCGGCATCATTCGGCTTGGCGATCTCGTTTTATTTGAATTGGAAATCGGGAGCAGAAACGCCCTTGGAACTTATTTGTTTCGCGACCCTTTGTGCGAGCCACCTGATACTGATGATGATCGCGAGCTACCGGTTCTGGGGCATGGGACGATGCCGTCGAATCGACCTGATCTGGTACCCACTTTCGGTGTGTGTCGTGGTTCGCATCTTGGCCAAGTCCTGGTGGTGGCTGACAATCAAGCGAAGAATTCCATGGCGCGATACCGGTTACAAAATTGACGGCATGGGGCGAATCGTTGAATGACGTCTCGCCCACTTCGAGTCTTGGTGCTTTGGGACATTGCGCCAAGCACCGGGGGGCTCTGGGGTTGGTCGCCGCATTCTTGAGGGCAGTCGGGCTGCGGCGCTACCGGGTTGACGACGGTTTCGGCAACTCTATTGCCGACTTAAACGCCGTTGGTGCGGTCAAATCATGCTTCGAAAGTTCGTTCAGCGCGGGTCTGCGAGGTAGACGTCTTGCCAATTCAACTTCGGGATTGGTTCGAGTTTCGTGCAGGGCGTGCTGGTACAGAATGCAAGCCTTTCTCCGATTCAGCTTTGGGAGCGATTGATGAATTGTCGGGATGGCTGAGCGCGCTGCGCCGTCCGCAAGGGCAATATCCCCTGTCCGCCTTGGCGATTGTCTCTGATCCGCAAACTGAGATGACCGAACCATTCTTCGTGGCCTCATAACCCGCCACGCCCCTCCCTGTTAACCAGCCAAATCGCCCGCCCG
>DDIR01000003.1:10562-16133 GCA_002338715.1 Phycisphaerales bacterium UBA1845 | reverse complement strand
CGCGAAGGCGGGAATCCAGGGGCAAAATGAAGTCAATCCACGTGGGTATTGGCGCCCGTGCTGTGACGCGTGGACGAGCAAAACGCTACGCTTGGATAAGGATGGCTATAGCTGAATCACCCATGCGTAAAAAGTAGAGAAACCGCGCTCCGTTCTTGGGCCTTGGTGACGTTGCACCAAGACTTGACAACGTTGCGCGGTTTCCCGTTCGCATCCTTGCGATGTCGTCCAGTCGTCCCTGACCAAAAAGCCATTGTGCCTGGCGGTGTGCGCGACACATGGATCTGGGTTCCAGACGCGTAACAGCTGACCTATTCCAAGCCAACCTTCACAGCATTCTTATCGGATCAACAATTATTGGTAATTTAGGCATTCTGATGTGCGTCCAATCTCATTGAACGATTTCCATGCGAATGTGCGTTATCAGGATTGGGACGTCAGATTGCCCCGTCATTGACCTGCGTGTGAATCTATCGCTCACGCTCGCCGCGCTGTAGTTCATCGAGCAGCGCCAGCGGGTGATTGGCCCATTTCTCAGCTTCCATGGGGGTGATCTCACCGGCTCGGACGAGGTTGGCCAGTGATCGTTCCAGCGTGGTCATTCGCTCGTCGGGCGTGTCTTTGGTTCGCGTTTGGAGCAGCGAGTAAACCTGCTCGGTTTTCGCAAGACGGATCAGGTTGGCCATCGCGTAGGTGTTGTTGAGCAGTTCCATCGCCACGACGCGGCCATTGCCATCGGCGCGCGGGATCAACTTCTGCGAGATGATGTGACTGAGTCCGAGCGATAGTTGGCTGGCGATTTCATCCTGCTGACCGGTGGGGAACATGTCGAGGATGCGCGTGATCGTTCCGCGCACGTCGCGGGTGTGCAGCGTCGAGAAGACGAGGTGGCCCGTCTCTGCGGCGGTCAGCGTCCAACTGGTTGAGTCGCGGTCGCGCATCTCGCCGACGAAGATCACGTCCGGGTCTTCGCGCAGACAATCGCGCAGACCGAGTTCATAACTGGGCACGTCGCGCCCGACCTCGCGCTGCGAGATGATCGCCGTCTTTGATTTTAAACGATATTCGATCGGATCTTCCAGCGTGATGATTCGACAGGGGCGGTTCTCGGCGATGCGGTCGATCAGCGAGGCGATGGTCGTGCTCTTGCCCGCACCGGTGATGCCCGTCAAAAGCACGAGTCCGTGCTGTTTGTTGACGATGTCCTGCCACACGTTGTTGGGGAAGCCGATCGTCGAAACATCGGGGATCGTGTTTTCCAGCGCCCGGATCGCGAGGGCGAAACCGTCGTTGTCGCGAAAGCAGTTGATCCGAAACTGCATGAGTTCGGTGATGAATGAACTGTCGACCGAACCTTTTTGCAGAAGGGTTGGCCATTCTTTCTCACTGACGATGGTCCTGGCCAACGCTTCGATCGTATCGGTATCGAGCGGCGTGCCTTTCATCCGTTGCAAGTCGCCATCGACGCGGTAGATCGGAGTGCAGCCGACCTTGAGGTGCAGGTCGGAGACGCGCATGGTGCCGCGTTTCGAGAAGTATTCGAGCAGATCGTACATGCTCAGCGCACGCTTGTCGGTGGCTTGGTAGATCGGCTTCTTGATCGTTTCGGCGTCTATCATTCGTGACTCGATTCCGTGGACCTTTAGGCGAAAGCCCGCACGCTATTGCATCGACCAAAGCGCGCTTACGTCTTGATCGGGGCTGGACCGGGCTGCGATGCTTCGTCCGGTCGGCGGGCTTCGATCAACTCGGCGTAGTGCGTCGGGCAAAAGCGCGTGCCGTCGGGCAGATGGTATACCTTCGCGTGAACGGTGTCACAAACCGAACACAATCCGCGCGATGCCGGTGGATAGGGTTGCCCCGTTTTGTCGAAGCGCTCGCGATGGCGTTTGGCCGCCGCCCGTTTTTGACTGCGCCGCCACGTCCAAATGTTGACCCCGGTCCAAAGCGCGATGAGAAACCCAATCGCGACGATCGACAGCAGGATCGCCCCGATGATCAGGAAGATATTCGCACCGAACATGTGCAGTCGTGATGCAAGCATCAGGTACACCGCCTCGACATTGAACTTCGCCGCAATCCAACCAATCGCCCTGTCAGCCGACACACTGTACCGGTCGACATTCGGGCCGGTGGACGTTCGGGCAGGGCGAACCCACCACGCATTGAGTATTACGGCAAAGGTCGGCGTCGGTCGCAATCGCCATTCGTCGAGAAATGTCGTTTGAAGGGGGAGCGTGTGGTTGGGGAAGTGATTTATTGTGAGGCAGAAGTGATTGAGATAGTCTCTGGGGCGAACCGATCAGGCCCATCATTCGTCGAATAGATGAGAGCACACCATCCGAAAGGAAGGACCATGTCCGGTCTCGTCATCAACGCCGACGACGGAACGATCCATCTTCCAAGCGGTGCATCGTTAAGCGCCGATCTGACGCAGGACGCCTTCCGCGCCGCCTCGGCTTTTGCCGGCGCCAATGAACGCAACTATGGCACGCTCCCGTGGATTCACCATGAATTTTCCGGCGGGCAGGTTGATGGCCACAATCTTTTTGTCAGTGTTTGTTTCTATGACCAGTTGCTCGTGTACACATCCATCACCGTTGATCTGTATCCGCCCGGCTCAACGGATTGGTCAAGTTACTCACTCGACACGGAAACCGAGATCAAAAATCTGCATGATGGATTGCTCCAGAAGATGTTCAACAGCAAACCGAAGAAGTTGCGGCCGGTAAAGATGCAGGACGAGAAGCACGCACCGCTGGGCCGAGCGATACGTTGGAACTTCAAGTGGGGAAGCGCCGGTTCCTACCACGATTCCAAAGGCGGCGGGACGTATATCCACGTTGAATACGACAATCGAAAAGAAAAGTGCGAACGCGCGTATCGATTGCGACATCCGTTTCGATGAAATGGACGATCAAAAAGAAATCAAAAGTAACTAGGGCCGCTACTATTCTCCAAGCCGTTTTAAAGTTGTCGCTTTGACGATCTTCACGAGATGTTGCGATAGCACGCATTTGAGGTGGACGACTGGCCGCCCTGGGCAATTCGGCAACGATCTATTGACGTCCAAAAGCTTAACAATAAAGTCAGACCATGTCCTATCCAATGAACAGTTCCGCGAGCCGACATGCTCTTCGCCGGAAATGGCGAACGTGGGTGGCGACCATCACCTTCCTGACGTCCGTTTCAATTGCAACTGAGGTCTTCGGAGTTTCCAATCTTGCAAGCACCGACATGCTCAAGTTGGAACTTCAGAACACTGACGGTGCAATGAGCTTGTCGTTTCTTGACCAAAGTGGAATCACCCGCGATGTGTTGGAGATCCCCGCGATCACTTTGGATGGTGCTGAGCAAGCCAACTTCGACATCTTGGCGCACGCAAATCGTACGACTTTGCGAAATCAATCGCTCAGTGTGACTTTCGAAGAATTGTCAGACCGCTCGATTGCGATGACGTGGATACCGCACGACCTCAAGTCGCATCATTTCGAAGTCCGTATCCGCGACAACAGCAACTACTATGGCGGGGGCGAACGCTTCAACGCCCTCAATCAAAAGGGGAACATCCTGCCCATGATGAGCATCGACCGCCCCGAAAAAAAGGGCTCGAACTCATACAAGCCGGTTCCGTTCATCATGAGCACCCGCGGGTATGGACTGTGGGTCGATAGTTTTGCACCCGGGTTCTTCGACCTCAATGCGACCGACCGAGAACATCTTCGCATCGACTACCATACAAATCAGTTGAGGGTCGCGCTCATCGTCAGTCCCCAAAGGGCGCAGATTCTCGAAGAGTTCGTCCGCATGACAGGCAAGCCGCCAGTCCCGCCGACTTGGGCATTTGCTCCCTGGAAAAGCCGAGATGTACATCGCAATCGTGATGAGGTTCTCCAGGATGCCGAGTGGTCCAGGCGGTATGACCTGCCCAGTTCGGTGATCGTCATCGATAGTCCGTGGGAGACCAGCTACAACAACTTCGTGCTTAATGAGGAGCAATTCGCGGAGCCTCACGCCATGTTTGCTCGGCTCGGTGAGTTGGGCTTCTATCCCTGCCTTTGGCTTACCCCATTCGTCAACACCAAGAATGTCGTGGATATGCAGGGAATCCAACCCGGTCCGTCATCCTGTTTCGAAGAGGCGGTCGCGGCTGGGCATCTTGTGAAACGCGCGGATGGCCAACCCATGCTTTCCCATTGGTGGAAGGGCGAAGGTGGGCTGGTGGATTTCACTGATCCTGCGGCGGTTAAGTGGTGGCACGAACAATTGCAGCAAACGCTCCAATGGGGTGTTCGAGCATTCAAGTGTGACGACGGAGAGGGGAACTTCATTCACGATGCGGTCTTCAAGGACGGCACGTCGGCTGAGGCGATGAAGAATCGGTACGCCGCATTGTACCTCCAAACCATGCATGGTTTTATCGACGAGCATCTGGGTGGCGATGGCGTGTTGCTGGGCCGATGCGGGTTCACCGGCACCCAACGATACCCGTTTTGTTGGGCGGGGGACAACGAGGCCAACTTCTCATTCGATAACGGCCTGCCGAGCGTGATCATCGCCGGCCAGACTGCTGCGATCTCAGGTATCCCTTTCTGGGGTCATGATATCGCCGGGTACATCGGCCAGCCGACCAAGGAACTCTTCATCCGCTGGACGCAGTTCGGGGCATTCTCACCGTTGATGATGACCCACATGACTTCCAATCTGGGGCCATGGGATTTTGATGAGGAAACGCTGGGTATCTACCGCGATTTCGCCAAGCTGCATACCCGGTTGTTCCCGTACATTTACAACGCAGCCCACGAAGCAGCCGCATCCGGAATGCCCATCATTCGCCCGATGGCGATGGCGTTTGAGAACGACCCCCAAGCCGCGGACCATATATATCAGTATCTTTTCGGTCCGGACTTGCTGGTGGCTCCGATGTATCAGGGAGGAGAGCATCGTACCGTCTATCTTCCGGAATGCGGGTGGGTCGATTATTGGTCGGGCCATGAACACCAAGGCGGAAAAGTTGTCGAAGTGAGAGCGCCGCTAGAGCAGGTTCCGTTGTTTGTTCGTTCGGGAGCAATCATCCCCATGATCCCGGCCGACGTGGATACGTTGATCAGCCGACAACCGGGTTTTGATAAAGATGTCGTTTGCCTCGATGAACGGCGCATACTGCAAATCTGGCCAGGCGAATCTGCCGAGATCGCCACGTGGGATGGTCTGTCGGCCAAGACGGTTGTGACGGGCGACAACGTAACCTTAACGCTCGATACCCACAGCAAGCAGCCCATCGTGCTTGAGATCATGTACCGAAAGTGTGAGCCGACGGAAACGGGTGATGCTGAGACCGCATGGCAATACAACTCGGAAAGGCGTTTAACATCCGTTGCGCTTCCTGCGTTTCAGGGAAAGCGCGTATTGAAATGGCGGCAGCAGTCGGATTAGGTTGCCTGAAGATTTCAAAGTATTCGAGTCAGCTACACTTTTCGACGAAGTGCGAACACGCGTCTCGATCAAAACGTTCACTTCGATGAAACAGCCGATCAGAGAGAGTCAATTCCCGGCGGCTTTGGCATTCAT
>DDIR01000003.1:0-10479 GCA_002338715.1 Phycisphaerales bacterium UBA1845 | reverse complement strand
TAGAGAGTCAATCCCCGGCGGCTTTGGCATTCATTGCCGCCGTTCTCCCATTCCCAATCGTGTGGGCGGTTTGCGTGGTTCTCGGTCGAGCGTTGGTCATTGGTTTTCTTGACGGCGTGATGAAGTATCTCCACGGGTTGCCTTGGTTCGACGAAGTGCTGATGTGCGCGGCGATCGGCTTGCCGGTCATTCCTGCGTATTGGGTTTCCCGGGCCACGTATATGAATGTTCGATGGAGCAAAGTTGAATACGACGGATCAAGCTGTCGGCAATGCGGCTATGATCTCACGGGCAACGTCAGCGGCGTATGCCCGGAATGCGGGACGAAGTTATGATTCGCAAAGCGATTCTTATCGTTTCTATCTTGCTATTCATTGGCACGATTTCGATCTCGCTTTACGGCTACAACAAGTCCGTCGATTTCCACGACTCGTGGGACGGAAATTACAATGTCAGGTGCTTTTATAGCGATTGGCATTTCGAATACGTGGCCCACTATTGGACAGGAGGCAACTGGCCCTTCATTTTTGACAAGCCCTCTTGGTACTGGGAAAAGCGACCGACGGTTTGTCCTGGAGTCTGGGATGTTGAGCTTCGCTTTCCTGTCTGGGCGTCGCTGACTGTTTTTGCGTGCTATCCATTCATTGCCATCGTGCGAGGCCCACTCCGCCGTCATCGCCGCCGCAAACGCAACGAGTGCATTCATTGCGGGTATAGTTTGACGGGCCTGCCAAAACCAAGATGCCCCGAGTGTGGCACAGAGACATGATTCGCAAAGCGATCCTTGGCATTCTGGCGACATCGACCATCGCGACTGCGGTTGCTCTTGTGTTGAGCTATACGATCCAGAGCAATCTGCGAAAGCCCATCCAACTTGGGACGGACCACCCGTCTGACATGTATGCAGACTTGGGGATTTGGATGACAATCATATTTAGGGGACGTCAAACAGTTGGACCGCCAGGTTCCCAAGTCGACGGGCTTTTGATTCGGCTTTGGAAGAATGAGAGCGGTTCTCGTACTTATCTCCACGCACACAATGGTTCGCTGGAGATGATGCACTTGGCTCCAATGAGCGTGCCTCAGAAAACGCCGCCGCCGCGCACAAGTGGTTGGGCTGGTTTTGCATTTATAACACTTTGCGTGATGCCGCCTGTAACTCCACTAGTAGATGATTCGACGCCTGCTGGTGCGCAATGGCTGTCGGAGTGTTTTTGCAACGTCACGATTGTGGCGATCCCTTTGTGGTTCATTGTGTTGACATGTGGGGCGTATCCCTTCGTCGTACTCGTCGTTGCACCAATCCGCCGTCATCGCCGCCGCAAGCGCAACGAATGCATTCGATGCGGGTACAGTCTGACGGGCCTGCCAGAACCAAGGTGCCCGGAATGCGGAGCCGCAGGGTGAAATGGCGTCATCGAATTTTGAATGCGCTTAAGTGGGCCGGAACTCTCGTTTGCTTGGCCATACTGATTGTGTGGATTGGTGTGCGGGATACGAAGTCACTTTCAATGCGTATGTCACCGGATACAGTAGTCTGCATCTTCTACAAGCCGAGCATTATAGTGGGCATTGGTATGGGCAATCCCCATGAGATCATCATTGATTCGTGGGGACTTCCGCGAATGGACTTAACGCGCTGGCCGCGCACTTACTATTTGCCCATGTGGCTTCCATTCGCGATTGCATGCGTACCGACATTGCTACTTTGGCGAATGGATCGTCGCCGATTGCAAGGACATTGCGAACACTGTGACTACGACCTTACCGGTAACGTTAGCGGTGTCTGCCCGGAATGCGGCCGTAGCTGCGATGTTCTCGGAGGTTGACGCGTGACCGATTCGTCCCATCGACCATTCTGGTTTGCCCTTTGGAGGTGGCGTCGCGAGTTGCTTGGCGTCTTTATTGGCAATGCGCTCTGTGGAATCAGCTTGATACCGATCGATTGGACCGTTTCGTGGTATTCGCATGTGCAGGCGATGGCGGGAAGGACGAACGTCTGGCATGGGCCAGCCAACTCGGTGCCGGGTATGTCCTTCATAGAGCATGTTGGACCCTGGCTCTTTTTGATTCTCATGCTGACGATCGTCACGTCTGTCTTTGCGGTTCTGGGATGGAAGATCATTCCGTCGAAAGGCAAGAGACGTAAACGTCGATTCATGCGGGCGTGGATGTTTGCGGCGCTTCTTGCTCCAGTCATTGTGTACGCGGGCACGGCGAGCGTTTGTTGTCTGATTATCTACTGGACACGAAATGGAGTCGGCGGTGATGATTGGGTTGTCGTGCCGGTGCTGGCGGTTTATTCCTTCTTTGGTGTCGCCCTGATCGACCGGTGGTGCGTTTTGCGAAGGGCCAAGCGCATGGTGCCGCGCTGCCGCAAATGCAGGTATATCCTTCGCGGCTTGGCAACACGGCGATGTCCCGAGTGCGGTGCGCAGATCACGTAGGGTCCGCTGTGCGGACCGGCCCACGCGAAAAATGGTCCGCACAGCGGACCCTACGTCCAGAAGGGGCGGATGGCTTGGGCGGTGGCGATGCAGGCTATGGTTGCTGCGATCATGACTTTGAACATGCTGCCGAGGGTGCGGCCGACGGCTGTGTAGACACCGGACCTTGTGCCTTCGTGCCAGCGTTTTCCGACTTGCAGTTCGGCGATGAGCGCGCCGGCGAAGCATCCGACCGCGGCGCCGATGATGGTTCCGAAAACGGGGACGGGGATCGACAGAAAGATCGCGCCGATCATCCCGCCGGCTAATCCGTACCATGCCGCGCGTTTGCTGGCCCCGCTGCGTTTCGCGAGCACCGCACCGCCCATCGTTTCGACGATTTCACCGATCACCGCCAGGCCCAGCATCACGCCCAGTCCAATCAGACCGATGCGCGACCAGCCGTAATACCACGCATACAGCGTCGCCGCGCAGATGATGGTCCACGTGCCGGGCAATTGCAGCAATGAAAGCGCCACGCCGGCAAAGCAGATGGCGGCTAATAGCGCGACGAGGGCGATGTCGATGATGGTTTCAAGCACGAATCCCGCCTGTTCTTCGGTTAATGGTGCGCGTGCACCGTTACCGTAACTTCGTTTCGGCGGGGATTATATTCGCACGTTTATGAAGCGGCTACGAGTTTTTCAGCCGCTTCTGCACTTGCTGCGCTGAACGCGTTGGCAAAGTGATCGAGCGCGTGCTGAAACTGCTGCGTCGCCCACGAGCGGTTGGCGTCGGAAAGCGGCGTCGTCGTCTTCAGCGGTGCGACTTCATCGGGACCGGGGACGCGCACTTCGGTGATGACTTCGACGGTGTCCATCCCAGCCAATCGGAACGCGATGATGGCGTAACCGTTTTCGGTCAGGGCGAATTTGTAGAAGTACGTGCCGGCTTCCGAAGCGGGCGAGGTGCAGGTGAAACCGTTCTTGGTTGCGAATTCGGAGAACTCATCGTTCACCGGTTCGACGTGTTCCGTGGCGATTTCATCGAAGGTTCTGCGCCAGTGTTTGCGTGCGGATTCGAGTTTGGTGACAAACGATCTCTGCCAATTATTCATGGGTCGTGATGCTCCTGTAAGTTGTGGACTTGGGTTGACGACAATGGGCGGCATCAGTTCGCCACCAAACGCACGTTGCACATCGAACGCACGTTCCAACCTACAATACATTTCGCGCAACGGGCGAGTCGCGAAAGCCCCCGATCTTGCTGGTGCATCACCCCCAATTTCGGCGGAACCGATAAAGGAATCCAAATGGGGCAGAGGGGCAGCCGGTCAGAGGGAGGGAAGAAAGATCGCGATTGCGATCAGGGCAAGTCCGAATGAAATGTTGATGACGGCTTTGATGTATTTCGGCTCGACTTCGACGACATCGCGGGCCCATGCCGGCACCCGTTTGCTGCGGAGAATCTGCATGCCGCTGGCGATCGTCAGCATCGCGAGGACAACGCCGATAACACGCCCCAGCCCGTCAGCCCACCGCGCTATCCAAAAGACAAGGACGAAGAAGGTTCCCGCGGCGCCAACATATGGACCGACATCGACGAGGTCGTTGTAGTCCTCGGTTTGATTCAGCGCGTGGTAGACGTTCCTGGCGTTGCTTTGAACGTCGAGCCAATAGATGGTCTTGCCGCATTCCGGGCACTGTTCGCTGGAAATGCCGGTGAGGTTGTATTCGCATTTCGGGCAGACGGGGGGCAACTTCTCGCTCCAGTCCCGTCCGATGTACTTTGAATACATGGCGCCCCTGATCCCAACCGACCCAACGCAATTGTGCCGCGTGCGCTATCCCCAGTTCCACGCGAACCGATCCTTGAAGTGGTGATAATACAGTCCGATGCACTGCATCGCCACGACCATGCAATACACATCGACGACCGAGAGGATCGTCATGATCGCCCAACCGTTTCCGCCCATGGATGCCGCAACGGGCTTCAGTGCCGACTTCAATCCCCATGAGATTCCAATCGCACCGGCCAGCGCCGCGCACGTGAATACGTAGGGAACGAATGTTCGAAATATGGTCGCAAGCATGCGGTCGGGACGCACCAAACACGTCAGTCCGCCGATTGCAAAGGTCAGAATGATGACCGGCCAAAGGAACACGCCGATACCGAGCATCACAAACGCTCCTTCAGATGTCACCGCGTTGTCCCCAACGATCGACCGGTAGATTTGCAGGGGGGCTAAGGTGATCAGGCAGGTCGTTAGAAACTTGACGAATGGAATGATAATGTCGTCGAACCAGTCACCGCTCAGTCCGATCTCGGGCAGATCATCGTCGCCGTTGGATGCATTGACCACGACGTTGAAAAAGAATGCGGAGAGAATCCCGGTGAGAATGACCATTGGGAAAATGAGAACGCATGAGAATCCGAGCATAGTAAGGGCGGAGTTCATGGCCATGAGGATCATCACGAGAATGATCGTGATGAAATTGCCAATGTCAGTGATAACCAGCAGGCTCTTGGCGCAACTTCGCAGGTAACTTCCGATGCCGCTGGCATGAGAAGTCTTTTTTCTTGGCTCGGATTCTGAGTCCTGCGGGATTGTTGATTTCGATGGTCCATGCGACGCATTGACGTGGCCGCAGTGCACGCAGATTTCGGCATTGTCGCTGAGGGATGCGTTGCATCTTGCACATCTTGTCGTTCGGTTACTCCTCGCCATCGATCCATGCGACGAGTCGCGGTCTTCGATGAAAGTGAATCCGCGCTGATTGGTATCCTGTGCTTCAGCCGTACGGGGAGCCGTTACCTTGAAGCGTTTCTTGCAATGCGGGCAGGCGAGAACTTTGCCGATTTGCTCCGTTGTGACGTTGACCGCCTGACCACACTGGCATCGCACCCGCGCCATAACCGGCTCATCCTTTTCAAAAAATCGCCTTGGCAGGTCGCCTGTTCCTGCCAGCGCAATCATAACGCATGAGCGGTTGGGAGTGCGGTTACAATCAGCCGCCAAGATTGGAATCAGCCGACTTGTCTGGTTTCAGATTGTTGCATGGTGTACGGAAGATATGGTCTGGGGTCATGTTCAGTCCCGAATGAGTCGGTCGGTAAAAAAAGAACGCGGCCTGACTGGCTAGGTCGGGGTTTACCAGCCAGGCCACGCGACAACACGCTTTTGCGACCCGGATCGAAAGCTTCCGGGATTGTGGCTTACAAAATCGTCAGTCTGCCGAATCTCTATGCGCCCATTCAGACGAATTCGCGCACAAGCAAGCGTCGCGCAAGGGTCAGAGTCGGGCGTTGACGTGGGATGGGCCGGGAACTTCACCGCGCAGGGTGGGCGTGCAGACCAATAGAAATAAGTTATCGCGGCGGTAGAGAGTTCGAAGGCGATGATCCTACGAACCGACCAATCTCTCGTCTGCTTGAATTATCGACGATGGGCGGTGCGCATGGCGAATTGCAAATGCGCGCAGCGTGCCAACAGTGTGGCACTCTCAATTGAAATTTTTGGAGATGAGATGGTCGTGTGCGCGGGTTTGGATAATCGACATAGTCTGCGTAAACGCATCAGCTTTTTTTGACCTTCATATGCTTCAGCGCCGCCTTCTCGGAGTCCTTGAAAACGAAGAGCTTATCGAGGCGGGTGATCTTGAAGATTTTGAGGACTTCCGGCTGGGCGCCCATGAGAACCAGGGTGCCTTTCAACTTTTTGATGTTCTCATTGACGGGAATCAAAACGCCGAGGGCGGCAGAGCTGAGTTGGCGCACCTTGGTCATGTCGAGGATCATGCGCTTGCAGGCTTTCTTGTCGACCATGTGGAACAGTTCCTCGCGGATGCTGTCGATCTGCTGGGTGTTGACGATCGAGGATTCCGTGAAGGTAACGACGGAGACATCTTCGACATGTTCGACGAGCAGGCGCGAAGGTTGCGGCATGGCTTGATCCCTGGGACGATTTGAATTCATTGACTCTAGGTCGGGATGGCTCCCGACCTGACGCGCCCGAGAGCCTAGCCCAAAGTCGACCGGACGGCGAGGGCAAAGATTCATAAAATACGGCCCACCGAGAGGTTAGAGCCATCGGCGACAAGATGGTGACCCCGTTTCGCTGCGAAACGATGGGGTTGGCGTTTGGTGGTTCAGGGGTTGTCCCCATCCGGTTCGGGCGGTTGGCGGTTTTCCGATGAAACCAACGCTCGGCTGCCCTTGACGGAAAACGGGTGTTTTGTACGATGCGGGGCTCCGCGAGAGCGGATTATCTAGTTTTAGGTTTTTGTTTGGATTGATGCAGATATGCCCAAGGGACGCGCACCTTCATATATGGCCCGCAAGGAGACCTTCCACCCGGAATGGCATCATGTCGATGCCACCGATCAGGTGATGGGACGCTTGGCGGTTAAGATCGCAACGGTATTGATGGGCAAACACAAGCCCACATACACACCGCACGTTGATACCGGTGATTTCGTCGTCGTGACCAATTGCGACAAGGTGAAGCTGACCGGTAACAAGCTGGCGGCGATGCACTACGATCGATACACCTATCATCCCGGCGGATTCAAATCGGATGCCGGCGAGGACGTGATGGAAAATCATCCGGACCGCATTCTGCGTTTCGCCGTGAAACGGATGCTTCCGAAAAGTGCGCTCGGTCGCCAGATGCTCGGCAAGCTGAAGATCTACGCCGAGCCCACGCATCCACACACCGCGCAGCAGCCGAAAGAGTGGGCGTTCTAGAAACGTTTTGCACGCAGACGCTTGTGGCACGATTGCCCGGCGGCTGGGTTGGACTGAATTTGATTGGAGAAGATGTTCGTGGTTGATTCACAGACACCTCATAAGGCACCCGCGTCCTCGGGCGAATCCGTTGCAGTGGCTGTTACGGAAAAACCCACCGTTGCATCATTGACCCATGAGTGGACGGCCCCCAAGCCCAAGGCTGGCGGTTATCACTGGGGAACCGGTCGAAGGAAAAGTTCGATCGCCCGCGTTCGTATCAAGCAGGGCACGGGCAAGTTCGTCGTCAACGGTCGCGAGGTGAATGAGTACTTCCGCCTCGAACGCGATCGCCACACCATCGTCGCACCGCTCGATGCAACCGACACCCGCAAGCGCGTTGACGTGTTTGTGAACACCAGCGGTGGCGGAACCACGGGACAAGCCGGCGCCATCGTGCTCGGTATCGCCCGTGCACTCAAGGAAGCCAGCAGCGAATACGGCGCGATTCTTCGTGACGCCAAATACCTCACGCGTGATGGTCGTCGCGTTGAGCGTAAGAAGTACGGCCGTCGTGGCGCTCGCCGCAGCTTCCAGTTCTCGAAGCGTTAAACGCGAGTCGAAGCGAGTCATCCAGCGAATTCGAAAGCGTTTCGCAGAAGGACGTGGCTCGCTGAGAATCAACAAAACATCAGGCCCGTCGATTTGGCGGGCTTTTTTGTTTTTACATGGGGGCGTCGAGGCTTCTGCTGGACAGTGCCCCAATATGATGAATTCCCCATACGCATAACGCGGGGTCATGACGCAAGAGGAATCATCATTTGCAGGGCTGGAGTTTCGTGTTGATTCGGTTCATAAAGGTCAGCCGACCATTCTGGCTCTCATAGAGCTGCGTTTCTCACGCGTTGGCGGTTCCCCTTGATTCCGCAAAGTCCAAGGGCGATGAACAGAGAGGACGTCACCGTCGCCACACCGCAACCACTGGGCATGGACATCCCGCCGTTCCCTCCGGTGTTGCCACCCCCATCGCCAGAATCACCGTTGCCCGAACCGCCATTGCCATTGTCGCCTCCTCCACCTGTGGATGAGCCGCCATCGTTGACGTCGCCGAGGGCTTCTTCACTGACACCTTCGGGAAGCGGAATCGTCGCGACGAACCCGACCTTGACGCCATCGGGATTAAACGCCAGACCAACGATCGTGCGGCCGTCTCCCGAGACCCCGTTCGCTTCAGCCAATCTCCAATCCGTCAGGTCGGTTCCGAAGTCGTTGACCAAAATGTCTTGAATGGATCGCATGCCGTCGGCTTCGGTGTAGCGAAATGCTGTGCTACCGTCTTCCGTCGTTCCACGTCCGACAACCACGACCCCATGGGCGGATGCCGCATTGGCCACGCTGTCAAATTCTCCACCATCAAGATCACCCAGCCCCATGATTCCATCGGCGTTCGTCCACTTGAAGGCCTCGCCAAAGGATTCTTCGCTGTCATCGGAGTCTCCGCCTGATTCGCTTTCACCGACCACAACGGTGCCGTCATGTGACACGCCGTGGGCGGTGCTTTGAAACTCACCACCGGGCAGGTCCCCGAGCCCGACCATCCCCCCGGATGACGTCCAGCGAAACGCTTCGACGCCGTCATTGGATGTGCCCTGGCCCACCACGACGCTGCCATCAGCGGAGACGCCCTCCGCGCGGGATGAAGTCTCTCCACCGTCAAGGTCACCCAGTCCGACCATGCCGCCAGCTTGTGTCCAGCGATAGGCTTCGGAGGAGGCGCCATAGACGCCACTTTCGCCGACCACAACGTTTCCATGAAAAGAAGCGTCCAAGGCCACACTTTGATCGAATTGATTCAAGACTCCGATACCGACGATCCCGTCAGACTGAGTCCAGCGAAATGATTCTGTTCCGATGCTTGGTGACGTTGCGTTTCCGACCACGACCGAGCCATCGCCGGAAAGCGAATTGGCGAAACTGGCAGTCGCACCGCTCGACTTTCCAAGAAATCCCAGCGCAGTCATGTCGCTTGACGCGGTCCAGCGAAAAGCTTCGTTGTCGAACGACGGTGAGTTTTTAGAAGCCGCAAACCCCACGACGACCAATCCGTCGGCAGACACACCGGTCGCTTCGCTGGCGAAGGTGGCGCCCAGACTGATTTCGCCATCGGGCCGAAGGTTGGTGAGACTCTCGAAGGTCGCAGCAGCGCCGCCGTGCGCGGTAGCCGCTGTACCCAGAACGACGCCCAAAACCAAGGCGATGAGAGATCTTGCGGTACGATTGAAACAGCACCTTGTGATACCTGGCTGGTTGATTTGATACATGTTGGCTCCTTTGGTAAGTGGATTTCCACCAAGTCCTTGTGGGAGTCCTTGAAGAGTCTGAAAAATTATCTCCCGAATCGCGCGTGCGAATTGGAGTGACGTGGTCGGCGGTAGCGTGTACCTGAATCGCCGGTTTCGGGACATGAAGTGGCGTGTGACTACTTTTTGTAAACAAAAAGCCACCTGCAGCGTCACAAACGCACTGCAGGTGGCTTGAATTTCTTTGCTTTTTGACGGCTTGTAAGCCCGATCCGGTCAGGCAACGTTTCGCCGACGTCGGCGATCGTACTTCAATCCGCCGAAGCCCAGCATCATCAGCATCATCGTCGCCGCTCCACCGGCTCCGCATCCGACGCCGCTTGCACAACCGGCTTGTTCGCCGTTGTCGCCATCGTCCGGGTCCGGGCTGACCAACGCACAGCCGACCGAGTTGACCTGATATCCCGGAGGAGTTTGAGCGCACTCATCGATCGAGTCGGGAACGCCGTCGCCATCGCTATCGGGATCATCGGTGTTGTTGCCGTCGTCGCCGCCACCATCGCCCATACCGTCGTCGGGTGTTTGGCCATTGGTGTCGACATCGTCGCCGCCGTCATCGGGGCCCGGCTGAGGATCGGGGTCGGGATTGCCATCATCAAGCTGTGCATCCGAACAACCGTCGCCATCGACGGCGTCGTTGGCGGTCGTGCCCGGGCAGAGGTCCACATCGTTGGTCACACCGTCGCTGTCGCTATCAAGCTGCGATGCGGCGCAACCGGATGCATTGACCGTCGCGTTGGCCGGCGTGTCGGCACAAACATCGACATCATTGAAGACGCCGTCTTCGTCGTCGTCGAGTTGCGAATCGCTGCACCCGTCGTCGTCCACGGTTTCACCCGTGGGCGTGTCGGCGCAGAGGTCGCTGCCATCGGGCACGCCGTCGTTGTCACCGTCTGCGGGCGCTCCACCACCACCGCCGCCACTGCTCGATTCGCAGGCGCCGGTGGCTTCGTTGCAGGATTGTCCAG
>DDIR01000060.1 GCA_002338715.1 Phycisphaerales bacterium UBA1845 | reverse complement strand
CGGTCGGTTTGGCTGGCTTGACTCTGTTCGTCGTCACCCTCGCCCTGACCGTCACGGCTGAAGACAGCGGCGAACTCATCGCTGCCGCCTGGCACTTTGGCGTGCCCCATCCGCCGGGATACCCGTTGTGGACGGCGCTCTGCGGCGTCTGGGTTCACCTGTTTGCCATCGGCTCGATTGCTTGGCGGGCGAATCTGTTTTCCGCGCTGTGTTCTGCCGGCGCGGCATCGATGGTGTTCTTGGCCCTGCGACAGGTTCGCCTTTCCCGGTTGGTCGCAGCGAGCGCGGCGCTGGTGTGGATCTGGTCCGAAACGTCTTGGATGCAAAGCGTCATCACCGAAGTCTATGCCCTCAACTCACTCGTTACTGCCGCGATTTTCTGCTGCGCCATGCGCTGGTACGCCACCCGCCAAACGCGCCCCCTCCTGCTCGCATCGCTGCTCGCCGGCTTGGGCATGTGCAACCACCACTCGATCGGGTTCGCCTGTCTCGCGCTCGTTGTGTGGATACTTTCACTTCAGCCGACACTTCTGAAACGTTGGAAACTCATCGCCCAATCGCTGGCATTGCTGCTCGTCGGGCTTCTGCCATATGCGTACCTGCCCATGCGCGCGGCCACCGACCCGGCGATGAACTGGGGCGATCCGTCCACGTTTGACCGCTTCATCAAACACGTCACCCGCCAGCAGTACGGCGCAATCGGGCCGATCAAAACACCGGAACCGCGCTCGCTCGAACGATTCGCCGGGCAATCGTGGTACATGGTTGAAACGGTGGCCGAAGACCTGACGCCATGGATCGTCGCTGCGTCGATTCTCGGCATGATCGTGATGGCCCGTCGAGCGCGGGCGATGCTTTGGCTGGTGGTTTTATGGGTGGCGTGTACGGGGTTGCTTTTTGTTCTGTTGGCCAACTTTGATCTGGACCGGACAGCGCGCTGGGCGCTTCAAGTGTTTTTCATTCCCGTATCGCTCGGACTGGCTGTCGCGTATGCGCAACTTCTGGAAGCAATCGCCGGCAAACTTCGAAACGTCATCGCCATCTCGATACTCGCATTGATCGCACCGGGCGTACTCATCGCGTCGCACCACGACACGTGCAACTATTCAAAATACTGGTACGCCGAGGACCACGCCGAGAATATGCTGGCCTGCATGATGGATCGGGCGATCATCTTTCCTTCGGGCGATCATTCCACCTTTCCGCTGGTCTACAAGGTGCTCGTCGAAGGCGAACGCCCCGACGTCACCATCGCGGACATGTACGGCTACGTCCGTCCCGACCTGGTGGCCGACCAACCCGAAGATTCGCCCGACCCGCCAGCCGTCTGGCTCATCAAGACCGCGAGACGCCCCGTGTACTTCGCAACCAAGCAGGCTCCGCCGGTTCCCAACGCCAGCTTCGTGACAGCCGGCATACTTTATCACCTCTTGCCCAACGGAGTGCCATTTAATGGCACTGGCCTGATCGACAATTGCAACTATCGAAACGAGCAAACGCCAACGGTTAACGACTTCGGCTCGTCGCACATTCGATATGACTACGAATTCTTCAAAGGTTTGAATCTGCTCGAAGCCGATCAACCGCAAGCGGCGCTGAAGCACTTCGCCGACGCGGCCAAACTCTGCGAAGGCATCAAGGAAGGGTTCAACAACCTGGGCAGCACGCTCGCAGAACACCACCTGCCCAACGAAGCCCTCCCCTACTTCAAGGAAGCGGCCAACATCGACCACCGCTACATCACCCCAAGAAAAAACCTCTACCGCCTCTACTCCAAGCAAAACGATTGGCCCAACGCCCGCAAGCAACTCGAAGAAATCCTGCAAACGGAACCAACCGACTGGCGAGCCAACCGCGACCTCGGCAACCTGCTGGCCGACCATTTCAACGACATCGCAATGGCCATCACGCATTGGCAACGATCCCTGGACAGCAACCCCAATCAGCCGCGCATCAGAAGAATGCTGCAATCAAACTAGCTCTGCATTGCGGATCATGCCGCGCCGTCCCGTCGTCTGCTCGCCAATTGTCGCCGCAGGCTGTTCCGCATCATGTAACGGCTCCCGAGGATCGTCGTCGCAACCGTGGCAAACAGGAGTACGGAGATGACCACCCAATGCCATTTCCCAAGATACTCCGATGCACGAGGCGACAAGGATGCAACGGCAACAAATGTGAAGGTGATGATCGTAAGCAAGTTTGACAGCCAACCTACTGCCGAGCGACGAAATTCTTTGGTCGCCTGCTGAGACGCATCGAAACGAGCCTTCGCATCGGGAAAGTCCGCGAATTCCGGCATCCAGACAAAACGCCGACCGTAGAAGTAATGCGGAATTTCTGAGTCCATCAAAACTCCCGATCCGCATTCCGGGCAGACGCCCGATTCGTTGCCCGTCAGGTCGTATTCGCACGTCGGGCATATGCCCACCGTGACTGGACATCGCCAAGCCTTGACTTGCACGATGAGAATCACGGAGATTGCCGCCCAATAAAATAATGGCACGACCGCCCCGACAATAGGGATGCCAATATCAAGCCAGAAGGAAGTGGGCGGGATCGACCGAGTTACGCTCTCCACATGGTGTCGGTATACGTCGAATCCTTTTGACGCAGCGAGCCACAGCGCAGCAATCAGCGGTATGGCGAAGATCGGCCAGACTATTGAATTTCGCTCGGGACGGCGCTTGAGAAAGTAGAACGTCCAACCGACAACCGAGCACACGACGAGCCAAAGCGTCAGGCACTCCATGAGTCGATGATGGAGAACACTCTTGCCGGGACTTCTCAGGGTAATCAGATGAAAATCGATCGCTTCTGCTACAAAGCCGTACACAACCAATGCTGCGACGATGAGGAGCAGAAGGGACGGCTTGAAAACCCACGACCGACGTTGCATTTTAATTCTCTTACGAAACGAGCCACCAACCGCACTTGGTATTGATTGTATTTCATTAGTTTTGCAAATTCACGAAGATCGCCAATTAACATGGTTGGGCACGGCAATGCAGTTTGACCCTTGACTCCCAGAAAAAATGGCGCACAATGACGCTTGTAACGTATCCAAGTTGGACTTCGCTGAAAGGAGGCTTCGTATGTCAGTTCTAACATCACAACAAATCACGGGGCCTCACTGCGCAACGGGATGCTGACCTTCCTGTCTTTTCTCTGATCGTCATCCATCTTGAGCATCGTCCTCGGTAATCGCTTGCGGTGCATTCTCGTACCGATGCAGGCATTTTGCCGTCGTCGCTCCTCCGCGCCTGTGACTCCCATTTTGTAATTTGGTTTTAAGCATTTGAGCGGGAGTGCTCTGCGCGCTTCCTACCGAATCAAAGGAGCGTTTATGCCATCGAGCAGACGTGATGCAGAGAATCTGCGCGCATTTTGCGCGGATGTATTTGAAGATGACGGCGTCAACCCGAGCGAAGACAAACGCATCGACGCCAGACGAAACAACAAACGTGATCGCAAGCTGGATCAATTGTGCAAACAGGTTGAACAGATTCTGCAACTGGTGTTCGGCGCAACGAACGTCCCGGGCGATGCGCGCATTGCCAGCGTGGAACCCGCACCCAATGCCGGACGCCTGCGTGTGACGGTCGCGGTGCAGAGCGGCTGTAATCTATCGGAGTTTCGCGAGGCACTCGACCGCTGCAAGGGATACCTGCGGACCGAAGTCGCCGAATCCATCTCGCGCCGCCGGGCCCCCGAACTCGTGTTCACCATCAATACATACGACCTGGATCCGATTGCGGATCCGACAGATAACAAGGAATCAGACCATGCCTGATCAAGTGACACCCCACACGTGGCTGGCCAATCAGCCCGAGCCAGCCGTCAGACAAACCATCGAACGCTTATGCCGCGCACCCGATGTCGCACACGTCGCCGTCATGCCCGACGTTCATTTGGCGGCTGGCGTCAGCAACGGGCTCGCCGTCGCAACCCAACGATTGATCTACCCGGCCGCGGTCGGTGGCGACATCGGTTGCGGCTACTCAGCCGTCGCA
>DDIR01000144.1 GCA_002338715.1 Phycisphaerales bacterium UBA1845 | reverse complement strand
TTGCCTCGTTGCACGAGTCGTCCGTACAACCGATGCCGTCATCACAATCGATGGGTGTTCCAGGCTGGCAATCCAGGATTGCATCACAGGTTTCGGCCCCGTCGCAGTATTGACCGTTGTCACAATTGGCATCGTTGGCGGCATTGTCACACGAGTCGGTTGCCTCGTTGCACGAGTCGTCGGTGCAACCAACGCCATCATCACAATTGACGGGTGTACCGGGCTGGCAATCATTGATTGCATCGCATGTTTCAGCGCCGTCGCAGAACTGTCCATTATCGCAGCTACCGTGATTCACCAGATGGTCGCACGTATCGGTCGCTTCGTTGCAGGAATCGTCCGTACAACCGACACCGTCATCACAGTTCACCACCGTTCCGCTTTGGCACACACCGAATGTGTCGCAAGTTTCAACGCCATCGCAGAATTGACCATTGTCGCAGGAAACATCCGACGTGCATTCGCAAGCCGCACAGGGACCGCCGCAGTCAATGCGATCTTCACCCTGGTTCTGGATGCCGTCGCCACAAGTTGCGCTGGCGGAACACGTGAATGCTGTCACCTCAAACGCATCGAGCCCGCTCTCGTTGATGCTGGCTGTGCCGGTATCGTTGGCGGTGAATCGAAGCACCATGTTCGCCGTCAGCGTCACGCCAGCCGTGTCCAAGTCGCCTTGCGAGATCGTGTGCGATCGCCAGGATGTTCCACCATCCGTGTCGTGGCGGGCAATCTCTGTCCACGCGCCACTACCGCCATTGTTGTTGATCTCAACAAGAAGCATGTCCACGCCATCCGCGACGGTCAGATAGAGGTAATAGTCGTAGCTGATCGTGATGTCGCCATCTGACATGTCGATGACCGGTGACGTCAGCCGAACCGCCCCACCGTCAATGTCGGTATTGCCCGTCGAATTCATGGTCAGGTAACACTGACCGCTTCCGTCCGAATCGGAAATCGGATCGTAATCCCAACCCGAGTCATTCACCGGAACACCACGCTCCCAGTCTCCGGTCGATGCACCAAGATTCGTTGCCGACCAGCCCTGGTCCGTCTCGAAATTATCCGCGAACACCGTGGTGGTTGATCCGACGATCGCCGAATGAACCGATCCGGGCGCGCCGGCTGGGCTCGCCACGACACCCGACAACGAACCCTCAGCGCTGAAGTAAAACTCCGGCGTGTCACCGCACGAGGCAGCCGGTAATGTTGCCTGATACAGATCTCCCGAAACATTCGACAAACTCGACGATGAAAACGCTCCACCTCCGAAGCGATAGAACAAGGTCGGGCTTGTCGGCACAATCGTCTCGCCGAATGCCACAATCTCGACATCGATGGTGGTCGGCGAACCGGGCGACAACGAATCGGGCAAACCATTGGGGAAGCCAATGCTCACACCGTTTGAGAGCGTACCATCACCCACCAGCGAGAAAGGTTGCGGTCCCTGCGGAACGTCGAATCCAAACACCTCCACGGTCCATGTTCCCGCTTCGGGGTTGTCGACCAACACCTGCTCGATGTTGTTGATGTGGTCCTCCTGCGTGCGAACGGCCACATTGCCCGGGCTGGCAGGATTCAAAGTCCACGGATAGTGACGAACGGCGCTGGGGCTCGTCACGCGGAGGTCGAGGTCGTTGACCAATGCCGGATTCACGTTCGGCGTACCGGCTACGTCGTCCCATGACAGCGTGACCTTCAATTCAGGATCGCCCGAAGTCACGACAACCTGTCGCGTAAAGGACGCCCCTTGCGACACGGTGTTCTCCAGGAACTCACCGCTTCGCATCAAATCGATTGCCTGCTGAACACGAACCGAACCGTAACCGAACTGGTAGTCCGGACCGGTGTTGCCGTTGTCCACAGCCGAATGGGCAAGGAGTCCCTTCAGCGTCGAATTGCGGAACATCGGCAGCGCGGGGAACTGAGCCGAAAAGTCTTCCATGATCAATGCCGCGAGTCCTGTTACGGTCGGCGCGGCCATGCTCGTTCCGCAAATTGTACCGTAGTCGGTGTCACCCGTGTCCCAGGTCGACGTCACGCCACCGTCCCCGTTGCTCTGGCAACCGGGAGCCGAGATGTCTGGTTTGATTCGTCCGTCATCGACCGGTCCCCAACTGGTGAATGACGTGATCGTGTCGTTGTTGGAATTCAGCGCACCGACGGTGATGTGGTTCTTGGCACATGCGGGCGGCGCGGTCGATGCGTATGACGTTCCGCAGTTAAACGACCCGCGTTCATTTCCATTGGCCCAGATAATTCTGAACGGACTTCCAAGGCTGCCCCGGACGATGTTGTCAATCATCGCCGACGTTACGCCGTAGTCACCGGTGATGGCGCAGTCAAATCCGTTTTGCGAGACGTTCGTACCGATCGAATTGTTGGACAGGTCAGCGCCATAAACGTTGATCGCTTCGTCGTAGTCGGCTTCAATGTCGCCCGGATTGCTGTATAGAAAAATGCCTGACCCGTCGTACTCGAATCCATACGACAAGAGCGTTGTGCCTGGGGCCATACCGGTGTAAGTGCCGCCACTTGCAGTACCGTCGCCACCAATCGTCCCAGCCACGTGCGTCGGGTGATAGTGCAGCCCCGAACCATCATGCACGGTCAATCGCCCGGAAAAGTCCTGGTGCGTCTCGCGGGCCGTCCCGCCGTCATACACGAGCACCGTGACGCCTGAACCATCAAGGTTATACGGCGCGGCTTGTACGACACTTGCGCCTGTAAGCAGGCGGTTGCTGTTGTTGTTCATCTCGAAGCGCGGGAGCGCCGGTTCGATAAACATCACGCCATCGTCAGCCGCAAGCAGTTGAACCGATGTTAGGGGTAGTTCAACGACGAGCGCGTTGACCGATTCCAGCCGATCGCGCACGACCACGCCCTGCCGATTGCAGATTGTTCGCGATGCATCGGCGTCAATGTCCTTATGAAATGCGACGTACGCACCGATCCAAACCTCGTCCGGCGCACCGCGACCTTGTGGCACATCGACGATGGCCCAGGTGGGCGTTCTGCCTTCCGCAAAGATCGGATGAAGTTTCCAATTCAATTGAATGGGCTGGGCGTCAACCAACGAATCCACCGTCGCCAATGCATTCCTGTCGCCACCACCCGCACGGGCCATCGCAAAATACGCATTGGCGCCGAGGTAGTCCTGCAGCGTTAGCCCAGCATCGGCGAGCGTTGCGCGTTGTTCGGGCGTTACCGGCTGATCGAATTGAACGACATACCGGACCGGTTCGCTGCGGGACTCGCCGTTCGCCAATCGCTCGACGACCGCCCCCTTGTCCAGCCCGGACCGTGCCGCAACACCAGACCTCCATTCCACTTGCGCTTCGGCGGTTGTCACACACACCAAACCAACAACCGTCGCAACGAGCGCGCGGAATGACACACCAACCCGACCATGGTACCTGGGCATTTTTCAGTTCCTTGATTCACCACACACACAAGTTGTCCCGCATGCGAACGCAATCAAGAACCTGAGAGACGATTGCGCTGATGCAGCGACAACACTAAATCAGAGACGCTTTAAGTCATCATAAAGTAACGGCCCACCGAACCCCAACAACTCTTTGCATGGAATTAAACTGAATTCGGACCAACGTCGAATGACCAGGCGCGCAATCTTCGCTTTGATTGGATGGCGGCTGATTCTGCTTCCACTTCGCTTCTGATTTGTTGCTGAGATATGGCAGCGACCTGATCATGCAGGCACGCTTGGTTTCTAAATTCCCGGCGCACGCTCAAGATTCCTGGACGTTATCGAACGTGATTGCGGTTGATGCACGGCGCGAAGGCATTGTTCAGCGTTGTCGCTTCGACATTTGTGCGAAGTGTGCGGTGCAGAATTCAACTATGTTTCAGAGGATGTGCCGCGTGCGTCGTCGAAGAATGTCCCGGTCGCCTGCCAGAGTGATTCCAAACGATCAATCCGTTCCCGGGCATCGTCGCCCAAAAGCACTGCGGTTCGCGCAACGATCAACTCTGCCGCAACGACAGCCGGTACGGAGCTATCGAATGGCCCCACAGCTGGAATCTTCAGATGCACCCATGCATCCGAAATCTGCGCGAGCGGAGACAGTGGTCCGTCGGTAATCGCGAGAATGGTGACACCGGCGCCCGCCAACGCCTTGGTCGCAGTGATTGAATGACGTCGGTAACGACTAAAGTCAATTACGATCGCCACCTCGCCCGAGCGAGCGCCAACCAGTTCCCGCCCCATCTCCTGCTCGGTCACCAAGCGCACATCCGAGCGGAGCATCGAGAGCCCAGTGTACAACTTCTGCGCGCCGGCTTGCGACGTCTCACCGGAGATGACCCAGACATGGCGTGCGCCGACCACGGGTTTGACCAACGCGTCCAACCGCTCATCTGGGAGTGATTCGAATACGCCGTCGATGGCGTCGAGGAGGGATCGGCGGAGACGTCCCGATTCCTGGTGCTGGCGGATGCGGTGGGTTGGCCGCGAAAGCAAATTCGACACCTGGTCCCGATGTTGGGCTTGGAGGTCGGTATACCCGTTGAACCCGAGTTTCACGGCGAAGCGGACAATCGAAGGCCGACTTGTACCGACATGGTCGGCCAAATCCGAGACCGTCCCGAACGCCAGCAGGGTCGGATTTCCGATAATGGCTTCGGCGATCCGGCGGTCCGTGGGGGTGAGGCGGTCTCCTGCGGATGCGATGAGTTCTTGTATGGACAATGCCAGCCCCTCTTGGTCACTTTGTTGCATTCAGCCTAATAAAGTGTACACTATGTTACACTGAGGTCCACAGCAAATTGGTTAAGGCCCGGAGTTCTATCGATGATTCAAAAGCTAAAACACGTCCCCACCGCACGGGAACAGGCATTTCTCGACTCGGTCGTGGATACCCAATACCAGCGCGACATCATCAACGGTCTGTCGCCCTTCTTCGACGAAAAAGCGCCGGAGGACATGCTGCATTTCTATACGAGCGGCGAGGTCGCGTCCCTGCGGCTCCTCAAGGGCACCGAACGCGACGTTGAACAGCGTATGCCCGTCAAGATCACGCGGCACTTTTACGAGTTGGCCAAGAATTCCAAAGCGATCAGCCGAATCGTCAAAGCCAGTCCGGATGAGACCGACAACCTTCAGGGTTCCGAAGATCCCGGTTACCAGATGGACTACTCACCCGTCGAAGGTCTGCTCCACAAGTACGAAATGGGATTGATGTACGTCATCTCGACGTGCTCGGCGCATTGCCGCTTTTGCTATCGCGAAGAACTCATCGCCCGTAAGGAAATCGAGCGTCAGGACGGTACCGTCGCGAAAAAGGGCTTGGCTCAGATTCCTGAAATCGTCGCGTACATCAAGGAACACAATGCAGCCGTCGCGGCAAACGGTGGACGTCATCCAGAAAGCGGTCGCGAGAAACTTCGCGAGATACTGCTTTCGGGTGGTGATGCGATGGTTCTCAGCAATTCGAAGCTGGCGGCATGGTTCGGCGCGCTTGCAGAAGCGGGTATCGAATCCATTCGCATCGGAACGAAAGAGATGGCCTTCTATCCGAAGCGATTCGACAGCACACTGCTCGCGATGCTCGATAAGTTCCACGAGACCTATCCGCAAGTCGGGATGCACTTCATGCTGCACTTCCAGCATCCCGATGAAATCCTCGCCAAGGACGAAAACGGCAACTACATTGAAGACGAAAAAGGCTTCAAGCAGTGGATTCCCGACACGGGTGCAGCGATGCGCGGGCTCGTTTCTCGCGGATGGCTTACGGTCGAGAACCAAGCCCCGATCATCAAAGGCATTAACGATGATCCCGATGCGCTCCGCATCCTCCAGCGCGAGTTCAAACGGGCGGGCGGCGAGAACCACTACTTCTTCTGCGGCCGCGACATCGTCGCTTACAAGGCGTTTAACATTCCCATCGAGGAAGCGTGGAACGTCCTCAACACCTCACAGCGAGGTTTGTCTGGTGTTGAGTGTCACGCCAAGCTTTCCATCACCCACTACAAGGGCAAGACCGAAGTGGCGGCTGTCACCAACGAACCAATTCCAGGTTTGCCCGGTTCCGAAAACGGCGTCGTGATCTTCAAGATTCTCCGCAACGCGGGTGGTGCGCCTGACAAAGGCAAGGTCTGTATCGTCGGTCGCAATCCGAAGGCGGTTTGGTTTGACGACTACGCCGATCGCGTCCTCTTCGACGAAGCCGGTCTATATAACTACAACCGCGTCAAGAAATCCGGCGAAGCACCCAGCAGTTGTTCGACTCCAGCAAACAAACCAGGGTGTGCGGGATGATCGACAAGCGAGTGAACACCGCGCATGAGGCGGTCGCCGACATCTTCGACGGCGCGACCATCATGATCGGCGGGTTCGGTGAAGCGGGTAGTCCGGTCGAATTGCTTCACGCGCTGATCGATCAGGGGGCGTCTGGCCTGACCATCATCAGCAACAACACCGGTTCGGGCGAAGTCGGACTTGCGGCTCTCATCAAAGCCGGGCGCGTGTCGAAAGCAATCTGCTCGTATCCGAGAACGGCAAACTCAACCGTCTTCACCGAGTTGTACCGTGACGGCCGCATCACGCTCGAACTGGTCCCGCAGGGAACATTGGCTGAGCGCATCCGATGCGGCGGCGCAGGCATCCCGGCATTCTACACGCCGGCAGCTGTCGGTACGCCGCTCGCAGAGGGCAAAGAGCTACGCGAGTTCGATGGCAAGACCTATGTGATGGAGCGAGGTCTCAAAGCGGACTTCACCATCATCAAAGCCCGCACTGCCGACGTGCATGGCAACCTTCTTTACAACAAGACGGCGCGCAACTTCGGCCCCATCATGGCGACGGCGGCTGACACCACGATCGTGCAGGTTCAACATGTCGTCGAAGCAGGTGACATCGATCCCGAGACGATTGTCACACCGGGCATCTTTGTCGATCGCGTGGTGCATGTTGCCCAACCAGCCCACGAATCCGAACTCGTAGCCGCGGGGGCCAGCTACCCATGACAAGCAAAGAATCGCGTATGGGCTGGTCGCGTGACGAGATGGCCGCCCGACTGGCACAGGATATCGCGAACGGTTCGTACGTGAATCTCGGCATTGGCATTCCCGAACTCGTCGCCAAGTATGTGCCCGAAGGCCGGACGTTCATCTATCACACTGAAAATGGATTGATTGGAATGGGACCTTCGCCCGCAGCGGGCCAAGGCGACCCTGAACTGATCAACGCGGGCAAGCGCCAGGTCACGGCGATGCCGGGTGCGGCGTATTTTCACCACGCCGACAGTTTTGTCATGATCCGCGGCGGGCATATCGACCTTTGTGTGCTTGGCGCGCTTCAGGTCGCGCAGAACGGCGACCTGGCGAACTGGTCAACCGGTGAACCCGATGCAATTCCAGCAGTCGGCGGCGCGATGGACCTCGTTGCAGGCGTCAAATCGATCTATGTCATCACGCAGCACACAACCAAGACCGGCGAGCCCAAACTGGTCGAGTCGTGCACATACCCGCTCACCGGGCTTGGCGTCGTCAATCGTATTTACACGGATCTTGCAGTGATCGATGTGACGCCCAAGGGGTTCGAGGTTGTCGAACTTGCCCCGGGCATCGACTTTGAACATGTGCAAGAGCAAACCGGGGCTCCTATCATTCCCAAGCGCGAAGACGCGACGGCAGACAAGAAATGAAAATGCAAACCGAAATCACTCGTAGCGCTGAACTCTTCGCCCGGGCGCAAAAAGTTCTCCCCGGCGGTGTCTCACGCAATGCCATTCTACGTTCGCCACACCCGGCATACGTCGACCATGGCGAAGGCTGCCGAGTCACCGACATCGATGGCGTCACCCGCATCGACTTTTCAAACAACATGGCCTCCCTCATCCATGGACACGCCCATCCGGAGATCGTTCGGGTTGTTTCCGAACAGATGGCCCGCGGAACGGCGTTTATGATGGGGACTGAAGCCGAGGTGTTGTACGCGGAACATCTTTGCTCGCGTTCACCGTCGTTTGAAATGCTGCGCTTTGTAAACTCCGGCACCGAAGCGATCATGGTCGCGATCAAAGCCAGCCGAGCCCACACCGAAAAGTACAAGATCGCGAAAGTCGAAGGCGCTTATCATGGCGTGTACGACTACGCCGAAGTATCGCAGGCCCCGACGCCAAGCAATTGGGGCAGTGAAGATCATCCGCAGTCGGTTCCGCTGGTACACGGAACGCCTGATTCTACGCTGCATGATGTCGTCGTCCTGCCGTTTAACGATACTGAGCGGGCGATCAAACTGCTCAACGAGCACGCCGACGAAATCGCATGCGTCCTTTTGGACCTGATGCCCCACCGCGCCGGCTTAAACCTTGCCGATCCCGGTTACCTCGAAGCGATTCAGAATTGGGTGCGGGAAAACAACAGTCTACTGGTTCTTGATGAGGTCATCACGTTTCGGACGGAGCATGGCGGGCTGCAATCCCGGTACAACATCACACCGGACCTCACCGCACTGGGCAAGATTATCGGCGGCGGTTTTCCGATCGGCGCAGTTGCAGGACGTGCCGAAATCATGGACGTCCTCAATCCCGGTTCCAAACGGTACCTGTTCCCCCACTCCGGTACGTTTTCTGCAAACCCGATCTCAACATCGGCAGGGGATGCGGCGATGAAGCTTTTTGATCAAGCCGCAGTCAAGCGACTCAACGCCCTCGCCGAACGCGCGACCGCAGGGATCAACAAAGCAATTGCTTCGACCGGCGCTCGCGCTAGTGTCACCGGTGGCGGATCGATGTTGCGCGTGCACATGAAGGAAAACGCGCCGAGAAACTTCCGCGAGTCCTTCAACACCGATGCGGAAAAGGCGCGGTTGGCGACCTTGCTCGAACACTTGTTCGATTCGGGATTTATTATGGTCAACACGTGTTCGGCGACGCTTTCAACGCCAATGACCGAAGTCGAGATCGATGCACTGGTCGCGGCGATGGAATCAGGATTCGCCAAGATCGCGTCGATGCCTTAGGGCTTCAACTTAGGCACTTTCAAAAACCGTCGCGAGCCCCTGGCCGACGCCGACACAAAGGGCGGCTAACCCACGCTCGACACCGCGCCGCTTCATCTCGTGGATGAGGGTTGTCGCGATCCGCGCGCCGCTGCATCCCAGGGGATGTCCGACTGCGATCGCACCGCCCATCACATTGAGTCTGGCTTCGTCGAACCCAAGTTCGCGCTGGCATGCGATGGATTGCGCGGCGAAGGCCTCGTTGATTTCGATCAGTCCGAAGTCATCGATCGCCAGCCCCGCCCTGCCCATCACTTTCTGAATCGCCGGAATCGGACCGAGTCCCATGTAAGCGGGATCGACACCGGCTGACGCGCTGCACCCGACGAAT
The DNA here is from genome assembly GCA_002338715.1 of Phycisphaerales bacterium UBA1845. GTDB lineage: Bacteria > Planctomycetota > Phycisphaerae > UBA1845 > UBA1845 > UBA1845. The sequence continues at coordinate 18,567 of DDIR01000144.1, read as the reverse complement.
GCAATCGGTTTAAGTCCCAACGCTGCCGCTTTCGACGCTTCGACGATTAGCAAAGCGGCTGCCCCATCATTGACGCCGGAAGAATTCCCAGCCGTCACCGTCCCTTTGTCATCCGTGGCGAACACCGGGCGAAGTTTGGCCAACTGCTCCATGGTGACATCGGGGCGCGGATGTTCGTCGGTATCCACGATCAGCGATGGACCTTTTCGCTGCGGAATTTCGACGGATACGATTTCATTGCTGAAAGCGCCGCTCCTATGCGCTTCGGCCCACTTTTGCTGGCTTGAGAGTGCGAAGCGGTCCTGCGCCTCGCGATCGATGCCGTGCCTTCGCGCGACGTTCTCTGCCGTCTCCCCCATCGCAAACGGATGATGCAATTCAGCCAGCTTCGGGTTGACGAATCGCCATCCGATCGATGTGTCGAATATCTCCTGCGTACGCCCGTACGCGGTATCGGCTTTACTTAGAACGTACGGCGCACGACTCATCGACTCGACACCGCCCGCGACGAAGACGTCCCCGTGATTTGCTTCGATCATCCGAGCCGCGATGTTGACGGCTTCCAGCCCGGAAGCGCACAGACGGTTCACCGTCGAACCCGGGACGGTCTCCGGCAGACCGGCCAGCAATGCGGCCATCCGCGCGACGTTGCGGTTGTCTTCACCGGCTTGGTTCGCGGCACCGAAGTAAACGTCATCGATCAACGACGCATCGATCCCAGTCCGTTCGACCACAGACCGAATGACGATCGCCGCAAGATCATCAGGTCGAACCGAGGCGAGGCTTCCAGCATAGCGTCCGATCGGGGTGCGGACAGCGGCAATCACAGCAGCGCGACGAGTCATTCAAAAAGCCTGGCACGTTTTCACTGCCAGCCTCATTTTGCAGCACGCAGATCATTGCCCTCACGAATCAGGCGGCTCAATGCGTACCTTAAGGAAAAGGGTTCGGGGTGACTGATTCAAAATCCGAGACTCGCAAAACCAAGGGGTCATTCGCACAACACGACCTTCAATGATTCCTTGCATCGCCTAGGAGTCTGGACGCAGATATACATTATGTTGCCGGTTTTTTCCAATGGACGGATTGCCGATGGGGAGATTCAAACGCGCCCCACCCGTTGCGTCCAAGGCCCCCGGCAGGCTTATTGATCGCAATTGTCATTTCGGATGAATACCTGAATCCCCCGATCGCGAAACTCCTGGATGTTATCCGTGTCGTTGGCCGCCGGAACGCAGCGAAGATCCAGGACCGTCAGTTGAGCGCCGGACTGCAAAAGCGGCGACAGGTCGCTGATGGCGGTGAACCCGAAACCGAAGTTGATGAGCCCACCCATGTTGTTGACCCCTTCAAGGCTTCCAAGACGCGGATTGAGACTGACATAAAGATCGCGCATCCCGGTCATGCCTCGCAACGGAATCAAAGTGTCGATGTCGTTGCGGTCGAGATTAAGATTCGCCATGTTCAGCAAATCGGTCAGTGGTTCGATGTCCATCACTTGATTGTCGGCTAGATCAAGCAGCGTCAGTTCGGTCGACTCCCGAAGCGGCGAGACATCCTTGACGTTGTTGCCGCTCAGGTCGAGCGTCCGCAGACTCGGCTTGTTTGCTAGGGCACTGATGTCTTCGACGTCTGCAAACTCCAGATCAAGCGTCTCCAGACTTTCCGCATCGGCCAACGCACTGATGTCGGACACGTGTGTGCTCGAGAGAATGACCGTGTTCATTTGCGGCTTGCCAGCCAGCCCTGAAATATCCGTCACAGCTGACGCATGCGCATTGATCGACAAGAGCCCGCTCATGGATGCCAGGGGCGCAAGACTCGTCACATCGGTTTGACGAATGTCCAGCGACTTCATACCGGTCGCACCGGAAATCGGCGAAAGATCACTCACCCCACTGGTTATCGCAAAGCTCTCAAGCTGCGTCAGGTTGCGGAGCGGGCTGAGATCGCTGATCGGGTTACTCGACAAGTCCAAGAATCGGAGTTTGTGAAGATCGGCCAGGGGTTTGATCGCTTCATCATCGAGCAAACAAAACAGACCGCACGAAAATGACTCAAGGTTCACCGCGTACTCGATGCCCTCGATCGAATCAAGGTTTGGAATCGATCCGGGGTTCACACTGGTCAGCGTCTCCATCGCCCCACAGGTAATTGCGTTGGTGTTGACGTTGAGTTGCGCCGCGATGTACGCCCGGAATCGCCGGTCGGGAATGTCGACGAGTTCGCCGGGTTCGACGCAAAGGGGACCGTTGATGACAGCCGTCGCGCTTCCCAGCGAAACAGCGTCAGCCGGTATCTGTCCGTCGCCCGGATCCTCGAACACCTCGACCGTAACCGTATCGATTTCCCCCGGGATGATGGCTGGGATGTCGGCGATGTACTGAACTTCTTTTTCCGTTGTGTCGAAGGTCTGCCCTTCGGTACCAGGCAGCGTGCCAAAGATCGCGCCAGAACGTCCCTCGGTGCTCCAACGATACAATAAGTCCGCATCGGCAAGGCCGCTGACCGTCGCCGTCAATATCACCGAGGGCGAGTTTTGCGTCACGGTTGCCTCGGACGGTTCAAGGCGAACAGTTCGGCTGATCACCGTCGCCTGCCAACTGTCCGCATCGTTCGAAGACGCAAGGTCGTGCGTGATCGCAGCGAGATCGCCCACTTCGAGAACGGCTTGCACCGCCGCAAGAATCCGCGCGGCTGACGCGAAACGTTGCATATTCCGTGTGCTTTGGGCGATGTCGATCTGGTTGGCGGCAGACTCTTCCAACGCCTCTTGGGCAATCTCCACCCATTGTCGCGTGAACACGGTTTGCTCGCGCGGTCCCATCGAGGCCAACATGAAGTGCACCGCCTGCGCGAATCCACTTTGCGACGTCAGCGCAATTCCGCCCTGCAAGAGGACGGGGTCCATCAACGACCTCCATCGCGACAAAGCCGCGTTCACCGCGTCGGTGCGAACGGCTGCGATTTGTCCGAAACCGGCTGTCTCTACAATCGGAAGCAGAAAGTCGAGCGTGAACATTTCGAATCGAGCGCTGTCGAGCGCATCGTTCCACTCGCCCGCAAATGGAAAGAAGCGTGCGTCGCTCATGATCGGCGCGAGTTCGGTGCTGAATGCGGGACCAAGGATAACAATTTCGTAGTAGGTCTTTGCGGCGTTTGGATCGCGTTCAAGAAGTGTGGGCGCAGTTGTCACCGGCGCAAATGCGGTCGCGCCCGTGATGGGCGAAAAAAGCGCAGAGATCAATTCCAGGCGAAACGTACTTGGTACGTTTACATCAGCGACAACTTCCTCCGGCGGCGAAACCTCGGTCAGCGCGCCCTGGGCATCCGCCGTCCCGGTGCGGTAGACGAACATCCTCGCACGCCGACGGTAGCTGTTCGTCACCACAAACCCCGGACCATCAGGATTCTGAAGCGCAGTCAAGCCACTCTGTTGCGTGTTGGCGTCTGGATCCAAGAGAATCAGCGCATCGTCCTCAGCCTGTGCGGTGCGCAAGGTTCGGGATTTCGCTGATCGCGTGCGCAGTTGACTGCCATTTAATTCCGCTTCGCGCACTGCGTCGGCCGCCGCCAGTACTGCGTCATACAATTCGGCATCGTCGTCGGAGAGCGCTGTCGGGTTGGCAACAAGACGGGCTTCGATCGTGGCTGTTAACTCGGCACATTGTGGCGTCGCAGCGATCAGTTCGAGCGTCTCAGCAGTGTTGCCTTGTGGAAGTGTGTATGCACCGAGGGCAAAATAGAGCAAGGCAACAGCCGTCGACTTCGCGTTGATTTCCGATGGCGTCGACGATGACGCATCCAAGTAACCAAGGAGCACAAGTTTGTCCGTCGCGGGATCGAAAACTTGTACAAGCGTCGGCCCGTCCGCCAACACATCGGCTTCGACGCTTCCGTCCTCTCCAACCGTTGCGTCTTCCCGCGTCGTCGCGACACGCAGGGTGCTGACGGCGATTGAGACACCATCGGGAAGGACGATCATGCCACGCGCGGGAATCGGGTCTCCTGTTGGCGTTCCGCTTGACCCCGGCGGCGCTGTACACGAACCCAGAGACAACATCAACGCAAGAAAACACGCTCCAATCAGGACACGATTCATGGTCAAGTTTCCTATCCACCCTCAGCTTTGAATCGAAATCATCAACCGTTATGCGGGTAGCAATGTTACGAAACGATTCCGCTCAGACTCGCGAATGACGTATCACGTTTGGTGTTGTGTTCTTGCAGCCCGTGCCAAAAGTATAGTAGCCAAACGTGTTTGATTCCAAGGAGCTTTTGAGACGCCTGCCCGTGCGTCGTGCGATTGGCCTTGCCGACACTCCCTTTCCCCTCAGTCACCACCATGGTCAGCCCAATTCGCCCTATCCTGCAGGCAAATTGGAGGACCGTCGCAATCGCAGCGCAGCGGCGTCGCGAACGACCCGCGGCCTTCAAGTTGCGGTTTCATGCCCCGCCGTATGATTCGATCGTATTCAGTTTTGGGTTGAATCAAGTCGACGCGAATTGCTCGTGACCGACATATCAACGCGTGTGCCCGGGGCTATGGACATACCAGCGAATCAACGGTCAAAGAAATGTTCCGGATCCGCGTACAAAGTCGGGCCGCTTCCTGTGTTTTCCAATCGCGATTGTTCAAGCGTCACATCGCCAGCAGGCTTTCGCGGAAACTGTTCGCCAAGAATCGAACCCGCATGCCCATCCGCAAACGCGACATTCACCGTTTCTCTTGAATTGCGATGGCGATATCCGATTCGACTGTTTTGATCGCCCGGACGGGTCGCCTCTTGTTTGCCCGCGTAGAATCCATCTGCAAGTCCGATGAGTTGCCCGGGCCGCTTTACCCTGGAAAATCGATTGTGCTCCATGATCTGCCCGCCCAGATTGGGACCATATCCAACCGATCCCGTAAAGTACGCACCGGGTTCAAACGACTGCGGCAATCCCGTGGGATTGTCACCGTTGATCCAATAGGACACGCGAACGAGTTTGTCGAATCCGCGCTTCGGCAGCGTCAGCGAAAACGAACCGGAAATCGTCACGACCGCGGGCCAATCCATGTAACCGAGGGCGTTGTCTTCGGGCGTGGACGATCCCAGAAATGGCGTCGCTGCCCGGTCGATCGTCTTTGGACACACGAACGGATTGTTTCGCAGTTCGTTGCTGCCAGACACAAACCCGCCGCGATCTAGAATCGGTCCCCATCCGTCGAAAGGGTTGGCTGTGCTGCCCGTCACACCGCGCATGTTGTAAGACGGCACGATGATATCTTCGTTGTACCCTGCGTAGGCAAGCACGCCGGACATGAGGTTCTTGAGATTGGCCCGACAAACGACCGACTGTGCATTGCCCCGCGCTGATCGAAGCGCCGGAACAAGAATCGCAATGAGCAATGCAAGGATCGAAACGACCACCAGCAACTCGACCAATGAAAATCCGGCGATTGCCTTCGTACAGCGTGTGCGCCTGGTCCGAAGTTTCAACGCCCTACCCGCCTGCGCAGTCGACATCTGAAGGGACGTTGCTCCCGAGGCTGCATCGTTGGAACAGGTTGTAGTCGGCCAGGTCGATCGCATCGTCACCATTCAAATCGGTTGCCGCACAAATCGGCGTGGCCCCGAAGCCCGGACCCGAAAAGCAGTCGGCCAAGCGTTCATAATCGTCGAGATCGACGTCGCCGTCACGATCATAATCCGGGCGCGCAACAGGTTCTAACACTTCGTCGAATCTGAGCAGGCGATTGTTATTCGTATCCAAAACATAAAGATTGCCGAATGCATCGCCGGCCAAACCAGTACTCCCATGGAGGCTATCCGCATCGGCAACAAACGGGCCCATTCCATGATTGATGGCATCGCTATTCGTGCTCCCCAATTGTCCAAGCACGAAATCCGGCGTCGATTGATCATAAAGCGGATCGAAATATGCCAGCACGCGGTGGTTCTGCGAATCAGCGACGAACAGATTTCTGTCACCGTCAATGTGCAGGTCAATCGGCAACTGAAAACCGCTGATTAGCCCGCCGTTGTCAAACGCATTGTTGACGAAATCAGGCTGGCCGAACACCGCGTCGGCTGTTGTGTCAGTGGTCAGCGGCTCGTCGTAACGCAGCACCCGATGATTTGCCCAGTCGGCGATGTACAGGTTGCCAAACGCGTCGAGTGCGAGGCCGATCGGATTCAAAAGATTGTCAGCCGATGCAGTCGATCCGTTGTTGCCCAGACCGTCGTTGTTCTTGGCCCGTTTGAAGAAGTTGCCATACTGACCGAACACTGCGTCGGCTAACGGTTTGTTGGCGGCTGGATTCGAATAATGCAGAACGCGACTGTTGCCCGAATCGGCGACATACACATCTGTCCCATGAACAATAACACGCCCTGGAAACTGCAGACTGTCGGGCAGCGCGACGTCTGGTCCGGTTCCGCCCTGCCCGAGATTTTCATCGTTGCTGACAAAATCCGGTTGACCGATGACAAGATCCGCCACGCCATCGGTCGCACTCGGATCATCGAATCGAAGCACGCGACTGTTGAATGCATCTGCCACCCAAAGGTTACCTGCCGCATCGACTGCCACGCCCTGCGGAAGAAAGAATCCATCAGCCGCAGTGGTCGAACCGCGATTCGGAAATCCGCTGACAAAATCCGGTTGACCGATGACCAGATCGGCGTTTTGGCCGTTTGAAAACGAAGACGCGGAAGGCCAACTCAAGACACGATGGTTGTCCGAATCAGAAATGTATAGTCGCCCATCAGGCGAAATCGCAACGGCGGCCGCATTGGACAACGAAAGGTTGCCGGCTGTCGGCGCGAAGGATGGTTGGTTGGGATCGGTTGTTGCAAAACCAAGTTGGCCCACGACCGCGTCTGCGGTTGCGTCATTGGGTGAACCGTGCGTCGGCCCAGCGCACATCAGACCAACAACCAGGCCAGCGACCAAAGTCCAGACTTTGGCAATTGCAATGGAACGCGGGTTCCGCATTGTTTCAAACGGTCACAATGTTGGATGGAAGATGGGTCCGCTGCGAACGCTTAAGAGCGTTTGCGACAAACAAGCGAACCGGCGCCGAGTACGAGCAGGATCAGGCTGGCTGGTTCAGGAACCGCACCAAAATTGTCAAACAAATTCGCCCCGCCTTCACCAAATCCGCGCCACCCAGCCCAGACGTCGCCATCGCTGAGGACCGTCGTCCCCGAAAGCCCGCTTACATCGACCAGACTTTCGGCATCCCCAGCCGTCAATTCAAGCACCGTGCTCTGAAATCCACCCGCTGTCGTTCCCCAGTCTTCTAAGGCACCGGTGATCCTCACCTGGGTCGACGAGACATTTTCAAACGTCGCCCACATCCGATACCAGTTGCCTTCGACGAGGTTGGCGGTTTCGCCGGGAATGGTTTGCTGCGAACGTGATACGTCGGCTGACCCTCGGACTTCGGTCTGAAGAAAGACACCGGTGTTTGCAATGGTGTCCGACATGACGCGCAGGCTGACGTATGAATCGGGACCGGAATCGACACCAAACCTGTCACCCGTCGATTGCAGGATGCCGAGTTGTTGGAACGAGAACTCGAAAGGAAAACTGGCATCGTTTTGCCTGAAGACGAATTGCGAAACCGTCACGGAACTGCCGGCAACACTGAAATCGAAACTCTCTTGATCATAGAGTGCGGTGGTATGCACGGCGTCGATCGCATTCGACGGCGCAATCGAGCCCGACCCTCCAATTCCGCCCACGCCAACTTCAGAATAACGAACGCCTGCACCGGCATGATTGAGCGAAAAGTTTCCGACAAGGTCGCCAGGTGTGTTGTAATCGACCAGACCACCCCAAGCTGGCGTCGTCAAAATCGCAAGTGTGCAAAGAGAGATTCCGAAACCGCAAAGCGACCCGAGATCGCGCATGGCGGGTGTCCTTGACCCCTTCCTCATCCGTTTTTCCCCTTCCAGATTGAGAGTTCGAGAGAGAGCATTCGCTGTATCGCGAATTGGATGTGAGTCTACGCAAAGTTCCGAATCAAGGCAACGAAAACAAATGCCCTTTACAGAATCTGACAACTGAAGAGACCGGCTTGGCGTCGAAGAATCTCCAAGGCCCGGCCGGTCCATTTTCAAATTCATAAATTTAACAGAAAAGTCCTCGTTCACTCGGCTTGATTGAGAATTCCGTCAGAGGCGCGTTGTGATTTTCGCGAACGATGCACCGAAGACTGCCCGCGTCATGAGATATTGGCTTGGCCGTGGGGCCCTTTAGCGATCTTACTCCAAGCGTAGTGTTTTGCTCGTCCACTCTTCACAGCACGGGTGCCGGAACCCACCTGGATTGACTTCGTTTTACCCCTGGATTCCCGCCTGCGCGGGAATGACGACGCTGTCGCGCCGCGACGTTTGGACTCGAGGTGTTCTAGTCTCCGAATTCGTCGTCGAATTCGTCTTCAATCTCGTCTCCAATTTCGTCGAAGTCAAAGTCATCGTTGTCGTCACCGCTCATCAGACAGAGCGCTTCCCACACGTCGCAGCCGCTTGTCGTCGCCAGGGTTATGCCAGATGAAAAGAGCAACAACATGAACATGGCGTACGATTTGAATCGTTGATTTGGATACGTTCTGGTCGGCACTTTGGCTCCTCCCTTTACAACATTGAAATAAAGATGCCGAGGCGGTAGGGCGGCACGGTGCCCCGTTGCATCCTGCACCACCTCGGCACCTTGCAGGCTCAACGCCCACATGTTCGGCGCGACTTAGTCGGTCGCATCTTCGATGGAATCACCGACTTCTTCCGCAGCATCCTCGACGGAGTCTCCAACTTCTTCGATGGACTCTTCAACATCGCTGTCTGCGTTGCAACTCAATTTGCATCCACTGATCGGTGCAATGCACATCAGCAATATCAAAAGAATCGGCAGTTGATACTTCATGGCTTCCTCCTTTGAAACGCTCTGAATTTTGAATTGCGAATGGTTCCGCTGTTCTTTACGGCTAGAGCGTCGCCTTCAGATCGCTACAGAACTGATCGATCTCGCGTTCGGCGGTTTCCTTGGCGGTTCCGTATCGCTCCTGAATCTTGCCAGCAAGTTGCTCGCGATGACCGTCTATTTGCTTGAGATCGTCATCTGTCAGTTTGCCCCATCGTTCCCTGGCGGCACCTGCAAATTGCTTCCATTGACCTTCAATCTGTTCCCAGTTCATGCCTGCATCCTTTCCAGTTGAGATCAATCCAGCAGCACACATGCGCGAACTCAACGTGAATTCGAGGTGCTTTTGGATGCCCAACTGTTGAAGAGGTTATCACGGCCGAGCAGGGATTCGCTGAAAACCGTCTAAAGATTTGCTTAGGACAAGTCGGTATCGAGGGGTTCTTCGTTCGCGACTTGCAGCGGCAGCGAGATCACGAATTCCGCGCCGCCAGTGACACGATTGGCCACGTTGATTTCGCCGCGATGCAATTTGACAACGCTGTTGACGATCGCAAGACCGATGCCCGTTCCACCGGACGATCGCCCTGCCACCGGTGCGCTGACGAACGCCTTGAAGAGGTTGTCCATTTGCGCATCGGAAATGCCTGGGCCCTCGTCTTGAACCGCGATGATGACATTTGACTCTACAATACTGACCGCCACCCGAACCATAGACCCCACGGCCGAAAGTCGAATCGAGTTTCGCACCAGGTTCTCGATCATGGCGATCAAGAGGCGCTCATCCCCGAGTACAATCGGTTCCATGTCTGATTCGGCGTCGTACGCGAGGCTCGCGTCCAGTCGTATCTGGCGATGGCGTGCAATTGGCTGACATCGTTCCAGCGCTTCGGTGACGAAATCATTTGCAGACACCGGGGCCTCGTCGAGGTCGCGCGTCCCGGCGCGGGCTTTGGCCAGCATCAGGAGGCTGTCGACGACTTTGGCAAGTCGCAAAAGCTGTTGCTCCATCTCCTGGAGGTTCTTCTCGTAGTCTTCAACGCTTCGCGGGGCGCGTCGCAATCGCTGCGTCTCTCCCAGCATCACTGCAAGCGGTGTTTTCAACTCATGGGCGGCGTGATTCAGGAAATCGCTCTGTGCACTGAACGAGCGATCGAGCCGCGCGAGCATGTCATTCACCGAGTTTGTCAATGCGAACAGTTCGCTGCCTGCTTCTTCAACGTCGATTCCATGGCTTAGTTCGTCAACATGAATATCCGAGACTTGATTCTTGATGGTCTCGATCGGCCGCAATGACCGCCTTGAAAGCAGCCACGATGTCAAGCCAGCCGCCAAAAGTGCAAGCAGACTAATCCGGATGAAGCTGTCGCGCAGTTGCCAGTTGAATGCGTGGAGTTTCTGCACATTCAATGCCACCTGAATGATGTACGGACTTCCATTTCTAGGTATGTGGTAATAGCTCAGCAATCGCAGCTCGCCGCCGATACCGAGAATCTTGTCAATCGTCTCCCCGGAAACCTGTTGGATTGTCTGAAACTGCTTACGCAGCACTTCTTGTTCGGGCAGGTATTCCTCAAGGTCGTGATCACGGAGGTTCGCAGACTTCTCGAGAAGTTCTCTGTCTGCGGTTCGGACCTCGTAGTAAAAGTCTGCGTATCCGAACGCCTTCGCATATTGGCGCACTTTTTGAATGTCGAAGCGCGTCAAGTTTCCGTCTGCCGCAATCTCGATAACGTTGGCCATCGAGCGTGCCTGCTCTTCGAGGTTGCGATCAAATTCTACGGAGGCACTTCTCTCACGCTGGTAGACGATCAAGATACACGCCGCGGTCTGAACCAACCCAAAGACCAGGAGATACGACAGAGTCAGTCGGACGCGAATGGATTTGAAGATACGCTGGGGCATTGGACGGCATCCCTGGTTCGGAGGCTATACGGGCGGGCCTTCAACACTCAGGATGTAACCGGTTCCGACCACGGTATGGATCAGCGGCATGTCGTAAGGCTTGTCCACTTTCTTTCGCAGGGTCGAGACACAAACGTCGATGACGTTGCTGTCTTCAGCCAGATCGAGGTCCCAAACACGCTCTGCGATTGATGTCCGCGTCAGCACCCGATTCGGATTGCGCACCAGGTATTCGAGCAGCATGAATTCCTTGTTGGACAGCGCGATCCGATCGTCTTGTCGAGCGACCTGCCGCTTGTTTAAATCGATGACAATGTCATGAAATGAAAGGGTCGCTGCTTCGGTTGGTTGTGACCGTCGCAACAAGGCTCTGATGTGGGCAATCAGTTCGTCGAATTCAAACGGTTTTGTGAGATAGACATCCGCGCCCGATTCGAGCCCTTCTATCTTTTGCTTGGTTTCACCAAGTGCGGTCAACATTAGGATCGGCGTGCTGACTCCGACCCGCCGCAGGTTCGCACACACTTCCGTACCAAACATGTCAGGCAGCATGCAATCTAGAATAATCAATTCATAAGCACCGGTGGCCGCCATGTCGTGACCATCATGACCGTTGGCCGCAGTGTCGACGTTATACCCTTGTTCGGTTAAGCCACGCTTGATAGTGGCGGCCATCCCAGGGTTATCTTCAATCACCAGCATTCGCATCAGATCGTCTCCAATAGATGCAATTCGGGCGTAAAAAATGCCAGCTTGGCGAATCCGCGGAAGCCCGGCCCGACGTTCGTATCCTGCATGAAGCGTATGGCCGGACCTGCCTAGTGTCCAGTCACACTGTTACTCCACCGGTTAAGATTTTTTTTAGGCACACTTTAGCAAGATGCAATGGCTGCCGTGTAGCCTCAAGTCAGGAGTCGGCACACTTTGCCTGAAAAGACGTAACCGAGCGCATCGCTCCGAGTTGTGCGCACGGTCAACGCTTGCACGACCCGTTTCTTGGTAAGGAGCAAACCTTCAACTCATGCACCCCCTTTTGACTGTTCTCGTTTTGATCCTTGATATTGTCGCCATCACCGACATTTTGCAGGACGACGCCCCCAGTAGTCGGAAACTCACGTGGATCCTGCTGGTCTTGGTCTTGCCTTTTCTCGGGATGATCCTCTACTTCTCAGTGGGCAAGAACCAGTCCGCCCATTAGAACGCCTTGAGTCCAAACGTCGCGGCGCGACAGCGTCGTCATTCCCGCGAAGGCGGGAATCCAGGGGCAAAACGAAGTCAATCCACGTGGGTACTGGCGCCCATGCTGTGAAGAGTAGACGAGCAAAACGCTACGCTTGGACCAAGATCGCTATAAGGATCTCGCCAGACACCGACACGCCAATCAGCAAAGCCATTTCAAATCTCCCCATCCCATCATTTGGAAGAAACGATCTGAACTGCAGATACCCTGGCTTGCAAACTGAATCAGTAGACGGCTGAAACAAAAATCAAGGGCGCCACCTGTTTGATGACGCCCTTGATCGTTGCACATATAGGTTTATGTTTGAAAAGAAGTGCACGAGGCGCGGCCGCCTCACACCTGAAAGGCCGGGGCAATCAAACCCGTTGATTGGGCCAACCCGATGTGTGGGCCAACCCATTAATCAGGTGCAAGGCAATCCGCGCAGGCACGCTCGCTCTAACCCCGCGACTCCTTCCAATAGGGCTCAACGTTAAACGACTCGTGTGCACGTTGATTCCATTGTTCGCTGTTGAAGTTCGGGAAGTCGTTGCTTGTGAACTGGGGCATCGTCTCGAACTTCGCTTCGTCCACATTCAAAACGCACTTGTCTTCAGCCTGGCTTACGGCAGCTGCAGGCACTGCGACGTAATTCTGCTGGAAAAGACCGTCATTCATCGCGACGATCAGGTACGCAACCTTACCGCGTGCCGGATCAATCACCAGGTCGTCGACGTTTCCGACTTTCTTGCCGGCCAGATCAGTCACTTCGTGGCCGATGATGCCCGAAGCCTTGGCGACTTTCGCCGGTTCATCGGTCATTGACTTCAAGTGCGTCGAATTGCCATTGTCGGCGAACTGCGGATCAGCTTGCGTCGGCCAATTGCTCGCATCGAAACCCTTTCGCGTTTCGAGTTCCTTGGCGGCAAGATTGATGAAGACTTCACCGTCGCGGCCAAAGGTCAGCTCTTCTGAAGGCACGGCAAAATGCTTCTCGTTGATTCCGAGAAATCCGCCATGTTCCAAACATGCATAAATCACACAAGCGCTATTGGGGTCAATCGCCAGATCATCGATGTCGCCCAGTTCTTTGCCCTCGTGATTCCAGACGTTTGCATTCATCAGGTCACTGGCGAGAACCAGACTGGTACCAGGCATATTGAGCACCATGTTGTTGTCATACGACCGACTTGCGGCGCTCGACTTACCGCTGTCGCCGGTCGCTTTCGATGATCCCTCGTGAATGCCAGCCGTCATGCCGTAATAGCGATCGCCACGTCCGGGGGGCCAAGCGTTGTTTTCGATGTAGCTCTGATCAACTGGCGCGTGTTTGCCGTCGTAGCGGTGTTCGTAGTGTCCGGCGTTGTCGATCATCCATGCATTCGCATGAAATGCGCTTGGACCATGCCCGGCATTGCGAACGAGAACGACTTCGTCATTCTTGAGGTTGACAAGTGCGCAACGGATTCGCTTTCCGCTGACGAGACAGTGCACTTGCGCATACGCTGCGTTTCCTTCGTTGGCTTTGTTGTCTGCAGTTTTGTCTTTGGATTCAGCCGTACTCGTTGGTTTGGCCTTGGCGTCTTGAACGGTCTGCTGATTGGCCAATTCAACGGAAAATGCTTTACCACCGGTTTCCTTTTCGGCGGCTTCGATGGCTTTGGACAGGGAACTCCCGGAGCTTTCCATCGCCTTGACCGCCTTCTTGGCTTGTCGCGGCGACAACGAATTGTTTGCTTGCGCCTCGACCGCGCCAATGGCCGCGAATGCGGCTGCTACGATAAACAATCCTGTCTTTCTCATGGTATTTCTCCTTTCAAGTGGTTCGGTTCAGGATCGCGAATTCAACCAGCCCGATGATGCAACCCAACTTTGAATCGCGACTAAACTCGACCTAAGCGACACATTATTCACAACCCGCGGATCGTTGAGACCCGCCAAGTGTTCGACCCTAACAACTGAATCCACTTTTGTTGTTTAGAGTCGACAACTGTGAATTCGAGATCACCGCGCCAAGCACTGATCCCGAATTCTAAACTCTCTCGTGTTTTCTTTTCCGACTCGAATCGCCCTACGCCATCGATGGCTCAATGGGTGGAATCAAGTCGCTCCCAAGCTCGCTGCATACAAGTTCCAAAAAATTGGCGAGCGCCCGATGGGGCGCCCGCCGGACTTTGTGTCATGCGGTTGCATCGCGTAGATCGCGGATCCGATCGTGCCCCCGTTTCACCTCTGAGTAAATTCTCAGCAGGATGTCATTGACCGGATTGCCAGCAACTTCAGCGAGCACTTCCTCATAGCGTGCCTTGATCGTGTCTTCGGCACGCTCCGCTTCGATGAGAACGACATGATCGTCACCGCCGTTCAGCTTTCCGCGAACTTCCATCCACCAACGGCGCACAGCGCCCAAGACTGATCCGGTATCCGGAATGTCTTCACCGGAAAGCAGCAACACCTTCTGCAATTCAAAGGAATGCTGATCCCGGGCGTCCGCGATCTCCCGAAACGTGCTCGCAATCGACTGACTTTCGACGGTCTCAGCAGCCGCTCGCAACCCTTTGCTGTTGTCAAGATTGACCCGAATCAGGTCTTTCAGTTTTTTGAGCGTTTCTGGTTTAATGGTTGTTGCAACGGCCATGATTGACCTCCTTTTCTGATGTATTCGTCACCCGAACAACGAACGTCTGCGACGAATTTGGTTCATTTCTTTTCATTCATCCGACAGCCACAACACGGTGACTGTTGTCATCGCACGCAAAGCGCCCTAAGGCGACTTGCCTTGCAATGCCCGGCTGATCGCCGCAACGATGAACAGCACCAGGAAGATGAAGAAAAAGATCTTTGCGATTCCTGCCATTGCGCCCGCGATTCCACCAAAACCAAGAACCGCCGCCACAATCGCGATCAAGAAAAATGTCAGTGCCCAAGAAAGCATGGTTTTCTCCTTACCAACGGTTAACGAGCGTGCAAACGAACGCGGCAGAGACAGCACCGATGAAATCCATTGCCTTATGTGCAGTCCGTGACGTCCGCGTTCATTGGTAAGTTTACGCACGCGGGTAGCGCCGCTCTGAAATCGGCCTAAATCGTTTCTTAGGCGTGAAGTTCTGCGTAGATTAGGCTTGAAAACGGATTGCTGGTTGTTATCCCGCCCCGAAGCGATGGGCAATTAAGGGCCAGGATTTTGGCGAGAGGGTTTCAGGGAAGGGGTATCAGATCAGGATGAACAAAAAACTGGCGCGCGAGCACCGACGACAGCAAATGTTGAGAGAAGTATTGCGCAAGTGTCGTCTTGTCCAACAAATGCGGATTACTTTGTAGAAACTCCTGCGAACTCCTTGTGACGGTATTGCGTTCCATGGCCGCAGCGATCAATCGCAGCCATGCGATGGTCACTGTTTCGTGGTATCCGCGCGTGTCAGAATTGGGTACCCCCTGCGCGTTGTTTAGTTTAATGATGCACTCGCGCATGCAATGGACGGCGCCGGCCCAGTCGTGCTTCTGGATTAGCAGGTACGCGACGCGGCAATGCTCTGTATGAGTCCACTCGTCTCGGCGGATGTACTGCGTCTCAAAGCGACGCAAGAGTTCGCTATCCTCGACCGAGGCCAGCGGGCCGAATGCATTTTCCGGATCAGATGAATTCAATTCGCTATGACCTTCGAGATGGCGCGCGCCTCCTGCGGCGCTATGATCCATGATTCGCTGCGGCATCATGCCAGTCCTTGCAGGGATCGTCAAAACCGGTTTCACTTCCGGCCACGAAAAGGTGCAGATTGAGCAGACGCGCCAGGTCGGTACACACCCGAACACCACGCACACTGTTGCCCTGCTTGTCGAGCCGCGGAGAGAAAATCGCAATGCCCATTTTGCCCGGGACGACCGCGAACAATCCTCCACCAACGCCGCTTTTTGCCGGGATACCGACACCGTGCACCCAGGTACCCGACGATTCGTAAAGCCCACACGTGTACATGATCGTAAGGACGTCGCGAAGCGCGGTTCGGCTGATCGCTCGTTCGCCAGTGTGGGGATTGACGCCTCCCGCAGCCAGCGTTGCGGCCATACATGCCAGGTCCCGGCACGTCACACTGATGGAGCACTGCTGAAAATACTGATCCAGTACTTCGTCGATGTCGCGAGTCAATGTTCCGAAGTTTCGCATCAGGTAGGCAATCGAACGATTGCGATCCCCCGTGCTCTTCTCCGACATGAATACGTCGATGTCCACGTTTGGCTCTTTACCGATGTATCGGCCAAAGGTTGCCAGCAATCGATTTAGACGATCGGTCGGATTATCGCCGGGAATCAAGCCAGTGACCGCGATCGCGCCGGCATTGACCATCGGGTTCATCGGCCGATTCGTCGCCCTGTCCAGCACGATGGCGTTGAATGGATTGCCTGTCGGTTCAACACCAACAAACTGCCGCACGTGTTCGCGTCCCAGTGCATCCAGAACCATGCCGAAGACAAATGGGTTCGCGAGCGACTGCATCGTGAACACGTGCCCATCGTCACCGACGGTGTACTGATTTCCGTCGGTTGTCACCACCGAAATCGCAAAGAGGTTGGGATCAACTTTGCTCAATTCCGGGATGTAGTCCGCAACTGTCCCTTCGCTGAGATCACGATAACGCAAATGAAGTTCGCTGATCGCGCTTGCGATGCGCATGTTTGCGTCGCCCTGGTTGATCGAGAATATTCGCGTGTCGGATTGCTCCGTCATGGTTGAGACCCATTCGCCAATCTTTAAGACGCAGTTCCCAGATGAGCCTGCCTTATCGACGGACCGAATTCAGAATGTTTGCGGCGTTTGCAGAACCCGAAGCGCACCCGTTTTCATTAATTGAATGCGACGTCGCCTGATCACCGACCTCGACTGCTCCTTCTGGCAATGAACCCGCAGGCGTCTTGTCCGGTGCGCACCCTACAGATTGGTCAAGCAAGGCGTCGAACAGGTGCATACCGAAATTCTGCGACAGTTCTTCGCACACACGAATGCCCCGTACGCTATTGCCACGCGGGTCAAGCCGCGGCGAATACACCGCGATGCCCAACTTGTTTGGAACCACCGCAAAGATACCGCCCGCCACCCCACTCTTCGCCGGAAGCCCCACGCTGTATGCCCATTCACCGGCATAGTCGTACATACCGCACGTGTACATCACGGTGAGGACGTCACGGATGTAGTTTGCATCCAATGCACGCTCACCCGTGAGTGGATTGACGCCACCGTTCGCCAGCGTCGCCCCCATGACGGCCATGTCGCGACATGTCACCAGGATGGAACATTGCTGGAAATAGAGGTCGAGGATCTGCTCCACTTCGTTTTCGATCATGCCAAAGTTGAGCATGAGGTACGCGATGGCGCGATTGCGATGTCCGGTCGTTCGCTCCGACATGAAGACGGACATATCGACATACGCCTTGCGGCCGATGTACTTGCGGAAGAGTTCGAGCATCCGGTTGAGGCGCTCGGTGGGTCCGTTGCCCTTGATCATGCTCGTCGTGGCGATCGCACCGGCGTTGACGCATGGATTGTGCGGACGATTCGACGAGTCCAGTTTGATAATGGAGTTGAACGCGTCACCGGTTGGTTCAACGCCAACACGTTGCAACACGGCATCGCGGCCATGATCCTCTAGGGCGAGTCCGTACACGAACGGCTTGGACATCGACTGAATCGTGAACTGCTGCTCGTAATCACCGATCTCATAAATCTGACCGTCGGGCGTCACGGCGCAGATGGCGAACCAGTCGGGATTCGCACGTGCCAACTCGGGGATATAGTCAGCCACAGCCCCTTCCCCAAGATTTCGGTACTTCAGGTGTAACTCGTTAAGCGCAGCGAATATCCGGGAACGCTCCGTGATGCTGCGCATCGAATTGGATTCGTTCTGTTTGCTGGGCGTGTTCATTCCCAAAAATCCTTCTTAACCAGACACCCCGGACGGAACCTCGGACGGATAGCCCGAGGTTCTGCCATTGCGGAGATTGTAATCGCTTCGCACCGGATTTTGCATATGCTGTGGCATGTGCCTTGGCCCATGCACGTGGCTCTGTGCCCCGCTCCCACTTGATAAAGCGTAGGTCACGATACGAAGGCAGCGGCCAAGAGTCCATCGGAACGACAGCCTCAAGGCGATCAGCCAATTCCCGCAGCTTTTCCTTAAGCGGTTTAAGCTCCCCCAGCCACCCGGTAGGCCTCGTTCACAGCACTGTTTGCGGGGTTCTGCGGGGATTCCAGCCATCCAGACATCGCATCAATCTGCGTTTGGACAGGTATGGAACTTGGATCGCGTATCCAGCTGCCAATCATTGTTGGGACCTGTTGACAATTCGCGGGATGGCGGACGCGGCAATTAGCGCGGGCACGATCTTGGCTCCCGATTTCCTGACATCAATCGCTGGAACCGCACCCTGCTCGCAATCTCGCGAAATCTTTTATATTAGAGCCCCTTGGGTCCAAACGTAGCGGCGCGACAGCGCCGTCATTCCCGCGCAGGCGGGAATCCAGGGGCAAAACGAAGTCA
>DDIR01000092.1 GCA_002338715.1 Phycisphaerales bacterium UBA1845 | reverse complement strand
GACGGCGACGTCGATCTCGACGACTACCCCAGATTCGCGTCGTGTTTCGCCGGCCCGGACGTTTCCGTCCCGCCGCCGGGTTGCCCGTTGGAACGCTTCACCATCACCGACCTGGATCACGACAACGACGTGGACCTAGGCGACTTCGACATGTTCATGCGCGCGATCAGTCCGTAGTCTCTGGGCTGCCGGGTTAGCTTTGCACCAAGTCGGCGAAGTCCGCATGTTGCATATTATGTGAATGGTGCGCGCGAAAATATCCACGATTCCACGGCAGTCGCCGGTTGATCTGGTCAAGGACGGGCGCGACGGCGCGGGCTCCGAAGCCTTGCAATGCGAGTCGGCGGCAAGCAGCAAGTGTTTTTGTACCGACAAGCAAACGGAACATCGAAAAGGTCTCTATTTGCAGCCCGAAAAAAGTTCGATGACGGTATCGATCCCGCTAGTTGAAGGGTCGTTGCGAAATTCGCCGACCCACGAGGAACATGCTTACCGCTCTTCTCGGCCCGTAGGACTTGAAATTCCATCATTTCGGCCCACATCTTTGTTGGCGAATGCGGATCGATTGAAGCGGGTTGCGTTGGTGCGAGTTGTCAATATTCTCCAAAGATGCAGGGTTTTTTGCTTATTGCGGTGTCGTTTTCGCAACGTGGAAATCGACACGCTTCAACGCGTAGAGGTGCGAGTTGCCCTAGGCGGACACATAGCGCGTAGTGCGGATTTTTCTTTAGTGCAATCTCCACTCTGCGCTCGATGAGTGCTGTTTCCCCGTTCAATGGCGCTTTAAGTTGGATCTTCAAGCAATATCCAACGACTCCTTTTCTCCGTTCCGGAATCAATCTAGCTGAATTCACTTTACCTTTCAAAGTCCCTGCGAGTGCCTTATTGATACACTTTGCAACAAATGCTTCTGATAACTTCTCGCCACAAATATCAGAGACCAGCGCCCCCCTCCCAACAAAGACGAGACTTGGAGTGGACGCGACAAAGCCATTCACGCTGACTCGATCTCCGATCCTGTACCGATACAATCCACCTCCCGTTGTAATTGCAATTTCATATTCGCTGCCCACCTTGAGTTGATCGCAGGTGAGAATACGTCCCGTGTCGTCGATGAACTCAAAGAAGTGAGAATTTATTGCTAGGGGAAAGCGGTTTCGAAATGGAATCGTCATGATCGCCTCAGTAGCAATCAGACCTTTTGGCTGATGCACCGTCGACGGGAATGCTCGCGCGGACTCGGTCCAAGGCAGTTGCGATGCGCCGTGCCCCCATGAGCTAATGACAGACAATTTTGGCCACAGGGCGTTCCACTGGCGAACGTCAATGCCAGCCAATTCCTTCGCGCGACTACGATCTCGTTTCCATGCCGAGTGAATCTCCGGAAGGATAGAGCCGTCAAGATCATGAGGGAGGCGCAACCGGCCGTCTTGCAAGCACCCAATGATTGTGTCTAGATGTGCCGCGAGGTCCGCGAGCAAGACGCTTAAATACGATGGGTGCCAAATTGAAACAAAACTGAGATTTCGATGAGCAAGAAGAAAGGCAAGCGTGATAAACTTGAAAAGTGAAATTTCTTGAATGTGCCTGACGCCAGTCGGAACCGCTAAGGTCTGTCCAACCAGACGACTAAGACAGGCCCCGAGATACTTGGTGTCGTCCTCAAATCCGACAGGAACCGTCCACCCTGTTTCCCCGCTGTGACAAATTGCCGGAGAGACAGCCCAGTACGCTGGGCCATCCATTGCGGATGGAAACCGTTTGAATAGATCAACAATCCACGGACCAATTGCCCGATTGAATTCCGCTTGCAGTCTGTTCGTATAGGGTATGAACTTGATAGCGCCGGACGACCCGCTCGTGGGCATCAAACGACTAACTCGATCAGCGGTGGTTTGATCTGACGCTCCTCTTCCAATCGAATCAATGAAGGGAACATAATCTTCATATGTTGTCAGTGGGACAGCTTTCTGAAAATCTTGGATTGAGCGAACAGACGAAAAGCCATGCTTCCGTCCGAACAATGTGTCAGCGTTGCGATTAACGTAACTTTGAAGTATTCGCACCTGCGCTGACAGCGGCGACTTTAGCGCTTCGCGAAAACGTCTCCATCTGATAAGGTTAGCTCCATACCACATTCGGTTGGCAAAGTGCGCCATATTCATTGATGTGCTCCCGTGAACAGGCCACCCACCGACTCCCGGATCAACCGCCGTCCAGCTCTCGTCAGATTGGCTTCGCTCAGTTCAGTCAGCGTCACCAATTCGTCACCGACAATATGCCCCGGATTGGCTTCACCAAAGAATGCAACGTGCGGATCGCTTGCTTTCCCGCTCGGGTCAGCGTCTACGGGATGCCGAAGAATCTGCGTGTTTGGGAGATGAACAATGCCGCTAGATGGATCGAATGAATCACCAAATCGCTCGCCGGCTAAGTCCCGCATCGTCGCGAGTGTGCCCGCAGGCACTGGGGCGTCATATCGCGGGAAGTATTCACGCCAAAATACGGGCAAGAGGCGATACGTACGAAACCCTGACACAATCAAAAGCCAATAAAGCTTCTCGCAGCCGTATTCGCGGCGAAGACGGAGAACAGCGTGAAGCCACGCGGACAGAAATCGCGATGAACTCCTTGCCGTTCGATCGACAATGGTGTCCCCTGAACAGAGTACGGGGTCGGCGATCCTGTTGCACGAACTCCGGTACAGCGCCATCGTGGAAAACCCCACAATCGCTCCGTCTCGATTTCGCACGATCACTGCCCAGTTCTTGTTGGCCAGGTCCGCTTCAAAATCCTCACGTCGTGCATGCAAAAAATGCATATCAAGTAAACGAAACATGCCGGCTTTGTCTGCCTCCTGAAGTTGCATAGTTGGTTGAACTTCCGCCTTCATAGCAGCGCCGCCTCCAACCCCACGCTTGCAGCTCGCTGGATGCCATCGACGGTTTGACGACCCGATCGCGTCACCGCATATATCGTCGTTGCAAATTTCCAGGGGCGAAAATGTTTAAGCGCGATCCGATACAGGGGCGCGCCTTCTGTGGCTCCGAATGCGAGGTAAGCCAACCCAAGGTTTCTGGCATGCAGCATCGCACGCCGGATAAGCAGCAACACATCTGATGGATGGGGAGAATCAAACGCAGCGAATGCAAGAAACGCCATGGGCAAATTCGAATCCGCTGGCGGCAATGTGGGCTTGTTCAACAGTCTCGCTAAAACGTTATGGAGAGGACGCATTGCCGACAGAAGAGAATCGTAACCGGCAACGCGAATCTGTTCAGTTGGAGGCTGATTCCACATTCCCGCAGCTGCAACGATCCGGCCGCCCCGTCGGACCAGAATCCAGTCTTGGGCCGGGATCACAGAAAGCAAGCGGACCATTGAATAACTTGGTGCGAATTGTATCGCGCTAGCGTACTGCTGCTGGAGCGATTCGATCTCTGCAATGACCGTGTCATCCATTGGTTCGGAGTCCGACGAAACAGTCCCAGATCGGCGGGTTGTCAGAACAAAAGTCGTGTAGCCGCAGAGCGGGTGATATATCGGCATGCCCGGAAGATTTCGTTCGAGCAGACGCCGGGCCGCCGTGTTGTCTGAGGCGATGCTGGTGACATCAAAGTCGAGTTGATTGTCAGTGCGCGAGTCGAGCAGCATGTCGAAGCCTTGCTTGATGGATTCAAAGTTCCATCCAATTCGAGATTCTCCTCGGAATCGGTGCAGATATCCGACTTGCGCTTTGCGGCCATCATACCAGACATCAAGAACTTTGCGCCCGCCGACGCCGTGGACTCGGCCGCCTTGGGACTCAAGCAACACAAGAGTCTCGCGCTTACACGGATTAATGTGCCCAGGCTTGTCTTGAAAGCTCAATCGAATCCGCCCCCCCATGGGTTGCGATAGAACTTTGTTGATTCGAGAAGCTTCGATCGAACTTAAGCAATGGGCATCGAGTATCCGGACAAGCTTTGTTTCTGCATCTGAATTGGCAAGAACGGGCCTTTCCACGCAGCGTCTCCCAGCGGTAGGCCATTGCGGCCTGAAACGTCCGATCTGTGCATTGCATTAATGATGAAGTATCTCGCCAACATCAGCAAGTCCGCGCGATTCGCTTTACCGATTGCACGTTTGATGATGCTCGGAATCGAATAGAATTGGCGTCTTGCGCGCACGCAATTCTGCGAGAGTTCTTCCGGACTACACGATGCCGGTTGAAATGGAACCATATTATAACTGTAGCCGGGGTCATTCCACCAGGCATCGAAAAGGAGCCTGCCCTCGAATTTCAGGCGACGATACAACGGCGTGCCAGGAAACGGGGTAACATGATTGAACGCCGCGATGAACATTTCCTGTTGCGTTGCAAATTCGATCGATTGCTTGAATGACGAATCGGAATCGTGGTCGTAACCAAACATGAACGTGCCATAGACACGTATTCCAAACTTACGAAGATTCGACAACGCAATTTCCGGTCCACCACGCATCAGGTTGAACGACTTGTTCATTCCGGCAAGCGCATCAGGCCGCAGGCTTTCAATTCCAATGAGCAAACACTGGCAACCACTTGCTTTCAGAAGTTGCATCGCCTCATCATCAAAGGCGACATTTATGCTCGACTGGCTAACCCAGCGTATGCGAAGCGGTATTAACGCCCTGAACAACTCCTTGGCGGCGTCCAGGTCCGAGCAGATGTTGTCGTCGATGAAAAAATAAAGCGTTCTTCTATCACGCGTGCTTTCTATTTCGCTCAAGACTTGACCAATGGGTTGATGCGTATGCGTTGCAGAAAAAAACGACTGAACAGCACAGAAGTCGCATTTGAACCGGCACCCGCGGGAATACTCAACCAGCCGAATTGGTAAATACGCTTTGCCCTCGTAGATCGACCGGCGAGGCTTGACACCCAATTGCGGCCGCCCCAAAGACTCGTATCGGCGCTTTGGGGTCCTGTGCCGATAATCGTCGACGACTTGTGGGAACAATTCTTCCGCCTCGCCGACGACAATGGACTCTGCATGCTGCATAACCTCATCAGGGCATAAGGTCGCGTGAAACCCACCCATGACCACAGGCACACCGCGTCGTCGATATTCCGTCGCAATCTGGTAAGCGCGGCGAGCAGTGTACGTTTCCACGCTTATCGCAACAAGATCGGTTCGCGTGCCAAAGGGAATCGGTTCGAGCCGATCGTCGTAAAACGAAACTTCGACTTCTTCTGGGACCAATGCGGCGAGTAGCGCAGGCGCAAGCGGTTCCATCAACCACGTGCGGATGTATTTCTTCATTCCCACGCGCCGGCCCACACATGGGTGAACAATCGTCAGGCGAAATGGGTCTTTCATTGCCGTCACCGCGAGCTCCCTGCTGTTGAGGATATGCGTATGCTCGGTTGGACCAGTTCCGAACTTGCGATAACCGAAGAACGATCGTCGAATCGGCTCCAGTTCGGCGTAAACGCGGGAAGGTCACAGGTATAAAAGCGTTTCAAGTTGTGGGCATAGTGCCTGTACCCCAGATTCGTCACAAGCGCGACGTGCCACGATGCTGCCGAGTGCCACATCCGACGCGCCATCCCTCTCAGGCTGTACGCATGTTTCCATGCAGACTCTGTACCCAGTTCAAGCTCACGCGGACTCATGTTCTTGGGGCGAAACACAGCGTGCTGCCCATCATAGAACTCCCAGTTTCGAGTCAAGATTCTGCCCTCTCTCTCCAAACGTGCGAAGAGCGCGGTGCCTGGAAAGGGAGTGGCAATTGAAAATCTCGGCAGGTCAATCTTCAGGTCAATCACAGTCTTCGCCGTGCGTTCGAAGATCCCAAGGTCATCCTCATCCATTCCAAATACAAAGCACGCTTGCAGTGCAATTCTGCGATCGTGTAGTCGACCAACGACAGTTTCATACTCTTCAGGCCGATTGAATCCTTTTCTTGATTGGTCCAGATTCTTGGAAGACAGCGATTCAAAACCCATTAGCAATCCGCGACATCCGCTGGCCGCACAGGCATCGAGGAGAGGAATGTCCTGGCACAAGAGAGTTGTCGCCAAACCGTACCATTGAATCTTTAGCGGTGTAATTGCCTTGAACAGAGACATTGCATAGGTACGATCGGCAATGAGGTTAGGGTCTACGAATATGGCTGTCTTACTTCCATGACTGATGATGTCGTCGAAAACTTCGCCCACCGGTCGTTGAAATGGTCGGCGTCCCGACGTTGCAGGCACGACACAGAAATCGCAATCGTGAACACACCCGCGCGTCGCTTCAAACACGTCGTCAGTTAGATATGCGCGTCTGGGGAGCACCGATCGGTCGGGCCGCGGCGATCCGGCAAGATCAAGGTTCGGAGATTGGACATATCGACTGAGAAGCTTGCCTTGAACAAAATCACGCACCAAACGCGGCCACTCTTCTTCCGCAGAACCGACAACAATGGCATCCGCATGAGATTGTGCTTCATCCGGAACGAGCGTGATATGGGGCCCCCCGAGAACGACCGTGATGTTCCTTCGTCGGAACATAGCCGCCAGCTCATAGGACCGAGGTGCACATCCCGTAATTACCGTCATCCCAATTAGATCGGCATCCAGATTTGGATCAACGTCCTCAATCCCTTCGTCGATACAAGTTAATTTAATATCTATTTCGCTTGGCAGGAGGGCGGCTAGAGTTGGCAATGTTAACGGCTTGTAACGGAGGGAACGACCAAAGATGCCGCCCTTCTTGCGGTAGAGTGGTCCCTTGGGACTGATCAATGCGATTTTGAGCTTCTTCATATTTGGTTCTCATTTTTTCTTGCAATCGCACTCGACGCCTGTAAACATTGCCGACAGTCGGAGTATGACTCTATGAATTCTGCTTACCGAAGTCTACAAGTTCTACTTTGGTTTATCAGCGCTTCGCATGTCGCCCTTGGGGCTGCGATTGCGCTTTCGGAGCGTCTTCAAGGCTTTATGGCGACGCTCTACGGGGTCACCGTAGAGATTGAACCTCAAATGCAGTACATGCTTCGGCCCCTAGGCGCATTCATGATGGCTTTGGGCGTAGCAGCCGGTGCAGCCGCACTGCGGCCACTTCGCCATCAGCCAATCATCTGGGGATTTGTTGGATTGTTCGTTGTGCGGGTTTTCCAAAGAATTGTGTTCCATGATTTGATTGCCGAAAGATTCGGCATTTCCTCTTCAAAGTTGATAACCGCATCGGCATTCTTTGGAATTCTGGCACTTCTGCTCATCCTGTTTCTTCGATTAGCAGTTCGAGCTGATTCTGCGATGCATTCCAATTCGTGATATTGTCATTTGGGCGCAGTTGAAGTTTTCTATTCGACCGAAGAATGTGGTCGCGTTCGGTCGCGCTGGTCCATCACGAGCGGGTCCAAAATTTAGGTGCCTCTCTCATTCGCTTTCGGGAGTGATTTGAGATTCATTCAACGGCGTTGTTACGCGCGACCGATGGGTCGATCGCGCAGGTCGCGGCGTGTACGATAATATGCTCGCCGCCGAGTGGCGAGTCTGAACGGCGCAGAAATGCAATGCGCTTAGACGATCGATTGTCACGAAGCGCGATGATAATGGCGCAGCAATCCACCAGGGAGTCAAATACGCGCATTGCGAAGCGGGATTCGACCATAAGGACAGCGATTCCATTCGGATAAGCGAACAGAACCTCGAAAAGGTCCCTCCGCGCAGCGTGCCAGCGGTTCGAAGACGGTGTTGTTCCCGCTAGTTGAAGGGTCGCTTCTGAGCGATGCACCCTGTTAACCAGCCCAATTGCCCGCCCGGCCCACTCTGTCTATTAGCCGACGTTCGAAAGGGGGTGCTTTCGGGGAGGTCCAAGCCCGTGGCAAAACGTCACGGGCTATTCTTGTGCGAGGGTGCCGTGCGACAAAGGGCGTGACGTATCGCGAGTTGTGTTGGTAAGTTGCGCGCTATGCGCCAGACCCACTGGCCAAAACGGACCGAATGTCGGATCAACGTTCTGGGGCTGTTCTCCCTTTCCCCAATGCCACCGCACTCGCCAGGCGACCAAGTTCTCGAACAAGAGTTCACTTGCAGATCAAGCCGCCGTCTGAGCAATCAGTTTTGGAGGAAGCTTGCATGTGTCAAGTTTATCGGTTTGCGGTGCTCAAACCCTTCCGAAGTTAAATACATTGGGTGATCCCAATCGAGCCGCAGCGACGCGAGTGTTTTTCGCATTGCATGAAGGTCCCAGATTTGTACGAGAGCGCCGCGCTGTGCAAACGCGACCAACAAACCATCCGAAGTGATCATTGGATCGGTCGCAGCCAATTGGCCAGGACCATAAAACGAGGTTAGTGTTTTTCCGGTGGAGAGATCAATCAAGTGGATCTTCGATTGCTCGTCGCTGGCAATTAGCAACCGGCTGTCGCGGGAGAACCCGACTCGCGTAAATCCCGCCACGTCGATCCTATGCGCCTTATCCCACGATGGCGCTCTCAGAATTGAAATCCCCGACCAATCACGAATAGCCAACCACTTTCCATCCGGGCTAAATGCCGGCATCGCACTCCCCGATACATCGAGGCGTGCGACTACTGTTTGGGAATTGACGTCCCAGATTTCGCAGCCCGCGCCTTGCCACGTGGTCACCGCCGCCCATCTGCCATTGGGTGAAAGTGCGACGCTACGGGCATTCGTCAAAGCGTTGTGGGTGTTAAATTTTGCCGACTGCGCGTCAAGAAACGTAATGGTCTGATTGACCCACGACACCGAGGCGATGATAGCGCCATCCGCCGAAACATCGAATTGTTCTGCATTCTCGTCGGCCAAAAGAATTTGGGGCGGACCAAATCGCACCGCATTCTGGTCGATCCGGACAGGCCACTTGATGAGCCCATCGCGACCCGCGGTATAAAGCGACGTGCCGATCGAATTGAATCGCATGGTTTCGACTTTCCCGCATCTTACGCTCCCGATGCAGGTCCGTTGCGCGACATCGAAACATTGCAATCCGGACGATTCATCCGCCCGCCGGTGAACACCGCATACGGCGATGCGCCCATTGGGATGCACAGCGGAACCGCTGCCTACTGCCGCTTCGATTCCGAGTTCGGTACTCACAAAATCAAAGTAGTCGCCATTGAGCATATCGAGGATGTTGACGGTGAACTTCCCTTCGCGGCTTACCAACCCGGCTAGCGTCTGATCGTCCGAACTGAACGCAGGGGTCTGAACGTCGAGTCGAAGCAGGGGTCGTAGCGTCGCTAATTCCCAGATGATGGATTTTCCGTCCCAGCCGTATGAAACCAACAAACGCCCATCATGTGAAAACCGCAGGTGAACAACTCCCGATTCGTGTCCCGGTAGAACCGCGATTTCGCGATGTTTGTCAACATCCCAAATTCGAATCAGGTAGTCTTCTGATCCGGCGATGATTTTTCCGTCCGGACTCCACGCCACGGCGAACGCAATGTTCGATCCCTCGAAAATGCGTGCAGATTCCTGCGTCTCAAGATCGAGGATGCTTGCTTGTGAATCGCGCGCATGAAACCGCGCAATGCGTCGTCCGGTCGGATCGAATTGGAGGTAAGACGGATCACGATCCAATTCGATTCGGCGCGTCTCTTGACCGGTCAACAAATCGTAAAAGTGAATTGCATGATCGCTGCGACCTATGGCCAGCGTCGTTTCGTCCGCCGACACGTCAAACGAGGCGCGATCTGGTATGTCCGAAACCTCCAGGATCATGGCGGGGTTATCAACGCGCCAAAGCTCCAGTCGGCGCGGCTTTTGATCTCTGTCAAAGAGTCGAATGACGAACTGTTGGTTGCACCAGAGTTTTATGGGATTCAAAACCGGATCAACTGGCGGCGGAATTCGAGCACGCTGACGGCCGTCTTTCACTCCACCAATCTGAATCGAACCATCAGCAAGTGTAGCCGCGTATTGCAACAGATCTGGGCTCAACACGGCACTGATGCTTCCATCGGGCAGGGGGAAAGTCGTTTCACGAACGTCGGGAACCGAGAGCGTGGTCATGACTTCGTCGCGCAGGTCCGGGTCGGGCCGAATTGCTGCAGCTTTGGAAAGTGCATCCATCGCCGCCGTGCGCTGTCCGGCCAATTGCGAGTAGCGAAGGGAGCGTGCCCGCGCCACGTAAAGGTCGCGAAGGCTTTCCCGCGCGATTCGTTCCGAGGCACGGGCGCGGGAAGCCTGCCAGCTTGTCGTGGCAATGCCGCCCACCAGCACGAGGAGAACGGCGACCAGACCTGTCACCATTGCCTTGTTGCGCCTGGCGAAGGCGCCTAGCAGATAGGTCATGCTGGGTGGGCGCGCCGCGATTGGCTCGTTGCGAAGGTAGTGGCGAATATCGTCGGACAATTCCGCGGCAGTTCGATAGCGGCGCTCGCGATCCTTTTCCATGGCTTTTCTTACGATGGTGTCCAGGTCGCCGTGAGAGGTTTGAGTCAGTGCCCCAATTCGCGGTAGTGGCGCCTGCGCGATCACGCGCGCCGCATCCACCAAACTCAAACGTTGGACGTCGTAGGGCAATTGACCGGCCAGCAATTCGTACAGCACAACGCCCAACGAATACACATCGCTGCGGATGTCGATAGCCTCGGGGTCGGCGCCACACTGCTCCGGGCTCATGTATTGAAGTGTTCCCAGGAGTTGTCCATAAGCGGTGTGCATTGAGGTAACGGCGAAGTCCGATTGAACCAACCGCGCGACGCCAAAATCAATCACCTTTAGAGTCGCCCGATATTCAGGCTCGTCGCTTGCGGTAGTCGAATCGTGCCCGACAAGAATATTGCTGGGTTTTAGGTCGCGATGGATGACGCCCAGTTGATGGGCATATTGAACCGCGTCGCATGCCTGAACGAAAAGCTCAAGTCGCTGCCGCTTTGACAAACCATGTTCGTCTGAATACTGAACAAGCGTTTGGGCGTTGGGAACATACTCCATGGCGAAGTACGGCAGGGTCGCGCCACCCGTCGTATGGGTTCCTGCCTCATAAATCTGCGCGATCGCCACGTGTCGAAGACGCGCGAGAAACCTGGCCTCATATTCAAATCGACGAAGCGCTGAATCAGTGGTGGATCCACTTCGAACCACCTTGAGCGCGACGGTCCGCCCCAATTGTTCCTGAACCGCCTCATAAACCGCCCCCATGCCACCGACGGCGATGCGCCTTACGATCCTATAACCACCCAACCGTTGCCCTACCATCGCGTCCGACTGAGCCGCGAGCGCGCGTACCCGTTCGGGAGGCGCGGACAGAAACTGATCGGCACAAACGTCGGCTTCCAACAGAGAATCGACTTCGCTGCGCAGGTCGGGCTCATCGGCGCACTGGGCGTCGAGAAAAGCGGATCGCGCCCCTGCATCCAAATCCAGTGCGGCCTTGAATAGATCAGCCGCGCGACGGTGATTCGGGTGCGTCATTGAACCCGGCTCCTTCGCTGCCAGCCTGATCGTCCGCCAACTCCCGAAAGAGCCATGCCCGCGCGTAGCGCCAATCGCGTTCCACGGTGCTATCAGACACACCCAGGGCAACTGCCGTCTCCTGAACGGTCATCCCGGCGAAGAATCGCATTTCAACGACTCTGATTGACTCGGGGCTGTCTTCACCAAGCCGTTCAAGCGCTTCATCGAGCGTCATCAAATCGACATCGGGTTCCTGGGCTAACTCAGCTTGCCCGTCGAGTGAAACGCGCTGAAGTCCTCCCCCCCGTTTGGCCCGACCATGCGTGCGAGCGTGGTCCACAAGGATCCGTCGCATGGCCTGCGCCGCGACAGCAAAGAAGTGCGTTCGATCCTGCAATCGCGCTG
Organism: Phycisphaerales bacterium UBA1845; assembly: GCA_002338715.1. Taxonomy (GTDB): domain Bacteria; phylum Planctomycetota; class Phycisphaerae; order UBA1845; family UBA1845; genus UBA1845. The sequence continues at coordinate 8,959 of DDIR01000092.1, read as the reverse complement.
ATCGTTGATCCACTAACTTGAGATACGCTTCATGCACCAGCGCCGTGGCCTGAAGCGTGTGGTCGCCGCGTTCGCGTTCGAGAAAGCTTTGCGCCAATTTGCGAAGCTCGCCGTAAACCAATGGAAGGAGTTCATCCACACCGGAATCGTGTCCGTCCGCAATAGCATGCAGTAACTGAGTAACGTCTAGTGACATCAGGAAACGACTTTCCGGGTGCCGGACAGGACAACGCTTCCAAGAACCCACCGATTTCTTCGACCCGACTGAAGGGGTTCACTTCCAATTGTCGCGTATAGGTTGAAGGGCTTCAAGTGACACCTACCGGCGATTAATCCTCCAAAAACACAATCGTGACCGGTCAAGGCTCAGCGTCATGGGCGGTTTCGGCAAGTCAAGGTGCCGCCAATTGAGACAAACGGTGGCGTTGGGTTCTTTAGCCGGGAGGGTGAATTCAACAACGAAGACACGAATGACATTGAGCTGGTCCTATGGGAATTTTGGCAGTAGCGACATGACGCACCCTGGTCAGTTTTTCGGAGACACATTGATGAGAAGATTCTTGATGCCTGTTTCAACCGTCTTGATTGTCTTGGCGGGAGCGTGCAATGAAATGGCCGGGCCGACGCCGTCGCCTTCGCCCTCGCCAAGCCCAACACCGAGTCCCGGCGCTCGATTTAAGCCGGAAATCAATACGGAGCTAGCCCCGCAACAAGCCGCCATACCCGACGCAGAGGGAAGTCTACAAACTGTCGCCTGCTCGCGTGATGCCAAAGGCGTGCAGAGCGATTTTCTCGAAGGGCTTATTTTGTTGCGTCCCGCCAGCGATGCAGATTTGACAGCGTTTCTCAACCGCTTCGAGGGCTCGGTCGTTGACGACGATGCTGTTCCTGAACCACCCGCCACTTTGGGCATCACGCTGACCGATGAACAGCGCCGGCCCACAGAATATCTGGTCCGCATCAATCTCGACGCGGTTGACGCGGCGGGCTTGGCTGCCAATGGCGCAGCTGCGGGAATTGAAGGCTTGTACGAGTTTTCATCAGAAGCAGGAATGCAAACGTTTTCGGGTGTCGCTCAGGCGTTTGCGGAGGGGTTTGACGTTTCTCCTGTTCAAGTCAGCTATCCCAACCAGGCGTTTCCCATGACCGTCCTAAGTACCCAGGAACGACCCGACGGGATGGGCGGATTCACCGACGCCTTTGCCACAACACGATTTCAAGCGTCGGGCAGCGCGTCGAATGTAACTGCGGCATGGCAGTTCCTCGCGGCCCACGGAATACAGCGCCGCGTACAGGTGGCGATCATCGATGGCGGATTCTGGCTCAACACCGACGGCAGCTCACGCGGTACAGACAGCGACTTTCCAGCGAATCCCGTCCAATACGATTTCGTCGCCGATGACTATTTCGCTGATGGTCCTAACGTGACTGCCTGTGGCACAGGAAATCCGTGCTTTTGGCATGGCACTGGTGCGGCCAGTGTCGCGGCGGGATTCTTGAACAACATGCTTGGGGACGCCGGAACTGGCGGGCAGATTGCAGACGTCATGCTATTCAAGATGAATGGTCAGCGTAATCAGATCAACCGAGCCATTCGCACTGCCGTTGCTTGGGGCGCCGATGTTGTGTCGATGAGTTTTGGCGGCGACTGCAATCAGGGCTGCCGTATTTATGATCGAGAACACACGCCGATTAGCGATGCGGTCGACGCCGGAAGCCGAACCGTTTTCCTGTCCGCCGCAGGCAACGGACGGGGCAATCCCGCAGCTGGATACGAAGTGAGCGATCCATCGTTCTTTCATCCCTGCATCGAAGATCATGTGGTCTGTGTCGGCGCGCTCGCTAATGACGTGACGACCAAAATTGGTTACTCAAACTTTGGCGCACGCGTCGACATCTTCGCGCCCACGAACATCCCGGTCATGGCGCAACCGGCGTCCACCGATAACAATCCGGCTGGACCTGCAAGTCCTGCGACATTTGGCGGCACCAGTGCATCGACGCCTTTCGTCGCCGGTGTGGCTGCGATGATCAAGGCCATCGATCCGAATCTCAATGGCGATCAGGTTGGCGAGATTATTCGCGCGACCGCCTATCCCGGTGCCGGACAAGTTACCCGTTATATCGACGCATATTCGGCATTGCGCCGTGCAGCTCTTGACATTGCCATTGTCGAAGATCGCTTTGACGCCGGCGCCGGTAACGACCTGACCCCTACCGATCTTGCGGCGCCCGCGCCTTACAACCAGGCCAACCTCAATCTCGACGAGCGAGACCGCGATTACTTCAAATTTGAGTCGCCGGGAAGTTCGACCATGACGGTCAATCTTCAATACCCTGTCACCCTCGGTGATCTCGCGCTGCTCAACGTAGAAAGTTTGGGCGAGTGCGGCATGCCCACATACGTCAGCGACGGGTCGTTGGGAGGTGGCAGTGGACACCAATTTGTCTACCGTGTTCCAGGAGGACCAATCCAGCTCGGCATCGATGCCCAGGATATTAATGCCTACAACCTCGGGATCAGTTTTACTTCTGCGATATTGGCACCGGACGATTATGAACCCAACGAAACCGACGCCACTGCGAAGTGGATTTACTCGCTGAAGCGTGTGGGTTCCGGACTGCTCAAAAGGTTGGGCATTGATCCGCGATTCACGATTCAGGTCAATTTGCATTCCAACTTTGAACAGGACCATTACATCGTCCGAGGCGTCACGCCAACCTTTGCGGATATCCTGTTCTTGGGCAGCGTCCCGACCCTAAAAGTTTTTGGCAATGAATCGGCGCTTACGCTCGTCGTGAACAAGCTCAATCCGGACAATACCAAGGGGACGCTGGTTGCCTCGTTGGGCGGAGGAAGCTGCGCGGCTCAGCCATTGGCCGTGCGCTTGGATTCCGAAGCTTACTACCTGGTCACCGTTGCTGGAACAGCGGGTCGGTACACCCTGAGCAATGGTGTAGACGGGGGCCGTTTGCGCCTTCCCATTCTCGCTCGCGACCATGTCTATACCGTACTTCATCCTGGCGACCCGGTTGAGCGCGCGATCCGTTTTCCAGAGCTTTTGGTGTTTGCCGCTGACCGCGCATTCAGTGCCATAGATGTGGGCAACCCGAATCTGCATCTGGAACTGTTTGACTTCGACAATAACTTCATCGCTCAAGGTCAGGCGCAATCGGGTTTGGGGGAGCGATTGGACCTACTTTCGACCGTGCAAGATCAAATCTATGCCCTGCGGGTGACCCCGCTGATGCCTTCCAGTGAAGATGAGATGCTGCTCGACCTCGAGTGGGATGACGTCGCACCATCCCGCACGAGTGAGAATTTGATCTTGAACCCCGGCGCTGAGGTTGTCCTGGGTGAGGAAGATTTGTCCGAGTGGTCTGCGTTTGGCGACCTGCCACTACCGAGACTTTATTTCTATGACGATCAGGAGGGGTACCCGTCAACAACAGGGCCCGGTCCCGACAATCGCGGATTCCACCTCTTCGCCGGCGGTAACAATCAGATAAGCGGCATGCGGCAATCCATTTTTGTTGCACCCGACTGGCAACAACCCATCTATGAAGGGCGCGCCAAATTCAGATTCGCGGCATATCTGGGTGGATACCTTGGCGAAAGCGACAGCGCGTCGGCGACACTGACGTTCGTGGACGCGAATGAACAAATTCTGGATCAAGTCAAGTTGCCGTCGGTCACGCGATTGGAGCGCGAGGACGAAACAGGTCTGCTGCCCGTCGAAGTCGTCGACTACCTGCCCTTCGGGACATTTGAGATGCACGTCGACGTCACCTTCAACGGTCCGGACGGTGAATTCAACGACGGATATGCAGACAACTTCGAGTTGGTCCTTTTGGAATTTCAGCAGTAGCGAGAGTGCGTGAACTGCTCAGTAATTGGGAGGTTTTGTTATGAGTCGAATGTCAATCGTCATTGCAATCATAGTGCTTGCATCAACCGGTGCTTGCAATCAAGTGCCTGGGCCTTCTCCGTCGCCTTCTCCTTCTCCTTCTCCATCGCCCTCGCCCTCGCCCTCGCCGAGCCCTTCACCGGATCCCGATGCCCCGTTTAAGGCGGTAGTCAACGAGGAACTTATTCCGCAACAGGAAACCATTCCCGACATTGGTGGTGAGTCGCTATTCATTGCCGCTTCTCGCGATGCAATGGGCGTGCAAAGCGACTTCGTCGAAGGCCTCGTACTCGTCCAGACCGAGAGCGAAGCCGAATTGCTTGAATTCATCGAACGGTACAATGGAACGATTCTGCGAGACAATACCATTCCCGAGCCGCCTCCCGAGTTGGGAAGCACGCTAACCGCCGAACAGCGCGCTGCGAACACATTTGTGGTCATGATTGACCTGGACGGGGTCGATACCTCGCGCGTCGTTGAGGATGCCACGGACGCCGGCATTGAGGGAGTATTGGAATTTTCGTCTGATGCAGGACTGCGAACCTTCGCTGGAATCTTGGACGCCAAGGCATCCGGTTACAGCGTGTCGGCGGATTGGATCAGCCACGCCGACCAGGTGCCTTTTCCCGCGGGTGCGTACCAAGTCTTGCTGAATTCGCAGGAGCGACCTACGCCGGCGGCAGGAGCCGGTACCTTTCAGAATGGACTCTCCGAAACGCACTTTGGGACGGGAATGAATACAAGCAATTCCAACGTCGCGCTGGCTTGGCAGTTCGTAGCGGCGCACGGCATCCAGCGCCGTGTTCGTGTCGCGATCATCGATAGCGGGTTTTGGCTGGACGCGGCCGGTATGGGGCGAGTCGACCCGATGCTGGGCAATGACAGCGACTTTCCCACAATCCGCCCGATACAAGCAGACTTCAGCGGTGACGGAGACTCCGTTGCAGACGGTCCCAGCCTGATGCGATGTGCGAATACGCCGTGCTTTTGGCATGGAACGGGATCCACCAGTGTGGCCACCGGAATTCTGGACAATCGGTTGGGTGACGCAGGCGTAGGTGGTCAAGTAGCTGACCCGATGTTGTTTCGAATTGATGGAACGAAGGACACGCGCAATAGCGCGATCCGAACAGCCATCGCCTGGGGTGCCGACGTAGTCTCGATGAGTTTCGGAATGGACTGTGATGTCTGGTGCCGCATTGATGACAGGGGCGGGAACCCATTTCGCGATGGAAGCATCATTGATGATATCAACGCAGCAACCGCGACGGTATTTGTCGCGTCCGCGGGTAATGGCCGAGGCAATCCGGGTGTCGGATACGACGTGGATGGTCCCGACAATTACTATCATCCATGCACGTTCGAACACGTCATTTGCGTCGGTGCACTGAACGATCCACCCAATGAAACCACAAAACAAACCTATTCCAACTTCGGAAGCGGTGTGACGATCTTCGCCCCGACAAACATCCCGGTAATGGCCCAACCGGCTCCCGGTAATGCCAACCCCGCCGGCCCGGCGATTCAGCCGAACCCTGCGACCACGTCATTCGGTGGTACCAGTGCATCCGCTCCATTCGTAGCAGGCGTCGCTGCAATGATGAAGGCGCTAAATCCATCCTTGAGCGCTGACGACGTCGCCCGAATACTAATTGAGACGTCCCAGCCAGGGGGTGATGCATTCGTCACCCGTATCATTGACGCCTACGCGGCAGTCCACAGTGCAGCCGACGGGGTCGAGAATCTTCCCGACCGATTCGAACCGAACAATGGTCCCGCAGACCCGACCGATCTGGGCAACAACCCTCCCTATAATGAACCTAATCTGAGCATAAATGCCCAGGATCACGACTTCTTTGAGTTCGAGTCACCGGGCGCCGCCCATATTCTTATCAATCTCCAGTATCCGGGCGGGCTCGGAGATCTGTCGTTGATCACGCTCCAAAGTCTTGGTGACACCTGTGGCGCCCTCTCACGAACCAATGACGCAACGAGCGCGAATGGACGCATCCTTGGCTACGAGGTGCCGGGCGGTCTCTTGAAACTGGGTCTGCGGGCGGAGGACGTTAACGCGTACCATCTTGGGATCAGCTTCGGTGCGCCCGCGACGGGAACGGACGTTTATGAAGTGAACAACGATGTGCCAGCGGCACGATACATTTACTCGTTTGCCTCCGGAATTGGTGGTACATTCGTCATCAACCCTAGCGTCACAATCAACGCTACGATTCATAACGATATTCCCTCGGATGTCGATTATTACATTGTACGCGGCGCCCGCTTGTCCAATGCTGAAGCCGTTCTGCTTTTTGGAAGCCCGTTTGTGTCGATCTATGCGAATACCGCTCCCGTCTCGATGCACGTTTATCTGCTCAACGACAACGGGACGCAGGGGGCTATGGTCGGCGTTGTCGACGCTGCAAGCTGCGCGGCAGGCGCGAAGGTACTATTGCAATCCGATGTGTATTATCTGGTCAAGGTCGATGGTGACGTGGGAAGTTACACGCTTTTCAACGGCGCCCTCGTCGATCCCACCCAATTACCGCCAATACTGGTGGGCAACATTCCGCCGGAAATCATCAGGCCCGGGCCTGTCGAAATTGAAAAGCAATTGAAGTATGCCGAGTACTTTTCGTTCTTCGGTGATCCATCTTTCGATGGCGTTGTGTCGCTCGATCCGGGGGTTCATTTGAGTTTGTTCGACCTTGCTGGCGACATTATTGCCGAAGGAACGCCCAAATTCCAAGGAGAGCGGCTAAGTCTCGCCGAGACACTTTCCGGTGAGGGATACGTCCTGCGAGCCACGCCCACCAACTTAACAGATGGGCCGCCGACACTGCGAATCCAATGGGAAGCCGCATCGCCCACGCGCACCAGCGAAAACCTCGTACAGAACCCGGGCGCCGAAATTTTCTCCGACGAGTCCGGCATTCCACATTGGAACTTCGTTGAATCCAGCGTGGCGGTTCGAGCTTATGGTGAATCCACCGACTTACCGTCTGAATCCGACCCGGGACCGGCCGATCGAGGGTTGTATTTCTTTGCTGGTGGATCGGACTACTTATTGAGTACCATTCGGCAGACGATTGTTGTCGATCCGAGTTGGCGCGAGGCCATTGATACCGGTCGAGTGAAGTATAGGTTCGCCGCATTTATGGGCGGCGACCTGGCAAAGACCGACGCAGCTAGCGCAAGGCTCATCGTTCGCCGCGCCGACGACAGCGTGTTGGCTTCGGTCAACCTCCCCGAGGTCACGCCACTTGAGCGCGATAATCAGACGGGCTTATTTCCGGTGGAAACGAGCGACTATCTTCCCGAGGACGCAGCCGTGATCATCGTCGACATCAGCTTCAAAGGCAGCGACGCAAATTTCAACTACGCATACGCGGATAATATCGAATTGTTCTTATCGGAGTACGCGCAATAGCAGCAAGCGGATGATCATGGGGCCGCTGCATCACGGCAGAGTACGAAGGAGTCTACTAATGAATGTCGTGCATTTGACATGGGCGATGACCGCTGCGCGATTCATTGTGTGCGTCGCCCTATCAGTCCGTGGTGAAACTCTTCATCGCGTGATATCATAAGGGCGTATTGCTTTGTTCGGTTTGTCATGGAGGACAGCGATGGCGATGGGTACGCGCAAGCGGGAACGGCAGAGTAGTTTTTGGGTTGCTACGGCGGATCTTCCTCTGACGGCGGGCCATCCGTTTTATGATCGGGTGAACCAAATCCTGGATGACAATGGCTTTGATGCTTTCGTTGAAGCGGCTTGCCGGGGATTCTATGCGGAGAAGTTTGGTCGCCCTTCGTTGGCGCCGGCGGTTTACTTCCGGATGCTTCTGATTGGTTACTTCGAGGGTATCGACTCGGAGCGCGGGATCGCTTGGCGGGTGTCGGACTCGATGGCGTTGCGGTGTTTTCTCGGCTACGACCTGACCGATCAGACAGCCGACCACTCGACGATCTCCCGCAACCGTCGTTTGCTCGACCTTGAGGTTCATCAAGAAGTTTTCGATTGGGTGTTGGGTGTGCTGGCGGATGCGGGGTTGCTGGACGGCAAGACGATCGGCGTAGACGCAACGACGTTGGAGGCCAACGCGGCCCTGCGAAGCATCGTTCGCCGGGACACAGGTGAGAGTTACCAAGCTTTCTTGACGCGGTTGGCGGTGGCTTCGGGGATCGAGACACCGACCCGCGAGGACTTGGTGCGCATCGACAAAAACCGCAAGAATAAAGGGTCGAACGACGATTGGGAGAATCCGCACGACCCCGATGCGAAGATCACGAAGATGAAAGATGGGCGCACGCATCTGGCCCACAAAGCCGAACACGCGGTGGATATGAAGACGGGTGCGATCGTGTCGGTGACGGTCCAGCCGGCCAACCGTGGCGATACGACAAGCCTCGGCGAGACGTTGGAACAAGCGGGCGACAGCCTGGTCGAAGTGTTGGCGAATGCTATTCCTGGTGCCAATGCAAAAGTGCCACTTAGTGACACGGTTCTGTCAGAGATCGTTGCGGACAAGGGTTATCACAGTAACGCGATTCTTCTTGAGCACGCCCGTCCGGGGATACGGACATACATCAGTGAACCGGACCGTGGCCAGCGCCGGTGGACGGGCAAGAGCGCGGAACGCGATGCGGTGTATGCCAATCGCCGACGCACCCGAGGCGAACGCGGGAAGCGGTTGATGAAGAAACGCGGGGAGTTGATCGATCGGAGTTTCGCCCACTGCTACGACACGGGCGGGATGCGTCGAACACACTTGCGAGATCACCCGAACATCCTCAAGCGGGTGCTGGTACACGTCGCCGGTTTCAACCTGAGCCTGATCATGCGCAAACTAATGGGCCGAGGCACCCCGCGAGGCCTGCAAGGCCTGCACGCGCGTCTAATCGCGCGGATCTTGATGCACTGGGCACTCTTGAAGCGGTCGGTGAAGCGGCAAGCGCCAATTGCAGCGCACGCATCGGGAAAGCAGTCGTTCCAACTCGCCGCAGCCTAACCAATCAGAAAACGCGGCGAACCCGGCTTTCACCACGGGCTG